>CABYPG010000001.1:0-254273 GCA_902520765.1 uncultured Bacteroidota bacterium
GATAATGCTGTATCAATAAGTGCAAGATGTGAATATGCTTGTGGGAAATTTCCAAGAAGACGTTTTGATTTAAAGTCAATATCTTCACTAAAGAGTTGAAGATGGTTCCCGAAACTTAATAAATTATCAAAATAAGTTTTTGCTTTATCTACTTCCCCAATCTTGATTAAACTATTTATAAACCAAAAGGTACAAACTGTAAATGACGAAGACGGTAAACCAAAATCATCATGGTTTTTATATCTATACAATAGACCCTCATATGCGAGCTCTTTTTCAATAGCATTGACTGTGCTTATGAATCGTGACTCATTTGGATTTATAAATCCGTATTGTTCTATTAGTAAAACTGAGGCATCGAGGTGTTTTGATCCATAGGATTGTGTGTAAGCCTGTATCTCTTCATTCCATGCTTTATTTTCGATATCATCTTTAATCTGATTTTTCAAAGGCTCCCATTTTTTAGCTGCTTCATTTTTATCCAATAATTCTGCAATTTTTATTGCACGATCAATTGCTACCCAACATAATACTTTAGAAAAGGTAAAATGAAGATCCTCAGATCTGAATTCCCATATTCCTTTGTCAGGATTTTGCCAATTATTTTTCACAACCCAAACTACTCCTTTAACAATCGACCAAATTTCTTGTAATCTTTCAAAGCCAATGGAAAACTGTTTAATCTCAGCATGAATTGCATCCATTAAAATTCCATAAATATCATTTTGTTTTTGAGTATATGCAGCATTTCCAATTCTTACTGGCTTAGAACCTTGGTAACCTGAAAGGTGATCTAAAAACTCTTCTGTAAGAATTTCCTCACCATTTATTCCATACATTATTTGCAATTTTTGTGCCTTATCAGGAATTAATTCTATAATGAAATTTATAAAGTTTTTTACAATCCCTTTATGGCCGAGTTTAGAAATTACTCTGATAACCATAGATGCATCACGAATCCAACAGAAACGATAATCCCAATTTCTCACCTCTCCGATAGTTTCAGGTAATGATGTAGTTACTGCTGCTAATACTGCTCCGGTTTTGTCATAAGACATTAGTTTTAATGTCATAGCACTTCTCAAAATTTGATTATTGTAATGTTTAAAAACTGGTGTTTTTGAACACCAATTCAGCCAATAAACTTTTGTCCTATCAAAATTTAAAAGACAATCGGAAAGCTGGGGTGTTTTTAATTTTTCATTGTATGAAATATTAAAAAAAATTGTTTCTTCAAGTTTATGCAAACTGGACTGTATTATTTTAATATTTTCAATATTTGTATACAAAAAAAGGCTATCATGTTTTGGACTATCTACACGACTTCTAATCATATTTTTTTTAACAACATGTTTAGTCTCCCCTTGAGCATATTCTAATCTCGGGTCATACTTAAACTTAATTTCAGGAGATCCTTTGATTGGTCTAACAATTCTAATTATTTCAGGGGGCGCATAAAACTCTCCTTTATTTTTTATAAATCTAGGCATAAAGTCTATTACCTCAAATTCATGGTTTTCATTTCGGAAAATAGTCCTAAGAATACAGGTATTCTCTAGATAAGCTTGGGAAATATGAAATTTTTGTTTTGTTTCTATCCAAAACCCTCCCCCTTTTTTGTCATCTAGGATTTTTGCAAATACTGATGAGGAATCAAACTTTGGTAAACAGCACCAATCAATAGATGCTTTGTCGCTTATAAGAGCAGCTGATCTACAATTACCTATAATACCATAATTTAAGTTTTTGAGGACAGACATGATTTGATAATTAGGTTAATTCATATTGTTTAAAATTAATATGAAAAAATCACTTTTTTGGATTTTCATACAGTAAAACATTAAAGAGATAAGTATCTGAAATATTGGATGTGATTTATTGAAGTATTATCTTTAATTACCATGTAACATTCTTAAATTAGGATAAATTCAATTTAAAGTGACTTTTTTGGCTATTACTTTTTGAATGGTGTTAATTTTGTATTCATATTAATTAATATGGCTAAAAATATAATCGTATCAAACAGGCTACCTGTACAAGCTGAAAGTAGTGATGGTAAATGGTTTTTCACACCTACTAGCGGTGGGCTTGCTACTGGTTTAAAATCCTTTCATAAAGAGGGTGATTCACTATGGATTGGTTGGCCAGGAGTAAGTTCAGACAGTTTAGACAAAAAAAGTAAAAGGCAGATTAATAAGGATTTATTGGATAAGCAGTTTTGCCCAGTCTTTCTTAATGAGTTAGAATTAGATAATTTTTATTTTGGGTTTTCCAACAAATGCCTTTGGCCATTATTTCATTACTTTATTGAAATTCACAAATTTGATTTGTATCAGTGGGAATCCTATAAAGAGGTAAATCAAAAATTTGCTGACGAGATTTTAAAAGTTGTCAAAGATGGTGATAAAGTATGGGTGCACGATTATCAACTTTTGCTTTGTCCCCAGATGATTAAAGATGTTAATCCAAATGTTACAATTGGCTTTTTCCTTCATATACCTTTTCCTTCATTTGAAATTTTTAGAATTTTTGCTAAAAGAGAAGAGCTATTAAGAGGAATGTTAGGAGCGGATCTTTTAGGTTTTCATACTTATGATTATGAGCGTCATTTTCTAAGTTCTGTTAAAAGAATTTTAAACTTAGAAGTTAACTTTAATATAATCCTTTATCAAGGTAGAGAAATAGTTGCAAATACCTTCCCAATGGGTATAGATTTCAAGAAATTTGAAGAGGCCGCACAAAAAAACTTAAGGATTTCTCCTGGTAATTCAGAGTTAAAAAGGCAAATTAATACCCATAAGTTGGCTAATGAGGGAAAGTTAATCCTATCAATTGACAGACTAGATTATACTAAGGGGGTATTGAATAGGTTGTTGGCTTTTGAAAGATTTCTAGATACTAACCCAGAATATCATGACAAAATAAGGTTAGTAATGTTAGCAGTACCATCAAGATCTAAGGTTCCACAATACAAAATTTTAAAACGACAAACAGATGAAGTTGTTGGCCGGATAAATGGTAAATTTGCCACAGTAAATTGGACTCCAGTCTGGTATTATTATCGTTCAATGCCTTTTGAAAATCTGATTGATTTGTATGTTTCAGCTGATGTTGCGATGATAACACCTCTTCGCGATGGGATGAACTTAGTTGCAAAAGAGTATTTGGCAACACGTATTAATAATGATGGTGTCTTAATATTAAGTGAACTAGCAGGAGCCTCAAAAGAATTACCTCAAGCAATATCAGTAAATCCTTTTGATATAGAACAACTTTCCCAAGCAATAAAAACTGCTGTTGAAATGCCTTTAAAAGAACAGAAGGAAAGAAATTTGATCCTAAGAAATCGTATTAAACGATATGACATAAATAAATGGTCATCAAATTTCATTGATACACTTAATGAGACATCAAAAAAGGAATTTTCTTCAAAAGTAAAATTGGTTACTCCTGCAGTTACTAAAAAAATAGTAAAGTCTTACCAAGAGTCGAAAAGAAGACTTTTATTATTGGATTACGATGGCACCCTTGTGGGATTCCACGAAAATCCAGAAAAAGTTGTTCCTCCTAAACCTGTTTTAGATTTATTAGAAAATATAAGTTCTCATGAAAATACTGACGTTGTTATTTTAAGTGGTAGAACTTATTCATTTTTAGATAAACATTTTGCAGGTTTGAACCTTACTTTAGTTGCTGAGCACGGTCTTTATTTAAAGCAAAAAGATAGTGAATGGCATCAGAAAAAGGGACCTAGTAAAAAATGGATTGAACATTTACTTCCAGTACTTAACACATTTACTGACAACACCCCAGGGACTTTTATTGAACATAAAACAAACTCACTTTCATGGCATTATAGAAAAGCAGATCCAGAATTAGGTATTCAAAGAGCAGTTGAGCTAAAAACAGTTTTAAAAAGTTTGTTGCCAAATGATTTAACATTACTGGATGGAAATAAAGTTCTAGAACTAATACCTTCTAATATAAATAAAGGAGTCAGCGCTCTTGATCTAATTAACCAAAAAAAATACGCCTTTTGTCTAGCTGCAGGAGATGACGTAACAGATGAAAGTATGTTCTTGAGTTTACCCTCTAAGAGCTATAAAATAAAAGTTGGGAAGAAAAAAACTGCAGCCAAATATTACATGAGAAACATAGATCAGTTGTTAGATCTTCTTAGATTGATAAATAACTCCAATATTAAATCAGTTAGCACACTTAAACAGTTTGATACTACTAAATAATATCTGCTAATAGGTTATAGATTTTTAATTTTAATTGTATGAATCACTGATATATACGTGTATCAACAAAATCTTTTATTTTACTACAACCAAGTTGTTCCATAATCTGCTTTAATTGCTTCTTAATTACAGATATTGTATGAGTACCTCCATTTGAGCCTAGCGCAGAAACACCATACATAAATGACCTTCCTAGAAATGTAAAGTCTGCTCCAACTCCTAAAACTCTTGCAACGTCAGCACCCCCGCGAATTCCGCTATCCATCATTATTTTTAATTTATCCTTATAAATTGGAGCGATGGTTTTTAATGAATCTACAGTTGCCTGTCCAACGTCAATTTGCCTTCCACCATGATTAGATATTATAACACCATCTATTCCCAATTTGTAAGCTTTTTCAATATCATGAATAGATTCAGTCCCTTTAATGACCAATTTCCCTTTCCAACTATCTCGGAGCTTTTTAATTTTTTCTTCATTTAATCTTCCAGAAAAAGTACTATCCATAAATTTTGCTAATTGTTTTAAATTTAAGCTTTTTGGCATATAAGGTTTTAAAACCTCAAATGATGGTTGCCCATTTATTAAAGTCTTTAAAGCCCACTCGGGTCTTTTTAATACTTCAATTAAATTTTTGAGAGAAAATTTAGGCGGCATAGCTAATCCATTTCTGATATCTCGAGGACGATAACCAAAAGAAGGGACATCCGCAAGAATAATTAAAACCTTACAACCTGATGATTGAGCTCTTTTTAATAAATCTTTAGTTACACTTTCTTCAGCTGGATGATATAATTGAAACCAGAATTTACCTTCAGTTATTTCGGAAATGGTCTCTATACTTGAAGTAGACACGGTGCTTAAAATAAAAGGAATATTATGGTTAAAAGCAGCTCTTGCTAGAATCTCTGGTGCCTTAGGCCACATTAAACCTTGTAGCCCTATAGGTGCAATTCCAAAAGGCGCATCATATGTTTCATCGAATAGATTTACCTTTAAATTAGGTTCTTTGTATGAAACTAAATATTTAGGCTTTAACTCAACTTCTCGAATTCGTTGTGTATTTCTTTTCAAATTTATATCATCATTACACCCACCATCTAAATATTCAAAAGCAAATCTGGGAATTTTAGATTTAGCCTTATTCCTTAGGTCAGGTATTGAAGGATATTTGCTGTTAATGTAATGAATATCTGATTTCATGATATTTAATTTTTGTGAACTTTTAATGTACGGTAACCATAAGCTGCAATAACACAAAAACAAATTAAAGGTAAAACAAATGAAATATTTACTGCTTTGTAGTTCCCCACAGCTTCGAAATCTACAATCCATCCCTGTAAGGGTGGCATAAGTGCTCCTCCTACGATTGCCATGACAAGTCCTGCTGCCCCTAATGAAGTATCACTCCCTAACCCGTGAAGTGCCAAACCATATATTGTTGGAAACATTAAAGACATAAACGCAGAGGTAGCAATTAGAAAATAAAGCCCTCTAATATCATGAATAAAAATTACTCCGAAAATTGAGATTATACCTCCAACTGCAAATAGAGTTAGCAGTTTTTTTGAGCTTATAAATTTCATTAAATAAGTACAAAGAAATCTACTTATTAAAAAAATACTCATTGCTAAAATATTATAATTTTGAGCCTGGGCTTTTGGTATTCCTAATTTATCAGCGTATTGTATTATAAATGTCCAACACATAATTTGTGCACCTACATAAAAAATTTGAGCAATTACTCCTTCCCTGTAATTGGAATTTCGAAATAATCTTTTAAAGGCCTCTAATTCATCTGATAAATGTGATTCACTAATTTTATGTGGCATTTTAGTAATCGTAATCAAGATTAACATCACAGCTACAAAGAATCCTAAAATAATATAAGGCATACTAATTATGCTTAAATCATGTGTTCTAATTATTGCTTTTTCAACATTCTCCAATGAATTAAATATTAATTCTCCTGAAATGTCTCTTTGATCTGATTTTAATTTTGAAAGAATAAAATTGGATGCTACAAACATGCCCAGTAGAGATCCAAAAGGATTAAAAGCCTGTGCTAAATTGAGTCTTCGTGTTGCAGTTTTGTCTTCACCCATTGACATTATATAAGGACTAGCCGTTGTTTCTAAAAAAGCTAATCCAAATGTCAATATGTATAGTGACATCAAAAAATATCCAAATGCTTCAAATTTTGCAGCTGGATAAAAAAGAAGTGCACCCAATGAATATAGTGCCAGACCAAGAATAATTCCTTTTTTATAATTAAATCTTCTTACAAAAATTGCAGCCGGTATAGCCATTGTTGCATAGCCACCATAAAAAGCTAACTGTACCCAAGCAGCTTTAGCGTTTGATAGTTCCATAAGCGTTCCAAATGCAGCTACCATTGGATTTGTAATGTCGTTTGCAAAACCCCAAAGAGCAAAAAGAGAAGTAACCAATATAAAAGGTACTAATACTTGCCTAGAAACTAAAGATGGTGATTTTACATTCATAAGTATTATTACATTTTTAATCACGATGTGATTTATCTAAATCATAAATTTTTTCCATAAGAACCCATTTAGTTCCTTTTTTTGTGTTTGGAAGTGATTTTTGATAATCCCACATTAATTGTTCCCATTTTTGAACAAAAGGATTTTCTGAATCCATTTTAGATTTATTTTGGAGAGAAAATTTTTTATTTGCTTCAATAATCATGAACAAACGATTATGAGTATGAAAAATCTCAAGATGACTGATCCCAGCATTTTTTATACTTTCTTTAATTTCAGGCCATACATTTTTATGGTGATCTATGTAGGCCTGAATTTTTTTTGGATCATTTTTTAAATCCAATGCTAAACAGTACTTTTTTTTATAATCACTCTCCATATTTATTTGAATAGGTTATAAAATAGTTCGATCTAAATGAGTATAACCCCCATCAACATAAATTAATTGTCCAGTTGTATGGCTCGATTTTTCTGAAATTAAAAAAGCTACTGTACTAGCAATTTCTTCAATTGTGGTCATCCGCTTTTCTAGGGGTATTTTATCAGTTATTGAGGCAAGCTTTTCCTCTGGATTTTCAAAACTTTCAACCCATTTTTTATACAAAGGTGTATAACATTCTGCTACAATTACACTATTAACCCTTATCGAATAAGGTATTAATTCTACTGCCCATTCTCTAGTTAATGCATTTCTACCCCCACATGCAGCGGCATATCCTGATGTCCGGCCTTGTCCCGTAGCCGACACTTTCGAGCCGATGTTTACAATTGTACCCTTATTTTTTTTTAGTTCGGGTAACACTAGTTGAGCCATTTTATAATAGTGAGCAACGTTTTTATTTATTGAATTTAAAAAGTCTTCGTACTTCCCCTTTTCTAAGCCTATTCCATCATTAACTCCAGCATTATTTACAAGACCATCAATTTTTCTAAAGTCATTTATTATTTTTTTTACGGCTTGCTCGCATTGCTTCGGATCAGTCAACTCTGCAAATGCAAAACCAACTTCAAGATTTCTTTCTTTATATTTATTTACTGCACTTATAATAGTCTTTTTGTCTCTTCCTACTATAATGGGTATAGCTCCTTCCTCAAGTAAAACTGAAACAATACCAGAACCAATCCCCTTTGAGCCTCCAGTTACAATTATTATTTTACCCTTTAATCCTAAATCCATTTTTACTATAAGTTATAAAATATTTGGGCATTTGTTCCCATTATTTTTTCTCTAGTTTTAGAATCGTAGCTTGATAAATAATCTGTAATTATATCAAGTACCTTTTTATATTGTGCCGCTAGTAAACAAACTGGCCAATCGGAACCATACATTATCCTGTCAAAACCAAAATATTGAAATATTATATCTAGAAAAGGTAAAAAATCAGCTTCCAGAAAATTATAGCCTTTTGTCTCGGTTACTAATCCTGAAATCTTACAAAAGACATTATTCTGTTTCGATAGATTAATTATGTCATTTAACCAAGTTTTACTTAATGGTTCAGATATACATGGTTTTGCAATATGATCTAGAACAAACTTTTGATTAGGAAAAGTTTTTACCAACTTAATTGCAGATTGGAGCTGAATCGGAGTAAGTAACAAGTCAAAAGTAAGGTTGAAATTGGATAATTTTGATATTCCAGCTTGTACATCCTTCCGAAGTAAATATTCTTTGGATTCAGATTGAACGATGTGCCTCACACCTTTAAATTTTTTATCTGTACTGTACCTTTTTAATTTTTTCTCTAAATCAGGTGAACATAAATCAACCCAACCAACAACACCTTTTATAAAGTTGTTATTAGATGCACATTGTAGTAAAAACTCTGTTTCTTGGTATGATTGATCTGCTTGAACTGAAATACAACCGTCTATTCCATTATCTATTAAAATTGGTTTTAAATTTTCTGGAAGAAAATTTTTTTTAAGTGCTTGCATTGATTCATCTATCCAAGTATCTCTTTCAGGATTATAATTCCAAAAATGTTGATGGCTATCAATTATCATTTTTATGAGTTACACATTTTTGTTTTGAAATTCCCAAACCTTCAATACCCAATTCTACTTCATCTCCTTCTTTTAAGTACTTTGGTGGGTTTAATCCTAGGCCAACTCCGAAGGGTGTTCCTGTTGAAATAACATCACCTGGAAGTAAAGTCATAAATTGACTAATATGACTTATTACTTCTTGAACATTAAAAATAAAATCAGATGTATTACTATCCTGCATAGTTTCTCCATTAAGTTTAAGCCAAAGGTTGAGATTATTTGGATCTATAATTTCATCACTAGTGGCAATAAATGGGCCTATGGGAGCAAAACTGTCACTACTCTTCCCTTTTACCCACTGTCCCGAACGCTCTAACTGAAAAGAACGTTCGCTTACATCATTATGAAGAACATAGCCAGCTACATATTTTAAAGCCTCATGCTTTGAAACATATGAAGCTTCCTTGCCAATAACTATGGCAAGTTCTACCTCCCAGTCCGTCTTGACACTTCCTTTGGGTATGACAATTGGATCATATGGTCCTACAATTGCAGAAGTTGATTTAAAAAATAAAACAGGTTCATTTGGTATTTCCATACCACTTTCTTTGGCATGTTTAGCATAATTTAATCCCACACAGACAATTTTTGAAGGCCTTGCTAAGGGACAGCCCCATCTGGTACTTTTGTTAACTACAGGACAAGAATTTTCATTTTGAGAAAGCCATTTTTTTAGACCTTTATACTCTTCTTCTCTAAAAAAGTTTTCATCATAATCGGGTACAAAAGCAGAAACATCAAGTCGCTTTCCATCAGATTTTAATATGCCTGGCTTTTCTTTTTTAAGTTGACCAAATCTAATTAGTTTCATAATTATTGTGAATTAAGAGTTACAAATCCTCCGTCAATTGCAAAATTTGATCCGGTTATAAATTTTGCTTCCTCAGAACAAAGGTATAAAGCAAGATCCGCAATCTCTTGTGGGGTTCCCATGCGTCCTATGGGTTGAGTTTTTGATAAGTTTTTAAACATTTTTTTTTCTTCATTCGGATAATTCTTTTTTATAAAGCCATCTACAAAGGGAGTATGGACTCTGGCTGGTGAAATACAATTACATCTAATATTATCTTTCACATAATCTTTAGCAATTGAATAGGTCATAGTAAGAACAGCACCCTTTGTCATAGAATATGCAAATCGATCACTAATACCAACACTAGAAGCTATAGATGCGAGATTAATAATCAAACCATTTTTATTTTTTTTCATAATTGGAATAACAGCTTTTGAACAATTATAAACTCCTTTGATATTAACATTATATAATCTATCTAAATCTTCTTCTTTACAGTTTTCTATGTTCCCGACATGAGCAATTCCAGCATTATTAATTAGGATTTCAATGTTTGATGTTTTATGAATTTCAAGAATGACTTGATTGACTTCTTCATTATTTGAAACATCGCATTTGTGGGCTACACCAACAAAATTATTTTTTTTGATACGATTTACCGTTTCCAGTGCAGATTCAAATTGATTATCCAAGATATGAACAACTGCGCCTTGGGATGCAAGGGTGCATGAAATAGCTTCGCCAATTCCACTTCCACCTCCTGTAATAATAACAGTTTTATTTTTTAGATAAAATTTATTATTCATCGTATTAAATTTATAGTGACATACCTCTTTTCCATGGAATAAAATCATTCTGATCCAGTTCCCGAGCACAAACTTTTACTCTTCCACTTGCCACTTCTAAAACAAAATTTAAAAGTTTTTCTCCACAATCCTCAATTGTACTAGTTCCGTCAATAATAGTACCTGTATTAAAATCAATAATATCTGCCATGTTATTATATAAACTTGTATTAGAGGAAACTTTAATAACAGGAACTGCAGGATTTCCTGTAGGAGTTCCCAAACCTGTTGTAAATAAAATAATATTGGCACCTGACCCTGCAAGTGCTGTAGTTGATTCAACATCATTCCCAGGAGTACATAAAAGATTTAAGCCTGGAATAATAGTTTGTTCTGTATAATCTAATACATCAACTATCGGGGAAGTTCCGCCTTTTTTTGCAGCTCCAGCTGACTTAATAGCATCAGTTATTAGACCATCTTTTATGTTTCCTGGAGAAGGATTAGAATCAAAACCTGCTCCTAAGGCAGTTGCTTTTCTATTATAATTTTGCATTAAAGTTTTAAATTTTTTTGCTTTCTCCAGAGTGGTACATCGATTAATTAACTCTTGTTCAACTCCATTTAATTCTGGAAATTCAGATAAAATTGCTGAGCCGCCTTGCCCAACAATTATATCAGAAACAAATCCTAACACTGGATTTGCTGAAATTCCAGAAAAGCCATCTGAACCTCCACATTCTAATCCTAAGGTAAGTTTACTCAATGATGCAGGTTTACGTTTAATTTTGTTTGCCTCAATAAGACCAACAAATGTTTTTTTAATACATTCTGCTAAATATTCTTCTTCCGAATTACTTTTTTGCTGCTCCATGAAGAAAATTGTTTTTTTAAGATCCGGTGCTATTCTTTTCAATGATTTTTCCAAAAGACTTATTTGAGCATGTTGGCATCCTAGACTTAAAATAGTTGCTCCCGCAACATTAGGATTATTAATATAGCCTGCAATTAAATTACAGAGGCTAACAGAATCATATTTCGACCCGCCACATCCCCCTTCATGAGTTAAAAAATATATCCCATCTACATTTGAAAATAGTGGTTTTTGTGAACTGTCCTTTTCTGAAGTCAATACTTTTTCATTCAGTAATTCTGATTTTGTTGCACCAGCTTTAAAATTTGAAATTAATCTAGCAAGATTAAAAACTCTTTCTCTTGAGCTACCATATCCTAAGCCACTTAATAAAGCTTTTTTTAATTCATCTATGTTTCGGTTTTGACAAAACACAAGTGGGATTACGAGCCAATTATTTTCCGTTCCTACTTTGCCATCCTCTCTATGAAAACCATCAAAGGTTTTACTGCTATATTGATTATTAGATAAATTGGGTGTAGATGTTTTTTTTAGTTTTTTAGGTAAGGTATATCTTTTTGTATAATGACAAATGTTTTGCGTATTTATGGCCTCCCCCTCAGATATAGATTTAATTGCCTTTCCAACAAGCACTCCATATAGGTATACTTGACCTCCCAAATTCAAATTATCGATTGCAAATTTATGTTTTGCTTTTACATCTGTTTTTAACTTTATCTTTTTATTATCAATATTGAAAATCTCTCCCTTATTTAGGTCAGATAGAGCAACAACTAAGTTGTCTAGAGGGTGGATTTTTAATATTTTTTTATTTGGCCTCATTTAGTTAATTACAAAAGATAATTATTCTTAAGATAAACTAATAAAAATTAGATCTTAAAATGTAATGAAATAATCATTCTAAGCTGCTTTTTTAATTACAACAATTGTAATATCGTCAGGGTTTAATTTACCGTTTGACCATTCGTCAGAAAGATTTACTAGTGCATCTTTTATTTCCTCAGCATCTTTCTTTGAATTATTTTTTAAACATTGCTCAACTTTCTCATAATCGAGTAGCTCTTCATTTGGATTTGGTAATTCAGGAAGTCCATCAGAAATCATAACAATTAAATCTCCTTTTTTAAAGTTTAACTTTATTCCATCAAATTTTTCCCTCTGAATTCCACCAAGGGGTAAGTTCGGAACCAAAATTTCTTCAAGATTATTTTTTTTTGAATTAAAATAATAGGTAGGTGGCATTGCAGCAGAACTTAACTCAATTGAGTCCACATTAATTTTTGCAACACTTAAACTCATTCTTAATCTTCCAAAATTTACTTTTTTAACAATTCCATTCAATTGCTCTAAAATTTTACTCGGTGAACTCATGGGAATCCCGTTTAGTGCAGCTTTAGTTACTGAAACCATTATCCCAGAAATTACACCATGTCCAGTTGCATCTCCACAAATTGCATAAAAATATTTCCCTTTTTCATAGAAAAAATCATAATAGTCACCTCCTATTTCTGTTGCTGATTTTAAAAAAGTGCTAATTTGATAACCATCCACTTCTGGATTAATTTTTGGCAAAAGACTATTTTGAAGATTTCTTGCTTCCTCAAGTTCCTTAGATTTACGTTCTCCCTCAATTCTTTTCTTTGTCTGTTTTTCTCTAAACTTGACAACCAAATAAATTGATATTAAACCGAAAACAACGTAAAAAATAATTGTTTCTGTTCTTAACCACCAAGGAGGGATATTGTAGAAATTTAAAATGAGGGCATTTGAGTTTTTATTTCCGTTACCATCTTTAGCAAAAATTTGGATTTGAGAATCATAAAATGGCAAAGAGTTTAACTTAATTTTATTTTTGAAATTAGCTACATCAATAATATTCCCCCCAAATGAAGTTTTGTAAGAGTATTGGACTAGATTGTTTTTATTTGAGGCATTTGTGAAAAGATTTAATTCTAGCGAACTAACGCTTTCATCTAAGCTTATTAAGCTATCCGATTTCGCTATAATTCTTCCAGTATTTTCATCATCATAGCCTGTAATATTTAAAACTCCCACTTTAAGTTTATAAGATTGAGATTTCTTAATTTCATTTGGATTAAAGGTTTCTGAATTTTTGTAACCAGTAAGAAATATTTTTTCATCCATCTTATGGATAGATTCTTTATGGAATGAATTAATTTTTATACCATCATCAGGGTTTATATTTCTAAGTATCCCATCTTCAAAAAAATTTATTCCATTGCCAGATTGTATCCAAATTTTACCATCAATTTTCGCAAAATCATTTATATTATTTGAAAGTAGACCATCGCTTAAATTGTAATTTGCAAATAAACTGTCTCTTAAATTAAATGTAAATAATCCACTGCCTCTAGTTGCCAATAATAATTGATTTTTCAAATCATCATTAAAAATTTTGACAATCGATTTAGATGAAAGTGTTCTAGAATTCCCCCTCTCATAGTCAAACTTTTTAATCAATTGGTTAAAGTCATTTTTATAAAGTGAAAGACCATCATTCTCGCTCCCAACAAAAAAATAATCCCCAACTTTTTCGATATCTGAGAAAGATTTAGGAACCTTATCATTAAGTAAGTTATTGAATTCAAATTGTTCTATACTGTTTCTAAATGACTTTCTAGGATTTTTAGATTTTTTTACATTAATACCAACAATTCCATTCCCTGTTGATAAATACAAATATTTATCGATGAGCTTTATCGATGTAATTTCACCTTTAAGATAATCATTAGATGTTGTTAGGTTTGTCTTAAATGATCTAGAACTAAAATCAAATATGTGTAGTTTATTATCAAAAATAAATAGATAATCATCATTTATTTCAAATAGAGTATTTCTATTTACTGCTATTGATTTAGGAATACTAAATGATTTTTCCAAACCATTTGATTTAATTTTGATAGTTAATTTATAGACTCGCGTTTCATAATTATATTTATTATCGTAAAAGAATAAATCTTCATCATTTTTCTTCGTATTTATAATATTTTGGAATAATGATTTTTCTATTACACCCAGGTCTGTTCCAATAATTAGTCTTGAATTAATTTTTTCAACTGCATTAATTTTGCTAAAAATAAAATATTTAGAAATTGATTTATTTTTTGTGTCAAACTTTAAAATATAATCTAGGTCTTGATTAAAAATTAAAATACCTTCTTCTATCTTTTTAAAACGAGTTGGTTTTTTAGATTTGAAATCATGTATTAACTCTTTTTTTAAACTAAAATCATTTGATAGTTCAATTTTATAAACGTCAGATTCACTTGAAAAAATAAATCCTGTTTTACTTATCTGAATTATTTCATTCAAATTTTCTATTTGCAGTTTAAGGGGTTTGAATCTTTGAGATAAAATATCAAAGAGGAACATTTTATTTGCTGTTGCGACTAAAAGAGATTCTTTGTCTAATTTAAAAAGTCCTATTATTAAATTTGAGTCCAATCCATTTTTACCTGAATAGAATCTTTTAAATGTTTGTTGTTCTTTATTAAAAATATTAAACCCGTTGCCAGTTCCAACAAAAGCATTTTGATTATTAAAAACAATTTTATTTTCGCCTTTAAACCTTGAAGAAGAGACAGAAAGTGGATTCAAAGGATCAAAAGAAAAATTTTTTTTTATTTCAAATTTAGCATCAAGAACTACAATGCCGCTTTCCTCAGTGGTAATCCAATAAGAGTCGGTGTT
Source organism: uncultured Bacteroidota bacterium (assembly GCA_902520765.1). Lineage (GTDB taxonomy): Bacteria > Bacteroidota > Bacteroidia > Flavobacteriales > Flavobacteriaceae > MS024-2A. Next base: position 14,962 of record CABYPG010000001.1, read on the forward strand.
GATATCAAAATAGATTGAAACCGGCTTAGATTTTAATGCAACCTGTTTAAAATTAAATTCATTTGGATTAAAAATACTTAAACCATTAATGGAGAAGGCCGCAAGATTACCATTTTTCAAATCATTCAGTTTGAAAATTTCCGAATCTAATAAGCCCTTTTCATCAGATATATCAGCTAGGAATTGATACTGATCATGGCTAGTAATAAGGTTTAAACCCTCGTCTGTACCAATCCACAATTTTCCATCACTATCATAAAAAATACTTTCGATATAATTTGAGCTTAGATTATATTTAGCATAGGAAGTCTGCCCAGATGAATAATGACAAAAACCAAAAATTAGAATACAACAACAAACAAATTTTAATATTCTCATAAGGTCAAAACCAGACTAACCTTTAATTTGATTTTTAGCTAAGGGTCTAATTATTGAATTCTCCCATCCTGCAAAATTGTAATTGGCTAAATAATCAAATAATTCATTACTCTTATTTGTATTCCCATTAGCCTTTATAGCTAAGGCATAAAAATAAAGTTGATAATTATCACCTTCCAATAATTCTGTAGGAATTTGTTCGTAAAATGAAATAGATTGGCTAATATTCCCCTCCATTAAATTCAAATAACCAGAAAGCTTATAAAAGTTTATCATGGCCTTTGAATCGTAGCTTAAAAATTCACTTGACAGGAGTGAAAAATTTCTTAATGATTCTCTTGCAACTTGATATTCACCAAATAGAATGTTATACCAAATTTCAAAAAAAGCCTGATTTAATTCACTCTGAAGTTCAATATTTCTTATTTCAGATTCTGAACTAATATTCGCCAATCGGTTAGATTTTATTTTTATCTCAATCTCTTTAATATCTTTCACAACTTTTTTTGTTTCTTCTTTCATTTGACTATGGCCATATGCAATAAATTTTTCTTGTGCACATCTAAATAATAAATTGTTTTTTGAAAGATCATCTATGTCATAATTATTAACCTTTTTTTCTAACTCATCTATTGCTATAATAGCCTTTCCATACTTTTTTTCATATAAATAACTATTTGTTGACCATGCTGATGTATTTGTGCTGTAAAAGGGCTGATCGTATATCTCTAATGATTTAGCATAATACTCTCTTGCCTTGTCATATTCACCTTTAAAGAGATAAACATGTCCACTAATAAGGTACAGCGTACTAAAAAATAATCCATCCTTATTCTTAGTTAAATCCATGGCTTTTTGGTAAGATTCTAGGGATAAATCAAAATCCCCACTTACTCTATAAATATTTCCTAATAATCTAGGTGGTGTAGAATTATTTGGTTGAATTTTTTCAACTTCTTTAATTAAACCAATTGCATAATTTAGATCAATTTCGTCAGAATCAAGAAGAATAAAATCAGGAGTGGTAACAAAATGAAGTTGAGAAATTAGTAGTTTAGCTATATTAGCGTTTGGGTTAATTTCTAACGCAGATTTCCAATTCATCTCGGCATTTTTTGGATTCTGCATTACAAAATTTTGAAAATTGCCATTATAAATTCTTAAGTAATAATATTCAGGATTATCCTTTACAAGTTTATCTAAAATTTGAGCAGCCTTTACTTTATTCCCGTTAACTCGATTAAAATATATTGATTCAATAAGCCCTTTTTCTATTTCGGAAACATTGTTCCTATTTTCATAAGCAGATTCAATTAAACTTCTTCTTTCAGAATCATTAAGAAAGTTGTCCGAATCTGCAAGAAATGCTTTTACGATATTAAAATCTGGATCAACTTCTAGAGCCTCTTTTAGTGCAGCATTTATTTTAGAAGCCTGACCTCCATTAATTCTTCCAGGAGTCTCATTTGTCCTAAAAAATAATTCTTCAGATAAAATTGAAATTGCTTCAGAAGAATCAGATGTAAGTGGAATATCTAAAACATCTTTTTTCTCTGAACATGAGGCAATTATTAAGGTAAGAATAAAAAAAATAATTTTTTTCATAGTTTTAGTTTTGAGTTATCAAAATGTGATTCTATTTAGAGATTAGCATTTGTAATTTTATGTTTAAATAAAACTATTCAAAATTTGTCGAATCTTTTCGTTTTTTGTTTTCTAAAAATTCAATAAACCTTTTCCCATGCTTAGATTTTCTAACCTGAGGAGATAATTTTTCTTCTATGGACTCCAAGATTGGAAGTTGAGCATCGGAAATTTTAGTTAACGCCAGGTAAGGAGCAATTTCAAAATCAGCATTATTAATTGCAAAATTAGCTGTAAACAAGTAGCTTTTTAAAGTCAATGATTGTAATAATCCTTGAATCGAATCTACTCTTTCAGGTTCATTAAGTTGGATCAAAATTTTTCTTACATCGTTTAGTTCTTCTCTTCTAGACAAGAATTGTTTTTCAAAACTTTGAAACTCCTTCATTAACTTTATATTTTCTTTCCCTTTTACTTCAAAACTTCTTTTATAGCTGCCTGTACTTTCTGAAAATCCACTTAATGTAAAAATTTCAATAACTCCTGCAGCTCCTCTTGAGCCAAACTTTGCTGTATCATATTTATAGACATTTACTTTACGTATCAAATATGCCAGAGATCTTACACCTATTGGTGGCTCGTTTAAATAAACACCATCGACAACCCATAGTGGACCAGGTTGACTACTTCCAAGAGTTACAGCTGCAAAAAGTACTGGGAACCCGTCACTAGTGACAAAGGTTTGCTTGCCTTTAAGGTGGGCTCTTAATGCTTGTGCCCACGTATTAGCGTTTACATCTATACCCCATTCATTGAGACCCATCCTTTTATACCGTTCGCTTTGCTTTTTAATTTTTGTAAGCTTTGAATTTTTTGTAAAAGTAATTTGTCCATTAACTAATTTTGGGGTGTATACTACACCGTCATCTTCAATGTTCTGGGTTAAATCAATATTATCCAATTCTATTGATTTAACTTGATCAATAGCTACAGCACTTCCAGGTTGCAAAAAAGTAGCGCCAGGACCGTTAGCTGCAACAGGGATCTCTTGTTTTTCTGATATTACCTTGAAATCTGAAAGTTTTTTTAATTTTTTTCTTTCTTTTCTTGTTTTGTTGTAAACTACATCGCTACCCAAAATAGAATTTATTTTTATAAGTGTTACGGGGACTTCATCTTTTTCTGCTCCTGAATAAATTGGTTGACCAGCTTCATAGTAGGGCTCAAATTTTCCTAGTTCTTTCTTTACAAATTCAGAACTTGAAATGATAGAAATGTCTTCTGAATTTTTTAAAACCTCATTAATTGTTTTATAAGTTTTAAAATTGTGCCTTGGTGTTAACTCAATATTATTTATAAAAACTCTTAGTCTTCCTTTATTTTGGAAACTATATTTTTTCCCAGTATCATAATCCTCTAGATTAATAGTAAACTTATAACCCTTTTCCCAAAAAGGTGATTTCAATATATTTGTTATAATTCGATCTCTATCTCTAATCGAATAAATTAAACCGTCTATATTTATTCTTGGAATTATTCCAGCAGTATTGACAACTTCATCTAGGTCAATGTTTCTCCCCTGTTGGCAGAAAACCATTATTGGGCTTAACACAAAAAAAATCAGTATGTACCTCCTCAATGGAATTAATTTATAGTTAATACAAAATAAATAAAAGAATTTAAAAAAAAGCTTAATCATTATATTTTTTAAATATATCAAATATTGACTATTCTAAATTTAACCTCATTGTAATTGTTTCAAAGTCAAATCCTGCTTTTTTATATGCTTTTATTGCACTTTGATTTGGAGCATAAACATCAAGTTGGAATTCTGAATAGCCCTTTTTTTTACCCCAATCCATAAGATACCCTAAAACCTTTTTATTCAATCCCATACCCCTATACTCTGGGACCACATACATAAATCCAAGAAATACAAAATGTGAAGGATTTTTATATGTTTTATTAAAGCGAATTAGTGCATAACCTGAGGCAATTAAGGAATTTTCTTTTTCTGCGACAACTACTGAGATTTCAGGATTTTTGATATATGATTTCAAGTCATAATAATTAAAATTACTTTTTTTAAGATTAGGTGTAAAAGCTCTTTCATATTCGATAAGGCTTTTTTCGAATTCCAATAGCGTGGATAAATCTTCTATTTTGGCTTCCCTTAATTTGATCAAGCTAAATTTATTTATAAAATATTGCACTAAAATAAATCAATAGTGCTGTTTTTTTATATTTGCAGAGTTAAAAAAATTCTATGACTCCAAAAGGTGTGGCAATTGTTGTTATAATTACTATGATCATTGTGCTTATTGCTATTGCTAGAGACTTTGTAAAAAAAAATTGAATTATGAAAAAGGTTTTACTTCTCTACATATTAATTATTTCCTTATCCTGCAGCAAGGAAACCAAGCAAGAATTATTTCTAGAAAAAGTTAGCGATATTGTTTGGACAAGAGGATCTAACTACAAAATTTTCAAAAACGACCCCTTCAGGCTAATTCTGGTTGAGGATGGAATTTGTTTGGAATTCACTGAAAATCCAAAGGACATTAGAGGTAACGAGTTTCAATATACTATATTAAAAAGTGGTACAGATACATTAAAATTAGGCTACAGGGTTACTGGTGAAAGGTTAAATCATTGTGGAACATTTACTTACTACCTTGATAATCAGGGAGGGCTGTTTAGAACTTATGATGAGTGTAGTTCAATTTACCCAACAAGTAACATAACAAGTTTTTATGAAGCTGAGCAAGATTTTGATATTCTTTGCCCAGAATTATGATAAACATATAATCGTTTATTTTTTCCAAGTACCTCCATATTTATACGAGGCACTATTTTTGACTTCCAAAACACACTGCTTGCATAAAAATTGCCAACCAAGTTTTTTTTGAAACGTAACTCTGTACATTACATTCTCAATTTTTTCACACCGCTGGCAGCTTTTACTTCTTATTTTTCTCAATTTAAATTTTTATATTTAAAAAAGTAACTAACAAACCAAATACAAATTCTTATGAGTGGTAAACTCAAAAATATTGATATTGAAGATTATTGGAATGTCATTAATTACAACTATGGCCAAATTCAATTTGCTGAAGTTAAAGCTACGGCTATAATATCAATTTATAGTCTAATTTTCGGTTTGGGTTACACACTAGATATATTAGATGAAGAGAATATTTATTCTTTTTCATCAGGATTTTCTGGAGTAGTCCACATTTTACTTCTTGGGATATCCTTTTTTTTTATTATCGCATCTTTGAGAAGATGCGTTATGTGTATTCTACCAAGATTTGATTTTACAGTTAAAAAATCTCCTTTATTTTTTGGGGATGTTTCAAAATATAAAAATTTCGAAAACTTTTATGATTCTCTAGAAGAAGTGCTAAATGATGAAAATACTTACAGAAAACATTTAACTCAATCCGTTTATGCTACAGCTAATATTGCATCAACTAAGTTTCTAAATGTCAATAAGGGTCTGAAACATTTACTTAGATCACTCATATTCATAACACTATTTTTTATTAGTATTTATGCTATCTAACTGAAAGGTAAATTTCCAGTTTTTTACTGGTTGCTTTTTACCCTTTAATGATAATTCTTCGTTAATTGAAAAGCCTTGATTGTCATCTAGATTTTTATATACACTATCAGAGATTATAATTTCACCGGGTCTAGCAGCCGAACACAATCTTGAGGCTAAATTAACTGTATCACCTATTACTGTGTAGTTCATCTGTTGCTCAGATCCGATATTACCACATATCACCTTACCATAGTTAATCCCAATTCCAATATTTAATTTGGGATATCCTTCCTCAATCATTCTGATATTGAATTTGTCAAGAGTTGTAAACATTTCTTTTGCAGTTTTTACAGCATTTAAAATATCATCTGATTTTTTAAGCGGCGCTCCATACAGAACCATTAATTCATCGCCTATAATTTTATCTAAAGTTCCATTGTATTTGAAAACGACATCAATCATTTTATCAAAAAAACTGTTCAAAAGATTAACAACTTTAGAAGGCTCCATCCTTTCAGACATGGAGGTAAATCCTCTTATATCTGAAAATAGTACGCATACTTCCTGTTCTACTCCACCAAGCTCTAAGGAATCCTCGTTTAATAGTAATTCATCAACTATATTTTCAGACACATATTTTTTAAAAGTTGATTTCACTTTATTTATATCAGATAAATCTTCAAAAGAAATTACAGAGCCCGAATTAACTCCTTCGTCAAAAACAGGGGAAATGGTTAGATTGATGTTAGTTTCATTGTTATCTTTTTTTTTGACTTTTAAATTTTCCTCATAAAGAATATGATTCCTACTTTCTGCAAATTCTATTAATTCTACAAGTTCTGGATTCCCCCCAAAAACGATTGCATAATGGTTATCTATTAGTATGGATTTATTAAGCTGAAAAATATCTATTGCTGAATCATTGATATATTCAATTTCACCCATCAGATTAATTTTTACTATCCCTGTTGAAATAGAAGACATGATGTTGTCAATAAGTTTTTTGGATTTTTTGACATTGTCTAAAAGAATTATATTGTTGTATGATAAAGAGATTTTTTTAACAACAGAATTAAAAAATCTTAAATCATGTTGATTAAAATCAACAAAACCTTTTCTACTTTCCTTATCGTACAATATTATACAACCATTAAGATTTTTACCATTTAAAAAAGGGCCAACCACAGAATTTTTTTTAGAAAAAGAAAGTAATGGCAGATCTTCTGAGGAATTAAGCAGCAATGATTGTTTTTCCTTTTTTAAAATCGATAAAATCCCCTTGTTCTCCCTAAAGATTTTTTTATCGAGATCATCTTTTATGCCTAATGTTGCTTTTAACTCATATATTCCAGAATTTGGTTCTTTAGAAAGAATTACTCCTTTTGTGGCATTCATTGTAAATACAAGATATTCTAGAAGGTTTTGAAATAAAATTTCTGATTCACTTGTTCCACTTAATAGCTCTGAAATATCAATAAACGATTCAACCTCTAGTTTTTTATCTCTTAAATCTGAAGTGTTTTTTCTTAACTTTTTCTTTAAAAGTAATTCTCTAAAGTTTGATTCAACCAAATGCTTAAAGTATTCAATTGTTACTGACAAATCATGATTATCAAGTTTAGAATTCCACAAATAAAATGCTCCAACATATAAAGATTTAACTTTTAGTCCAGCTATTATTCCCTCAAGGTTGTTTGACGAATTGTTATTACCATCAAATAAGTTTGTTTTAAAATGTTTAGAAATCTTAGAATAGGGAAGCAGATTTTTTTTTGAAAATAGGCTTGAGAAATCTAGACTTTCTATCTTAACAAAAGCTGACTTCTTTGATTTTGATAAGAGATTTTTGTTGTCTAAGAAAAACTGAACCTGAAACCCTTTTTTTTCAAGCCATTCAACAATTAAATCTATTTTTTTATTTGGAAGTTTCTCTTTATCATAAACTTTTGAAAAAGAGGAAAGATCAAGTAGCATTTTAAGCCAATTTAGCTATAGCTGCATCTTCATTTTCAAAAGTTTCACAATATTTTGTTAACCCCATTATTTTAAATGTCTTAGCTATAATAGGAGCTAAGTTGCAAAAATTTAATGAGCCATCCATAGACTGTAGATCCTCAATTATTTCAATTAAAATCGACGCTCCAATGCTGTTTACAATCTTTGAATTTTCAAGATTAATTAGAAAGTTTTTGTGACCGTTTTTAATTTCAACATCAGCTTCGGCTTTCAAAGCTTCACCCAAATCTTTGTTAAAATAACCTTCTGTAGAAATAATTACAATTCCATCTCTAATACTCTTACCTGTAATACTACTCATCAGTTTCTTTATTTTTAGTCATTGTTAATGTTGTTCCAGTATTATCAGATTCATAATCAACTTTATCCATTAGCTCTTTAATTAGCATAAGACCCCAGCCTCGTTTTCTTTCCTCTGTTATTTTTTTATCTATGTTAGGTAATTCTATAGAAGAAGCGTCAAATCCAACACCTTTATCTATTACCTTAATAGTAAGGTTTTCATCACTTATTATAAAATGAATATATATGTCTTCTTTTGTTTCAGAATGTTCAAAAGCGTTAATACATGCTTCTATGAGTGCCATAGATATTTCAGCTGATTTTTCCTCAGGTAAATTCATATGCTTTGCTACAACATCAGAAGTATGTGTTGCAACAAGCTCCATATCCTTTAAAATGGGGAGTTTTAGTTCGACTGTAGGGTTTTTCTTCATTATTTAAAATTGGTTTATGAATACTTGCATCTAATTTATATAAAATTTATATTTATATAAAATTAATCATAAATCATTTAAAATTTCTGTCTATGAAATTTATAAAAATATTAAGCTTGCTATTTATTCTACTTGTAATGTCGTGTGGCGAAGCACCAAAAGATAAATTAAATACAGCTGATGAATCCTCCTTAATTGAAGGTTTTTGGAAAAGAACAGGAATGGTCCAATTTGTAAATGGTAAACCAGTAGATACTCTTTATTATGCCGATGGTGAATTAGATCCACCTGGAGAAGATTTTATTCAAATGAAAGCCTTTTTAGATGGAAACATTTTTTGGATTATGAATAATCCAAGCCCAAACTCACCATGGAAAGGTTCAATGGGCGGATATGGTAAATTTAAAATTGAAAATGATACAATTACAGAATTTATGTCTCACGCCACAGGAGATATGGCTCTCTATTTGAAAGATTTGAAAGACGAAGCAAAAACTTCATCAGTCCCATTTAAATTTGGTTATACCTTAACAGATAAAAATTATGTTCAAATGCAAGGTGCTAATGAAGAAGGTGTTGCTATGGCTGAATTTTATGAAAAAATGCCAAGCTTATCAAAATCAAAAATTGATGGTGTTTGGAAAAGGGCATATGAAATAATTTATATAAATGGTGTCGCTGTTGATACAACCTCAGTTCCGTCAGATGTAATTCTTGACATAAAAGTTATGAAAGATGGTTATTTTATGTATCAAGTAGATAGGACAAAAATTATCACAGATCCAACCAAGCGTGGCTTTGGTGGTAATGGTGGTTTTGGTGAAGTCGAATATTCTGACGATATCATGAAAGAATACAGTCAATTTGGATCAGGTAATTTTGTCTTTGATACAACACCAAGGTCAGTTGTAGGTTACAAAGACATGAAATTTTATGATGAAGACACTTTCATACAAATAGATAAAAATTCTCGATCTGAATCAGGTGGCCAAACTAGAGGTTTAATATATCGAAGAGTAAAATAAATCCCTATGAAAAGTTTGAGTTACCTTTTAATTCTATTTTCACTACTGATGTTCAATACATGTTCAGAAGCTGACGCTAAAGAAAGTACAACTAGATCTAATGCTTTCGATAACATTGATAAAAGAGATAACAAACTTTTTACCAAAGAAGAAAGAATTAAATCTTACAATAATTCGGTGAACAAATCTGAATCATTGAAGAAATCCTTAAAATCAAATAATAGCTCAGGATATAGTGGTTATGGATCCTCTACATCAAAAAAGCAAAATGTTGAAAAAGACCCCAAAAAAAATAAAAAAGTGATGACAAATTCGAAGACAAAGGTCAATCTTCAATTTTCAGCTTATTCAACAAATTAATATAATTATGATAAAAAAAATATTTACTGTATTATTGTTAGTATTGATATTTTCTTGTGGAGATAATCAGACAAAACAAAGTGTCGATTCTTATGAAGAAGACATTCTTGGTTTTTGGAATAGAGTAGGTACAATTCAATTAATGAACGGCATTCCCGTTGATACACTTGCTTTCGCTGACTCAAACAATCCTGATAATAAACAAATCAAAGCATATTTAAATGATCGTGTCATGTGGGTTAATAATTTTTGGATAGACTCAACAACACCTTGGAAAGGTGGCTCAGGTGGATATGGAAAGTTCAATATTTATTCAAGAGATTCGCTAACAGAACTAATGTCTAATGGAACAGGGCTTATGGGAACAGATATTAAACAATATAAAGAAGATCAAGGTGTTGATTCACAAGCATGGAATATGAGTATAAGTTTGGGAGATGGAACTTTTTCTCAGAAAAATAGACCTAATAGTGAATATGCAGAATATTGGAAAAAATTACCAGATTTATCCCCTAAATCAAGAATCGATGGGGTTTGGAAAAGAGTATATGAAATTGCATATGTAAATGATATTCCAGTTGACACAACTTCTGCGCCTAGTGATGTGATTTTAGATGTGAAAGTTATGTATGGAGGAAGGTATATGTATCAAGTTGATCTAACTGGATTGGCGGAAAGCGACCAACCTCTATACGGTGGATTTGGTGGTTATGGAACTTTTGAGCTTGATATCGATAATGGTGAGTTAAATGAGTTCCAGGAATGGGGTACTGGGACAAGTACTCAAACTTTCGCCTTTAAAACTAATAAGTTAACTCATAAAATTGAGTTTTATAATGACGATCTATTTTTACAAATTTCGTCTGGTTCAATTATTGGAAATAGCGAAGCTACAGGAAGAGGATTGGTTTATAAAAGAATTAAATAATTTATGAAGAGTAAAGTTATTTCTTTTTTATTTTGTTTAGGCTTAATTTTTTTCTCATGTGGAGAAACCTCGAATAATGATGAAGACGAAGCTTTAAAAGCATTTAATAAAATTGACCTCAAGGAAGAAAACCTTTTCACAAAGGAAGACAGAAGAAATAATTATAAAAATTCTGTATCCCAGAACATTTATAAAAAAAGTTCACTAAAGAAAAACGTTTCCTATAATGGTTATGGTTCAAGCCCAATGAAAAAAGAAAATGCTACCAAAAACAAAAAATCAAACAAAAATATAAAAACTAAAAAAGTAAATTACTCCTATCAAAATAGTTCTCCACAAACTTATTCAACCTACTCAACAAACTGAGATATTTTTAAACTTAAGCTACTTTTTTAACAATAACTAATGTCACGTCATCTTCTGGCACTCCACCATTAATCCATTCGTTAAGACTCTCAAACATTTCTTTTTTAATCTCTTTTGGCTCTTTGAAATGGTTTTTAGATATTAATTCTTTAATTCTATCATAATCATACATCTCCTTATTTTCATTTGATGCTTCTGGTAATCCATCTGAAAGCATTACTAGGACGTCCCCCTTTTGAAATTTCTTCTTAAGCATTGTGAATTTTTCATTTTTTAAGCCCCCTAGAGGTAAACCTTCAATCATAATTTCCTCACAGACATTTGATTTTGAATTAAACAGATATGTTGGCGGCATTGCTGCAGCACTTATTTGGATTTGATTTTTATCAATTTTAGCAACATTTAAACTCATTCTTAACCTCCCCAAATTAATTTTCTTAACTATATTATTTAACCTCTCGAGTATCTCATTAACTGGTAGATTTGGAAGCCCATTTAGAGCAGATTTAATAATTGATACCATCATCCCTGCTGCAGTTCCATGACCTGTAGCATCACCACAAATAACATGAATACTTTTATTTTTATCATTGCTTTCAAAAAAATCATAATAATCACCACCAACCTCTGTTGAAGTTATTAAACCAGCTGTTATGCTTAAACCATCAATTTGTGGATATGATTTAGGAAGCATACTTTCTTGAATTTGTTTTGCTTCCTCAAGATCCTTTTCTCTTCTTTCATTTTCAGCTTTAGCCAATGAACGTTTAGCTTGGTATTTTCCAAAGAACCATATTAATCCTGCTATAGCGAGAACATAAATAAAATAAGCTAAAAATGATCTGTACCACGGAGGACTTATTGAGAAAAGATAACTTTCGATTTCACTTTCATTAAAGTCTGCATCTAGAGCTTGTATTTCGAAAATATAATCCCCCTCATATAGGTTAGTAAAAATACCTTCAGTTGTCGCAGACCAATCTGTCCAATTTTCATTTAAACCAATAAGTCTATATCTGAAAAGATTTTCCTCTACCTTTTCAAGTGAAGGAAAACTAAAATCTATTTTTATATTTCTAGAATTATTATAGGAAAAATCACTCTGGAATAAATTAATAATTTCACCATTAAAAGCAGCACTATTAATTATTGGTTTTACATTTATTTTTTTCTCATTTAAATATTTATTTGGGAGATAGCTGATTAGTTTTGAGTCTTTAGAACCTAACCATAAAAGATTTTCGGAACCAATATTATCTGCAAAAATAGCTCCAGATAATTCATTTATATCAATAACTCCATATGGATACTCTCCAACAATATCATATTGCCCATCTTCTTTAAAATTTACTTCAATTAATCCCTGACTCGATAAAAACCAATTATTTCTGGTTAAGGGATTTATAGAAGTGAATTGCTGCCTTCCAGATATATTAGCAAGTCTTGATATTGGATCAAAATTGGTGAGATTTTTTTCAAAAATAGACAGTAAATTTTGTCCTGTTGAACTTAAATCAAATTCATCATTAAAACTGTACAGATCTAGATTTTGATCAAAAATGAAATATCCTGAACCTGTATTAATTAAATTTAACTCCAATGGAACAAAATATTCTTCTTGATCTATTTGAGAATTAAATTTTTGTTCTTTTGGAAAATTCTCAGAATTAAACACCTTTTGGTTATCTGGAATAAGTACTCTTTTAGATTTTATATTTCCTTTTCTATCATAGCTACATACAAAAGACCCTTCATTATTTATAGTTTCAACAAATAATACTCCCTTTGCAATTTCCTTGATACCTATGACTCCTTGTTGATTCAGTATTTTACCACTTTTAATTTTAATTATCCTATTATCATTAAGTCGTTTGTAAAAAATAATACCTTCAATGGGATGAGCCATAATTAAGAGCCTATCATCCAACATACTTTTTACTGGAGATTCTAAAAGTCTATCATTGGATACCACAATTTTATTTTGCTTTCGAATAAGTAAAGAGTTTAGATTATTTACTGATAAAATATTTCCACCAAATGAAATAAAGTCTTTAGGTATATCATTTATTTGGAGGTCCACAATTTTGTTATTATTTAGTGACGATTTACTTTCATCAACACGAAAAATATCCTCGGTTGTGCTAAAATATATCTTGTCATCAATTTTTTTGATTTTCTGGACAAGACCTTTTATCCCATTGGATTCTGTAAAGCTAGTAACTGAATTACTTAACTTAATTTTAGAGGCTGATAAAAGACTAGTAGAATAAATATCATCATTTTGATCAACATAAATCGAGGTGATAGTATTGGAAAGTAATCCATCTCTCTGATCAATTACATCGACTACATCTAAATTTTTATTAAGTACCAAAACTCCTCCTTCAAAAGAAATTAAGGGTATTTTCCCATCAGAAAGTTTTTTTACCTCTGATACATTATATATAAGTTTCTCTTTTAACCACTTATTTGCTTGTTTTTTATTTAGTAATTTAAAATTATTAAAGCCATCAAAAATTACAACACCTAGTTGTCTGCTAAATACAGCAATTCTATTGTCCTCCAAAGAAGCCATTGACTCAATTCTATTTGATGAAAAAAGCTCTGAGTTTTCTATAAATTGAAAGTTATCATTTACCAATTCAAAAAGACCTATCCCCCAAACCCTGGCAAATATTCTGTCATCAACTTTTGTTATTGTTTGGATTGACCCATAGGAATCCACACCTTCTTCTCTATCTGAAATCTTCCATACTTTTTCAAATTCTTGTCCATTATATTTAAAAATCAAATCTCTAGTATATAGATAAATATCGTTTTCTTTGTTAACACCTCCCCAAAAAACTTGGATGTATGGATTGATTGTGTCAGGAATTTTTTCCATCAATGAAACATATTCAGATCCGCCAAAATCACTATCTATAATTTTCCCGAAAAACCCTCCTCCTGCGGCATAAATATTTTTGTTTCGATCCTCCAATAAGGTTCTTGTGAACGATGTTCTAATTTCATTTTCTATTGGACCGTCAATTTCAATTGACTTTACATTTATTCCGTCGTATTCAAGGACTCCTCCATAAGTACCATAATACATTTTTTTTGACTTACTAGAGCGTAAAACAGACCATACTGACTCTGGCCTTTCTAAGAATTTATTTGTATAATTTTTAATTTCTAGGTTACCCAGTTTCTTGTCATTAACATTAGAGGGAAATTTTTCTTGAGCAACAACAAAAAATAATGAGAAAAAAAGATGTAATGATAAGTTTATGGTAAGTCTCATTATAGATAAATTTGAATAAATTGACACATAAATATAATCAAATTTGATTCTTAATAAATATTAATTTAACCAATTGTTATTGAAAGAAAATCTGAATTAGTGATCAAACCAAATTTGAAATAAATGGAGAGTTTTTTAGAACTGGGTCTATTAGGCCTTTTTATTTCGAGTTTTATCGCTGCTACTATAATCCCATTTAGTTCTGAATTAGTTTTAAGCATTCTACTTGCAAATCAATACCCACTTGTAATGTGCCTAATTATCGCAACTCTGGGCAACTGGCTTGGGGGAATAAGTAGTTATGGTTTGGGAAGATTGGGAGAATGGACTTACATAAAATATTTTACAGGTTTGAATAAAATAAAAATTGAAAGAGTTCGAGAGAAGGTTGACAAATGGAAAAGTGCTTTGGCATTTTTCTGTTGGTTACCTCTGGTGGGTGACGTTTTTGCTGTAGGATTAGGGTTTTACAAAATAAATTTTTTAAAAGTTAGTCTTTGGATGTTTGTAGGTAAAATGATACGATACATTGTTTGGGCTTTATTAACTATTTTGGGTTATAATTTTTTCTTTTGACGTTCAACTATTTAGTAAAATGAAAAAAAATGCAATTGAGGTATTTGGTGAATGGGCTGATTTAAACAAAGATTTTGGTATGGAAATAAACCACAAAGATTCAGTAATTAACATGATTAATTATTCAACAAAAAATTTAGATCATTTTACATTTATTGATGCTGGTTGTGGTAATGGTTGGGTCATAAGGAAAGTGTCCAAAGATGATAAATGTGAAAAAGCTATTGGAATAGATGGCTCAAAAAAAATGATTTCAAAGGCAAAAAAAATACTTCCAGGATTCGAATACCATTGTGCAGATTTAATGACTTGGAGACCACACGAAAAAGTAAATATAGTTCATTCGATGGAGGTTTTTTACTATGTTGAAGATCCAAAAAAACTGATAAATGAGATTTTTAACTTTTGGCTAAAACCTAATGGTAGGTTAATTATTGGTATTGATTTCTATTTTGAAAATAAAATTTCTCACAGCTGGCCTGAAAGTTGTGGGATAAAAGATATGAAGTTGTTTAGTGAAAAAGACTGGATAAATTTTTTTAAAAGTGCAGGATATAATGACATTAAATCATGGAGATATGGCGAAAAAGAAGATTGGAAAGGAACGCTAATTGTTACTGGAATCAAATAAACTATATTTTCTCATATCGCCCAGGGGCTAATCTTTTGCTGAAAAACCAAAATAAAGATTGCGGCATTACCTTTAACAAAAAAACTATTATTTTAAAAGTTAAAGTAGGTACATAAACTTTTTTCCCTTTTAATGTTTCTACAACTGCCTCTTCAGCAACACGGGAGGCTTTTTTTTTCATAAATGAAGGAACACGATCTATTTCATTCTGAACCCCACTTGCTCTATGAAAATTTGTTATGGTATAACCAGGGCAGATTGCGGTTGAAGTTATTCCTAACGAATTATATGAAAGATTTAATCCTTCACTAAATCTATTAATAAATGTTTTTACGGGGCCATAAAGTGTTTGAATAGAAGATGGGGGTGCAAATGCAGCCACAGACGAAATCATCATGATTTTACCTTTTTTTTCTCTTATCATATCTTTGATAAATAACTTTGTTAGTGCTACTACTGAAATACCTAAAACACGAAGAAATTTCTCCTCATCTTCCATTGGAGTTTCATGAAATGGTTTTGGTAAAGCATAACCCGCATTATTAACTAATAAATTGACAAAATATTCCTTGCCTTTACAATAATCATAAATTAAATCAGGTGTTTTTTCATCCTCTAGATCAGCAGGAATTATATCTGCATTAATTTTAAATTCATTAATTAGGCCATCTCTAATCTCTTCTAATCTTTGCTTTCTTCGAGAAACAAGAATTAATGAATAGCCTCTTACCGCCAAACATTTTGAAATCTCCAGTCCTATTCCCGAGGATGCTCCAGTTATTAATGCATATTGATTTATCATGTAAATTCTGTATTTTTTTCAATTTAAAAAATAAGTTTTGAGTTTATATTCGAAAAATAAATTATTAAACTTATTTATCTTTGTAGAAGCCATAATATTACAGATGAAGTATTCTTGTCTATTTACCATCTTTTGTTTTCTATCTTTTTCTGATTTATCTGCGCAAAATCTATTCAAATCATTTTTTTTTCAAATGCCAGTAGATGATGCAAAAGCCATATTAAATAAAAACTCAAAGACGCTGAAAAAATTGTCGTTTGGAAATGGAACTAATTATGCCTTTAGGAATAGATCTTTTGTTGAGAGAGACAAGAAACTAGTAAGCATAAATATTTGGAGTAAACAAAATTTAACACTTCTAGAAGCCACAAATTATTTAAAAAGCACTAGATCGCATTTTGAATCGCAAAATTACAAAGTTGTTTACGCTCAAGAAAATTGGTCAAATCCTAATTTAATTATGAAAAATCTACCAGGAGTCCGATTTGTTGACGAAGATAAAACTGTTTTAATTGAATTATATCCCAGGGGGCAGGGAACTGTTTACAACGTTTTTGTTACATTTTACAACTACGATTGGTTTATCGATAGAGCCCAAGGTAAGTAAAGTCATAAATCAATATTTATTCCCAGACCGAGTAATTCTCTTACTTGTAAATCCCCAATTAAATCATCATCGTAAAGTAAATGAAGTACAAAGTTTCCAGAAATCTGGTTATTTACTTTAAATCTAATATTTGAATTCCAGTCAAAATCCACATTTTTAGTTTTTTCAAGATAATTGACATATACGCTATAATTATTTTCCCAAATTACATTTTTCATTATCTGTTTTCTATAATACCCAGATATTAAAGCCCCAAAAAAATATTTTATACCTCTACCTTTATCAACACCAAAATATTGAGCTCCTTCTGATAGAACACCAGTAAAATTTTTGGAAACTATAATAGCTCTTGCAGAAAGTGGTGAAAGGTTTAACCTAAAGTCTGCACTCCTTTTATAATACAATCCTAAACCTGTTTGAACAATCCCGGGAGATAAAAATTGAGAAACTTTTTCTCTAACCTCAACACCATCTTCAAAGTAATATCTATATCCTGGAAGCAATTGAGTTTTAATATTAAATAATGAAGAGTAACTCCAGAATTGATTTATTTGTTTACCTAAAAGAGAAGATATTTCAATTCTGTCGTCTGCTTTTTTTAAAAATTTATTACCTGATATGTAGGTGGTTCCTAGTGAAAATAAAATATTAGTATCCCAAACAAGACCTGTTCTGTCAGAATAATTGAAATTGTAATTTAGTCTATATAAAACTGTTAATGAGCTTTCACCACCTGAAATCCAATTTGAAAAATATGCCTGGTTGAAATTTAAACTTGTATTCCCATAAAATTTAACTCTCTTTCCACCCATTTCAGATTGTATAACAGCATCAAAAGGGACCACATCTTCAGTTGTTTCTTCCTCCTCGTCTTGAGAATAAATAGAAAGTATTTGCCCTAAAAAAAATAAAGAAATTAGAAATATACGTTTAGAAAACATAAATAGCCAAGTCTTGAAAAACAGGTATTAGTATTTAAATTAAAGATATGGAGATTTATTTAATTGATTAAAATGAATAGATTCATAATTTTATGTCTTAACCAAAGATTATGTTGACTCGAGGAGTTTTAATTTATAGTTTTTTCTTGTTTACTCATATATTATGTTTCTCTCAAGAATTTGAAAAAAATATAGAATCATCTTTTGATCAAAAAATTGATAGTATCATCAATGATGGAATTCGGAAAATGGCATTCCCAGGGGCTCAGATATTAATTTATAAAAGAGATTCTATTCTTATTAGTAAATCTTATGGGCATCATACATATGATTCTTTGATTCCTGTTAAATCAAATGATCTTTACGATCTAGCATCGGTAACCAAAATTTTAGCAAGTACACTGGCTTTAATGAAGCTCTATGAACTCTATAATATTGACTTAGAAGCTCCTTTTTCAAATTTGTTCCCTTTGCTTAAAAGAAGTAATAAAAAAAATCATAGTCTAAAACAAATTTTGAGCCACAGTGCTGGTTGGATTCCATATTTAACTCATCAAAATTTAGTTTATAAAAAGAATGGGGGATTTAGAAAAAAATCTCTTTCTCGTTTGAAAAATCCTGATTTCCCAAATCAAGTTATTGATTGCCTATTTGTACATAAAGGTTATCAAAATAAAATATTTAGAAGAATAAAAAAAACAAATATTACAAAACAAGGTGAAATGGTTTATTCTGGATTGATCTATTTTTTTATACCAGCACTTGTAAAAAAGATAAGTGGATTATCATTTCCTAGATTCTTAAATTATCATTTTTTTGATCCTATGGGAATAAATCGAATAACTTTTTTACCAACTCAAAAGTTTTCAAAAATCGAGATAGTTCCCACAGAAAAAGATAGTGTTTTCAGAAAACAACTTGTTCACGGTTGGGTTCACGACGAAGCTGCATCTCTTATGGGTGGAATATCTGGAAATGCTGGTCTTTTTGCTAATACAAAATCCATTTTCCCTTTAATCAAAATGCTTATGCAAGATGGCCTCTATGATGGAAAACGTTATTTAAATGCTGAAACTATTTCTCTTTTTACAAAAAGGACCTTCCCGAACGGAACAAATCCAAGAGGCCTTGGATTTGACAAACCTTCGGTAGAATATGATAAGGAGCGATACCCATCAGCAATGGTTAGTCCTGAGAGCTTTGGCCATTCTGGTTATACTGGAACAATGGTTTGGGTTGATCCTAAACATAAATTTTTTCTTATTCTTTTAACTAATAGAGTATATCCATATAGAACTCAAAGAGGATTATATGATTTAAATATTAGATCATCAATACTAGATTATGCTGTTCAAAATTAATGTTGTATTAATTACAACTATGTCATTTATTTATTTAGGTGGCCAAACACTTCCAGAAGGATTTGTATTCTTAGAAAATGAAATTCCAAATTTGATAGTTGACCTTCGCTATTCCAAGGATGATAATTTCTTGGGTAAAAAGGTCGAAGGCTACAAGAGTGGACAGAAAGCTATAGGGACTTTAGAATTAGCTAAAGCTTTAAGGCGAGTTCAAAAAAAATTAAAGCCTCAAGGTCTTGGCTTAAAAATCTTTGACGCTTATAGACCTCAACGTGCAGTAAATAATTTTATCACTTGGTCTAGAGTAAAAAATGACACAATAAAAAAATCAAAATATTATCCTTATTTACCTAAATCCAAGTTATTCGAGTTAGGATTCATAGCAAGTAAAAGTGGACACACCAGGGGAAGTACTGTTGATTTAACTTTAGTTTATTTATCTAGAGAATGCAGAGGTAAAAGATTAGACATGGGAGGGAATTGGGATTTTTTTGGAAATATTTCAAATTATGGATTCGAAGATCTTAATAAAAATCAAAAACAAAATCGAAAAAAACTTCGAGATGTAATGACTGCATATGGGTTTAAACCCTATGACAAAGAATGGTGGCATTTTACTTTAATCAACGAACCCTACCCAAATAAATACTTCGACTTTACAGTCGAATAGGTAATTGTTTCAGATAAGTTTACAACTTAAAATTTAATTAAGGCTTTAGTATATCAGGAAAATAAGATAATTCTATACCCCAAACAATAGGTAATATCAAATGTACCATTAGTGTAATCAAAATAATTGAAAATATATTCATAATAACACCTCTTGCAACCATATCTTGTATTTTTAAATATCCTGAACCAAAAACAACTGCGTTTGGGGGTGTAGCAACCGGAAGCATAAATGCGCAAGAAGCTGCAACAGCAGCCCCAACCATTAGTCCAAAAGGATGAACATTTATCTCTAAAGCTAAAGGAGCTAATACAGGTAAAAGCATCGCAGTTGTAGCCAAATTTGACGTTATTTCAGTTAAAAAATTTATTGCTGCAATTAATAAAAGAATAAGTAAAAATAAGGGTAAAACACTAAATGAAGTCATTAGCTCTCCAAGCCAAAGAGCTAACCCGCTAATTTCAAATGCTTTTGCTAGTGCCATTCCCCCTCCAAAAAGAATTATAATTCCCCAAGGTAAATTGATAGTGTCTTTCCAACTTAATAATGCAGTGGCTTTTTGTTTTGATGGTAAAATGAATAATATTAAACCAAAGCTTATTGCTATGATAGTATCGTCTAACAAGGGTAGAATGTTCTGCAAGAAAAATGATCTACTAATCCAACACAAGCCTGCTAGTGTAAAAACAATTGCAACTAATTTTTCTTCATAAGATATAGGACCTAACTCTTTTTTTAGTCTTTTGATTTCTATTTTTCCTCCGTGGAAACTGTTACTCTCAAATTTATATGCCACTCTTGTCAAGTAAATCCAACAAAAAAATAAAAGTATAATTGAAATTGGAAATCCAAACAAAAACCATTGTGAAAAGGTGATTTCATACCCGTAGATTTCTGAAATAACTCCTGCTAAAACTAAATTAGGGGGAGTACCAATCAGAGTTGCTACACCCCCTATTGATGCACTATAAGCTATACCTAGCATTAACGCCTTGCCAAAAATTTTATTTTCATTTACAATAGTTATTTTATTATCATTTAATTGCTTAATAATGGCTATTCCGATTGGAAGCATCATGACTGAGGTAGCTGTATTTGAAATCCACATTGACAAAAATGCAGTTGCTAACATAAATCCAAGTATCACTCTTCGTGCATCTATTCCAATAAAGGAAATTATATTGATTGCAATCCTTTTATGCAAGTTCCATTTTTCAATACCTATTGCAATTAAAAATCCTCCTAAATACAGAAAAACGAATTTGTGTCCATAGGATGCTGTTGTTGATGATAAATCTAATCCACCTGAAAGAGGAAAAAGAACTATGGGTAGTAAGGCAGTTGCTGCAATTGGAATAGCCTCTGTGATCCACCAGATAGCTATCCATAGTGTTGACGATAAAATTGAATGTGCAGATTGAGATAAACTTTCAAAAGGGCCGATTAGCATTAAAATTACAAATGTTAAAGGACCTAGTATAAAGCCTATTTTTTTTTGCATTTTATTAATTTGAGCCAGACGTATGGTCTGAGATGATATACCATTGATTTTTAACTTTTATCCAATTAAGGGTAAAATAACCAAAAGCATCTCCAATGGATCTATTTAAATTAAACTTTCCTTGTAATTGAATAACCTTTGGACTTAAAGCAATAACATTTAAAATCTCAAACTTTAACTTTCCCATTTTTTCTTGATCTGAATAAGTTTTCTTATAGCGATCTAGAGTTGCTTTCCATCCATAAATTGGCCCACTTGATCCTGAAAAAACAAGTTTGTCAGATTTTAGATAACCCTTCATAAATTCATCTATATCTCCTCTATTCCAATCTATTTGTTGTTTATTAAGTACATCGATAATTGCAAGTGAATCTTTAGTTTCAAGTTTTTGTTGAGAAAAAACTACAGGGCTTATAGATATAAAAAAAAATATAGATAGAGATATTTTCATAACAAATTATTACCTTAAGGTCGGGTACTTAACTCCTAACTGTTCCAAATAAGTGTCATACTTAGTTTCATCGTAATAAAACTTTTCCAACTCTTCTCTAAACTCACCTTGAATTTCCTTGTTTAGGTAGATTGGTGGAGGTGAATTATCTGGTATAAAGTTTATATATTTTCCATTCTTTTTTTGAACATTGTTGAAGTAGTTATTTGCTTTATTCAATAATATTGGATTTGTCAAAAAATCTATAATTGTCATAGCAACAACTTTTGCTCCAGCTATTCCTCCTTTGTGAGCTATTGGGGTAGCCATTGTTATTGCATTAGACCAATGGTGCCCTTGGAGTCCAGGGATGTTTGATGGAAAACGAAGTGTTACCGTAGGAATCGTCCATGAAATATCTCCAATATCGTCTGAACCTCCACTTATAGGTTCCTCTTTAGGTTTTCCAATTGATGAAACATTAACAGCTAAACCATTTGTAATTTCTGAATTAACCTCTTTTTGAACTGCTTTTGCAAGTTTTTGATCTTCTTCAGACCACTTTGGTAATCCGACTTCTAATATATTCTCGTGCATTGTCTGAGCAATAACTTTATTGAAATGCCTAGGTGAAGCTGCACCAATTATCTTAGAAGTTACTTCAGTATCGGTCATTAATGCAGCCCCTTTTGAAATATTATTCGCATCGTTATACATATCTAAGATACCCTCTGAAGTAATGTCCCTTAAAAAATACCATATAGATGCTTTCGATGGAACAACATTTGGCTGATCACCAGCATCTGTAAATATCGAATGTGATCTTCTTAATGGATGCAGATGCTCTCTTTTATAATTCCATCCAATATTCATTAACTCAGCTGCATCTAGTGCGCTTCTTCCTCTCCAAGGGGCTCCAGCAGAATGTGCAGCTTCTCCAAAGAAAGTGTATTCTACAGAAACAAGTCCAGTTCCAGTTGAAGGGCCGTATGAGACATCTAAGTTACTCCCAACATGTGTAAAAATACACATGTCTACATCATTAAAGTATCCATCTTTTACATACCAAGCTTTTGAAGCTAGTTGCTCTTCAGCAATACCTGGCCAAACAACAAGTATACCACCTAAATTGTTTTCTTCCATTTGCTTTTGAACAACTAATGCAGATGTTATAATTACCGGTAATCCTGAATTATGTCCTTCTCCATGGCCAGGAGCTCCCTCGACCATAGGCTTATGGTAAGCTACTCCAGGGTATTGAGAGGCCTTGGGTATACAATCCACATCACTCCCAAGAGCAATCACAGGCCCCTTACCATTGCTCCATTTTGCCATCCAAGCTGTTGGAATTCCTGAAATCCCGTATTCAATTTCAAATCCTGATGATTCAAGAATTGATGATAAGTATTTAGAAGTTTCATATTCTTGATGACCTAATTCAGCAAAACTGAAGACTTTATCAATCATAACTTGAGTCATTTTATATTTTGATTGAACCATGTTTACAGTTTGTTTTTTTAATTCTTTTATTTGGTTTTTTGAAAAGCTTTTTTGAGCATTAGCTGCAGTTAATTGGAAAACAATAATAAAAAGGGAAAGCTTGACTGATTTTGAAATAACTTGTTTCATATTAATTGGATTTTGATCCAAAATACAAATAAAATAGAATAAGAAAATAAGGCTATCTAATAAAAATACCTTTTAAATGCTTCCATAGCTGCATAATCAGCAAGCCCTAAAGATTTGTAATCTTTTGCAGTGTTTGAATTACGTTCTTCTGCACGCACCCAAAATTCACGATGGTCGTCTCCTTTAAACATGACACCATCTTTTTGAGATTGATGGTAAAAAATTGCTTTTCTTTTTCTTAAAACTTGATCTGGACTCATTGGAACAGCCATTTCAATTTCATGAATATCCCACTCATGCCAGGCACCTCTATATAACCAAACCCAACAATCATTCATAAACTTCTTTGGTTTAAGGAGTTTTAACGATTCCAAAATAATATTTAGACAAACTCTGTGGGTTCCATGTGGATCTGAAAGGTCACCAGCAGCGAATATCTGGTGAGGTTTTATGGATTCAATAATTGAAATTGTCTCATTAACATCTCTTTTTGAAAAAGGATTTTTTTTAATAGTACCTGTTTCATAAAAAGAAAGGTTCATAAAATGTACTTGACCATCTGGAATTCCAATATATCTTGTTGCAGCAAGTGACTCACGCTTCCTGATGCTAGCTTTTAAATCACAAATTAATCTAGGTGCAGGTTTTTGAGTGTTGATACTCTGAAAAGCTTTTTTTAAATCACTTACTGTTTCTGGATGATCAGCCCCTATAATATCGCTGTTGACTTCTATAAATTTTAAAGCATCTTGATCAGATACAGCTATATTCCCTGAGGTTTGATAAGCCACATGAACCTCGTGGCCCTGTGAAACCAATCGATCAAAAGTTCCTCCCATTGATATCACATCATCATCAGGATGAGGACTAAAAATAATAACTCTTTTTTTGCTAGGTTCCTTCCTTTCTGGACGATTGGAATCGTCTGCATTAGGTTTACCGCCAGGCCAACCAGTAATAGTGTGCTGCAAGCGATTAAACATCTCAATATTCAAATCATATGATGAGCCATGTTGGGCCAACAAATCAGACATGCCGTTTTGATTGTAATCTTCATCTGTTAACTTCAATATTGATTTTTTTGATTTTTTACATAGCCATGCAATTGCTTTGAAACGATTTTCATTATTCCAATCTAGATTATTCACTAGCCATGGTGATTTAATTCTTGTTAATTCAGATGCGGCTTCATTATCAAGAATTAGAGTTGTATTCTTATGATTTTGCAAATATGTAGTAGGAATTTTATCTGATATTTCTCCTTCAACTGCTTTTTGTATGATTTCAGCCTTATAACTCCCCCATGCCATTAAAATAATTTTTTTAGCATCTAGAATTGATTTTATACCCATGGTTATAGCTTTTCTCGGAACATTCTCTATTCCTTTAAATGAAGCGCTAGCATCAAAACGTGTCAAATGATGTAGTGTAATAGTTCGAGTTCGAGAGTTCAAATGAGACCCTGGTTCGTTAAAACCTATATGACCGGTTCTCCCAATACCTAAAATTTGAAGATCAATACCTCCTAGTTTTTTAATTTTCTTTTCATAGGAAATACAATGAGCCCGAAGATTCTTTTGATCAATCTCTCCATTTGGTATGTTGATGTTTTCTGGCTTTATATCAATATAATTGAAAAGATTATCATGCATAAAGTAATAATAACTTTGATTATTATCTTTCGATATATGGTAGTATTCATCGAGATTGAAAGTAATTACATTTTGAAAACTTAATCCATTCTCTTTATGCATACGGATCAATTCTTTGTAAATACTAAGCGGGCTTGAACCAGTGGCAAGGCCTAAAACACATTTTTCGTTTTTTTTCTGTTTTTCCAAAATTAGGTTAGCAATATAATTTGCTATAACCACTGAGCCCTCGGAAGAACTATCTAGAATAACACTATGAAGTTTTTCGTAACGCGTTTCCTCAAAACTTCCAGGAGTCTTATAATCAAGTATTTTTATTTTTTCTTGATCAACCATAAAAAATGTTGCAAGTTCAAATTTAAGGTTTATGTTCGGTAAGAACTTTTATATTTCATTTTTTTTTAATTCATTAAATTAAATAATATATAAATAGTGGCATCTCGTCTACCTGTTAATTACTTTAATATTTTTATTTTCAATTTCAGAAACTAAAATTAATTTCCCTTTTTCATAAAGTATTGGAAGTGAATCTAAAGATGTAAATTTGTTTACTGGCCTAAAGTTTGTATAGTCTTGGAAAATAAATCCATTATTTTCTCTTAAATTTTTTGCCTTACGGAATCTTGTACCCCCACCATCAGTTAAATAACTATATGCCAAATAGTCTATATGTCCACTTTCTGGATCTATCCAATAACGAAATTCATCTTGAAAATCTTTCCCCCCATCTTTTTCTTGAAATTTTATCTCTAGTGTCCAATAAACTTTGTTTGAAATAGTTTTTTCACCATAATAATTTGCAATTACTGCTGGATCATCTAATGGTTTTGGTAGTTGAAAAAAATACATAACTGAGTTGAGCGAATTTGAATAAATATCTGTTAAACTGTCACTAAGTTTTAAAGGAATTTCATCTAAATATCGTTTTAGCTTTGAATTAGAAGTCATTACATCTCTAACTAAAACTCCTTTCTTAACAGTAGACCTTTGATAAGAAAAAAAATCTTGTATGCGAGTCAATTTATATCTATAGTTACGAAAATCAAAAACAATAGAAAATTCTTTTTGATTCCATCCATATACCTGCACTGATTTTTCAATGATTTGTTTTTCTTTTGAGTATTCAGATGAACAACTTAAGAGAAATATACACATTGAAAAAAATCCACGTTTCATAAAAAACTTTAATAAATTATTGATAAATCTAATAGAAATTGAGAAAACAAATAAAAGATATAATTTACTTTTGATTTAAATCAAATAAATGCAAATACTTAAAACTTTAATTATTGGGAGTGGTCCCGCGGGATACACTGCTGCTATATATGCAGCCCGCGCTGATTTAGAGCCAGTAGTTTATACTGGGATGGAACCTGGCGGTCAATTAACAACTACGACTGAGGTTGATAATTTTCCTGGATATCCAGAAGGAGTGGATGGGCCAACAATGATGATTCACTTACAAAAGCAAGCCGAGCGTTTTGGAACCAAAGTCAATAATGGTTTTATTAGTAAAGTAGAATTTTCAAAAAATCGCGGAGGAATACACAAAGCATTTACTGAGGACGGGACTGAAATTAATACTCAGACCATAATTATAAGTACAGGAGCTTCAGCAAAATATCTTGGAATTCCAAGCGAGCAAAGACTTAGAGGGGGTGGTGTTTCAGCATGTGCCGTTTGTGATGGGTTTTTTTTTAAGAATCAAGAGGTTGCCATTGTTGGTGGAGGAGATACGGCTGCTGAAGAAGCCACTTACCTTGCAAAAATATGTTCTAAAGTCACCATGTTAGTTAGGAAAAATAAAATGAGAGCTTCCAAGGCAATGCAACACCGAGTTACAAAAACAGCTAATATTGATTTAAAGTATAATTCTGAAATTGAAGAAGTTTTGGGTGATCAAGTAGTTGAGGGAATTCGTATAAAGAATAATAAGACAAGTGTTATAGAAACAATTCCTATTTCGGGTTTATTTATTGCCATTGGTCACAAACCAAATACCGACCTATTTAAGGGAGAAATTGAAATGGATGAATCAGGTTATCTAATTACTAAGAATAAAACTACTCACACAAACATACCAGGTGTTTTTGCTTCGGGGGATGTTCAAGATAAGGAATACCGTCAGGCAGTAACTGCGGCTGGAACTGGTTGTATGGCAGCTTTAGATGCGGAACGTTATTTACAAAGCGTTAAGGATTTAACTGAAATATAGCCTCAGTCAACTAAATTTGTCCTAAATCCAAGTAATTTTTTCGTCTAACCCTATAGAATTGTCGATTTAAATCGTTGTTCAAGCGTTTTTATATATTACTTAAAATAAAAAAGCGCTTTAGTTGAACTAAAACGCTTCTTTGAAGTTAGTTTTATAATTAATTATTCCACATATCTTGTTCAAAGTCTCTTATAACAGATTTAATTCTATCAGATTCTAGAAGTTGACGTAAAGCATCCTCATAAATATATTCTTTTACCTCTCTATCCTCGTAAACATTTTCTTCTTTGTAAATAGTTGAGTTAAAACGTCTAGAATTTAGCATCATGTCATAAGTAATAGGTTGAGACGAATTTTTTGTGTTAAAAACTTTGTTTTTATTCAACTCTTCTCTAGCATCTGGAAACCAAATCCAAAATAAAGGCACTAATGCGTTCGCCATGGCCTCTGGTCCTTCGCTTAATGTTGAAACATCTGGAGCTACCGGGGCAATGCCTAGCATTCTATATCTTAACTCTCCCAGTCTCTTATTGAAATACCATGTCCCTTTGATTCTGTACTGAATTACTTTGTCTGATTCAATCTTATAAATATCGTAATCGTCTTCAGTCACATTTTCTCCCGCATTTTGTTTTGAAATCCCTTCAGGAGAGAGTCTTCTCAATTCAAGTACATCTTGGAGATCTCCATATGTAAGTTTATCGTTAAAATAGTCCGTAGAATAAACTTCCGTAATATTACCTTCAATAATACCATCCATTAATACTCTAAATAAAGATTTTCGGTTACTTGAAAGATAGCCATTATTTATAGTAGGATAATAATATGGAAAATTTATTCTTTCGTCTAAATCAACTATTTCCCATATTGTCTTAGACCATAAAATATCTCTATCATCAACATATCCATATTCAACAGGTGTAACATTTTCTGCCTCAATTTGTTGTTCATTCATTTGACCAACTTCTTGTGGAACTTTTGCATTCAACAAGTTTGATTGTGCATTCAAAGTATTGAAAAACAAAAAAACTAACAATAAAGCAAAAAATATTAAATTTTTCATCAGTGTTTTTGGTTTAATTGATTGTAATCGATATTGGAGATGTTTGTTTTAACTTATAACTCGGATTTGTTGGAATTATTACGTCAATATCAGAAATAATTACAGTTTGACCATTTTTAATTCTAGTTAGCATTTGTCTAGCCTTGGAATCAAGTCTATTACCGTTGACTACGACACTTGGTTGCCCAGGGGCTCTAAATCTAAATGATTTAGTTTCTAAAGGTAAATCGAAGTCAAAATCTTCAAGCTTTGCTTCGACAGTACCTCTTTCTAAACTAGACTTAGGTATTGTGAAAGAACCCGATTGTCCTCTGAAGTAACCAGCGGGTTTTGGTATATCTTTAATTCTAAATGTAGATACAGAAGAAACACGATTACCATCAGGGAGTGTTCCTGAAACATTAATTTTTACTTCTCTTCCTTTACCTGGAAAAAGGTTGTATTTACTTCCTCTTACTCTCTTCAACCCAGTGGCAGAGGCCCTTACTTTGCTATCTATTACCCCCGGAATTGATATAGTAATTGGATTTTGAACTCCTCTATAAACTACATTCATTTTATCCGCGGATATGACAGCAGAATTTGGCTTAGAAATAACAGTGTATATTTGACTTACTTTTATTTTTGATTCTTCACCGTCATTAAGGAATATTAGATCCCCTTCGATTGTATGGTCCCCTGGATTTCCAGAATTGACATTTAATTTAATTCCACCAGGAATTAATTCATAATCTTTATCAGTAAGTTTTCTTCCATCTATATTTAGGTCAACTCCGTTTGGATTTTGAGCGCCCCCTTTTCTTCCAAGAATAACGCTTCCATCAAATTTCTCACCAGGGTAATAGGCTCCCTTTTCAGTTACCAACAAACTAGTATAATTGGATTGATTTACCTTAGACGACATTTTTAGTTCCTTTCCCATTAGAGTTGTTAAAACATCATGTTCAGTCTGCCTAATGTCGTTCTGCATCATAGTCAATTTTGCTAAGGAAGATATGAGTGGAAATCCTTTAAAATTTGCATCTAACCAGGGCTCATCAACGTCATCTCTATTTTTTATATTATTATTCATGTCTCCGGTGAAAAATCGCGCCTCAACCATTTCAATTGATTCGGGATATTGACTTCCAAATACTTGTATAACATGCATTTTGTATTCCTGAATCATATCAATAAACTTAGACTTGTCGTCATTTGATCCCTCTTTAAACCATATTACATCCAAGGATTCACCTTTATCCATTTGAGAAAATTCCTTAAGGTCTGGGTCTTTCTCTCTTTGTTTTTCAGTGATCAGTTTTTTTAACCCTTCTATCTCATTGAAGAAGGCATCTGACTCTTTTTTAATTTGTTCTGCTGTTCTCTTATGGCCGATCCATTTACCGCCCTTCTCTTCAGCATTGACAATTATATTCTCCAAAAGAAGGTTATTACTTTCTAGAACTCTGTCATTAGCGTCTGTTATTTTTTCAAACATTTGCCCAAAGCCATCTAGAACCTCTTTACTAACATTTAATGCTAACATGGTAATGAATACCAAATACATCAAACTAATTAGCTTTTGTCTCGGGGTTTCTTTTGCACCTGCCATTACTAGTTGTTTTTTGACATTGCATTTAGCATTCCACCATAAACGTTATTAAGAGCAGCAAGATTTGCTGATAAACTTTCCATTTGTTTCTTGAGCTGATCGGCGTTTTGATTGACGGAAATTTGTTTTTGATAATTTGCATTAAGTTGTTCAAGCTGTGATGCAGCCTTAGCCAATTGTTGTGAATATGTTTCAGAGGCCGAAGCAGCATCTGAAGCAGGACTAAGTGCTTTTGCAGAAGCTTCCAAGTTTTTTATACTTTTTGCTAATGAATTCATCAAACTAACATCTAGTTTAGCTTCTTCCATTAGCGCGTCAATCTTAGAGGAAAGTCCGCCATCTCCTGTGCTGGGTGAAGAGGCTGAACCGGAGCCTTTTAATTTTTTAACAAAGTCCTGGTGCTCCTCTTTTATTTCACCTGTATTTAATGCAGCTACAGTAAAAATAAGTGCTTCTGTACCAAGTCCTAAACCTAATACAAGTCCACCTGTTATGGGTCCTATTTCAAGGTGCAAAATTTTAAAAAGTGCACCTATAATTACAACTGCACCCCCAAGTCCGAATAGCATATGCATCGCCACTTTACTACGTAATCTTTTGTTTAAAGCTTTATCTGTCATTTTTTGTTGATTTATTAATTGAATAAATATAAAGATATATTCAAATATATTGTTTATTTCATCTTAACTTTTTGAGAACCTAAGTAGTCTTGAACTGTTCTAAAGCCAATATAACTTCTTGATGTGTCAGAGTATTCATAATCTCTTGAACTTACTCTCAAAAAATAGGCAACATCTTTCCAAGATCCTCCTCTTACAACTTTTCTATTCTCATCATCGAAAGACATATTTGGATTAAGTGTAGCCACATAATCGTATGCTTCAGCATTATACGAAGAGTTTGTCCACTCTGCTACATTACCTGCCATATTATAAAGATTAAAATCATTAGGTAGATAGGACTTTGCCTCAACAGTGTAGACCGCTTGATCAACAGCATAATCTCCTCTTAATGGTTTAAAGTTTGCAAGAAAACACGCACGATCATTTAGCAGATAAGGGGATCCCCAGGGATAAGTCCCAGATGGAATTCCTCCACGAGCTGCGTACTCCCATTCAGCCTCGTTCGGCAATCGAAATCTGCTTACATTGGGTTTACCTTTTTCTTTTTGGTAACCATTTTTAAAATTAGTTCTCCAATTACAAAATGCAACAGCTTGATTCCACGAAATCCCTACTACAGGATAATCTTGGTATGCAGGATGAGAAAAATAATCATTATGCATAGGCTCATTGTAAGAATATGTAAAATCTTTTATCCAAACTGTGGTGTCAGGATATATTTGAATTTTTTCTTTTTTAATAAAAGGTTTTCTATCTATAAATTGCTTTCTTGTTCTCTTTGACTCGGCTGCTGCTCCTTCTGCATCGAACCATGTGTAAGAATAAATAAGTTTGTCAACATCAATTTTTATTTCGCCATTATACCACAACTCAGGAGGTAAATAAAGTGAGTCCATCACTTCTGCATAATTACTGTCATAATAGTCTTTAGTATCCCAAGCTAAATCAGCATCCCAATTTAGAGCACGTCCTGCATAAATGTCTTCAGACAAGTCATAATAGTTTTCACGCATATATTTTTGAAATTCGTTCAATTTTGTAGTATCTGCATCTTTAAAAGCAAACTGACCTACACCGTCTTTATTATCTTCACCTAATTCGAGTTCATCAGCTTTTCTTGCAAGCAACGATAAAGCGATAGAATCCTTAACCCAATAAACGAACTGGCGATATTCACTGTTTGTAATTTCGGTTTCATCCATGTAGAAGGATGGAACGGTAACTGTTTTAGCAGGAGCATTTCGAAGCTGAGCAATATCCTCATCTGATTTACCCATTATGTAAGCCCCGCCTTCGACAAGTACCATACCGTAGGGTTTTTCACCAAACCATTTCTTCTGTTTTACTCCTATTAATTCACCCCTATTACCAGGAGCGCCACATGATAGCATCAATATTGATAGTGTAAATAAAAATAAAAGCCTTTTCATCAACATTATATTAAAACTGGATTATGTTTTAATAATATAAAACTAGTTAATTTTTTACTATAGTTTAAATTTCTGTAGTACAACATAATAATACGAAATCTGTAGACCATGTATTCATTTATTTTAGTTCAATCTTTTAATTGCATTATACCATCTTTGTGGTATGATATCCAAAATAGCTGAATCATAATCTTCTTTTGTGCATGCTAATAACGTTGTAGTTTTTGTTTTATTATCTAAATATGAATCATTTGTTAATTCCATCCACCATCTATCACTTTTCTTGCTTTTAAAAAATGTTATTGTTTGGTTTGAGAGTGTTACCAAATATTTTAAAAATCCATTATCAATATTAACCGGGTACTCACTAAACCTGTAGTAAACTCCTTCAATAAAATACCAAACAATTTGAGCTAATAATTGATCCATCATAGGGGTTGACGGAATTTCATAAATTCCAAAAAAACTAACTCTGTCACTAATTCCTGCATACCTGCTTAGAGCACAAATAGATCTCGAATCAATTCCATTTGGTTGACCTTTTATAGGGTCTGCAACAGCATCCCACGACAAGCATTTCATGTCGAACCCTACAATATCTGCATCCCTAAATACCGGTTCAGATAATTTAATATTATCAAGTAATTGCCCTAAGCGAATTCCATCAAAGTATAATTTATCCATAAGGTCTTTTTCTTCTACTGCACAATAATAGCTTTGATAACCCATATTTGTATAATTATTTAATACATTAGGTTTTTCCATGATTATTTTACTCATGTACGATCTCCCTGAGATTAGTTCATCCTCTTGTGAAAAGTCAAAAGAGCGATCGACCGAAACCACATTAACCAATTGTTTGAAATCTTGATAAACTTGATATAAAGGAAATATTAGGTCGTGGCTCCCTCCAATAAAAATTGGAATTATATTCATTTGCTTTAAGTGATATCCAATTTCTTTAATAGCAAAATAAGTATCGTCAGTATTAGCTCCATTGGGAAGGTCTCCCAAATCAGCTATTTTTAAGCTCCAATTTCCTGGATACAATTCGTAAAAAACTTTTCTGAAGTTATTTACCACGTAATTATCATTAATAAAGAAACTATTTCTTGTTTCTGAAAGACCAATAATGGCAATTTGTATTCCTTTGAGTTCAGGTATTCCAGAATTTTTAGTATGTATCAAGATATTTTTTCCCAAAATTTGCTTTGGTAAAATTGATCCTCTTTGAAAGGATTCATATTCAATAGGTTGGAGAAGCTCTAAACTCATTTTTTAGACGATTTCTTTTTTTGTCTAGCAGTGGACTTCCCTAAATATTTTTCTGCTTGCGATAGTGTTAATTTGGATGCATCAATTTCCTTTCCTATCTCAACTTTTTGTTTCCCTCTGATAATATGATGTCTTCCCCACCTAGCTTTTTCAACTCTTATTCCTGTTTCAGTCCAATTTTGAACAATCTTGTCCTTCTCTTTTTGTATTTTCTCTTTAATCAAAAAGACAATATTATCGTTGCTAAGATTATCAAAGTCATATTTCTTGTTCACATTTATAAAAAGTCCATTCCATTTTAAATAAGGTCCAAAACGTCCAATCCCTTTTGTTACTGGCAATTCATCGTGAAAATAAATTGGTGCATCAGCTTTTTGCTTGTCATCTATTAATCTTATTGCAGTAGGTAAATCAATTTCATTAGGTGAAAACTCTCTTGGAATTGAAATAAAAAGGTCTTTATGTTTCAAATAGGGTCCGAATCTACCATTGTTAACAGAAATTTCATCACCTTGATAATTTCCTAAACTTTTTGGCATTTCAAAAAGTTTAAGAACTTCTTTGAAGGTTATGCTTTCCAATTGTTGGTTTGGGCCCAGACTTGCGAAAATTGGTTTCTTTTCATCATTTTGATCTCCAATTTGTGCTATTGGTCCAAACTTTCCTAAGCGTACTTTTACTATTCTCCCTGAACTTGGATCTTGACCAAGAGTACGTTCACCTGATTCTCGCTGAGCATTTTCCTTGACATCCTCTACGGTATTGTGAAATTTACTGTAAAAAACTTTTAACATTTCTGTCCAATCTTTACCCCCTCTTGCAATATCATCAAAGTTTCTTTCCACTTCTGCTGTGAAATTGAAATCAAGAATAGTTTCAAAATTATCAACAAGAAAATCATTTACTATCATTCCTATATCCGTTGGAAGTAATTTCCCTTTATCAGCTCCAAATCTCTCGGCTAAATCCTCTGATTTAATTTTCCCTTTATTTAAAGAAAGCTGAACAAAATTCCTTTCATTACCATCTGACGAACCTTTTTCAACGTATTTTCTATTTTGGATTGTAGTTATTGTTGGAGCATAAGTTGAAGGTCTACCAATACCTAACTCTTCCATTTTTTTGACCAAAGAAGCCTCTGAATATCTAAAAGGAGGTCTAGAAAAACGCTCTGTTGCTGTAATCGAATTTAATTGGAGTTTCTCTCCAATTTCTACCTGAGGTAAAATAGTATTGTCATCATCAACTTCATCATCTACTCCCTCTAAATAAAGTCTTAAAAATCCGTCAAAAGTAATTATCTCACCTTTGGCTGTAAAACTTTCATTATAATTTTCAGTTTTAATTGATATTTGAGATTTTTCAAGTTCCGCATCTCTCATTTGAGAAGCGAGCGCTCTTCGCCATATTAATTCATACAAACGAGCTTGATCATAATCTAGGTTCAAATTTTTCTTTGAGAAATCTGTTGGACGTATTGCTTCGTGAGCCTCCTGAGCACCCTTATTTTTAGTCTTAAATTGCCTTAATTGAAGATACTCATCACCATAAGAAATTTTAATTTGATTTTTTATGTTACTTTTGGCCTCTTCAGATAAGTTTACACTATCAGTTCGCATGTAAGTTATATATCCTGCTTCATAGAGTCTTTGAGCAACATTCATGGTTTTACTTACTGAAAAATATAATTTCCTAGAGGCTTCTTGTTGAAGAGTAGATGTTGTAAAAGGTGGAGCTGGAGCTTTTTTTACAGGTCGTTTTTTGATGTCACTAACATGAAAAATTGAAGATATATTTTTTTTTAAAAATTTATAGGCTTCCTCTTTATTTAATAAAATTTTCTGAAGTTGAGAAGAAATAGTTTTATCGTTATTTGTTTTAAAAATAGCTTTTGTTCTAAAACTACTTTCAGGTAAAAAAGCTCTAATTTCTCTTTCTCTTTCAACCAACAAACGAACTGCAACTGATTGAACCCGCCCTGCTGAAAGACCACCTTTTACTTTTCTCCATAATACTGGTGAGAGCTCATATCCAACCAGTCGATCAAGAATTCTTCTGGCTTGTTGGGCATTAACAAGGTTATAATTTATGTCCCTTGGATTTTTTATAGCATTCCGAATTGCATTTTTTGTTATTTCTGAAAAGACTATTCTTTTAGAATTGGAATCAGTCAATTCTAAAGTATTGGCTAAATGCCATGCTATGGCTTCTCCTTCTCTGTCTTCATCACTTGCTAGCCAAATTGTTTCAGCTTTTTTTGCTAAAATTTTAAGATCATTAACAATTTTTTTCTTGTCATCATTCACAATATATTTTGCTGAAAAATCACCCTTTACATTTACTCCAAGCTCTTTAGATGGTAGATCTGCGATGTGCCCAAAACTTGATGCTACTTTGTAATCTTCGCCCAAAAATTTCTCAATTGTTTTCGCTTTAGCAGGTGACTCTACAATAACTAAATTTTTAGCCATGTCTTAATAACTTTGCTCACAAAAGTATGCAAGTTTTTTCTGATCTTTAAAATTTTTAAATCTTCTTATATAAATTAACATGCATTTATTGAATTCTAAAAATAAATTTTTTATTGTTAGATATATTAAATTTTAAATGGTTTCTTACTAAAGTCCAAATATTAAATCATGAAAGGTGAATTATAAAAAAGTAGTTATAATATCTACAACAATTTAAACATAAGAAACTTACTTTTGTAAAAAAGTATTCTGAAAAAATATCTCCCCATATTAAATTGGCTGCCTGATTATAAAGGCTCAACATTGAAAAGTGACTTTATTGCTGGAATTACTGTTTCAGTCTTGCTAATCCCTCAAGGAATGGCTTATGCGCTTATAGCCGGACTACCGCCAGTATATGGACTATATGCGGCTCTTGCACCCCAGATTATTTATGCTGTTTTGGGAACTTCCAGACAACTCGCTGTCGGACCTGTTGCAATGGACTCTCTACTGGTTGCTGCAGGATTGGGAACAATAAGTATTTTAGGACCTGAAAATTATATTCAATCAGCAATATTATTGGCTCTTTTGGTGGGGATAATACAATTTTTATTAGGTCTCCTGAAAATGGGTTTTTTAGTTTCTTTTCTTTCTAAACCATTAATAAGAGGATTTACATCTGGTGCTGCAATAATTATTGGATTGAGTCAAATTAGACACATTCTAGGAGTTCCTTTATTGCAGAGTAATAAGATTCAATTGTTTGCAATTTCAATAGTGAAATCAGAAATGACAATTCATTATCCCACTTTAGTAATTGGTGTAATAAGTATTTTTTTCATTCTAATTCTAAAAAAATGGAATCCAAAAGTTCCATCTGCATTGGTTGTGGTTATTTTAAGCTCATTATGGGTTTATTTTGGAAAACAAGACCAAGTGGGAGTTTCGGTAGTCGGTTTTGTTCCTAGTGGACTACCATCATTTAATATTCCTCATTTTGAATTTGAGACTATTAAAAATTTGATCCCAATTTCATTAACATTAGCAATTATCGGATATATGGAGTCCATTTCAATATCAAAAACAGTTGCAGAGAATCATAAATATTATAAACTAGACCCGAACCAGGAACTTATCGCTTTAGGTACTTCAAATATTTTTGGTTCTTTTTTCCAGTCATACCCAACAACAGGTGGATTTTCGAGAACAGCTGTAAACGATCAATCTGGAGCAAAGACTGGAGTTGCCTCACTAGTTTGCGCACTAATTGTTGCAATTATACTTAGCTTTTTTACTCATTGGTTTTTTTACTTGCCAAAAGCTGTACTAGGAGCTATAATTATTGTAGCTGTAATTCAATTAATTGATATTAAATATGCAATTAGACTCTACAATTCAAGAAAGGATGAATTCGCTGTTTTATTACTTACTTTTATTTTAACTTTATTTGTTGGAATTACCCAAGGAATTCTTTTTGGAATAATATTATCTCTTCTCCTTCTTGTTTACAGGGTATCAAAACCCCACTACGCTTTTCTTGGCAGAATTAGAGACACAAATTATTTTCAAAACATTGAGAGGTTCCCTGATGAAATTACTGTAAGAGAAGATTTGATCATACTAAAATTCGACGCACAACTATTTTTTGGGAATATTGAATTTTTTAAAAAATTAGTTTTTGAAGCCGTTGAAAAAAATTCAAATAAAATCAAAGGTTTTATAATAAATGCCCGATCAATAAATTACATAGATAGTACAGCTGCTGAAGAATTAGTGCTAATAATTAAAAAACTTCAAAAAAAAGATATACGAGTAATGGTAGTAGGGGCAATAGACCCTTCAAGAGACATTATAATAAATAGTAAACTGATAGATATATTAAAAAAACAAAATTTGTTTGTCACTTCTGGAGATGCAACTGACAGCTTTGATGGTGTTTCTAAAAAAACTGCACTACAGAAAAAACTCAGTAGACAATACAATCCAATGGATTAAAAAATTAAAATTAAATTTGATAATGATTATTGAACAAATCTACACAGGATGTTTATCTCAAGGGGCCTACTATATTCAAAGTGCTAATGAAGCAGCCATCATTGATCCTTTAAGAGAAACAAAACCCTACATCCAAAAAGCTAAAAAAGCTAACGTCAAAATAAAATTTATTTTTGAGACTCATTTTCATGCCGACTTCGTAAGTGGTCATTTAACTCTTGCAAAAGAGACTGGTGCTAAAATTATTTTTGGCCCAAGTGCTAATACTAAATATGATTCACTTACAGCAGAAGACGAACAAGAGTTTAGAATTGGTGAAATTACAATTAAAGCTTTACATACTCCTGGTCATACAATGGAAAGCACAACTTATTTATTGACTGATTCTTCTAAAAAAGATATTGCAATCTTTAGTGGAGATACACTTTTTATTGGAGATGTAGGGCGTCCTGATCTAGCACAAAAATCTAACGATATAAGTCAAGAGGACCTTGCTGGAATTCTTTATGATAGCCTTAGGAAAAAAATTATGCCTTTGGATGATGATGTTTTGGTTTATCCAGCACACGGCGCAGGTTCTGCATGCGGGAAAAATTTAAGTAGCAAAACTGTAAGCACAATCGGTGAGCAGAAGAAAACTAATTATGCTCTCCGTGAAAATATGTCCAAGGATGAATTTATAAGAGAAGTAACCCAAGGGCTAACCCCACCACCAAATTATTTCCCTTTAAATGTAAAAATGAATAAAGAAGGTTATGATGATATAGACAAAATTATCGCATGTGGAACAACTCCTTTAGACCCAGATTCATTTGAAAATTTTGCTAAAATGAAAAACGTTTTGATACTTGATGTTAGGCATCAGGACGATTTTGCTAAAGAACACATCCCAAATTCAATATTTATTGGTATTGATGGAAGCTTTGCTCCTTGGGTTGGAACGATTATAGAAGACGTTACAAAGCCTATTTTGTTAGTAACACCTGAAGATAGAGTTGAAGAGACTGTTACAAGATTAGCCCGCGTAGGTTTTGATAATTGTCTTGGATTCCTGAAAGGAGGCATAAAAACTTGGATGATGCATGGTAAATTGACAGCAAATGTAAATGTAATTGACTCAGCTGTTTTTAAAAAATTAACTAAAAATGAAGACTTAAAAGTGTTTGATTTGCGCAAATCAGATGAATATATTTCTGGATATATTCCAAATGCTCAAAATATTCCACTTGACTTTATTAATCAAAAAATAAGTAGTTTCCGTTTAAAAGATACATTTTATATGCATTGTGCAGGAGGTTATAGAAGTATGATAGCTGCATCAATATTAAAAAGTAACGGAATTCACAATTTTACAGACATTAAAGGTGGATTTAATGCATTAAAAAGAAAAGGTTTGGAAATTTCTGGGAAATAAATTTTAAAAACCTAAAAAGTTAAAGTCTATATTAATATCACTAACTATTATACCGACTTAGTTATGTTACCTTAACGAAGACATTAATTTCTAGTCATTTTCAGATAAAAGACTGACAAAATGACAATATGATAGTCTTTTTTGTAATTTTGTTTTTTATAAACTTATAATTACATCTCAGCTGTTTATGGGTGCAGACAAATTTAAATCTTTGGACAATAATATTGTATCGGAAATTCCCAACAATCACAATTCAAATAAGTCGATAAATAAAATTCCGAAAAGAGCTTATATTGAAAGCTATGGTTGCCAAATGAATTTTGCTGATAGCGAAATAGTGGCCTCTATTTTGATCAAAGATGGTTATAGTGTAACTAAAAAGTTAGATGAAGCTTCTTTGATTCTTGTAAATACTTGCTCAATTAGAGAGAAAGCTGAAAAAACAGTTCGCAAAAGATTAGAATATTTTGAATCTATCAAAGAAAAGAATTCTAAAATTAAAGTTGGTGTGATGGGATGTATGGCTGAACGATTAAAAAAGAAATTTCTTGAAGAGGAGAAAATTGTTGATTTAGTGGTAGGTCCTGACGCTTATAAAGACATTCCTAGACTTTTACAAGAGGTTGAAAACGAAAATGAGGCTGTAAATGTCCTTCTGTCAAAAGACGAAACATATGGAGATATATCCCCTGTAAGATTAAATTCAAATGGAATATCTGCATTTGTTTCCATTACACGTGGTTGTGACAATATGTGTACCTTTTGCGTTGTTCCATTTACTAGAGGTAGGGAAAGAAGTCGTGATCCTAAAAGTATCTTAAATGAGATTGAAGACCTTAAATGTAGGGGATATAAAGAAGTTACATTGCTAGGACAAAATGTGGACAGTTATCTTTGGTATGGCGGTGGCCTAAAAAAAGACTTTAAAAAGGCCTCTAGCATTCAACGTAAAACTGCATTAAGATTCCACAACTTATTGAGTATAGTTGCCGAAGCATATCCTAAAATTAGGATTCGCTTTTCCACATCTAATCCTCAAGATATGTCAATTGAAGTCTTAAAAATAATGGCCAAAAACGAAAATATTTGTAATTATATTCACCTCCCAGTTCAATCAGGAAGTAATAAAATTCTGAGAAAAATGAACCGCCAACATACAGTAAAAGAATATTTTCAGCTTATAGATTCAATTCGTGAAATTCTTCCTGAATGTGGAATATCTCATGATATGATCGCAGGTTTTCCAACAGAAACAGTTCAAGATCATCAAGACACTCTAAAGTTAATGGATTATGTAAAGTATGACTTTGGATTCATGTTTGCTTATTCTGAACGCCCTGGAACTTTGGCAGCGAAAAGAATAAATGATGATGTTGATGAAAATATAAAAAAGAAGCGTTTAAATGAAATTATTAAAAAACAGCAAAAACACAGCCTATATAGAACTCAACAATATTTAGATAAAATAGTTTGTGTTTTAATTGAAAAGGTTTCTAAAAGATCAGAACATTTTTGGAGTGGTAGAACTCAACAAAATACAGTAGTAGTTTTCCCAAAGGAAAATTATAAACCAGGCGATTTTGTTGATGTTAAAATTAAGAGTTGTACATCTGCAACACTAATCGGTAAAGCAATTAAAATCTCAAACCGAATTTAATATGGATTCATTACAATCAGTTAAACAACGTTTTGGTATTATTGGAAACAATCTGGGGCTAAACCGTGCTTTAGAAAAGAGTTTACGTGTTTCTAATACTGATATCTCAGTTCTAGTAATAGGTGAAAGTGGGGTAGGTAAAGAAAGCATTCCGAAAATTATACATCAATATTCACACAGAAAACATAACAAATATATAGCCGTTAACTGTGGTGCCATACCAGAGGGTACAATAGATAGTGAACTTTTTGGTCATGAAAAAGGAGCATTTACGGGAGCATCTCAAACAAGAGCTGGATATTTTGAAGTTGCAGATGGTGGTACTATTTTCCTTGATGAAGTAGGTGAATTACCAATGCAAACTCAAGTACGATTACTTAGAATTCTTGAAAGTGGAGAATTTTTAAAGGTGGGATCCTCGAAAGTCCAAAAGACAAATGTTCGCATAGTAGCAGCAACTAACGTTAACATTTCTGAAGCCATTTCAAAAGAAAAATTCCGAGAAGATTTATATTACAGGTTAAGTACAGTAGAAATAAGCCTGCCTCCTCTTAGAGAGAGAAAGGAAGATATTGTTTTACTTTTTAGAAAATTTGCATCTGATTTCGCTCAAAAATATCACATGCCTTCAATAAAACTTGATGAAAACTCCCAAGAACTGTTAATGAACTATAGATGGAGTGGAAATATAAGGCAACTTCGCAATGTTGCTGAACAGATTTCAGTATTGGAAAAGGAAAGAGAAATTAATGCTGCATGTTTGAGTACCTATCTTCCTGACCGCAAGTCCCAGCTACCTGCATTAATCGAGAAAAAA
Source organism: uncultured Bacteroidota bacterium (assembly GCA_902520765.1). Taxonomy (GTDB): domain Bacteria; phylum Bacteroidota; class Bacteroidia; order Flavobacteriales; family Flavobacteriaceae; genus MS024-2A. The sequence goes on from CABYPG010000001.1 coordinate 56,498, forward strand.
AATAGAAACAGTGATTTTGGCTCTGAGAGGGAAATACTTTACAAAGTACTTTTTGACATGAAAAGTGATCTACATGATTTGAAAAAACTAACACTTGATTTAATAAAAAATGGAAGTCAGAGTGAAATAAATGAAAAAAATCAAAGTCTGATTGAAAAAATTTATGGTAAAGAGACTGCTCCAGAAAAAAGTACACTAGATTCCGTATCCATAGATACCAACTCCCATGAAATTAATAAAGTGGAGTCATTAGATAAATATTCCTATGCTGAAACTATTGAAGAAGAAGAGCCTCTTTCCTTACACGAAAAAGAATTAAAGATGATTAAGCAGGCATTGATAAGAAGCAAAGGCAAGCGAAAATTAGCAGCTCAAGAATTGGGTATTTCTGAAAGAACATTATACAGAAAAATTAAACAATTTGATCTTAATGAAGCTGAAAAAATTTAAATTTTTCGTTTTATTTCCATTATTTTTATTACAGTATAAATGTGGTATTTATTCTTTCACGGGAGCTTCTATTCCTCCTGGAGTAACTACTTTTCAAGTTAATTTTTTCGAAAACCTAGCCGGTAATCGCCCTGGTTCAATTGTAGAGCCTGGATTGGATAATGATTTTACTAATGCTCTTCAAGATATTATTATGAATCAGACAAACTTGAACTTAGTAAGTAAAGAGGGGGAGCTGATCTACGAAGGAGAAATAACAGAATATAGCGTTACTCCTATGTCTGCAACCGCTGAAAATACTGCCGCACAAAATCGGTTGAGAATGGCAGTTACATTTCGTTTTTTTAATGTAAAAAAAGAAGACGATAATTTCGAAAGGACATATTCATTTTTTTATGATTTCCCTGCTGAACTACAGGTTTATGATGTTATTGACTCGGCCCATAAAGAAATTTTTGATAGAATCACACAAGATATTTTCAATGATACACTAGCTAAATGGTAATAAAAGATTCTAAAAGTCTATTTTCTTTAATTGAGCAATTTGATCCAAATAATAAGGATCATTTATCACAGTTTGAAGAACTTTCTAAGATTTATCCAAACTTTCATCTATTAAGAATGTATTATCTTAAAGCTCTTCAACACCAAGAAGTTTCAAAATTTGATAAAAGCCTATCACAAACTTCAATTGCAACCTATGATAGAGAATTATTATATCAATTCATTGAATCTAATTTAACCTCAAAAAAAATCTCTAAAAAGAAAAGACCAACTAGAAAAGACAAGCCTAAAAGAAATACGAGTAACCACATTGATAAAGAAAAAAATGTTGGTGAAAAGATGAAAAGCAATGATCTTTTATCCAAAACTCTTAAATTTTCCGAGTGGGCTATCTATCTAAATTCAAAAAATGAATCTTCTAAAAAAAATAATCTTGATAATTTTCAACTATTTGATGATTTCCTAGAAATAACGGAAAGAATTATTCCAGACAAAAACTTTAAAAACAAAGAAGATCTTAGTAAAAAAAGTTGGTCCTCAAATTACGAGCTTATGACTGAAACACTAGCAAAAGTATTTGTTAAACAAAAAAAATTTAGAAAGGCTATCGAAGCTTATGAAATATTAGGCTTGAAATATCCAGAAAAAAATAGTTTATTTGCAAACCAAATTAGAGAAATTAAAAAATTAAAAAAAACAAAAAAATAGTTAATGAGTACATTTTCGATATTTGTCGCTTTAATTATGTTAGTTTGCTTTTTGCTTGTGCTAGTAATTATGGTTCAAAATCCTAAGGGCGGAGGTTTGTCCTCATCCTTTGGAGGCGGATCACAGCAAATGGGTGGCGTTCAAAAAACCTCAGATTTTTTAGATCGGAGTACTTGGATCTTGGCAACTTTGCTTCTGGCTCTGATATTGGTGTCAAACATTACATTATCTTCAGGTAATGATGTTCTGGATTCCAAATTATTGGATGACTCCAGCACTCCTGAAAATTTTGAAAATCCAATCGAACAACCTGTACAAGAAATCCCGGAAACTGACACGAATCAAAATTTAATCCCAGAAATTCCTGAGGCAGGAAATTAACTATTTTATATAAAATACTGACAAGCTGACATTTTATTAAAAAATTAAAGACTAATGAAGGCGTTGGCATAATTTGTGAAAACTAAATTTTAAAATTAAATATTTGAATGATATGAGTATTAAACCATTAGCAGATCGTGTTCTTGTAGAACCCGCTGCAGCTGAAACGAAAACGTCATCTGGGATAATAATCCCAGACAGTGCAAAAGAAAAGCCACAAAAAGGAACCGTTGTTGCAGTTGGTTCAGGAACAAAAGAAAACCCAATGACTGTCAAAGTTGGAGATAATGTCCTTTATGGAAAGTATTCTGGAACTGAGCTTCAACATGATGGCAAAGATTATTTAATAATGAAAGAGAGCGATATTTTCGCTATCGTTTAACAACTAAAAATTGAAAAATGGCAAAAAAAATAGAATTTGATCTAGAAGCAAGAGATGGAGTCAAACGAGGAGTTGACGCCCTAGCAAATGCTGTAAAAGTAACACTCGGTCCAAAGGGGAGAAATGTTATTATTGGTAAAGCATTCGGTGCACCTCAAGTTACAAAAGACGGAGTTACTGTTGCTAAAGAAATAGAGCTTGAAGACGCGCTTGAAAATATGGGAGCTCAAATGGTGAAAGAAGTTGCATCCAAAACAAACGACCTAGCAGGTGATGGAACGACCACAGCTACGATTTTAGCACAGGCAGTGGTCAAAGAAGGACTTAAAAACGTTGCTGCTGGAGCAAACCCTCTTGATTTAAAAAGAGGAATTGATAAAGCAGTAGAATCAATTGTTAATTCTCTCGAAAAACAATCTGTTGAAGTAGGTGACTCATCCGAAAAGATCCAGCAAGTAGCAAGTATTTCGGCTAATAATGATTCGAATATTGGGAGCTTAATTACCGAAGCATTTGAAAAGGTAGGTAAAGAAGGTGTCATAACAGTCGAAGAGGCAAAAGGTACAGATACATATGTAGATGTTGTTGAGGGTATGCAATTTGACCGCGGATACTTATCTCCGTATTTTGTTACTGACTCTGAGAAAATGGAGGCAGACCTTGAATCACCCTACATTTTGTTATATGACAAAAAAATTTCAACTATGAAGGACCTTCTTCCCATACTAGAACCAGTTTCTCAAACAGGGAAACCCCTGCTTGTTATAGCTGAGGACGTTGACGGGGAAGCTTTAGCTACTCTAGTTGTAAACAAACTTAGAGGAGCCTTAAAAATAGCAGCAGTAAAAGCTCCTGGATTTGGAGACAGAAGAAAAGCAATGTTAGAAGATATAGCGATTCTTACAGGAGGAACTGTAATTTCTGAGGAAAGAGGATTTACTCTTGAGAATACCACAATCGAAATGTTAGGCACTACAGAACGGGTCACAATTGATAAAGATAATACAACAATTGTAAATGGTAATGGTGCAAAAAAAGACATTCAGGCCAGAGTAAATCAAATTAAATCTCAAATTGAAACAACAACTTCAGACTATGATAAGGAAAAACTACAAGAACGCTTAGCAAAACTCTCGGGTGGAGTTGCAGTCTTATACGTAGGTGCTCCTTCTGAAGTAGAAATGAAAGAGAAAAAAGATAGAGTAGATGATGCTTTACATGCAACTCGTGCAGCTGTTGAAGAAGGAATCGTTACAGGAGGAGGTGTTGCTCTTTTGAATGCTCAAAATGAGTTGAAAAAAATCAAGCCAGATAACTCCGACGAGGCAACTGGTGTTCAGATTATAAATAAAGCTGTTGAATCACCACTAAGAACAATCGTTGAAAATTCTGGAGGTGAGGGTTCTGTTGTGGTTTCAAAGGTTTCTGAAGGTAACGAAAATTTTGGATTCAATGCTAAGGACGGAACTTATGTAGACATGTTAAAAGAGGGAATCATTGATCCAAAAAAAGTTACTCGAGTTGCACTTGAAAATGCAGCATCAGTAGCTGGAATGATTCTCACCACAGAATGTGCTTTAATTGACATCAAAGAGGAAGCTCCGCCAGCACCTCCAATGGGAGGTGGCGGAATGCCAGGCATGATGTAATATACACTTTAAAAGGCCCTTATTTTAGGGCCTTTTTTATTTAGTTTCTTTCGTAAATACAACACATCGGAAGCTCGTTATATACATTATCAGGTGCCTTAAATGGTGGGGTATCGTGGCCAACATTGGCAATAGCACTTTGAATTTGATCTGGCACTATTTTGTTTGAATTATAGATAACAGAGAGAATATTTGATGGAATATCCCATGTAGCCATTTTTACACCTTTTAAAGACAAAGCTGCTTTTTCGATTCGTTTTTTACAAATTTCACAATTCCCAATTACTTCGAAATTTGATTTTTTATTCTTTTGGTTTTGACCATTAACAGATATCGAAACAATAAACAAAAAAAGTAGAAGAATTTTTTTCATCATTTTTATAACAAAGTTAATTATAAATTTAAACGTAAACCAATATAAATCATTCTACCAAAAATTGGTGCATAAACCTGTGCAGAATCAAAATTTATTCCAAATGGATCATCAGCTGCAATAATTGGATTCAATTGTCTAAAATTTCCTAAATTTTCAACCCCACTATAAACTTCAAATTTATTAGTAAAAGCATAGGTTATTTGACTATTCCAAAGTCCATAAGATGGAGAGTAGCTCCCTTCAGGATCTCTAATAGTTGACACTAATCGTTGTTGCCCTAAATAATGGTAAGTTAAATCCCATCGCCATTGATCTCCCCTAGTTTTTCGTTTTGTTTCCCATGCAAAATTTGCAAAAAATCTGTTTTGAGCTTGTAATGGTCTTTGCAGAAAACCTGAATTATATGTTGTTTTTACATCATAATTTTTATAAGCAAAACGAAGACTTATCAGCTCGAAAAGATTGTAATCGATTGATAATTGAAAACTATTCGCACGGCTTAAACCCTCTAAATTATAAAATGAGATTTGACCTTCTGATTCCCAATCTACTACAACTTGATCGGTAAAGTTGGTAAGATAATAATCCACCGTTATATCTCCACCCCTTCCAAAAAGTTTGAAAATCTGACGTGCACTAATTCCATAATTCCATGCTTTCTCAGGATTCAAGCCATAAATAGATCCCCCATTCTCTAGAATATTTATCCTGCGATTTGTACCAAAAAGAGTTTGATTTTCGGCAAAAATATTTGCTGCTTTTCTTCCACTTCCTCCTGAAATTCTAAATATCGTAGTCTCATTAGGAAGATATCTCAGGTGCAATCGAGGAGTAACAAAAGTTCCCAAACGATTATGGGAATCAATTCTAATACCAGCTACTAAATTAAAATCTTCCAAACTATCATAGCTGTATTCGAAGAAACTACCAACCGAAATATCATTTCTATTGAAATAAAAAGCATCTACCGTTTCTTTATAACGGTCATATGAAAAATTAAATCCTAATTTGAATTTGTTTTTGGTATTCCCAATAATTGAGTTATACAAAAGGTTACTATAAAAACTCTGATGCTCAATATCGTAGTTTCTAAAGCCATAAAAAGCCTCTTGTATGTGATTACTATACGCAGATTGAAAACCAAAACTTTTATAAGATAATTCAGGAAATACATATCCGATTTTCAAAGAAGCATCTATTCTATTGGTCTTAATCTGACTTCCCCAAAAGATATTTTCGTATATATCACCTTCTGGTATAAAACTTAATTCACCAACTTGCTTTTCATCTTGCATTAAACGTATACTCCCAAAACCAACCCATCCTTTTTTTAAATCAGTGTATTGCCAACGATTCAAAATATTCACCTGTTCACCAAGTGGTACATCTAAAAACGAGTCACCATTATTATCCATCTCTCGATTGCGTAAATTACCATGAATAAATAGACCCGTACTCCATTTATTATTTAGTTTCAAACTGCCATGAAAATTTGCTTCTCGTCTGCCCATATTAGAACTGAAAAGATTAAAAAATAGTGGGTCACTTGAAAAAGGTTTTTTTATTTCAGTATTTATTTGGCCAGCAATACTCTCGAATCCATTGATTACACTTCCTGTTCCTTTAGTTATTTGAATACTTTCAATCCATGTTCCTGGTGTAAAAGTAAGACCATAAGCTTGAGAAGCTCCGCGAACCATAGGAATATTTTCTTCACTAATCAACAAATATGGGCTGGTTAGTCCTAACATTTGTATTTGCTTAGTGCCAGTGAGTGCATCTGAAAAATTAACATCAATTGAAGGATTAGTCTCGAAGCTTTCTGAGAGATTGCAACATGCTGCTTTTAATAATTCTTCACTATTTATGTTTATTATGTTTTGAGCCTCGAAATAGGCTTTCTGTACTGCTTTTCTCCTTTGAAAAATTGTTACTTCTTCCAGTGATTCTGTATCGCTAGACTTCATAAATCTGATTAACATTTTGTTATTTTGAACACTCAATGTATCTGATTTAAATCCAATGTAACTAAGTACAAGTTTTCCTTCGGGACCCAAATAAGGAATTGTAAATTTACCCTCTTGATCAGTTACAGTTCCTGTTTTGGTATTTAACCAAAAAACATTTGCGCCAATAAGAGGTAATGTTTCACTACCGTCTTTAGTTAGTAATCTTCCTTGAAGATTTTCCTGACCTGACAGTTTTAGGCCTAATAGGCTTAATAGTATTAAAATATATTTTTTCACTTTAAATTTTTATGAATTATCTTATCCTTTTTGATTTGAAAGGTCAGATTAGCCATAAAATATAAATGAATTGTTCTTAAGAAACAGTTTACAAGTTTTGGTGGGAGGTGAAAGTGAATTAAATAGATATGCCTCAGAAAACAAGTTTAATTTTAGAGTTTTGAAATTCGAATCTCTAAAAAATACATCCTCAACAATTGTAATTTTTAAAAAGTTCTCTTGATCTATTTTTTGGGGTTCATGGTTTTGAAATAGTTGAATATCATCTTCACAACAAGACTTTTTTGTAAATTCATTTCTTGGATAAGCCTTGGAATCAAAATTGGACTCCATATTACAGTTTGAAGAGTTATATGCCAATGAAATCTTGGCAATTTTATCTTCACAATAATGAACATTGAGAGCATAACCAACTCTAGTAGCCAAAATGGTTAGGGTTAAAAATAAACTTACTAAACTTTTAATTTTCATTATTCAAAGATACTTTTTTTAAATGAAATAAGAGATCAAAAGAATACATGACATCCCTAGCATTATTATATTTTCAATTAATGTTGCTTCTGTCATTGGGAGTTTCAACAAAGTTCCTAAACAGGCACAATTAATCTCAGTTTTATTAACTAAAGTCTTAATTACACCTAAAGAAGTAATAGATAAAACCAATAATGTGATCGTAAGAACTATTGGGAGATTCCATTCGATTAAGAAAGCAATACCTAAGGCTGTCTCAAGAAAAGGATACAAATTTGCATAAAATGGAATTTTTTTTGCTAAAGGATCGTAACGTTTAAATGAGGTAGGGAAACTATCATAATCTAGGAATTTGAATAAGCTAAATATTATAAAAAATAATCCCATAAAAACTTGCATAGATCTTTCATAGCTGGCATTAATTTGACTAGAAATATAAAAAGTCCCCATAATTAGATAAGAAAATATCAAAAACAGAGGAGTCAATTGTCTTAATTTTGACTTTGTTTCTTTTTTGGATAAGGATATGTCACCTTTAACAATATATTTTGACCCTAAAAGCTTTGAAATTTCATAAACCTCAAGATTTTGTTTTGAATCAATTTCTGCAAGGCCTGATTCCAAGCTTACTTTTACTCCCATTACACCCTCATATTCTTTGATTTTATCGGAAACTGTCTTTTGACAATTCGAGCATGTCATACCAGAAATGTAGAATTTACTTTTCATAAGGCTTTAGCTGATAAACAATAATATTTGATTTTAAAATTTTAAATTCCAAACAAAGTTAATTACATTTTTGTATATAAATGATAAACGAAATTTAAGTTTGTAAGTAACATATTACTTAATTTTGTTTAACATGTTAGAATCCACTTACTCTTCAATATTTAAAAAAATTAAAACTTCTCTGAAACCCCATAAAAAAGAAGAATTAATGGGTTTAAAGACTTGCTGTAAGGTCCTTAGAAATAATATTGCTCATTACGATTGGGTGGGCTTTTACTTTTCAAATTTCAATACTAAAACACTTCAGCTGAAAGCTTTTTCTGGAGATCCAACAGAACATGTAACTATACCTTTTGGAAAAGGAATATGTGGCCAGGTTGCATTGACTAATCAAAACTTTATTGTACCCGATGTTAAAGAAGAAGATAATTATATATCATGTAATATTAATGTACGCTCAGAATTAGTTGTCCCATTGTTTTTCGGAGGAAGAAATATTGGTCAAATTGATATTGACTCTAATAAAATTGATGCTTTTTCGAAAGAAGATGAAAATTTATTAGTATTATGTTGCGATTTCATTTCAAAAACTTATGGATCAAGACTATTAGAAATATAGATTAACATGCAAAATAAAAAAATTACCTCAGCCTTAATTTCTGTATTTGATAAAGATAATCTTGAACCATTAGTAAAAGAATTAATCCACAACGATGTTACACTTTATTCAACGGGAGGAACAAAGGATTTTATTCAAGATTTAGGATACGAAGTGTTAGCTGTTGAGAACTTAACAGGCTACCCTTCAATTCTTGGGGGAAGAGTTAAAACGTTGCACCCGAAAATTTTTGGAGGAATTCTAGGAAGATCAAATAATAAAAGTGACTCCATTGAAATGGAAAAATTTCAAATACCTTCATTTGATTTAGTTGTGGTAGATTTATATCCATTTGAAAAAACTGTAGCAGAAAACGCCTCAGAGACTGATATTATTGAAAAAATCGATATTGGTGGAATTGCATTAATCAGGGCTGCAGCGAAAAACTTTAATGATGTTTTCTGTATCTCAGATAAAGACGATTATACAAATTTTATTTCGCTTTACAGGAAATCTAATGGTTCACCTTCAATTGAAGAGAGAAAAGAGTTTTCTATTAAGGCTTTTCATATATCATCAAATTACGATACTGCTATTTTTAATCATTTTAATAAAGACAAAAATCGATTAAAGTTAAGTATTAGTGATCCTAAGGTTCTTCGTTATGGAGAAAACCCTCACCAAAAGGGATATTTTTATGGGTCGTTTTCAGATTTACTAGACCATATTCATGGTAAAGAAATATCATATAATAACCTACTTGATATTGATTCAGCAATAAATTTAATGTCAGAATTTTATGACGGCAGGTCTGCCTTCGGAATCTTTAAACATAACAATGCATGTGGTTTTGCTGTTAGAAATAAATTAAATGAAGCTTATCTTGCATCTTTAGATGGAGATCCAATATCTGCTTTTGGAGGTGTTTTAATAAGTAATAAAATAATTGATTTAATTACAGCAACAGAAATGAACAAGCTGTTTTTTGAAATAGTAATTGCACCAGGTTATGATTCTAAAGCCCTTAGATTGCTAAAGGCTAAAAAGAATCGAATTATTCTTGTCCAAAAAGAAAACATACATTCAAATCAAGTATTAAGAAGTTGCTTAAATGGAGTTTTGGTGCAAGACAAAGACCTTAAAACCGATGAAAAAAATGATTTAAAGTATGTTACAAAGAAATCGCCTCTGCCAAATGAGATTGAAGATTTGTTATTCGCATCAAAAATTTGCAAACACACAAAATCAAACACAATTGTACTTGCAAAAAATAGTCAACTTATTGGATCTGGCACTGGCCAAACTTCACGAGTGGATGCATTAAACCAAGCAATTAAAAAAGCTAAAAGCTTTGGTTTTGAATTAAAAAGTGCCGTTATGGCGAGTGATGCTTTTTTTCCATTCCCAGATTGTGTTGAAATTGCTAATAATGAGGGTATCAATTCTGTAATACAACCTGGAGGTTCTATAAAAGATAATTTATCTGTAGATTACTGTGATAAAAACGAAATGAGTATGGTTTTAACAGGAATACGTCATTTTAAACATTAATTCTTAATTTTGCAAAATATCATTAAGTATGGGTTTATTCTCTGAAGACATAGCGATAGATTTAGGAACTGCAAACACTCTTATTATTCACAATGATAAAGTTGTTGTTAATAGTCCCTCTATTGTTGCTATAGACAGAACTACTAATAAAGTAATAGCTATTGGTGAAGAAGCAAATATGATGCAGGGTAAGACACATGAAAACATTAGAACCGTTCGTCCCCTAAAAGATGGAGTGATTGCAGACTTTAATGCTTCAGAGCAAATGATTAATCGCTTAATCAAAAGTATACCAACATTGCACCGCAAGTTTTTTTCACCCTCCCTTAGAATGGTAATATGTATTCCTTCAGGTATTACTGAGGTAGAAATGCGAGCAGTAAAAGAATCTGCAGAAAGAGTTAATGGAAAGGAAGTCTATCTTATTCACGAACCTATGGCAGCAGCAATTGGTATTGGAATAGATATTATGCAACCTAAAGGAAATATGGTTGTTGACATTGGTGGAGGTACAACAGAAATTGCAGTAATTGCACTTTCTGGAATTGTGTGTGACAAATCAATTAAAATTGCAGGTGATGTTTTTACTGGAGATATAATAAACTATATGAGGAGTAAACATAATTTATATATTGGTGACAGGACTGCAGAAAAAATTAAAATTCTTGTAGGCAGTGTTATTGAAGACTTGGATAATCCTCCCGAGGAAATGTCAGTTCAAGGAAGAGATTTGTTATCGGGTAAACCCAAACAGGTAATTATTAGTCACGCAGAAGTAGCTAAAGCATTAGACAAGTCAATTATACGTATCGAGGACGCTATTATGGATGCTCTTTCTCAAACTCCACCTGAATTATCTGCAGATATTTATAATACTGGGATTTACCTAGCCGGTGGCGGTGCACTTTTGCGAGGATTAGACAAAAGATTATCTCAAAAAACTGATTTGCCAATCTATGTAGCAGAAGATCCTCTACAAGCTGTTGTCAGAGGTACAGGTATAGCGCTTAAAAACACTGAACGTTTTAAAACTGTTTTAATTAAATAATATGGTATGCAGCGAATAATTAATGCGCTCATACAATATAGAAATCCAATTTTATACTTTTTTTTATTAGGTTGTTCAATTCTGTTTTTAATTAAAAAAAGTAAATATCACAAGACTCAATTAGATGCTTATGGTATGTATGCAACAAAAGAGCTCTATAATCTCAATTATGAATTGTTAAATTATTTTAAGTTGAAAAGTAAAAATGAAGAGTTACTTAAAGAGAACCGAAAGTTAAAAGAACTAAATCTCAAATCTAAAAGTTTAGCTCTTTATCCAAATTCTTTTTCAGAAAAAAAACGATTCCCCTTCAAAATTAAACAAGCTAACGTAATAAAAAATAGCTTTTTGAATCAAAGAAATAACCTAATTATTGATAAAGGTTCTGGTCATGGAATTAAAAATGACATGGGTGTAATTTCAAAAAATGGAATTATCGGTATCGTAAACTCAGTTTCTAATAACTATTCAAAGGTCATTTCAATTTTAAATCAGGACATTAAAATAAATATCCGCTTAAAAAAAAGCCATGCATTGGGTTCCATGTTTTGGAAAGGATTAAATCCATTAGAGTTTAAAATTGAAGATGTTATTAATAATGTTTCGTTAAAAAAAGGAGATACAATAATTACAGGTGGAATGTCTTCGTACTTTCCGTATGGGATTCCGTTAGGAGAGGTAGTAGATTTTGAAAGTAATTCGCAAAACGGATACTATACTATTAATGCAAAACTATTTGAAGATCCCTCTTTAGTAAACTACGTTTACGTTTTAATTAATGAGGATAAAGAAGAAATCGAGCAACTAAAAGAAAATTTTTCAAAATGAATAGAAAAAGCTTTATCCTTTTAATTTCTTTTATTGCGCTTTTATTTTTTCAAACTTTTGTCTTCAATAACATGAATATTTTTGGGTTTATAAATCCAATGATTTACCTCGTTTTTTTAGTAATCTATAATTTTGATAGTGATCAAACGCTCTTCATTTTAGTTTGTTTTCTTTTAGGCTTTTTAACTGATTTTTTTTCTCAATCTGGAGGAGCACATACTATTGCTACACTTACAGCATCTTTTCTTAGACCAATTTTGATAAGAAATTCTTTTGGAGTCACATCAGAAATTCCTGTTAGTTTTCAAGTTGATAAAAGGAAAATAAATAAATATACATTTTTATCACTGGTATTAATTTTACATCACCTAATTTATTTTTCAGTTGTATTTTTTAATTGGAGTGCAATATATCTGATTTTAAAGAATACAATTTTGACATTTATATTTTCTTTAATTTTAAGTGTGATGGTATTGAATTTTTTTAATAAATCCAATGATTCGTAAAAATATTTTATTTTATTTCTCTCTTGCAGTTTCAGCAATATTTATTTGTCAATTGATAATATTACAATTATTTAAACCTGAGTATTCTAAGCGGTCTCTTAGTAATGCTACTCTAGAACAAACAGTTTATCCTCCTCGAGGACTTATATATGACAGAAACGGTAAGCTTTGGGTTAGCAACAAACCTGCATATGATTTGATGGTAGTCCCCGAAAATTTGAGACAATTTGATACTCTTGAACTCACTCAAGATTTAAAAATATCAAAGAAAGAGCTAATTGAGAAAATTGGGAATGCTGAAGAATTTTCAAAAAAATTACCCTCTATCATTGAACGTCAGCTATCATTTTCTGAAATATCTATTTTTCAAGAAAAAATGTGGAAGTTCCCAGGTTTTTATTTTCAAAAAAAAACAACTAGAGATTACATACTACCAATCGGAGGAAATATTTTGGGTTATATCAGCGAAACAAATAAGAGAGAGTTAAAAATGAAAACCGATTATGACCCAGGAGAAATGATAGGTAGACAAGGAATTGAAAAAACATATGAAAAAAATCTTCGAGGTAAAAAGGGTATGAAAATTTTCCAAAAAGATCGTTTTAACAGAATAATAGGTCCCTATGAAGGTGGTAATTATGACATAGCTCCTAAATCTGCTGAAAATTTAACTCTAACTCTGGACTCTGATTTACAAAATTATGGTGAATCTTTAATGCAAAATAAAAGAGGTGGAATAGTTGCCATAGAACCAAAAAGCGGTGATGTACTTGCTCTTGTTACTGCGCCTAATTACAATCCTAATATTCTTATAGGAAGAGATAGATCAAAATTCTTCAATAAACTGGTAACTGACACCATTTCTAAACCCCTTTTTGATAGAAGTTTACAAGCAGAATATTCTCCTGGATCACCATTTAAAATATTAAACGCTCTTATTGGTCTTCAAGAGAATGTTATAACACCAGAAACAGTTTTTTCCTGTAATAAAGGGCATTATTATGCAAAGGGGGCTTTTATGAAATGTCACAACGGAATTGGTACAAAAAGTAATCTAATTAAAGGTATCTACAAATCTTGCAATAGCTATTTTGCAAAGACTTTTGTTAGAATAATTGAGAGTCAATCAAGTCCAGAGAAAGGCATAGATTTATGGAAAAACCACTTAACTAGGTTTGGATTAGGAAATTATTTAGGGTATGACTTACCAATTGGAAAACCAGGATTTATTCCTGGCAGCAGTTATTACAATAGTTGGTATCCCGAAAAAAATTGGAGCTCAACAACAGTAGTATCTAATGCGATAGGACAAGGAGAGATTCTTACAACACCTATCCAAATGGCAAATTTTACTGCTGCTATCGCAAATCGTGGATTTTATAGAAGACCACATTTTAAAAAATCCTTTGATAGTAAAATTAATGACTCATTATACCCAGTCAAAAGAACATTGATTGATTCCAAACATTTTGAAACGGTTATTGAGGGAATGCATCAAGTAGTTGAAAGAGGTACTGCCCGTTTAGCGAAAATAAGTGGACTTGAAATTTGTGGTAAAACTGGAACTGTAGAAAACTTTATCCGCCTAAATAATGAAAAAACTCAGCTCACCGATCATTCAATTTTTATAGCTTTTGCGCCCAAGGAAAATCCTAAAATTGCTCTAGCTGTTTTTGTAGAGAATGGATATTGGGGGGCTAGATGGGCAGCTCCAATTGGAAGTTTGATGATAGAAAAGTATCTTAGAAAAGAAGTTAAACGGAAATGGCTTGAAAAAAGAATGACTGAGGGAAGCCTAATTGCAGAGTATGAAAAACCTTTACTTGGTAAACCATTTAATATAAATGAATAAAAAAATTCTTTCAAGATTAGATTGGCTAAGTATTTTTATTTTTTTCATACTTATAATTTTTGGCATTATGAATATTTATTCAGCTACATATTCCGAATACTCTATTTCAATTTTTAATCTGGGAAATCCTGCGGGTAAACAATTTTGGATATTTATAATATCATTATTCATCCTGCCATTTATTTTATTTGTCAACACAAGTTTTTTTGAACATTTATCAAATGTATTTTATGGAATTTCATTAATTAGTTTAATTGGCTTGTTATTTTTTGGACAAAAAATTTCAGGAGCAACATCCTGGTACTCATTTGGAGGATTTAGCTTTCAGCCTTCTGAATTTGCTAAAGTAACAACTGCTTTATTAATTGCAACGAACTTAAGCTCTATACAGACAGATATTAAAAGAGTTAAAGATATTTTGAAGTTATTTAGTATAATTTTATTACCAATGATTCTAATAATCCTTCAGTCTGACGCAGGATCATCTATAGTCTTTCTAGGAATAGTTTTTGCTTTTTTAAGAGAAGGTTTAGATATGAAATTTCTTTATTTTAGTCTTTTATCATCCCTGATTTTCGTATTTACTTTAGTGCTTAAACCATTGCTTTTAAGCATTATTTTAATATTGATCTCTATTACAATTTATATTTATCTGATGCGTAAGTTTCCTAAAATAAATAAATCACCTTTTTTGATAATTTTAATTACATCTATTATTTTTTCATTTTCAGTTGACTTTATTTTTAATACCATTTTCGAGCAAAGGCATCGTGATCGATTTAATATAATTCTTGGAATTGAAACTGATTTTAAAGGTATAGGATACAATATAAACCAATCTAAAATTGCTATAGGATCAGGGGGTTTAAATGGAAAGGGATTTCTGAACGGAACTCAGACTAAGGGAGGTTTTGTCCCAGAGCAACACACCGACTACATATTTAGTACAGTTGGAGAAGAATGGGGCTTTGTAGGAAGTAGCTGTCTAATTATTTTTTATACATTTTTAATTCTCCGGGTGTTATATCGATCTGAAAAACATACTCAACCCTTCCCAAGGATTTTCTCCTATTGCTTTATTGGCATGCTATTTATTCACTTTTTTATAAATATAGGTATGACTTTAGGTTTATTTCCAACCGTAGGAATTCCACTTCCTTTTATTAGTTACGGCGGAACAAACCTTTTAGCTTTTAGTTTGATGTTTTTTATATATTTAAACTTGGATGCAAATAGATTGAATTAATCTTTTACATATAATGCATCACGAAGACTGTTCCCCAATGTCATAAATGATAAAACTAAACTCATAATTGCTAAACCAGGTAAGATAGTTAAATATGGCTTACCAAGTAGTAAATAATTGAAGTGATTTTTTACCATTCCCCCCCAACTTGGCATTGGCGGCTGAGCTCCAATACCTAAAAATCCAAGTCCACTCTCCATTAATATTGCACTTGCAAAATTAGCAGCTGAAATAATAATAAGGGGCCCTATAGTCATGGGAAGTATATGATATAACAGGATTCTCATTCTTGAAAATCCTAAAACTACTCCTGCTTTGACGTAATATTCTTCTTTAATAGATTTTACCAATCCTCTTACTAGCCTTGCTACTTCAACCCACATGGTAATCCCTACAGCGACAAAAACTTGCCAAAACCCTTTGCCAAGTGCTAAAGTTATAGCTATAACCATTAAAAGAGTTGGAACTGACCAGACTACATTAATGAGCCAAACTATAATTTTATCAATACAACCTCCATAAAATCCAGCAATTGATCCAAAAAAAACACCTAAAATTAGGGAAATAATAA
The DNA here is from genome assembly GCA_902520765.1 of uncultured Bacteroidota bacterium. GTDB lineage: Bacteria > Bacteroidota > Bacteroidia > Flavobacteriales > Flavobacteriaceae > MS024-2A. The sequence goes on from CABYPG010000001.1 coordinate 72,594, forward strand.
CTGCAACAAAGCCTATAGAAATTGATACTCTAGAGCCAATAATTAGCCGGCTTAATAAATCCCTGCCAAATTTATCTGTTCCTAAAATAAAAAATTTTTTTTTTAAATACTTTCTTTCTATCTCATTCCTGCCTATTTCACCTGGGAAATTTTTGTAGTCAACTTTTTCAAAGTAATCTGTAGCGTTACCGTATCTTTTGAATAAAATCGCATCATTTATCCAACTTATCTCTTTAACAGGAATTTCATCATTGGTACTAATATTACCATTAAAAAAACTTTTCCTAAGGGCTAAAGTGTCTCTTGGAACTATTAGGAATAAGCTAGAAAAACCTGGCCCTTTAGAATGGATAGATAGATGCATTTGATTTGCATTTTTAGTTTTATCAGGTGACAACTGGTATGCAAAAGTTGCAACTAGAATTACTAAGAATATATAAAAAGCACTAATTTTAGCCCAGACGTCTTTTCTTAGATATTTTAAAGTCCGTTTTAACTCCAACTTTAATTCTTAATTTTTACTTTTTCGCGATAGAATGATTAGGCCCTATTGTAGTAAGATCTTTAAGAATCCTAACTGCTTCTGAAATATAAAAATCTTTTTTTAGAGATTCAACTCCTCTATTTCTTTTTTCAATAGTCGTTTCGTTTGGTGGGGTTTTTTGTCCTGCTTCAGGGAGCCATTGAAATTCGAAAGGCGCAACAAACTCTAACAATTTATCAAAACGCTCAGCATATTTTTTCTTAGTTTCCAATTCCAATTTAAAAGAATCATAATCTAAAAAATATGAGAAGTCACTTTGTTGACTTTTTACCCATAAGGCCTGTTCATCGATTAATGATACTATAGGATTTTCTTTTAATCTTTTTTTACTCTCTTCTACTGCATAATCATAATTATTCATGACTGATGGTTTATAATTTGCAGGTGTTATACGATCCCAAGATAATGGATTTTCTTGATCTTTTTCTCCCATTTCAACGTAAGCATAACGATCTGGAAAAATTATATCACTTTTTACACCTTCGAGTTGTGTCGACTTACCATTCACACGGTAAAATTTATCAGTCGTTACCTTTAGAGCTCCTAAGTCACCATATGTTCCTCCAGTTATCATTTTATTCAAATCAATAACGTTTTGAACTGTTCCCTTGCCAAAGGTCTGCTTACTGCCTAAAACAATTGCTCTTTTGTAATCTTGTAGGGCTGCAGCAATAATTTCAGATGCAGATGCTGAAAACTCATTAACTAACACAACCAATGGACCGTTCCAAATTATTGATGGATCAAGGTCTCTAAGAACTTCTTTTCTACCCCCAGTACTTTTTACTTGAACAACTGGTCCTTTGTCAATAAAATAACCTGTCATATCAACAACTGTTTTCAAAGAGCCCCCACCATTATTTCTCAAATCAAGGATAATCCCTTTTACATTTTTTTCTTTAAGCTGCTGTAATTCTTTTTTAACATCTATTGCTGCATTTCGTTCATTATAATTTTCAAAATTGATATAGAATTTTGGTAATTCAATTAATCCATATTCCCCCGAAACATCTTTAATTAGTGTTGATTTTGCATAAGTTTCTTCAAGCTCAACAACATCTCTTACAATGGATATTTCTTCAATATTTCCCTCAACTCTTTTAATGGTGAGAAAAACTTTTGTCCCTTTAGGACCTTTAATAAGCTTTACGGCTTCATCAATGACCATTGCCGAAATATCAACAGCTTCAAGTTGGTCATCCTGTCTAACTTTTAAAATTACATCTCCAACCTCAAGATTATCTTGCCTCCAAACAGGGCCTCCAGAAATAATCTCAACAACTTTTATTTGTTGATTCCTTTTACTAAGCCTGGCTCCAATACCTTCAAATTTTCCTGACATAGACATATCAAACCGATCTTTGTCTCTTGGAGCAAAATAATACGTATGAGGATCAAATTGTAGCACTATAGAGTTTAAATAAATTGAAAACCAATCTTTTCTTTTCTGATCGTTATAAATTTCAAATAAATTATTTATGTTTTCCTTAATATCTTTTCTAGCAATCTTTTCTATTTCTATGTCAGAAATAATTGTGTGGGTATTGTCTAGCTTCTTTTTTTCAATTTCTTCATCTTTTTTTGCCGTAAATGCCTCAAGTGCAGTTAGTTTAAATCTTTTCCTCCAAAAAGTCTTTAGTTCGCCCAGATTTTTTGCATAAGGTATCGTTTTGAAGTCTAAATTAATTTCCTCTTTTACATTGAAATCAAATGGTTTATTCAATATTTCTGAATAAAACCCTTCTACTTGTTCCATTCGCTCCTTGAGCTTTGAAAAAGTAAGATTAAAAAAGTTGATTTGTGCATTTCTTATCTCGTCATCAATTTTAAAACGGAATGATTCAAATAAGCTTATATCAGATTGAAGGAAGAATCTGTGTTGGCCATCTAAGCTTTCCAAATAATTCGTGAAGACGTTTTCAGAAAAGGAATCGTTTATTTCTCTTGGATCATAATGTCCTCGTTTAATTACATAAGAAATTATCTCAATAAGTAACTTGTCTTTATTTGGATCTTGATCTTTTAAAGCAACTCCATAAATTAAGGCACTACAAAAAATAAAACCCAATAACCAAAAGTGTTTTCGAAAAATTGTGATCTTGAATATCTTTTTCATTGCGAGCAAATATAAGGATATTATAAGATACTTTTATTTGTGTTATATAAAAGAAAGCGGATAAAGATTTGCTAAATTTGACATGAAAATTATTTATGAATAAAAAACCACTCATTCTAGTTACAAATGATGATGGAATTAATGCACCTGGGCTTCGAGCACTTATAAAAATAATGAGTGATATTGGAGAGGTTTTTGTTGTAGCACCGGATTCGCCAAGATCAGCCATGGGGCACGCCATCACAATAAACTCTATACTACAATGCAAAAAAATAAAATCAGACAACATTAACATAATTGAGTATAGCTGTTCTGGAACACCTGCTGATTGCGTTAAACTAGCTATAAATGAAATCTTAGATCGAAAACCTGATATTTGTGTTTCAGGGATTAATCATGGGTCAAATTCATCAATAAATGTAGTTTATTCAGGTACAATGAGTGCAGCTATTGAGGCGGGGATTCAGGGAGTTCCTGCAATTGGTTTTTCGTTATTGGATTTTAAATGGGATGCTGATTTTGACCCATTTAAAAATTATATTAAAAAGATAACTCTTGAAGTCATAAATAATCCCACACCAAAAAACTTAATACTAAACGTAAATTTGCCAAAACTAAAGGAAAATCAAATTAGAGGAATTAAAATTTGTAGACAGGCTAATACGACTTGGTTAGAAAAATTTGATAAGCGTTCGAACCCCATGGGAGAAAAATATTATTGGTTGACAGGAACTTTTTTAAATAACGATAATGGTATAGATACAGATGAATGGGCTCTAGATAATAGCTATATTTCGATTGTGCCTACACAATTCGATTTAACTGATCACAATATGATTATGACACTGAAAAAATGGAATTTGTAAAAAGTAAATATTTTTTCTGGGGACTATTTGCGGGATTATTATGGACAAGTTTTGGTTTAATAATATTATTATTTTTCTTATCTGACATTCCGCTTGATGAAAGTATTTTAAAATTATACAAAAAACAAAAATTGGGGGGGGTGATTTCACTTGCAGCACTTATTAATTTACCCATTTTTTTTATTGCACTCAGAAAAAATAAATTTGATTTTGCAACTGGGTTAGTTGCAATTTCTTTAATCCTAGTTTTTGTGATAGTAATTTTAAAAATAACCTTTTAAAAAACTTTAACCTGTGAAATATTATATTATTTCAGGAGAAGCATCAGGTGATCTATACGGTTCACTATTAATTAAAGCACTTAAATCTTTTGATAAAAAAGCAAAATTTCGAGCATGGGGAGGTGATTTAATGAAAAAGGAGGGTTCAATTGTTGTAAAGCACCATCAGGAACTTGCATTCATGGGATTCGCAGATATTTTTCTCAATATTTCAAAAATCATTAAGTATATAAAGTTTTGTAAAAAGGATATTAAAAAATTTAATCCGGATACAATAATTTACATTGATTATCCTGGTTTTAACTTAAGAATAGCCAAATGGGCTAAGAAAAAGGGGTTTAAGAACCATTATTATATAAGTCCGAAAATTTGGGCTTGGAAAGAGTGGAGGATTAAACAGATGAAAAAAAATTTAGATGCGCTTTATGTAATTCTTGAATTTGAGAAAAAATTTTTTGAAAAAAAACATAATTTCCCTGTTCATTTTGTTGGGCATCCTCAATTAGATCTTCAAAAAAATTTTATTGAAAACACTCTTTTTAAAAAGAAATATAATTTAAATCAGGAAAAAATTATTGCCCTATTACCAGGTAGCAGACTAGAGGAGATAAATAAAATTTTACCTGTCTTCATTAATGTTGCAAAAAAATTTAATGGATATCAATTTGTAATAGCTGGAGCTCCCGGAATACCTACTGATAAGTATGACTCTTTCATTGAAAATTCAAATATTAAGATTATTTACAATCAAACTTACGACCTTTTAAACTGCAGTACATTTGCCTTAGTAGCGAGTGGTACAGCGACTCTAGAAGCAGCTCTTTTTAATATCCCTCAGATTGTTTGCTACAAAACTAAACCCATAAATTACTGGGTTGCTAGGAAATTTGTTAAAGTTAAATATGTATCCCTTGTAAACCTGATTTTGAATAAAAAAAGTTTGGTTGAACTTATTCAAAAAGAATTAAATTTTGAAAACCTCACTTTGAGCTTAACCAATTTACTAAAAGAAAGAGAATTAGAAAACATGAAAAATGATTACATAAAATTGAAATTGATGTTAGGTAAACCAGGAGCTAGCAATAGAACTGCCAGATTGATTTTTAATTCAATAAAATCTAATTGAATAATTACCCTCTAAAACGCGGTACAAACTTATTCTTGTAATTTTCAAAGTCTTCAGGTTTTGAAAAAACTTGGTAGTCGCCTTGTTTTATCATTTTCAAATAAAGTTCAATTTGTTTTGGTTTGTAATAACCAACCAATGGCATAATTGGATCTCCATCTTCGCTAAAAAAAACCATTGTTGGATATCCCCTTACCCCAAGAAATTGTGTAAACTGATGAGTTGCATTTCTTCCATTTCTGTTAGGATCGTAATTTGGGTTTGTAAATTTTTGATTATAAAAGGTTATTTCTTCTGTCCCTTCAGCATTAAATTTTACTGCATAAAAATGCTCACTAATATAACGAGACACATCTGGATTTTGGAAAGTGTTTTTATCTAATAGCTTACAAGGGCCACACCAGTTAGTGTAAACATCCATAAAAATTTTCTTGGGCTCTTTTTTTTGAGCTGCTCTTGCTTCATCTAAAGTCATCCAATTAATCTTTTGAGAGCATAAATCAATTGAGTGAACCAGGAAAATTAATGTGAATATTGTACGAATCAAAACTTAAAACTTATAAAATCACTATAAAGTTACAAAACAATTAAATTTTCTGTAGTTCTTCAGCCCCATGTGTAAGTTTTTTCAACTGTTTAAGAAGTAAAATAACTAATAAACCAATAAGTGTACAGAAAATAAATATCCCTGTGAAGATTTGCTTTTCTCCTGCTTGTTCAGCAAAACCTCCAATTGCAGCAGCAAGTTTATTACCTAAGCCAGTAGCTGCCCAATATAGACCCATTATTGATGAAGAATACTTCAATGGAGCTAATTTGGTTATAAACGACAAGGATACAGGCGAGGCACACAATTCTCCAATGGTATGAAACAAATAGGCTAATATTAGCCAGTACATAGCAGATTTACCATAAACTTCGTAATCTGACGAAGCAAAACGCATAAACATAAAACCAAATCCCATAATCAAAATTCCAATTGCAATTTTGTACAATGATGATGCTTCTTTACCTTTTAATTTCCATCGCATCCAAAATCCTCCAATAGAAACAGCAAGAGTAATTATAAAAAATGAATTTAAAGATTGAAACCATGAAGCTGGAATTTCAATCCCTAAAAGCATCCGATCTGTTTTTTGTTTTGCATAAAGATTCATTAAACCACCTGCTTGTTCAAAAGCACCCCAAAAAATAATTATTAATAAAAAAGAGATTAGTAAAATTTTTATCCTGTCCCTCTCAACTTGAGTAAGTTTGTGCTTTATTAATTTATTATCGGGATGAGAACTTTTACCAACAAAATCTCCTACTCCTACTAAATATCTCTGCCCGTAAAAATAGGTTAGTTGTCCAAAAAACATTCCAATCGCTGCCAAACCAAAACCATAATGCCAATTGTATGTCTCTCCAACCCACCCACATAAAATGGGTGCCGCAAATCCACCAATATTAATCCCCATGTAAAAAATATAAAATCCTAGGTCCCTTCTCTCGTCTCCTTTTTGATATAGACCCCCCACCATACTAGAAATATTTGGTTTGAGACCTCCTACACCTAAAATGACAAAAAAACAACCTAAATAAAAACTAAGCTCGTTATCAAAAGCCAAAATTGTATGTCCAATACAAAGTAAAATACCACCTAACATTACCGTTTTCTTTTGACCTAATATTTTATCCGCAATCCATCCACCAGGCAAAGATGCTAGGTAAACCAACATAGTATACCATCCATAAAGAGCAATAGCTTCTGAATTGGTCCATCCAAATCCTGGATTTTCAGAATCTGTTTTAGCTACAAGAAAGAGAGTAAATAAAGCTCTCATGCCATAATAAGAAAATCGCTCCCACAATTCAGTAAAAAATAAAACATAAAGTCCGGGAGGATGTCCAAACATTGACTTAGGTTCTATTAATTTTTTATTTTCTACCATAATTTGAGTAGGTATTATATTATAGGTTTTGAAGAATAAATTTTGTCATCTTTTTGTAAAGGTGCTTTCTGGTATTCCCACCATATATACCATGATTTTTATCTGGATAAATCATCCATTCAAACTGTTTATCTGATTGTATTAATTCCTCAACCATACGCATAGTGTTTTGAACATGAACATTATCATCCCCTGAACCATGGATAATAAGAAATTTACCCTCTAATTGATCAGCATAATTTAGGGGAGAATTCAAATCATACCCTTCTGGGTTTTCTTGCGGTGTTCTTAAAAATCTTTCTGTATATATAGTGTCATAAAAGCGCCAGTTTGTAACTGGTGCAACAGCTATAGCAAGAGAAAATATTTCTTTTCCTGTTAACAAACAATGTGCTGCCATATGTCCACCAAAACTCCATCCCCATATTCCTATTCTTTTATTGTCAATATAAGGTAAAGAACCAAAATATTTAGCAACATCAATTTGATCTAATGCCTCAAGTTTAACTAAATTTAAGTAAGTAGATTTTTTAAATTTAGCTCCTTTATAACCTGTTCCTATTCCATCAACACATGCTATTACATATCCCTGATTTGCGAGATATTTGTGCCAAAGTGTTCTCGGATCTCCCCACCTATTTGCAACCTGTTGAGAGCCTGGTCCAGAGTATTGGAACATAAGTAATGGGTATTTCTTTTTTGGATTAAAATTTCTAGGTTTAATAATCCATGCATTTAATTCATTCCCATTAATTTCAATTTTTGAAAATTCTTTATTAGAAAAATTAAAAGGTTTCAAAGTGTTTAGAAGTTGAGAGTTTTCAAGTAAATCTCTAACAACTTTGTTGTTTTTTGTCTTATATAATGAATACAAAGGAGGTGTCTTTTCATCGGAATATGAATGTATGTAATAGGTGCCTTGTTTACTGAACGTAGCTCCATTAGTCCCTTTACTAGGCTGTAGTTTTCTTTTACCCTCTCCTGAGAGTTTAATAGCATAAATCCCCCTTTCAATTGAACTTCCTTCTACTGACTGATAATAAACTTCTTTAGTATTTGGATTAAATGTATATAATGATGTTACTTCCCAATTACCATTAGTAAGTTGTTTTAGTAATTTTCCATTTTTATCATAATGATAAATGTGTTTGTAGCCATCCCGCTCACTTGTCCATAAAAAGCTATTATCTTCCAAAAAAATAAAGTCGTCATAAATACTTACATAGGCTTTATCCTGCTCCCTTAATAAAAGTTGAAACTCTTTTTTTTCTAAATCCCATCGCCATAGTTTTAGATCATTTTGATGTCTATTTAATGTCTGTATAATTAAACTTTTTTCTCCACCTTCAAATTTAATTCTCGGTATATAGTAAGGCTCGTCTTGAAAATAAATTGTTTCTTTTGAGCCACTCTCCAAGTTAAAAGTATACAGTGTTATAGTTGAATTTTCTTCTCCAGCTTTTGGATATCTGAACATGTATGGAAAAGGATAAGTTTCTCTTCCGTAAACATCCATTGAAAATAATGGAACTTTTGATTCATCAAATCGCATATATGCAATATGATTTGAATCCTTACTCCAATCAAATGCTCTTACAAAACCAAACTCCTCCTCATACACCCAATCAGTAATTCCATTTATTGTTTGATAGTCACCATCAAAGGTTATTTGTGAAATTTTTTGAGTATTTAAATTTTTTACAAAAAGATTTCTTTTAAATACAAAAGCAACTTTAACTCCATCAGGAGAGAGAAGTGGCTCTTGAATTTTCTCTTTGAATACTTTATCTAATTTTTTAGTTTTTAGGTTATAAACCCAATAAAATGCTTGTTTTGACCTTCTATAAATCTGATCTTTATTTGTTTCAAGTAAAATCTTATTTTCATCTTTAGAAAAGGAGTAATCTGAAATTTCTAATATCTCTGAAAACTGATTTGAATCAAAAACTATATTTTTTTCTTTTGCCTTTTCATATGAGTAGGAAACTATTTTTGTTGAATTTTTTTCCTGTTCTATTACTGTGTAATGCTCTCCATCATTCATAGATCTAATCATTTCTAACCTTTCAGGTTCGAACTTTCCTTGCCACAATTCCCCGAAATCTAGAATCGAATTTTGTGCATTAACAAAAAAAAAGTTGATTAAGAAAATTAGCAAATATTGAGGATTACAATTGATGAAAATCTCATAAATTTTTTCAGAATATAATTTCAATAAAGAATGATTAGTTCTCATAATTTTTTCAAGCAATTTATGAAAAATGCTGTAACCTTAATCTTAGAAGGGATTGAAATTCAGTATCTTTATTAAAAAGTTTTTAATGGGCAAAGTTATCGAAGGCTTTTCTAAACTATCAAAATCTGAAAAAATAGATTGGATTACTAAAACTCATTTTAAAGATCCGAAACTGGCCAAGAAAAGACTTGAACAATATTGGAATAACAACTCAGAATTACAAAAAAGCCACGATGAATTTATAGAAAATACCATTTCTAATTTCTATATACCTCTTGGTGTTGCTCCAAATTTTTTAATAAATGAGAAAATTTACTCATTGCCAATGGCAATCGAAGAAAGTTCAGTAGTAGCTGCAGCTGGAAATTCAGCAAAATTTTGGAGTACACGTGGAGGATTTAAAACAGAAATAATTGAAACTATAAAAGTGGGCCAAGTGCATTTTTTATTTTATGGTGACTCAAAAAAGCTATATGATTTTTTTATTGATAAAAAAGAAGAATTATTAGGAAGTACTGAGAGTCTAACAAAAAAGATGGACAGTCGTGGTGGAGGGATTCAGAGTATTGAACTTGTTGATAAAACCAATAGAATGAATAACTACTTTCAGCTCCATTTGCGTTTTAAAACTGATAATGCGATGGGTGCTAACTTTATTAATTCTTGTCTTGAACATGTTACTAAAAAATTTCTTGCCCTTTCTGAAAAAGAGAACCTTTCTAAAAAAACTAATAAAAGATTGGAGATAATAATGAGTATACTTTCAAATTATACTCCTGAATGTATCGTGCGCGCATCAATAAATTGTAAGGTTGAAAATTTTATACTTCAGAAAAATGGTAACAATGGAATTGATTATGCAAAGCGTTTTATTAATGCTGTTGAAATTGCAAATATTGAACCATACAGGGCTGTTACTCACAATAAGGGTATAATGAATGGAGTTGATGCATTGATAATTGCTACCGGTAACGATTTTAGAGCTATTGAAGCAGGAGTACACGCGTATGCTGCTCGCTCAGGCGAATATAAATCATTAAGTAACGCTTACATAAAGGATGAAAAATTTTGTATGGAACTTACCCTACCAATTTCATTAGGTACTGTCGGTGGACTTACAAAACTTCATCCAATGGCTAATTGGTGTCTAGAGTTGTTAGGTAATCCTGGTGCAGAAGAATTAATGGAAATAGTCGCTGTAGCAGGTTTAGCTCAAAATTTTGCTGCTCTTCGTTCTCTAATTACATCTGGCATACAAAAAGGCCATATGAAAATGCATTTAACTAACATACTAAATCAGCTTCAGGCGAATGAAAATCAAAAATTGGCTGCTTTAAAATATTTTGAAAAAAAATCAATATCTGTAGATGCAGTTGAAAAATTTTTAGGTAAAAACATCTTTAAATGAGTTCATATTTTAGTAATGGTAAATTATTACTTACATCTGAATATGGAGTTTTGGGAGGTGCTAAAGCATTAGCATTACCATGCAAAAAAGGACAAAATCTAGAATTTAAAAAAAATTATACAAGAATTTTATCTTGGAAAAGTTATGATTATCAAAATTCTTTATGGTTTGAAGCGACTTTTATCGTCCCTGAAATAAAAATAAAAGATACTTCAGACTCTGTAATTGCTAAACGCCTTCAAAATATTCTGAATATTGCGAAAAGTCTAAATAAGTCATTTTTAAATTTTGGGGGTGAAGTAAAAACTTCTCTTGAATTTGATTTTAAGTGGGGCCTTGGGAGTTCCTCAACACTTATTTCAAACATAGCATTGTGGGCTAAAATAAATCCTTATAGTTTGGGTGAGTCTTCATTTGGTGGAAGTGGATACGATATAGCATGTGGCCTGGCTAAAGGTCCGATTTTTTTTACCCGCAATTATAACAACCCTATCATTCAAAAAGTTAATTTTTCACCACCTTTCACTGATAAATTATATTTTGTAAATCTTAAAAAGAAAATGAATAGCCAGAATGCCGTTAAAAATTTTGATTTAAAATTAGTTACCCATTCTATCATTTCTAAATTAAATACTCTAACTGATAAAATTGCACAAACAAAAAAACTAAGTGACTTTGAGGAATTAATAACTAAGCATGAATTTTTGATAGGAAAATTACTCAAAAAGAGTCCCATCAAGAAAGACTTATTTCCTGACTTTAATGGCGGTATTAAAAGTTTGGGAGCTTGGGGCGGTGATTTTTTCTTAGCTACAGGAGATAGATCAGAAATGAAATATTTCTATGATAGGGGATTCACAACTATTATTCCTTACCGTCAAATGTGTCTCTAATAATACTGTGCCCTATTATCTTCGATATTAGCTACTGACTTTAGGGCGGTAAATATATTTTCAGCTAAATTTTGGCTTGAATTTTTAAGAATTAGTTTGGAATAACTAGAATAATCATCCAAATCGGGTACAATATTCTTTTTTAATAAGACAACCATATAAACTCCTTTCTCACCAGCAATAAGACTAGAAGTTTTCCCCTCATTTAAAGCAAACGCAGTTCCAACTATAAATGGCTCATTACCAGTACCTGGAATGGTTGGATTTTTTTGATTAATAGCTGAAGCTGTTTCGATAATTACTTTATCCTCTTTGGCAAAAGAATCTAAATTTTGTATGTCTTTATAACGTTTCTTTATTATTGCCTCTTTCTTTTTTTTGGAAATAATTTTTCTTACTTCTTCCCCCACATTCTCAATTGATGAAAGTCCCTTATCTATTTTTTCGGTAATCTGAACAACAACATACCCTCCACTATTTAATGTAAATCTTTTTACATCTCCAATACTTGAGTCCTCTTCAAAGGTCCAACGGACAATATTTCGCTGCTTGGGTAATCCTGGCAAGTTTTCCTCCAACTCACTTATTTGACTTACGGTACGAATTTCGTAATTATAATTTTGGGCAATTTTGGCAAAATCTTTATCATTTTTGCTCTCCATTTCAAATTGAGTTGCTTTTCTAAATACTTCATTTGATGTTTTGTCAGAAGGTACCGCTTTAATAACAACATCGGCAATTAAAGCTAAATCATCTTTATCAGTAATTTCAATTATGTGATATCCAAATTCTGTTTTTACGATTCCTAGTTTTCCAACTCTATTTGTATTTGCGAAAGTGAAGAATTCCTCTGCCATTTGTCCCTGTTGAAAAAATCCTAGATCACCTCCACTATTTTTAGTTGGACCATCAGAATATTTCATTGCAAGTTCTGCAAAGTCAGTTGAAGACCTTCTTGCTTCTCTATAAACACGATTAGCCAAATTCTTAGCTTCTTTTTCTGTCCTAGAAACATTTGTATTTGCTCTAGTTGCACCTTCGTAGGAAATTAAAATGTGACTAGCTCTAATTGAGGCATTTTTTTTAATGTCAATAAGCTTTGAAAGCTTGAAATCGTTATTATCTCTGTATGGTCCAAACACCTCCCCCTTTTCCAAGCCAAATAAAATATCAGCGTATTCATTATTAAATCTTCCTCGAGGTTTATATACAGAATCAAAGGGAACCTCTGAATATAGATCAATAAATTCAACAATATCATCAATCTGTTTGAATCCTTCTATAGTGTCAGTCAATTTTGAAACTTCATTATAAACAATTTGTTTTGTTTTTAATGCGTCTAATCGTGATCTTATTTCTTGTAAATCGTCTTCAGTAGGTACGTCTTCAAAAGTAACAAGTTGGATGCTCGTACTCTTGTCTTTTTCATATTTTAATTTATTATCTCTTATATACTTAGAAACTTCACTGTCATTTATTTTTATAACACTATCATCTATGATATCATAAGGTATATAAGCATACTTGATGTTTACATTGTCATTTTCTAGATGATAATGGTCTTTTGCTTCGGCAATAGTCATAGATGTGCTTGCCTTAATTAAATCTAGATAAATTCTCTGTTTCGCAACACCTATTATACTTTTCTCCTGAAATTTCCAGTTTTCGTATGCTGAGGGGTTTTGAGTTTTCAGTTGAGCAATATAATCTGAGAATATTTGGAAGTCAAAAAAACCTGCGTCATTTTGAAAATTTGGATTATTTATTAAGTTATCATCTGACGAAATAATCTGCTCTAACTGATCCTTTCCAGCGTCTATTCCAAGTTTTTCAAATTCTTGTTCAAAAATTGTATTTCTTAAAGTTTGATTCCATACAAGGTTTAAGGATTTAATAGTTGAGAAATTGTATGTTCTTTCAGTTTGCTCTACCATTTGACGAAAAAAATCAGAATCAATCTTATCATCATTAACAATACCAACAGGGTCAGAAGGTCCGACATTTTGAGAACTACCATCAATTACCCCAGAGATGACAAATGCAAAAAGCGCCATTCCAATAACTAGAATTAAAAAAATAGAACGCTGTCTAATTTTTCCTAAAATGGCCATATGATAATATATAAATGGTGCGTGAAATTAGTCTTTTCCATTGAATTAAGAAAGCCTCTTAATATAATTTTAAGGGTGTTTAAAATTGAATCTTCTTCAAATCTCTTTCATCTCAGTAATAATTACTTCCTCAATTTTGGTCGCAGATACTTTTTTTATGGTCAAAGTGTAAGGTGAAATATGAATTTGCTCACCTTTTTTGGGAATCTCACCTGTATTGTACGCGACTAATCCGCCTATAGTTTCATAGAATTCTGTCTCTGGGAGAGATAAACCATATTTCTGATTTATGTAATCTACTTCTAAACGAGCAGAAAAATTAAACGTAGAGTTATTTAATTTTTTTTCAACATGATTTATAGAATCATACTCATCTTCAATTTCACCAAAAAGTTCTTCCACGATGTCCTCAACAGTAATTATACCACAAATGCCTCCATATTCATCAATTACAACAGATATACTCTTTTGCTGGCGGGTTAAAATCTTTAAAACATCGTTAATAAGCATGGTTTCAGGCACATAGGCTAAAGGCAAAAGTATATTTTGAAGTGATTTTGGGTTCTTCAACATATCAAAAACATGAACATACCCCGAAATTTTATCAATTGTATTTTTGTAAACAGGTATTTTAGAAAAACCTGTTTCAATAAAAAGATCCTTGATCTCATTAATTGGCGTATTTTCTTCTACTGCTACAAGTTCAGCTCTAGGGACCATAGCTTCCTTTGACTTAACTTCTGAAAAATCTAAAGCATTTTGAAAAATCTGAATCTCAGAATCTAAACTCTCCTTATCATCAGTTGACTCTAGTTGTTCTTCAATATAGTTCCCTAATTCTACTTTTGAAAAAGAAAGTTGAATTTGATCGGATTCTGTTTTCAAAAACCTTTTTAGGATGATATCAGTAAATTTTATAATAAAATAAGTTATTGGAGAAAATACATGATAAAAAAAAGCTACTGGGATAGCAAAAATTTTTACACTTAAATTTGCATAAATTTGGAAGAAAACCTTAGGTAAAAACTCTGCTGTAAGAAGTATAATAATAGTTGATATCAACGTTTGGTAAAAAACAATTAAAATACCAGGATCTTGTCCGATAAATACTCTATCTGAAAAAAAGAATTGTAAAATTCTTTCTCCTGAAAAAATTCCATAAACAACAAGTGCAATATTATTGCCTAGAAGCATTGTTGCTATAAATCTAGAAGGCTTTTGGGTTATATTTTTCAATACTCTAGAGGTAAAGCTACTCTGAGATTTTTCAATTTCTAAGTAAATACGGTTTGAAGAAACAAAGGCAATTTCCATTCCAGAAAAAAAAGCTGAAAATATTAAACATGTTAAAATTACTATGTCAGATAAAATCATTAAGAAATATTGTTGCGATTGTTAAATTTTTTTCTGAAATGTCTTCGGAAAAGTGCCATTAAAACAGACAAAATTGCAAATCCCAAAAAGTAATATGCTCGTGTGTTATTTATATTCCAAAGTGAGATTGTCTTGAAAATTGAAATCCCAGCAATAACCCAATATAATATTTCAGATATTTTGTAAGTTCTCATTCTTTATTTGATAAATTTTCTTGCTCATCTGAAACAGAAACTGTACCGATGAGGTTTCCGGTTAAAAATTTGCTGAAATCTTTATTACCATCTAATCTCTTAGCATTAAAATCATATTTTTCGTCCTGAAATGTAAATTCCTCCTCGGTAAATAGCCATTCATTTTCAGAATCCCAGTAAAGTTGGTTTGTTTTTAATAATGATCCATTATAAGATTTTAGCTCTACATTACCTTTTAAATTGATTAGTTTGGTTTCTGTGTATAAAATTCCATAATCAGCAACAACTTTATTTTGATTTCCTAATTTATCAAAAAATAATACCTCTAGACCTGCTGGAAATTCTGCAAATTTAAATTCTAAATTAGAATAATCTACGTGCTTTGGAGCTTTTAAGATAGCCTGTATTTTTAAAGAGTCACTATAGACCATCCGAATGTTTGACGCTATCCCCAAAGGATCCTGTCTACTAGAGTTAATCTCCTTTAGTGCCTTAGTGTTATCTTCACAAGAGAGCAACATGACACAAAAAAATTTAAATAGCCTAAAAAAAAAATTGGTTTTCAACTTAACTTAAAGCTTTGGTACTGTAATAGATCTATTGATCCAACAATCAAATTTAATTGTAGTCCCTTCGTTCCCCTCTGTGAAAATATCAGTTTTACTAGGAGCTCTGCCTTTGTAACTATCAGCTGTTTTTTTTGCAATTTTAGAGAGGGCATTATCTACAGTGGCAGCTTTTTTTGCAATATCTGCAGCCAACCAATAAACTGCTCTTTTATTAAATTGAGAATCTCCACAGTCATTTGCACTATCAGCATACATATTAGCTATTAATAGGTAAGCTCTTCCTAGAGAGGGCTGGAAACCAAGGGCTTTATAAGCATAGTTTCTTGCAGAGGTTTTTCTACCAGCTAACTTAAACTTATTGGCAATTTTAAGTAAGATTTTTGCTTTTTTGTAGTTGTCAGTTTCTAACGAAATTGATTCTTCATAATATTTAAGAGCCTCATTAGCATTTCCTCTTTTATCATTCAAAAGACCAAGGTAATATGCTGAATCTGCAGATGGATCAAGCGAATGTAATGCCTCTACAAGAGTGACAAAAAAAGGATCGTCTGAACATTCTTTACTATCCATACGGCTTGCTGCACGCTTCAGCCAAACTGAATCTTCTTTAAATTCTTGAAAATTTCTTTTGTATAGAGGTATTAAATTTTCACAAGTTGCTTCTTTGGCGATGATTGCATCTAAGTTGGATAAATAAGTTCCTATTGCTTTAGAATTTATATTATAAATTCGTTTTCTTCTTTGCTCCCTACTTGTTAAGGGTTTACCCTCGTCTTCTTTTTTCAATATTACATCAAGTTTTTTTGCCAATGAAACTGTTTCTAAATCAAATTTCTCCGAGACTTCTTCATATTTATTTATCAGCATCTCCATGCTAACTTGATTATCGCCAGATTTATATAAATCGTAAAGTGTTTTAAAATAGTTGTATAAAAACTTTGGGTTTGTAAAACTTGTTGCATCTTTAGTAAAAGCTTCATCAAATGTTGAATAGATTTTCTTTAAATCAGCCATTTTGTAGTCAAGTAGTGCTTGGGCTTTTTTACCTAACACATCACCAATAATAGTTTTATTTTTATTTTTTGGAAAATATTGAATCCATTCGTCATACAGTTTTATTAATTCTTTTTTGGAAGATTCAACAAGATCAACATTGCCATTCTTGATATTATTTTTTATGATGCGCTCGCCATAAGTATAAATTGCAGCATTAAGGTCTGGACAATTTTCTCTTACTTTAATCCAAGGCTCAATCGCTGCATCATAATTTTTTACTTTAACATATTCGGCAAAGATTGATAAATCTTGCATACAAGCCGAACTATCTTGAGAGTATGATAATTGAAATATACATAGTCCAATAAGTAAAGTTGATAAAAATGGTAGTTTGTTCATTTTAATAAAGTTTTAGCAAATATAAAACCTCTTGAAAAAATTATATACAATCTCTTTAAATCTTAGTAAAATTTAGTGACTTCGCAAGAATTTATCATTATAAATACAAAAAATTTAAATTTATTAATAATTTTAATTATACCTTCTTTTTACAAACCATATATCATTTAATGACAGCCCTATTCTTAATGAGGCAATCGATTCTTTAACCATTCCCAATTCTTTTGTTCCTCTTTGGCTTAATTCAAACCCAACATTTGCATTGGATAAACCTGCTAATGGTAAACCGAGTCCAAAAGAAATCCCAGTTTCCCTCATTGGTAAATTATTAACGATTGTCCTCATTTGTTCAGTTCTAAAACCAAAGCGATATACTACTCTTTTCCAAAAACTAGTGAATGAAGAATGGTTTGGAATAAAATAGCCCCCTAATATCCATTTTTGTCCATCTTTGTAAGATATATTTCTCCTTTCAAAAAATAAATTTTTGAAATCTGAAGATTTTGTGTATTCGTATTGAATACCTAAAAACCATTTTTTATTTCTGCCAAAGCCAATTCCTGCACTAGTTTTTGGGGAAACATCTAAATTAGTTTTTTCAAGCCCAAAAGAAGACAAATTAACTTCAGTGAATTCAATGATTGTTTGTCTGGAGAGAGACTGAGTGTAATAAATTTTACTATTTTGAGAATCTAGAGATCCCAATGGTTGATAAGAAAACATAAATTGAGTACCATATTTCTTACCTACAGGAATTATAGCTTGAGCAGAGAACTGATAACTAAATCCTGAAACGCTTGAGTCATGTGACACAAAAGTTCCGTTGTCAACTTCGTCAATGTATTGGCCTGTTCTATAAAATAAATTCCCAAAATTATAATTTACTGTGGACCCCAAAGCAAAATACTTTGTAATAGGAATACCTACAGAAAAGTATGCTCTATTGAGTCCTCCTGAACCTTCATATCTATTAAAAATATTTTGATTTTCATTTTCCGTAATTGCTTGGATACGATATCCCACTGACGAAAAAGGAACAATCCCAAAACCAAAACTAAAATTTTTGGTTGGAATACTTACTGATAAATAATCTAAAGCTGCTAATTCAATGTTTTTAGACTCTGATGCCGATGCCAGATTATTATTCGTATAGTTTACTCCAACTGAATAAGTGGTAAACTTTAAAAATGCATAGCTAGCGGGATTTAGAAGATTTGCATGAATTGAGTCAGTGAAAACATCTAGCCCTCCCATGTGCCTTGAAGCCTGCGTCCCGTTAAAACTGTCTTCTCCTAACCCAGCTGACGAATAGGGGGATGCTGAATTATTCTGCCCAATTATATCGGTCGAAATCAGAATAAATAATAATAATGTTTTTCGAATCATCAACTTAAATTACTTACTAAAATGGAATTCAATCCTTTAGCTAGAAAATTTGTGTCTGCAAATATCTCATTTTTAAATGGTTTTGACAACCTAAGAGCGTCTCCTCCTGAAAATATCACAATAAGGTCCTTAAAGTTTTTTTTATGATAGCAGATACGCTCATTAATCTCAGCAATAATTCCATTTGTAACTCCTGCATGAATAGAGCTTTTAGTGGAATCCCCTAAAAATTTATCACTAATTTTTGGATTCAATAATGGTAAACTTCCTGTGAAAAAATTTAAAGATTTGTAACGCATTATAAATCCAGGACTAATTGCACCTCCATGATGAAGTCTTTTGTTATCAATTAAGTCATAAGTAATACAAGTCCCTAAATCAATCACTAAAACATTTTTGTTAGGATAATCCAAAATACATGCTGATAGTAAAGCAATTCGGTCTGCACCTAATTGTTTTTTTGGTTTATACATTGTCCTGAATGGAAGTTTTAGCCTAGAAGAACAAAAAAGAACTGAAATTAATCCTAGGCTATTTTTGAGGTCATCTGTAATTGAGCCATTAACATCAGATATTATACAATTTGAAATAGCAGGATATTTTTTTCGTATTTGTCTTAGAGTATTTTCCCATTCAATAATAGGCTGAAATGCTCTATATAAAATTCTATTTTCTTGGAATACAAAAAATTTGATCTTACTATTACCTAGGTCTATAACCAAATGCATTATTAGTAATTTCTTTGCATAAAATTACAAAGAAAATTAGTGAAATGTTTTTGTGAGAATTTAAAAGCCTTTTATATTTGCTTGAATTCTATAAATGGTACCTTAGCTCAGTTGGTAGAGCAAAGGACTGAAAATCCTTGTGTCCCTGGTTCGATTCCTGGAGGTACCACTTTGAACCCCAAATCTTTTTGGGGTTTCACATTTAGAAAAAACTTCAATGTTTTTTTAAATATTTAGATGACTATTTATCCTTTAAATCAATGTAATTACTGGTTGACTCTTCTTCTGAGTTATTTTCTTTGAGCTGTTCAACATTTTTAAGTTTGGATTGCATAATTCTTGTTCTAGTACCAACTAATGTTTCAATTTCTTGGTTTGCCTCATTAATTTTCTTTTGCGCCTTCTCCAAAACTCCTCCAAAAGAATTAAATTCTTTTTTTACTGCTGCAAGTACGTTCCAAACTTCACTACTTCTTTTTTGAATTGCCAGAGTTTTGAAACCCATTTGTAGACTATTTAGCATAGCCGCAAGAGTTGTGGGCCCGGTAACAACAATTTTATACTCTCTTTGAAGCAAAGCAATCATATCTGGTTGTCTTACTACTTCTGCAAACAAACCTTCAATTGGTAGAAACATTATTCCAAAATCGGTAGTGTTTGGGGGATCGATGTATTTCGTAGAAATATCTTTAGCAAATTTTTTTACTGACTGAAGAATAGCTTTCAAGGATAATTCAACTGCAACAGTATCACCTGCCTCATAAGCATTTTGAAGTCTTATATAGTCTTCCTGCGGAAACTTGGCATCAATAGGTAAATAGACAGGCTCATCAGTTTTGTTTCGGCCAGGTAATTTTATAGCAAATTCAACTTGGTAGTCAGATCCTTTTTTTGTTTTTACATTTTTATCATACTGATCAGGAGTCATAATTTCTTCCAAAATATTTCCTAATTGAATTTCACCCAAAACTCCTCGCGTTTTTACATTACTCAACACTTTTTTCAGATCTCCAACTCCTGAAGCAATATTTTGCATCTCTCCTAATCCCTTTTGGACAACTAATAATTGTTTAGTGACTATTTCAAATGATTTCCCGAGTCGCTCTTCAAGTGTTTTATGAAGCTTTTCATCAACTGTTTCGCGCATTCTTTCCAAACGAATTTCAGTCGTTTTAATCATTTCGTCTTGTTTCAATTTCATCTGATCGAATTTCTCTTTTTGGATTCTATTAAATGTGTCAACATTTTTTACAAAGCTGGATTCAAATTCCTTCAATGTATTTTTCAATTCTTCACGATCATCTTTTGCTTTTTTCAAAATAGTATCATTCAATCTTTGAAGACTTTGAGTAAACTCAATTCTGTTATCATGCAAATTTTTTGAAAGTTCTTCTCTGTTATACAAAAACTCTTTTTGAAGTTGCCCTCTTAATTTATCAAGTAAATATTTACTTAACGAATTTCTATTCACATAAAGAAAGAAAACCAAGAAAGCTAAAGCAACAAAGAATAAAACAAAAGGTATGTTTTCCATTAGTTAAAATTAATGTTTAAAATTGAAGAAAATAAAAATAGATTATTGAATTTTTATTGTTTTCTCAAACAAAATCCTTCCATCAATATCATAGATTTGTAAAGCAATATTTCTAGTATCCCAATTCCACTTAATCATCCCAAAATTTTTTGATGTAATTAATGGACTAATTCTTTTAGGATTAAATTCATCTTCCAACTCTTCATATGAATGGGTTAAACCGCTTGAAGTTATATCGTAGAGGCTGTAATTTGGAAAAAGTTCAATTACAGAAACCTCTGCAAAATGACGGTCACCGCTCAAATATATCGGGTTTTTTATTTTATTTTTTTTTAGCAAGTCAAATAGGCGCTTCCTGGCTTTAGGAAAGTTTGACCATTTCTCGTATGCATGTTGAGAGGAAATTAACTGTATTCCTCCTGCGAGTAAATTTACCTCTGCACTATTTTTCAATAATTCATTCTCCAACCATTGCCATTGTTTTTCTCCTAGTAAACTCCCATTATTTTTTTTGTAGCGCTGTTTTGAACCTAAATCTTTTTCATATTCCTCTTTAAAATATCTTACATCTAAAAGGTACAGGCATACTTTATGTCTTTCAACTCCAAAACAATAACTTTGGTATGCACCATTTCTTAACCTGGCAGGGTGATTGGTTGGTAGATCTAAAAAATCAAATAACAAATCTCTACTTTGATGTTTTTTTCTAAATTCACATCCCCCATCGTTTTTCCCAAAATCGTGATCATCCCAAACCCCAAATATATTTGTATTGGAAGATAATTTTCTATAGGCCGGTAGTGATTTTTGAATTGAATATTTTAAAGCAAGATCTTCCATATTCTCTTCTTCAGCGTAGACTATATCTCCTAACCAAACCCAAGCGCTCATAGACTGGTTTGCTATTACATCCCAAATTTTCTGGTCTAAATCTGTACGATTACAAGATCCAAATCCAAGAGACTTGATTGCGTTTGAAAAATGAATATCCTGGCAATTAAGTTTTAGTGAGCAAATAAACAAGAGAATGAAAAAGAATCTCATGCTATTATTACTTTATTATTTTTCTTAGAGTTGGAGAGCTGGTACCCCAAAGTAAAAATCCACTAACAACTGTAAATAATCCAAAAAGTGAAAAAATCCTAAGTAATAAATTATTAAAATTATCTCTCCCTTTGTAATCCATTGTATGTCCCATCCAAAGGAAATCAAACCAACGCCAACTTTCATGACGTATTTTTTTAAAGATTCCACTCTTTGCATCTACGTATGCAACTAATAGATCAGGATGATCATAATGGATGGCATAAACAGGTAATTTCTGACCTCTATACTCGTGATGAGAATCAGTAGCTTTTAATAATTCCACATGGTCCACTTTGAGACCCTCAATCAAATTTTGTTTTGCAATACCTATGGCTTCTTTTTCTGAAATATTTTTTTTTAAAGATCCAGTCTGAGCGTTATAAAGTCCTTGACCATTGATCCAATAATATGGTTGATTGTCAATTAGCACCAAATCAAGCTTTTCAACATCTACTGGTATACTATCGAATGAAATCAGGTTAGAAAATAATCCCTTTTTTGATAAGGACTTTCTTTTAAACTGATCTCCATGAATTTCATCGATATCAGTCCAACTAAAATAAAGCCCTGATACGGTCCATGCTAAAAACTGTAATCCTATAAACAACCCCAAATATCGATGTGTCTTTCTGATTTTTAAGCTAAGTTCTCGTTTTGTACCCATGCAATTTTATTAATTTTTTGTTGCTAACAATTTATTATAAAAATTTTGTTTTACGCAATTATGACTAAATAGAAATTATTCAGATTCTATCTTAATACGAAATAAACTTGGTGTTTTTTGTTCTTCGCTTTCAGAACTTACCCAAAACTCATTTTGATTAATTATTTTTATAGCTTCAATCTGGGTATTTTCAATTGGTATTTTATATCGGTCAAGCTTCAAGTTTTTATAACCATTACCCTTAAAATTATTTATTTTAAAAAGAAATTGATCTCCTTTCAAACTATATCCTGTTAAGACCATAAGATCATTGACATAGTCATAATCTGCACTTGTAACAAGAGCTTTAGTATTAATTATTGCCTTTGGTTCTAGACTATAATTACCCTTTTTTTTTGGAAAAGCATATATTTCCGATTTCAATGTTTTCCTGTTTTTTGAAAACAAGACCAATTCATCTCCCACAACAGCTAAACTTTCAGCATCAAATTCACTTTTTTTATTTTTTATATAACTTGTTTGTTTGGAATATGTAATTCCTGTAATTCCCTTCAGTATAAAATTTTTATTTAGGATATAGATTTTTAAATTTTCTCTTGTCCCATATTTATTTCCAGTATCAGCAATGTAAAAGTGGTCTGAATCTGAAGTAATATCCTCCCAGTCATTATTCTCTATATTATTGATTTTTATCTCAATTATTTTTTTGCCATTACTGGAAATTACGTAAAGCTTAGGTTTATCACCCGAATCATTATGGGTAATAAGATGGTCACCGTAGGACTCAAGTCCAGATGTTTCAGAGACCGATTCAGGCAGTTTAAGCGATCTAAAGGAAATCTGAGCAGATCCAACAGAATAAATCACGGTAGCCAAAAAAAAATAATATATTCTCAAATTCAAATATAGATTGTACAAGTTGTGATAAGATTATGTACCCATTTTTCCATAATCACGGTTATTAAAAAAAGCCTTTGAGAATTATTCCCAAAGGCTATAACCATAAACCAATTCATTATCGAAGAATTGATATTACTAATTTAACAAAATATTGACAAGAATTTGATTTTTTAATTATGTTTTTAGCAAAAAATAGTATAAATAATTAACAAGTTATTAAAAATCCGGTATTAAAATACTAATTATAAGGCCACACTCCCAAAACTTTTAAATTTTTAGAAAAAATAAAAATTGAATTTTATAACTGTAAATAGGTTGATATAAAATGTTAATTTTTCTAAGTACTATTAAAAATAGATCATTGGGTAGCTTCATATTCATGCTCCCAATTTGGATTTTTCAGTTTATTAATTATATACTTAACTGTAATTTCTTCTCCCTTGTTTATTTTTTTAGAAGTTATTATTCTTATGTGTTTAAGCTTGCCTATTTCCGAATCAAAATCTGAAAAAACAGCTTCACAATTTGGTATTTCGTGATGATTTATAAAAGCTCCCAGAGGGAGTCGAATATATTGGTCTTTAAATCTTGTATCAAAAATATGAGTCATCCCTAAATCTTTACCCTCAGGCAGATCTTTTAATGCAAATAGTCCTAATCCCTCAATCTTACTGTTGCCAATTGTTAAATAATCAGGCAATGGTCTCCACGCGCTATCTTTTATCATGATTTAAGTATTTAATTAAAAATAAAAAAATCTTTTCTTAATAATTTAAAATATGAAAGCAAACCTAATTACTTCGATAAAAATTACTTAAAAGTTGATCTATAAAGTTAATCTTCCCTAAATTTTATAAAATATTATGGTATTCCATAATCTATTAATCAAGTAGTTACTAGAAGGTTTAAGAATAGTATTTTTTTGAAAGCCTGTAAGAACATTCAATTTATTATTAAATTTTATGTTAAAGCCCAAAAACGTCCAGTTTTGATTAAATTTATAAGGAATACCCTGATTATTTAATAATGAAAATATCTCATCGTAAATAAGAAGTTTCCAAACTGTTTTAGCATCTTCTTTAGATAAATTTTTTAAATAAGTCAATCTAAATCTTAGTCTACTAGAAAAGTCGAAACTCTTTAGATTTCTATTTTTTTGAAGTGGCAAATTCTCTTGAAAGCGGTGCTCAAGGCGAATCCAAGTCCTAAATGATGATTTACTTAGTGGGGCAGTAAATTCAACCTGCTCCCAAATGTTGTGCTCTCTCCTTAACCTTGGATCAGCAGTTTTATCTTGATCAAAGTTTTTAATAAAAGTATAACCTGCTCTCCACGAAATATTTTTTGATGATTTGTATGAAAATTGAGGCCTTATAAGCTGTTGATCCCAAATATCAAAATAAGATATGGTTCTCGAATGAAATTCAGTTCTAAAACTTATTTTTTTTGAAATTGGCATATCTACAAAAGTTGCATTCCATAATCCATTAACCTTTTCATATTCTTGTGAAATGGATTTATTAATAAAGCATATACTGAGGAAAAAAATTAAAAAACTAACTAGTTTCATCTTTATTTATATTTACGCATAAGTCCTTCTTGAGTTACAGAAGCAATCATTTTTCCTTTTTGGTCAAAAATACTACCTTTTGAAAAACCTCGAGCGTTAGAAGCGCTTGGACTCTCTATTGCATAAAGTAACCAATCATCAATCTTAAAATCGCGGTGAAACCATAATGCGTGGTCCAAACTTGCATAATACATTTTTGAATCCACAATTTTCTGTCTATGTGGTAAAGTTGCTGTTAATAAAAGGCTATAATCAGAAGCAAACGCTAAAATCTGCTGTTGAAGAGGTATATCTGCAGTGATTTTATCTTTGATTCTAAACCAAATATGAGCTAATGGTAGTGAATTTCTAGTTTGTAGATAAATGGCTTTATTAACAGGTTTAAATTCGAAAATTTGTGGGTGTGCTTTCATTAATCTTTGAAAACGTATTGGATCTTTTTTTTGTAATGCTTCAGCTTGCTGAATATCTGTTAATAGTAAATCAGGTGTAAGTACATTTGGCATCTGTATTTGATGGTTTTCACCATCTTCTTTTATATGAAATGAAGCTGCCATATTAAAAATGGCTTTCCCTTCTTGAAATGCTACTACACGTCTTGTTGTAAAACTCCTTCCATCTCGAATATCGTCAACATGATAATCAATCGGTATATTAACATCTCCTCCCAGAATGAAGTAACCATGCATAGAATGCGCTATTCGATCATTTGGAACTGTTTGATAGGCTGCATGAAGTGATTGCCCAAGAACCTGACCCCCAAAAACTCGGCCCCAAGCGGTTTTATAATTTTGACCTACAAAATGATACTTTTCTTTCCTATCAATCGTTAAAAGATCTATTAATTCTTGACTGGATATCATGGCTGTTTTAAAAGGGATTGTGATTTAAATATTTCTTCAAAGGTATATTTTTATTAAAGAATTAATCTATTCGCTTAGTCCATATTTCATAAATAGGATTTCCCTTGCTGCTCTTCCCTGAATGATGCCAATCAACACCTTTAAGGCTGTAATTAAATGGCAAAATCCTGCCAACACTACTATTATTTCGCGAAAAGAACTGAATATTTTCTTTATAAATTCCATTTTTGGCAGAGTAGGTACCCCCACCTGAACCAAAGAATTGAAAGGTTTCAGTGTTAAATGCAATCCATTGAAAATTACCATCTTTCAAAAATTTCATTGTTTTTCTTGATCTTGAAATGTCTCTTCTTTTTTCTCCCTCTTCGGTAATTCTTCCCGCCATTAACCATTTCCCATTTAAATGAATTGGCTTTCCAAAAGATTTTGTCCATGAATCTTTTTTTTCAATCTCGAATAACTTAATACTGTCTTTAAAAAAATTTGAGTTAAATTCTAAATTAACTTTAATAATATTTGTCTCGGTTTTATTGTAGTATCCACCTCTGGTTAATATGAATTCTGATGTTTTCGTAAGGTATTGAGTTTCAACAAAATAATTTTCATCTAACATTATTTTATGAGTGATGCTTTTTCCGTTACTAACGGAATTAAAGTTATAGACTTGAGAAAATGAAATTGAACAAAAAAGAAATAGAGCTTTAAAAATAATTTTTTTCATAACTAAAATTCAATTTCTGTAATCTAGAGCAGGTTCTCTATCACCTAATAGTGGTTGATATTTAAAATCAGGCCCTCTCTGATTTAAAAACTCTTTTTTGGCTAGCGAAATTGCTTTAGGATCATCAATCAACTGCATACCGGTTAAAGCTAGTGTCTTTGCTGCAACCATCATCCCTTTTGTCCCGATGCTTGTACCTCCTGCTGCGACTGCTTGCCAGCTATGTGCAGAAGTTCCTGGTACCCAAGTTGCCGCTCTTAAACCAACAGTTGGGACAGCAAAACTAACATCTCCAACATCAGTAGAACCCCCAGCTTTCCCTTCTGGGTCATAAGGTATAACACCTTCAACATATTTTGTGTTTAATTTTAATCCTAATGTTTTAGAAATTTCATCTGCAAATGCCTTTTCTTTTTCATCATAAAAATAACCACCAATTTTTTCCAAATTTTCATGCATTCTTCTTTGCAAACTTTCTATGTGTAAAAGCTCATGAACTCCACTAATTATCTCATAATCCATTCTTGTTTCCGTTCCGATTGCTGCACCTTCGGCTGCAGTAACAATTCTATTAAATATATTTCGAACTTCATCTCTTTTTTCATGTCTCGCGTAATAGTATACTTCAGCAAAATCTGGTACAACATTTGGTGCATTGCCTCCCTTAGTTATGACATAATGAATTCTTGTGCTTTCAGTTGTATGTTCTCTTAACATATTAACCATATGATTCATTGCTTCGACACCATCTAAAGCTGAACGTCCTTTTTGAGGTGACCCAGAAGCATGAGAAGAAATCCCATAAAATCTAAATTTTGCCGTTTTATTAGCTAGAGCTTTTCCTGCGCTAGCTGAATTTTCGTCTGCGGCATGCCAGTGAAGAGCAACATCTACATCATCAAACAGACCCTCTCTTACCATATAAACTTTACCAGATCCCCCTTCTTCGGCAGGACAACCATAGTATTTTATAGTCCCCGATATTTTCTGATTTTTAATATAATTCTTAATTGCTATTGCGGCTGCGGCAGAAGCTGTGCCGAAAAGATGGTGGCCACAAGCATGTCCTGCCTTGCCATTTGCACTTAGTTTATAAGGAACTGCTTGTTGTGAAATACCTGGTAGTGCATCATATTCACCTAAAATCGCTATGACTGGACTGCCCGAGCCGTATGAGGCCACAAATGCTGTAGGAATATTTGCTACTTCCGTTTCTATTGAAAAATCTTCATTAGACAGTATTTTTTGGAGCAAAGAGCTACTTTTTTCTTCCTGATAACCTACTTCTGCGAAAGACCATATTTGATTTGCTACATTTTCATATTTTGAGCCACTATTTTCAATGGATTTCAAAATAATATCATATTTTTTTTGAGCTAGAGAAAGTGAAATGAACAAGGTGAAAATAAGACTAAATAAAAATTTCATGTGATTTTTTTATAAATGTATTAAATAATCATTTATGGTTTTTTTTATTCCCGAACCTTTTATTTTCTGTAACTAAATATACTCCCAATAGTATGAAAGCACATCCAATCCATTGAATAAAAGTAAATATTTCGTTGTCTAACACACCCCATAAAATAGCAACTATTGGTAGTAAATAAGTAATAGAAATTGAGAAAACAGGAG
Source organism: uncultured Bacteroidota bacterium (assembly GCA_902520765.1). Taxonomy (GTDB): domain Bacteria; phylum Bacteroidota; class Bacteroidia; order Flavobacteriales; family Flavobacteriaceae; genus MS024-2A. The sequence goes on from CABYPG010000001.1 coordinate 100,725, forward strand.
ATGAAATTGCAACTAAATCGTTAAACATGACTTTTGCCAGAGCAGTCCCCAAAAAAGCTAGAATAAAAACATACCCTATTGAAATTGACACCTCTTTCCCTGTAAAGACTTCTTGCGAAGGGAAATTCGAAAAAATTAATACTAATATAGCTGGAAATAAAATAGCTATAAAATTACCGAGAGCTATGGCAAGCGCAGATATGCCTTCCAATTTATATTTTATTAGGTTTACATTTATTGCATAACAAAAGGCTGCTAAAACAACTAAAAAAGAATACCAACTTTTTGGTCCATTATTGATTGTGAATTCGTTAGAAACCAATACCAATGTCCCTCCAAAACCAATCAAAATACCAAACAATTTTTTCAATTTTAATTCACTTCTAAAAAAAGTAATTCCTATCAAAAGAGTAAATAAAGGTGTCATTCCATTGAGAACAGCTGCAACTGAAGAATCAATAGCTGTCTCAGCATATGCAAATAAAAATGTGGGGAAAAAGGTTCCGAAATAACCGGTCAAAGCAATCCATTTCCAAGAGTCTTTCGGTATTTTACTCAATTTACTCCACCCAAAAATAAATAAGATTAGTGTTGTAATAATTATTCTTAAAGATCCTAATTGTAGTGGGTTAAGACCTATAAGCCCTTTTTTAATTAAAATATAAGAACTCCCCCAAATAAATGAAAGTATAATTAGGTACAACCATTTTTTAATTGATATATTCATAGCGATGCAAAAATGCATCTTTTTTTTGATGTAATTAAATCTATTTCAAATCCAGACTGAGTATAAGTAATTCTGTTAATTCCACTCGAAGGTTTCTATAAGATGAACTAAATCTTTTTCTAAGAATTTTATAGCTGGAAATAAAGAATCGTAATTTGGTCTAGCATAAAAATAGACTGATCCCACTAAAAAATGATTTGCACTATCAGTTAAAAAAAATTGAAATTGAGATGCAGCGTCACCCACTACTGAAAAAAGTGTTCCGTAAACTTTTTTATCATTATTTATAAATATTTTTTCAGGTATTGACTCTGCTTTTGAAATATGTTTAAACGGCAGTTGGTATGCATCGTTTAAAAGAGAATCAATATTTTCTTCAACGGAATTATAATTCATATATAATGTCGCTTTCATATCAGAATATATCAATTGTGGAGATTTACTTTTGCTAATTTTAAACTGTGCTAGAGGGTTATATTCAAATGAAAAATTAGGAAGTTCTTCGATTAGCTTGTAATTTGGTTTATCATATTCCAATCTTAAGTAAGCTTTAGGCTTTGGCTGCTCGTTCGATTTACAACTAAACAAAAATAATAGAACCCAAAAAAAGAAAAATTTTTTGATTAACATTTATTTTTATTTAATTATCCTTTAACGGTAAACAAACCCTAATCTGCTTAACGCGAAACTGATCAATCTCTTCAACTACAAATTTATAGCCCTTAAATGCAACTTTTTGACCGCGTCTTGGAAATTTTTTAGTCATCTCCAGAACAAGACCTGCTAAGGTTTCTGCCTCACCTTTAATGTTATCAAATAGATCTGAATCTTCAATATTTATTACTCTAAAAAAGTCTTTTAAACTTATTTTTGCATCAAAAACATATGTCGATTCGTCAATTTTAGAAAAATTAAGATCTATTTCATCAAACTCATCACTTATATCTCCAATAATTTCTTCCATAATATCTTCAAGCGTGATTAATCCCGAAGTTCCACCGTATTCGTCAACTACAATTGCCAAATGATTTTTTTTCTGCTGAAATTCTTTAAGTAAATCATCTAATTTTTTATTTTCCGGGACATATATAGGGGGTTTTAAAAGTTTTTGCCATTCATAGTCTGACTTATTTAAGTGCGGAAGTAAGTCTTTGGTATATAAAATTCCTTTAATGTTATCTTTTTTTTCGCTGTAAACTGGTATCCGAGAAAACCCTTTACTCAATATCAAAGGAATAATTTCCTGTAAGCTCATTTGATATGAAAGGGCAAAAATATCAATTCTAGGACACATTACTTCACGAGTGTCAGTATTCCCAAAATTTACAATTCCTTCAAGCATTCTTTGTTCGTCAGAAGTTGTTTCTTGGTCATCAGTTAGTTCAAGTGCCTGAGAAAGTTGGTCCACGGAAATCTTATTTTTTTTATCCCCAAGCTTCTTTTCAAGAAAAGCCGTCGTCCTACTCATAGGGGAGGTAATCCAAAATAAAATAAAATGGTCTAAAAATTGGATTATTGGTGCCATTCGTAGCGAAAAAGCGTATGCATTTCGATTTGCATAAACCTTAGGTAGTATCTCACCAAAAATTAAAATTAAAGTAGTTATAATGCCTATTTCAATGAATAAGAGTAAAAATGGATTATTTATTCCAATAAATATTCTTTTGCTTAAAATGGTAAATAAAAGAACGATTGCAATATTGATGAAATTATTAGCAACCAAAATAGTCGCTAAAAGACGTTTTGGGTTTTTTAATAGAGATATTACGCGTAAAGTGCCAGGGGTTATTTGATCGCCATCACTCTCCTCTAGGGATTTTATTTGAAGAGAAAAAAAAGCTACTTCCGAGGCAGAAATTAATGCCGAGCATATTAGTAGAAAAATAATAACTATTAATTGCAACCAAAATGTTTGTAGGTTTTCAATTAAACTTATAAAAAAAAATAATTGGGAGTTGTAATCCAATATTTAGCTTTTAAAATGGTAAATCATCAGACTCATTAGGTTTAGAATCAAAATTTGAGTTATGATCTACATCAGATGGAGATAATTTTGAACTGTCCTTTTTTGTGGTTAAAAAAGTAAAATCATTTACATTTATTTCAGTTGAATATCTATCCTTTCCATCTTCTGCTTGCCATTTACGTGTCTTGATTCTTCCTTCAATGTAGATCCTATCACCTTTACTTAAATATTTTTCACATATTTCTGCAGCTTTATTTCTTACCACAATATTGTGCCATTCAGTATTTGTAATTTTTTCGCCAGTATTTTTATTCGTGTAAGTCTCATTTGTAGCAAGGGGAAATCTCCCGATTGATCCACCACCATTAAAGTGATGTAATTTTATGTCATCACCGAGGTGTCCAATAAGCATCACTTTGTTTAGACTTCCACTCATAATAATTTACTTTTTAGCAAAATGGATTATTAGTAAATTTAAACATCATGTCTCAATTATAAAAATTATCAATAAAATTTTGAATAACAACTGGCATGGCAAAATTTTTTAAATCACTAACACTAATTCCATTTTGTAAACATCCGTTTGAATTTAAAATCCAAAAATATAAATATAGTTTTTGATGCGAAAGCTTATGTATTAGAGGTGCAGAATTCCACAATTCAAGTTTCTCAAACTTAATTTTAAAATTATATTTTGATTTTATCTGAAAAAGTAATTCCTCTTTTTTAGTGTGGGGCTTGGACAACTCTATTAAAGGAAATTGAAATAAATTTTTCCATATATCTTTTTCTTTCCTCTTTTCTAGTAATATTTTTTGCTTTGTATCTTGAATAACAAAATAATTTAAATACCTAATTTTCAACTTTGTATTCTTCTTTTTTACTGGTAAAAAATCAATTATTTGATTTTTATGTGCTACACAATCATATTTAAATGGGCATTCTAAACATAAAGGATTTTTTGGCTTACATTGTATAGCTCCAAATTCCATCATAGCTTGGTTGAATTCACCTGGATTATCATAATCCATTAACTCTGTTGCTTTCTTTTTAAATTGACGATGAGCAGAGTTTGTATTAATCGGAATTGAAATACCAAAAAAACGGGATAAAAAACGATAAACATTCCCATCAACTACTGCCTCAGGAATATTATAACAAATTGAAGCAATTGCACTCGCGGTGTAATCTCCAATTCCTTTTAGATTTATAATTTCATTGAATGTTGTTGGGAATTTTCCGTCACATTCGTAATAAATATACTTTGCAGTCGAATGTAAATTTATAGCTCTTGAATAATATCCTAGCCCTTGCCATAATTTTAAAACTTCATCTTGACTCGCTAATGCTAGTGTGGGAAGATCTGGAAAAATATCAATAAACTTTTTATAATACGGTAATCCTTGTGCAACCCTTGTTTGTTGAAGGATTATTTCTAATATCCAAATATTGTATGGGTCTTTAGTTCTGCGCCAAATAAAATCTCTTTTATTTTTTTGAAACCATTCCAATAAAATGCTAGTCCAATTCAATTTTACTTTTTAAGTTTATTTCGATGAACAATTATAACATAAAAACTTTGGACAGAGAGTTTTGTAATTCAAAAATTAATATATTTGCAAGCCTTGAATATTTTGAGACAAATTAAAAATTATGACAAAAGCAGACATTGTATCAAACATATCTAACGAACTTGGAATTGATAGAGGAGACGTACAAGCCACTGTTGAAAAATTCATGAAGGAAGTAAAGGTTTCCTTAGAAAAGGGAGAGAATGTCTATTTGAGAGGGTTTGGTAGCTTCATTGTAAAAACTCGTGCAGAAAAAACAGGTCGTAACATTTCCAGGAATGTTGCTATAAAAATACCAGCACATAATATCCCTGCATTCAAGCCCGCAAAAATTTTTGTTCAGGGAATTAAATCTAAGGTAGCTGTCCCCAAATAGTTGGAAAATAATCTAATAACAAAATATGCCAAGTGGTAAAAAAAGAAAAAGACACAAAGTAGCGACTCATAAAAGAAAGAAAAGGCTTAGAGCGAATCGCCACAAGAAAAAATAGTGCTAGGTAAAACACTTAAAACTTTTACAAAAGTTCATTGAAAAGCAGCTTCAATAGCTGACGGCTGCTGCAGGTAAATCCTGAAATTATTGTTTAATCAGTCACCGCTTTGAAAAGAGTGATGACACAAAACGTGACAGAGTGAATAAAGAATTAATTATACGTTCAAATTCCTCTGCTGTTGATTTTGCGTTGCTCAAAGATGGAAAATTAATTGAGCTAAACCAAGAGATTGAAGACAACAAATTTTCTGTAGGCGACATTTTTGTTGGCAAAATTAGAAAATCTGTCCCTGGGTTAAACGCCGCATTTGTAAATGTAGGTCATGAAAAAGATGGCTTCTTACATTACCATGATCTAGGCCCCAAACTCCCTTCGCTGGTTAAATATATTAAACAGGTAAGCACAGGTAAAAACAAAGATTATCTTTTAAAACAATTTCGTTACGAAAGTGATATAGATAAAGACGGAAATATTGGAGACATTTTATCTCCTAAAAAAACTGTTTTAGTCCAAATTGTAAAAGAACCGATTTCAACTAAAGGTCCTAGATTAAGTTCTGAAATTTCATTGGCCGGACGTTACATGGTTTTGATGCCTTTTTCAGATCGTGTCTCAATTTCTCAAAAAATAGAGGATAAAGCTGAAAAAAGCCGTTTAAAAAAACTTGTACAAAGTATCAGACCCAAGGGTTTTGGTTTAATTATACGCACAGTTGCTGAGGGCCAAAAAGTAGCTTCTTTAGATGCAGATATCCAACAATTGTTGACCAGATGGAAAAACTTGTCTTCTAAATTGAAACAAATTGACAAATATCCAACTAAGGTACTAAGTGAGATCAATCGTTCATCTAGTATACTTAGAGATATTTTTGATGATAGTTTTACTGGTATTTATGTGGATGATGCAGAAATACAGAATGAAATAACGGACTATTTAGAAACAATAGCCCCGGACAAAAAATCAATTGTAAAACTATATGAAAATCATCTCCCAATATTTGAGAAATTTGGTATCGAACGACAGATTAAGACATCTTTCGGTAAAACAGTTTCAATGCAAAAAGGTGCATATTTGGTTATAGAACACACCGAAGCCCTGCATGTGATTGATGTTAATAGTGGAAACCGATCTAATCGTTCTAAAAATCAAGAAGAGACTGCAATGGAAGTTAATTTAATTGCAGCATCTGAAATCGCAAGGCAATTAAAACTCAGAGATATGGGTGGAATAATTGTAGTTGACTTTATAGATCTAAACACTAACACTAACCGTAAAAAGTTATTTGATCATTTGATTAACGAAATGAGTGCGGACAGAACAAAACACAAAATTCTTCCGCCAAGTAGATTTGGTCTCATTCAAATTACGCGACAGCGAGTAAGACCTGAAATGAGTATCAAAACTAAGGAGCCGAGTCCCAATACTAGTGGCGAAGTTGAAGCTCCAATAGTACTAATTGACAAAATCAACACAGAGCTTAGTAAAATTACTAAGAATAAAAGCAATGCTAAGGAAAAAATATTTTTACATATTCATCCTTTTGTAGCTGCATACATTCTAAGTGGAAACCCATCTTTGCGCTTAAAATGGTATTTTGAATACAAAAAGTGGATTAGAATTGTTCCACGCCACGCTTATCGATATTTGGAGTTTCGATTTTTAAATAAGAATCGAAAAAGACTTCGGAATTAATAAAAGAACCGCCATTAAAGGCGGTTTTTTTTTGATCAAAACCAAAAAAAAGAATTTTTATATTCGTATATGGGAGTTAAAAAGTGCATTACGGTTTCTGACGCTAAAAAAAAAATTCAGCATTATTGTGCTTATCAAGAGCGCTGCCATCAAGAAGTAATAATCAAATTAAAAGAATTGGGTATGATTCAAGATGTAATTGATAATATTGTTACTGATTTGATTCAAAATAATTATTTAAATGAAACACGTTTTGCTGAAAGTTTTACTAGAGGAAAGTTTAATATTAAAAAATGGGGGAAATTAAAAATCCTACGAGAACTAAAGAAAAGAGAAATTTCGGAATACAATATAAAAATTGGAATGAAAGAGATTTCAGACTCGGCTTACAAAGAAACATTTAATGAGCTTTTTGAAAAAAAGTTAGCAGAATTATCACATTTAACTAAATCCAACCAAAAAAGAAAGATTTTCAATTATCTTTCGTATAGAGGCTGGGAACTAGAAAAAATTTTTGATGCTTTACGAAAAATTTAAATTTTAGTCAGTTAGAATTGTGACTTTATTGTCTAAAACTTCTACCGCACCTGAAATAATATCTAAATAAGTGAAGCCCTCTTTATATTCAAACTTTTCTATATTTATCTCCTCTAAATTAATTTTTCCTTCAATTTTGACTTTTCCAGCTGCTAATGTTGAGACTAAAGGCGCGTGGTTATTTAAAATCTGAAAGTACCCAGATGTTCCTGGTAAAGTAACACTTTCCACTTCACCGTTAAAAAGCAAAGCTTCGGGAGAAACAATAGAAAGATTCATACTATTTTTTTGATTCAGCTATCATTTTTTCTCCAGCCTCAATTGCTTCTTCGATTGTTCCTTTTAAATTAAAGGCTGCTTCAGGAATATGATCTAATTCTCCTTCCATTATCATATTAAAACCTCTTATGGTATCTTTAATATCAACCAGAACTCCTGGAATTCCTGTAAATTGTTCGGCCACGTGAAAGGGCTGAGACAGAAAACGCTGAACTCGTCTAGCTCTAGATACAGCAAGTTTGTCTTCCTCAGAAAGCTCATCCATTCCTAAAATAGCTATAATGTCTTGCAACTCTTTATAACGTTGCAATAATTCCTTAACCCTTTGAGCACAAGAGTAATGCTCATCTCCTAAAATTTCTGGTGTCAAAATTCTGGAAGTAGAATCAAGTGGGTCTACAGCTGGATATATTCCAAGTTCAGAAATTTTTCTAGATAGCACAGTAGTTGCGTCAAGGTGAGCAAAAGTTGTTGCTGGTGCTGGATCAGTAAGGTCATCTGCAGGAACGTAAACTGCTTGAACTGAAGTGATTGAACCTTTTTTAGTAGATGTTATACGCTCTTGCATTGCTCCCATTTCAGTAGCTAGTGTAGGCTGGTATCCAACTGCAGAGGGCATTCGCCCCAAAAGTGCTGAAACCTCCGAACCAGCTTGGGTAAATCGAAATATGTTGTCAACAAAGAAAAGTACATCCTTACCTTGACCATCCCCAGCTCCATCACGGAAATATTCAGCTATCGTAAGACCTGACAATGCTACTCTAGCTCTAGCTCCTGGAGGTTCATTCATTTGGCCAAAAACAAAAGTAGCTTTTGAATTTTTTAGTGCTTTTTTGTCTACTTTGTTTAAATCCCAGCCACCTTCTTCCATTGATTTAGTAAAATCATCACCATATTTTATAATACCTGATTCTAACATTTCGCGAAGCAAATCGTTTCCTTCTCTAGTTCGCTCCCCTACTCCTGCAAAAACAGATAGACCTCCATGTCCTTTCGCAATATTATTAATCAATTCCTGTATCAAAACAGTTTTCCCTACTCCAGCACCACCAAATAGTCCTATTTTACCTCCTTTAGCATAAGGCTCGATAAGATCGATCACTTTTATCCCTGTAAAAAGTACTTCAGTTGATGTGGATAATTCTTCAAAAGCAGGAGCAGCTCTATGAATAGGTAGTCCTTTCTCTTTATCTTTTGGCAGGTTAGGCATACCATCAATGGCATCTCCAATAACATTAAAAAGACGTCCATTAATTTCTTCTCCAATTGGCATTTGAATTGGGCTTTCTAGTGCTACTGCGTCTGCTCCACGGCTAAGTCCATCTGTTGAATCCATAGATATTGTCCTCACCGTTTCTTCACCAATATGCGATTGTACTTCCAAAACAAGTTTGGAACCGTCTTCTTTTTTTATCTCTAGCGCATCATAGATTTTAGGAAGAGAATTATTTTCTCCACTAAACTCAACATCTACCACAGGACCGATTATTTGAGATACTTTGCCAACACTTTTAGCCATAACAAACTAATTATAATTTCCTTTTTTTGCTTGGTAAATATACGGGAGTTACTGGTAATTTTGAGGGATACATCTTTTTTTTTTGACAAAAATTTTAACAAAAAAAGGCAGCAATTAATGCTGCCTTTTAAGGTATTTATACACTCAATTTAGAAGTCAAAAACTAATCTAAGATTTAACCTTCTTCCAATAACTGGCATATTTGGGAATGCTCTGTACTGTTGATTGAATAAATTAGTCGATGAAAGATCTAGCTTCACATTATCAGACAATCTGTATCCAATACTTGCATCCACTAAGTTTTTTTCTTGGACAGTTCCTGCATAAAATCCTTGGTTGGAGTTAAACTCGTCATCATGTTGGAATGCTAGAGAAAATTGAAATCCATTTCTATCAAGGTAATCCATCCCTAAACGGAATTTGAATCTTGGTGCGTTAAGAAAATCTTGGAAAGGAAGATCGTCATCATTTTCCTCACCAGGGTTCCACTCATTTTGACTTAACCAAGAAGCATTTCCCCAAAAAGTTAGTTTTTCAGTTGCAAAATATTCCATTGAAAGATCACTTCCCCAATGTGAACGTGTTACATTATCAAAAATTCTATATCCTGCAGAAATATGAGCTATTCCATCATTTTGAGGTACCCTTTGTGATTCTATAACACCTACTGCAGCAGTATTAATTAAAGATGTATAAACCTGTCCTCCTTGAACAAAAGCTCCACCCACTAAAGTAGCTACTTCAGCATTCGCCGCTGCAATCTGACCAGGTGCTGCTGCAGCAACAGCTGCTGAAACCGGTGCGACTGCTGGTGATCCTGGAAATAATGCTCCTGCTGGGGCACCAGTTGCCCATATTGCTTCGGGTATACCATTTGCTGTATATTGGGCTTCTACAGCAGCTTGTGTTAAAGCTGTTACCGCTTGAGTAATTGCTCCACTAATAACAGGATCAGCTGCAAAATCAGCAGCGACTTGAGATCCTAGATCATTAGGTATGTTCTCAGCACCTGTAAGCCTAAATGTAGGCCCAATTGCCGTAAATTGAGTTGATCCAGTCCTAGCAAAAGTATATACATCCAATCCTATTGCGAATTTATCTCCAAGTAAACCTTTGTATCCAACTTCCCAAGATGTAGTAGTTCCAAGTAATGCTGAAGGTGTACCAACTGCTTGTGGCATTGGGGTTCCATTAAACGCATTATATCCCTGGATTGTTCCTGAAGTTCCAGCAGGTTGATATGTGCTAAAAAAGTTTTGAACTAAAGGCAAAAGAGGGGCATAATTAGGATCAGCTCCAACTCCTTGATAAAGAGCAGGTAGAACCTGGCTTGCAACTGCTCCATAGGGAACAGCAAGTGGCCAATCAGTTGTGTTTGCAGGAAGATAAACTTGTCCACCTCCACCAACTACTTCAATTGGTGCATTTGGATCAAAATTTTGAGCCGATGTTTGTCCTGATAACCAAACGTCTAAGATTCCCGGTGCTTGTATTTGTACTGGAAAGTCAACATATGTCTCTAGCGCACTCGGTCCAAAGACGGCTTCGTTGTAAGTTAATCTAAAACTATTTTTCGCATTTGGCTTGAATACAAGTGCTATCCTTGGTGCTATTTTACCTTTATCAACAAAATTTAGTTTATCATATCTTAGGGCATAAGTAAGGTCTAGCTTATCGCTAAAACGTGAAGTTCCTTGTCCATAAAAACCATAGTTTATGTAATCATTACTTCCATCGTTGATACCAAAAAGTGTATTTTCTGAATCTGCTCCTATGTCTCTGTAGTCAGCGCCAAAAGTGAAATTAGAATCAAGGAAATTCTCTGCGTCAAAACTATATTGCAATTGAATATCAAGAGCAGATCTTTTAGTGATAATTCTTTGTGCAGTCAAATAAAGATAAAACGGTGCGTTTTCACTGCCACCATCATTTGCTGTGTAGGAAAGTTGTCCAAAAAATCCTCCAGACCTAATACGTGCCTGACCCCAGTAATCGTTTCCGGCCGCATATCCAGGTCCTTGTGATTGGTTTATCAAACCGTTTCCAGAATTTATACCCCCTGAAATTACAGCATCAGTATTATCATTTGGTCTAAACTCCAAATGAGCGTTAGCCATAAAAGTTTCATATTCATTCAAGTAAGCATTCCCATCCCCATCTGGGTCAATATCTGATCTCGAGAGTACTTGGTTTGAAGCTGCTGCAGGATCAATTCGATTATTTCTTACTGTAGGTTGAAAAATCCCATTGGCAGTAGCCGCATTTATAGCCCCTAAAAACTGAGCGTCCTCTACAGGATCTAAACTAAATTCGTCACCTTTTTTGTATTGAGCATTAATTTTAAATCCAAAGGTTTTTTTATCATTTGCATAGGCATGTCTGATTGCACCTTGTAGGGTACTTAAGTTTCCCCCAATAAGCTCGACTGATGTCCCTGGTTTATCAATAGCTTTTTTAGAGAAAAAATGAACTACACCTGATTCAACTCCAGGGCCGTATAGGGCAGATGCAGCACCTCGAACGATTTCAATTCTCTCTATATCCAAATTTGATAATCCTGATTGAAAAGCGAAAAAAGATCCTGATGCTGGCGATTGTAGAAATCGATAGTCCAGGATTGGAAAAACACTTGTCCCAAAAACACCTGAGCCGGCTCTCATTTCAAAATTTATTGAATTTGCAGATTGTTGTTGAAATTGTAAACCAGGTATGTTAATTAAATTTCTCACAGGATCGTTGACATTAGCTGTATTTTCGATATCCTGAGTTGAAATTATTGACACAGAAGCAGGTGCATCCAAAATCTTTTCTGATCTCCTTGATGCTGAAATAACAACTTCATTAAGATTCTGTCCAAAATTTAATGAAATAACAATTTCTTGGTCTAAATTTGTAACTTCCAAGCTTTGGGAGCTGTAACCTATATAACTTACCTCTATTGTTAAAGGAAGTCCAGCGGAGGTATTTAATGTAAAGTTACCATCGAAATCAGCTACTGCTCCAGTATTTGACCCTAAAACGATAACATTTGCTCCAGGAATAGCCTCTTGATTCTCAGAATCAACTACTTTCCCCGAAATTGTATTTTGTGCAAGAGTGAGTTGGATGGTTAAAAAAAATAGGGCAAAAAATACCCTCATAAATATATTCTTTGTTTTCATATTCTTTTATTTTCATTTGTTTTGAAAAACCGAGCAAACTAAAGTTAATTCAAATTATATTAAGGCTTTGTCTTCTCTATTATTCAATGCCAAGTTAATATTTTTTTGTCTATATAAGTGAATTTTATTAAAAGACTTAGCTTACAGGTTATTTATTTTAAAATTTAATTTATATTCTTAAAAAAAAATTGCTACGTTTACTAAGTACATTATATGTAAAAAAACAAGTAACCTTACAGAATTTTGAAAAACATCTTTTATTTTTCACTTAAGTATTTCTTAAGGTACTACAATCAAATTTTTTTTAGAGATATAAAGGAATATGGATATCAAAACATTCCTAAAGACGGTGGAGTGTTGTTTTCACCAAATCATCAAGGTGCCTTTTTAGATCCCCTACTTATAGGTTCTATGACACCAAAAAAGATTACATCTTTAACAAGGAGTGATGTATTTGGTGGACCGCTTCAATGGTTTTTAGATGCACTACAAATGCTTCCTGTGTATAGAATAAGGAATGGTTATAGCAATTTAAAAAAAAATGATATTACTTTCAAAAAATGCTTTGAATTGTTAGGAGAAGGAAAATTTTTAATGATGTTTTCAGAAGGTGGTCATCATGATGAATATTATTTAAAAAAACTTTCAAAAGGAAGTAGTAGACTAGCGTATCAAGCCCAAAATTATAACAATGATAAAAAGATCTATATCCTTCCAGTGGGAATTAATTATGGTCATCATAAACAAACTTGCACTACTCTTCATCTTGTATACGGAAAGCCATTGTTGGTGTCAGATTTTATAGATTCCAAACTAAATGAAGCCGAAAATATAAATTTAATCAGAGAAGAACTACAGATACGAATGCAGGCATGTCTTTGGCTCCCATTTGAAACAGAAAAATATCATATACAAAAGGAATGCATAAATCGCATAACAACAAAAATGAGTTTTGATGATTTAAAAAAAGCCCTCCGAGAATCTTTAAGTGATTTGCCTAAAAGAAGAAATACTACTAAAATAGGATCCATTCTAACTTTAGTCTTAAGTATCCCAAACATAATTCCACTATGGATTACTAGAAAGATAATAAATCAATTTGATGACAAAGTTTTTGTTAGCTCAATGAAATATGCTTTAGGAGCATTTTTGTTTCCTATTTGGTGGTTATTTACTTCTATTTTTATAGCTTATTATTTTGGAAATTCAATGATGACGATATATTTGTCGCTATGCATTGTTTCTATTCTAATAAGACAAAGGATTTTACTATCATAAAATAAATTATCATAGATATACACTATATTTAATCTATTTTACTACTATAAAGTGCATTATTAAACTTAATATTATTATTTAAAATTATATCTTATTAATTTTGTATAGTTATTTATTATAGTTTACATTGATTTTTAAAAGATTCATACATTCGAACCATGATAGATGTTATTATTATAGGTGCGGGTCCAATTGGACTTGCATGTGCAATTGAGGCAAAAAAAAAGGGACTGAAATATATGGTTTTTGATAAGGGTGTCCTTGTAAATTCATTATATAATTATCCTTTAAATATGACTTTTTTTTCAACGTCAGATAAACTAGAAATTGGTGATGTCCCTTTTATTTCACACAATTCAAAGCCAACAAGGGCTGAAGCTTTAGAATATTATAGAAGGGTTGCAACCCATTGGAAGCTTAAACTAAATCTATACGAATCTGTAGAAAATATTAAAAAAGATAAGGATCAATTTAAAGTTAAAACTAACAATGTGACTTATAAATCAGATAATATTGTTTTTGCTACAGGTTTTTATGACCGTCCATTTTTAATTGGAGTTCCTGGTGAAGACCTTTCTAAAGTTAAACATTATTATACTGAACCTCATCCTTACTTTGGAATGGATATAGTAGTTGTTGGATCTGCAAACTCTGCTGTAGATGTAGCTTTGGAAACTTACAGAAAGGGTGCTAAAAGTGTTACTATGATAATCCGTGAAAAAGAAATTGGAACTAATGTTAAGTATTGGGCCCGCCCCGATATACTCAATAGAATTAAAGAGGGAACAATCAAAGCCCATTTTAATGCTGAAATCACCTTAATTGAAAAAGATTTTATACATTTTAAGGACAATAAAAAAACTTTTATGATTGCTAATGATTTTGTTTTAGCGATGACAGGCTATGAACCAAACTTTGAGATGTTGGAGAGTGTCGGTGTTAGATTTCAAAAAGATGATTATAAAACACCAATATATGACGATAAAACCATGGAATCTAATTCAAAAGGGGTCTATTTAGCAGGAGTGGTCTGCGGGGGCTATAAAACAAATAAATGGTTCATAGAAAACTCAAGAATACATGCTTCAATAATAATGAATTCAGTAGCCCTGAAAGAAAAATAAAACTCATCTATCTATACATATTTATCTATATTAGAAGCTATGTTATTTCCTTTAGCAAGTATATTCATAGTCTTACTTTTGATAATATTAGGCATTTCAAAGTTTAAAGTTCATCCATCTTTAGTCTTATTTTTGGCTGCCCTAATCCTTGGATTCTTGCTTCAAATTCCAATTGAACAAAATATTTTCATAATATTTAAAGGACTATTTGGGATAGTAAAAAATCTAGGACTATTAATTATTTTCGGAATCATAATAGGAGTTTTACTTGAAAAATCTGGAGGAACTCATTCGTTAGCTAGGGGTGTTCTAAAATATCTAAAAAGAATTCCTCTTCCATATGCTATTAGTTTAATAGGATACCTAGTCTCTATTCCTGTTTTTTGTGATGCAGCTTTTGTAATTCTATCTAATCTTAACAAGACACTCTCGAAACAGGGTAAAATTCCTATAACTGGCTTAACAGTTGCATTATCAACAGGATTGTTTGCCCCTCATGTTTTAGTACCTCCAACACCAGGACCTCTTGCAGCGGCATATAATCTTAAATTAGATAATCTTTTTTTACTTGTTGTTTTCGGATCTTTTTTTGCCTTTATACTAGTTTTGATTGGAGCTACTTATGCCAACTTTTTAATTAAAAAAAAAGGAGTAAATAGTAATGATATAATTTTTGCCAAACATGAAACTAGAAATACTCCAAGTTTTGGTCAAGCTATATTACCAATCATAGCCCCTATTTTTCTTCTTAGTTTTGGGCCAATTTCAAATTTTACTTCAAATAATCAAGTTATAATTCAAATTGCGAATATGGTATCACATCCTATTTTTGCTCTGGGAATTGGAATGACTTTTTCATTTCATTTAATTAAAAAAAATCGAAAAAAAACTATTATCTATAGTTTTAAAGAGTCATTTAAAAAAGCGGTCCCAATACTATTGATTACAGGTATGGGAGGAGGTTTAGGTAAAGTAATTCAAACCATCACCTTTCAAGATTATTTTACAAACCTTTCATTTAATAACTCATTTGGGCTTTTAATTCCATTTTTAATTGCTGCGTTCTTAAAAACTGCTCAAGGTTCATCTACCGTTGCAATAATTACCTCATCATCTATTTGCTTGCCGTTACTTCCCCTTATCGGATTAGAGACTGAATTAGGTAAAGTCTGGATTATAATGGCTATAGGAGTGGGTTCTATGACCGTTTCTCATCTAAACGATTCTTATTTCTGGATTGTATCACAAATGAGTATGATAGATACTAAAACTGCACTTAAAACCCATACACTAGGAACTTTTATCCAAGGCATTGCAGGTTTCGCGATATTGTTCATCTGCTACACAGTTTGGCTTAATATGTAGTTTACTAATATGAAGAATAAATTAGCTCAAGCTTTACTTTTTTGTTCGCCGAAGTGCTATCTGGGTGAGAACCAACTAAGACTGTTCCTAAAGGATTAAGTGTAGCGGATAAAGGGTAATCAATGTCTAAACCCTCCTCACTAGTTTTGGCTTTTATAGTAAAGGGATTTTCAATATTCCCTGTTATGGCTAAACCTAAGTCATAATTCAACGAATCATTTTTTATAATATTTGTTATGTGATTAGTCAAATTAAATTTATATAAATAAGGTTTTCCATCTTCACTTAGTTCTAAAATCCCACCAAAAGTTGATTTATTTGAATTAGTTCCAAAATTAGATGTTGAAAGATCGATTGTGTAGTCGCTAATTGGCAATCCATTTTTGAAATTATAGAGATAAATTCTTTGAGCAGTAATTTCTTCAGTTATTGTTTCAGGATCAACATAAAAAATGAGGTTCGCCTGATTTACAAGTAATTTCTCTTCCCTAATATTATTCAATATTTCATTTACCTCAGGGTTCTCATTTGAGAAAAGTCTAATTTTGCCATGTAATCTGCTACTTTGAACAAATAATTTATCTGTAGGCTGATTGTTTAGTGAAGCTTCTATTCTGTTTTTAATAGCTGAATTAAAAGCTGAATTTTTTAAAGAATTTATACGAGTGTTACCTAAAGTTAATGTTAAGTTTCTTTCTCTTTTTTCAATTATATCATCCGATAAATCATCTAATGTTCCTTGAGTATTATAATCATCAAAAACATACTTAACATTGATTTCAGCGTTTTGAATATCTAAAAGCATATAAAGATTATCTGAAAAATTATCTCCTCTTATAATGATTCCTCTCATTCTCTTCTGGTAAGTTGCGTCATCAAGTAAAAAATTTGTTCCTTCTAGTTCTATCAAGTTTTTTTGGAAAAAATTTTTATTTAATGGAATCCTAAGACGAGGACTTAATCTGGTTTCAATTAATGTTGTTTCGTCTATATCTTCGGAAGCTAGATCATCTTCGGCAAAATTTAACCTAACCTCACCAAAGTTAAGTTTAATTTGTCCATTGAAAAGTGTCTCCCCAATATATCCTTCATCATAATAATCACGATTCGAATAATATATTTGGGCAGATTCAAAATTATCATTTGAATCTAGATTATTTAAATAGTAAGTTAACTCATGAACTTGTAAGTTAAATTCTGAATCACGATTTCCATAGATAGAATCAATTTCATATACTCTATTTTCACTATCATAATTTTGATTATCATTATCATCATGGTCTAAAATACCGTCCTCATCACTATCTTCACTTAAGGGGTTTAATCCTAATTGAGATTCAACTATGTCAGTTAAATTATCATTATCCGAATTACTTGCCGGATCGTTAGGGTCTGCATCAAAAAGGTCAATTACTCCGTCATTATCTGAATCATCAGTATTTGAAAAAAAAGGAATTTCTAAATAAACTTCCTTAATGGTTTCATTTTCAGGAATAATATTTACATCATCCTGGTCTCCAGAATTCTCCAAAGATTGTTTTAGATTTCCAAAGAAAAGGTCCCGACCAATTGAAATTTGTGTAAAAATACTCGCTTGTACAGCTCCAAAAACAGGGTGATTAATTTGCCCTAATTGCGCGAGTGGCTGAACATTTGATTGAACTTGATTTACACTTTGTTGATAAGTAAATACAGGGATGTTTTTATTTTTAGTTTCTAAAGTTAAATCTGAAAATATAGGTTCTCCTAAAGGATGATAATCTTTATTACAAGAAATAAGTATTAAAATTAAAATTAGACAAGTTGAAAAAAAATATTTAAAATACTTCACAACATCAAGCTATATTTCCTGTGAGTAAAAATCAATCAATTGTTTATCTTCTTGAGATTCAGGATACTCTAAAAACGGTTTTTTAATATTTTTTAAGTCACTTAAAATGTCCTTAGTTAAATTTTGTGAGGCCGCTATTATTCCATCAGAATGGGTTGAAGCTAAATTAGTAAGGGCATTATAGTCAGCTTTTTTCAGCAGACTTATGTGATCTGTATCGATTTTATCAAATGCAACTTTGTCATAAATTTTTTTAGAAATAACTCCTTTAAAATCAGGTTCATAAACAGAGTATACTATCTTACTTTCTGAAAAGAGCGGCTCGTCAGCGTAGTATGATTTTAAGTAAAGAGGAAACAAAGAAGTGAACCAACCGTGAAGATGAATTATGTCTGGTGACCAATTTAACTTCTTAACTGTTTCTATAACTCCCTTTGTAAAAAAAATCATGCGCTCATCATTATCTTTGAATATTTTCCCTTCAGAATTGTGAAGTATTGCTCTTCGTTTAAAATACTCCTCATTATCAATAAAATAAACCTGCATTCTTTCTTTAGGTATTGAAGCCACTTTTATAATTAGCGGCATATCCATATCATTAATTACAAGGTTCATTCCAGAAAGTCTTATTACCTCATGTAATTGGTGCCTTCTTTCATTTATCAATCCATAACGCGGCATAAAAATTCTTGTCTGTCCCCCGTTTTCATTAACTGTTTTTGGGATCTGGAATGATTTAATTGCTTGATCTGTTTGAGGCAAATAAGGAACAACCTCAGAGGATATAATTAGTACTCTCTTATCTTTCATATTTGATTTTCCTAAGGGAAAAGTCTTGCAAAAATACAAAATTAATAGACATATTATTAAAAACTACCTACTTTAGCAGCGTTAACAAATTGCTAAATGTTGGTGTTTAAAGCCTTAGATAAACTCAGAAAGCATCTAAATTCAAAGACTTTAAATATTGGCCTTGTGCCTACTATGGGAGGTTTGCATAAGGGTCACTTGTCACTTGTTGAAAAAGCTTGCTCAGAAAACGACATAGTAGTTGTTAGCATATATATAAATCCTACTCAATTTAATGATCAAAATGATTTAAAAAAGTACCCATTTGATTTAGCAACAGATAAAGCTTTTTTATCGCCATTCTCGAAAAATGTAGTTATTTACAACCCAGATCACACTGAAATATACCCAACTGGAATAAAAAGTAACTCTTATGACTTTGGCTCAATTGCCCTTCACATGGAAGGAAGATTTCGTCCAGGACATTTCGATGGTGTTGCAACTGTCATAGAAAAACTACTCAAGAATATCAAACCTAATAATGCTTATTTTGGAGAAAAAGATTACCAGCAGATACAAGTAATAAAAGCCCTAAACAAAAGCCTTGAATTAGGTGTGAAGCTAATATTTTGTTCAACTGTAAGAGAAAAAGATGGCCTTGCAACAAGTACAAGAAATAAGTTTTTAAATCCAAGGCAAAGATTTGCTGCAAAAAAAATTCATTTTGCATTACGAGAATTAAAATCTAAAAAAACAAAAGATAATTTCGCAGAGATGAAACGTTTTTTTATTGATACTGTAGAACATAGTAAAGATTTAAAAGTCGAATACTTTTATATTGCATCTATAAATGATTTGATACCGGTAGAAAAATTTCAAAGACTTAAAAAATACCGCATTTTTGTTGCTGTACTTGCTGGTAACATAAGACTAATTGACAACGAAGAAATAAAAATATTTAATTAAATTACATTTAATTATATCAGTTTGTCTATTAAGGTTTCAAATAATAATCTATTGAAAAACTATTCATAAAAAAGGTGAGAAAATTTTATAGTTATCTAAAAATATTTTTCCCTCCCTTTTTAGGAATCTTTTTTATCTATTTATCTATTGACATAACATCTATTGAAGAGAGAAAACTAATTATTAGCTATATAAAAAATGCTAACCTTAAGTATATTATTATTTCAATTATTTTTGGAATCTTAAGTCATCTCTCAAGAGCTTTTCGCTGGAAATATCTGTTACAACCCCTAGGATATAATCCAAAATTTATAAACTCTATCCTAGCTGTTTTAATTTCTTACATTGCAAATCTTGGAATTCCTAGATCAGGAGAAATTTTAAGGGCTACTACTTTAAGCAGTTATGAAAAGATTCCTTTCGAAAAATTATTTGGGACTATAGTTGCTGAAAGGATTGTGGACCTATTAATACTTTTAAGTCTAATTTTTTTGACATTTAGTTTACAATTCGAATTAATCTGGGAGGTTTTAAATAAAAGGCCTATTTATTTAAAAACTATTTTTATTGGGGCTCCTATTTTATTTTTTATCTTTTTTGTTATAAAATGGTTTTTCAAAAAAAGTAATTCAAAAATATTACTTAAAATAAAAGCTGTTTTGAAGGGATTTATTGAAGGCATTATGTCAATCAAAAATATGCCCTTCAAGCTTAATTTTATTGCTCATACTATATTTATATGGACAATGTATTTTGGTATGTTCTTTATAATAAAATGGACCATCCCTGAGATGGAAAAATTAGACTTAGAATATCTATTGCCAACTTTCGTAATTGGTGGGCTTACCTTAACAGCAACAAATGGTGGTATTGGAATCTACCCTTTATCTGTTGCCATGACTCTTTCATTCTTTGGAATTTCTAATGAATCTGGATTAGCATTTGGTTGGATAGTATGGACATCTCAAACATTGATGATTCTAATTTTTGGAAGCCTTTCTTTTTTTATTCTACCTTTAGTAAATAGGAGAAAGTAATTTCAATGTGTAGCTAATTGTGAAAATTAAAAAAGGATTTTTTTGTAAAAGTTGCGGGGCAGAGCACAATCAGTGGCAGGGCCAATGCAGGATTTGTAAAGAGTGGAATACCATTACTGAAGAGATTATAAATAAGAATATTTCCAAAGATTGGAAAACAGAAAATTTAACTGAGCCCATAAAGCCGGTTAGAATGGATAAAATTGGTCTTAAAGAGACTGCTAGATTCAAGACTGGTGACAATGAATTTGATAGAGTTCTAGGGGGTGGTGTGGTCCCAGGAGGAGTTGTTCTCTTGGGCGGAGAACCAGGTATTGGTAAATCGACCTTATTGCTTCAAATAGCCCTCCAACTTAATAAAAAAGTACTTTATATTTCGGGTGAAGAGAGCCAACAGCAGATTAAATCTAGAGCAAAAAGAATGGGGCTTAATGAGGAATCTTGTTATGTTCTGTGTGAAACCGAAATTCAGTTAATTTTTTTACAAATTCAAAGTCTCACCCCTGATATAATAATTGTAGACTCCATACAGACCCTTCATGACTCTGATGTTGAAAGTATCGCGGGGAGCATTACTCAAATAAGAGCAATAGCAGCTGAATTGATTCGTTTTGCGAAAACTACCAATATTCCTGTTATTTTAATTGGACATATAACAAAAGACGGTACAATTGCTGGTCCAAAAATACTCGAACATATGGTCGACACTGTGATACAATTTGAAGGAGATCGAAATCATGTTTATAGAATTTTAAGAGTTCAAAAAAATCGTTTTGGAGCTACCTCTGAAATAGGAATTTATGAAATGATACAAAAAGGGTTACGGCAAGTAAAAAACCCCTCTGAAGTTTTAATTTCTGAGAAAGAGAAAGCTTTAAGCGGACATGCAATTGCAGCTACTATTGAGGGTATTCGGCCTTTAATGATCGAGGTGCAAGCTCTAGTAAGTACAGCAGTTTACGGGACCCCTCAAAGAAGTTGTACAGGATTTAATTCAAAGCGCTTGAATATGCTGCTGGCTGTCTTGGAAAAAAGAGCAGGGTTTAACTTAGTTAGTAAAGATGTGTTTATAAATATTACTGGTGGTATAAGTGTGGTTGATCCTGCATTGGATCTAGCTGTAATAGCAGCAATTCTATCAAGCTGTCATGATATTCCTATATCTCAAAAATTTTGTTTCGCCTCTGAAATTGGGCTTTCTGGAGAAATGCGCCCAATTTCAAAAACCAACCAACGAATTCAAGAAGCAGAAAAACTTGGATTTCAAGGAATTTTTATTTCATCTTATACTAAATTCAGTAGTCAACAAAATACAATTAAGTTACATGAATTATCAAAAGTCGAGAGCTTAGTTAATTTTCTTTTCTAATCTAGATTTTTAGAAAAAAGAGTATATCTTCGAGAGACATAATAAATGCTAAATGAAAGAAATCATTTCACAATTTATTTCAGAAGTAAACGCTAGAAATCAAAATGAGCCTGAGTTTATGCAGGCAGTTAAAGAGGTTGCTGAAAACGTTATCCCCTACATAGTTCAAAATGATATTTATTATGGACAAAATATTTTACTCAGAATTGCTGAACCTGAGCGAGTAATTTCGTTTCGTGTTGCATGGATTGATGATAAAGAAGAAATCCAAGTAAACAGAGGTTACAGAATTGAGATGAATTCTGCTATTGGCCCTTACAAAGGTGGATTACGATTCCATCCAAGTGTTAACCTAAGTGTTTTAAAATTCTTAGCATTTGAACAGACTTTTAAAAATAGTTTAACGACTCTACCAATGGGAGGGGGAAAAGGAGGTTCTGACTTTGATCCAAAAGGAAAATCTGATACAGAAATAATGCGCTTCTGTCAGAGCTTTATGACCGAATTATTTCGTCACATTGGCCCAAATAGAGATATCCCGGCGGGTGATATTGGTGTTGGAAGTCGAGAAATAGGCTATATGTTTGGTCAATATAAAAGGTTGAAAAACGAATTCACTGGAGTTTTGACAGGTAAAGGTGTAAGTTGGGGAGGGTCACTTATAAGACCTGAAGCTACAGGATATGGTGTTGTATATTTTACTCAAGAGATGTTAGAAAGTAAAAATGATAGCTTAAAGGATAAAAAAGTTGTCATTTCAGGCTCTGGAAATGTTGCTCAGTACGCTGCAGAAAAATGTTTACAGCTTGGTGCTAAAATTTACACTATGTCCGATTCATCTGGATATATTTTTGATCCCGAAGGTATCAATTTGGAGAAACTCGCATTTATTATGGATCTTAAAAATGTCAAAAGAGGTAGGCTTATTGAATATATTAATAAATTCCCTAATGCTAAATTTTTTAAAGGGAAAAAGCCTTGGGATGTTCCCTGTCAAATTGCTTTGCCTTGTGCAACACAAAATGAATTAGGGGAATTTGACGCACAAAATCTTATTAAAAATGGTTGTATTTGTATAGGAGAAGGCGCTAATATGCCATGCTCTCCTGAAGCAATAGAAATTTTCTTGAAAAATAAAATTTTATTTGCGCCAGGAAAGGCATCAAATGCAGGTGGAGTAGCAGTCTCAGGTTTTGAAATGGCTCAAAATTCTCTACGCTACAGCTGGTCCAGAGAGGAAGTTGATAAACGCCTGCAAGCAATTATGAAAGATATACATCAATCGTGTCTTTCATTTGGAAATGAAAAAGGATTCATTAATTACGTAAAAGGAGCCAATATTGCAGGATTTGTAAAAGTTGCTGATGCTATGCTAGCTCAAGGAGTTGTTTGACAAATGTCTAGCAAAACAAAAAAAACTATTCATGCTGTTAATTTAGGAATTGTCAAATATGGCGATACAAGCTTAATTGCCAACTGCTATACTTTGGAGTATGGCTTACAGTCATATATGCTTAAAGGCATTTTGTCTAGAGGTAAGAAAAAAAACCATCGAGCCCTTTTTGAACCTCTAACCCTACTGGAATTTGAAGCTTCTAAAAACAAAGAGAACAAAATTGGATACTTGGATGAAGCAAAAATAACGTATGTTTTTACTTCTATCCCATATAATTTAACCAAAAAAGCTTTGGTTTTATTTCTTGCAGAGATTATTCATCAGGTTGCTCGTGAGGAACAAGGGCCTAATAAATTACTTTTTGATTACATCGAAAAAAAACTCATTTGGCTTGATACTAATCATTCATTGAGTTTGTTTCATCTTAAAATAATGCTAGACGTAACAAAATACATCGGGTTTTATCCAAATATTTCAAACTCATATAAACCCTATTTTGACCTTGAAACTGGGTGTTTTACATCTATAAAGCCAGAAAAAAATTTTATTGAAAATCCATTAAAAAAATATTTCATTCAACTTTTGGGTATAGATTTTGATATGATAGGTAAGATTAGAATTTTAAAAAAAGATAAAATTAAACTTCTAAATCAAGTTATAACCTATTTCGAATTACATTTACAACAGTTTAAGCCACCAAAATCGCTTGAAATATTAAATGAAATCTTTAAGGTGCCTTAGTTCATTTTGTTTTGCCTTACTTTCCTTTTGGATAGTTGGACAAGAAATTACTATTGTGGATGAGTTCACAAAAGAAGCTCTAGAGGGAGTTGCTATTTTTAATAAAAATAAAACAATAGGCACAATTAGTAATTCTGAAGGGGTTGCTGACCTTTCTATTTTCTCACTAGGAGAGACGGTTTACATACAATTTTATGGCTTTAAAATTGAAAGTATAAAAATAAGCTTGAAAGAATTATCACAAAATTTTCGTTTTCCAATTCAAGCAGAAGACGAGACTTTAGATGAAGTAATACTATCGGTTGCAAGAAATGCTTCAAAACGTGCAAAAATAGCCGAAAAAGTAAACGTTATTTCAGTTAAGGATATTTCCAATCGGCGTCCTACATCTGGAGCAGAATTGGTTGGCCTTAGCCCTGGTATTAGAATTCAAAAGTCACAAGGTGGAGGTGGAAGTCCAGTGATTAGAGGATTTGAAGCAAATCGTTTACTTTTGGTAGTTGATGGAGTAAGACTAAATAATGCAATCTATAGAAGCGGACATCTACAAAATTCTTTAACTGTTCATCCGAATATGATAGAGCGTGTAGAAGTTGTATATGGTTCTTCATCAGTTGGATATGGTTCAGACGCTTTAGGAGGAGTCGTTCATTATTACACTAAAAATCCCTTGATTAACAATGAAAAAAAAATAAAAACTCAAATTTCTAGTGATTTTTCTACGGCAAATAATTCATATATAAATTCGGTATCCACCGAATTAAGTTTTAAGAAGTGGGCTAGCTTAACCAGTATTAGTTATTCTGATTTTGGAAACATTCGAATGGGTAGAAATAGAACACATGGATTCGAAGATTGGGGGCTAAATTTTTTGTATTCATTAAATAATAGAAATACTTATTCACCAGATCCTGTTGTAAATTTAAATCCTTCAATTCAAAAAAATACCGATTATAATCAAATTGATTTGCTTCAAAAGTTTTTATTTAAACTCAATGCTGAAAACCAACTGGTTGTTAATTTTCAATATTCAAATTCCTCTGATATTCCTAGATATGACAAATTAGTTGAGAACCGTAACGGATTTTTACGTTATGCGGAATGGTATTATGGTCCCCAAAAAAGAATCCTTTTTTCTCCTCAATTAAAAATATTCCCAAGAAAAAAACTGTTAAATTCAGGTAAGGTTACATTTGCAATTCAAAATTTAAAAGAATCTAGAATCTCCCGATCCTTTAATAGTTTTACTCGTATTACTCAAAGTGAAAAAGTAAACTCTTTTAGTATTAATGGAGATTTTGAATTTAAGATTGATAAAAAACATGCTTTTGCATATGGATTTGAGGGTGTTTATAATGATGTTAATTCACTTGCCTCAAAAAAAGACCTAATAATTAAAGAAAATGTAATAACAGGTTATACTCCAGCCCTTCCGTTTCCCACACGTTATCCGAGTAAAGGGAGTTCTTATAGAAGTTATGCTGTATATGTAAATTGGATCTGGGATCTTAATACTCAATTGACTTTAAATGCAGGACTTAGATTAACCAATACTTCATTACAAGGTGAGTGGAAAGAGTATTATAACATAAATGCATTATTATCTTCGGTAAAATTAAATTCTGAGGCATTAACAGAAACTTTGGCTCTTATTTACAGACCAAGTGTAAAAACAAAATGGAAAGCAATAATTTCAAATGGTTTTAGAAACCCTAATATTGATGATGTTGGAAAAATAAGAGAAAACAGAGGCTACCTAATTGTTCCAAATCCTTTGCTTTTGCCCGAATATGCTTATAATTTTGAATTGGGACTTACCAAATACTTAAAGAAGGAAAAAAATTATATCTCAATTCAGGCTTTTACAACACTCGTTTCAAGGCATATTGGACGAAACAACTACCCTGTTTTTTCAGATCAAACAACAAGCAGCAATAATACTATTTTATACAATAATGAAGAATTAATAACCTTAGCGAATAATAATTTAGGGAATCGATATATGTTAGGAACTTCATTAGATGGCAACATATATTTTGCAGATAAAATTTCATTAAAAGGAGATATTAATATAATTAATGCATTAAAAAGTGAACAATTTGGACCTCTTCCATCGATTTCTCCGGTTTTTCTAAATTTATTTCTCAACTATGAGAAAGAGAAATGGTTTGCAAGTTTAAGATACCAACATAGTGGAAATAAAAACCCCGATGAATACAGTTTAGGGGGTGAAGACAGCTTAGAGGAAACTCCTATTATATCAGAGTCTCAAGGAATTTATGCTGGCACACCTGCGTGGTCTGAACTATCTTTTTTAACACAATTTAGCTGGAATAAAAATGGAAAAATAACAATTGGATTGGAAAATATATTCGATGTTCATTATAGAAGTTTTGCATCAGGTATATCTGCACCAGGTAGAAATTTAAGAATTGGGTTAAATCTAAAATTCTAAACTATCTTTAATATAAAAAAGCTCTTGAAATAGCACCATATTTTCAAGTTAAATTAATTAATTTCGCAAATTGTTATATAATTACATTTACTTTTCTTTCTTAGGTTTTTGAAAAGCAATTAAAACTATTTGATAGGTGAAATTCAATGAGTACAATAAACTAGATTTACCCAAAATAGCTGAGGAAATACTTGCTGACTGGAAGGAAAATAAAACTTTTTTAAAAAGTATAAAAAGCAAGGAGGGTAAACCAGAATTTATATTTTATGAAGGTCCGCCATCTGCAAATGGTCTACCTGGTATTCACCATGTCATGGCTCGTACAATTAAGGATATTTTTTGTCGCTTTAAAACCCAAAAGGGATTTAAAGTGGAGAGAAAAGCAGGATGGGATACTCATGGGCTCCCAGTTGAACTTGGAGTAGAAAAAGAATTAGGCATTACAAAAGAATTAATTGGTGAAAGTATTTCAGTAGAGGATTACAACATTGCGTGCAAAAAAGCTGTAATGAAATATACAGACGTTTGGAATCAGCTCACTGAAAGGATAGGTTATTGGGTTGATATGGAAGAACCCTACATTACTTATAAATCCAAATATATGGAAAGTGTTTGGTGGTTAATTAAACAAATTCATAAAAAAGGCTTTCTTTACAAAGGTTATTCTATTCAGCCATTTTCTCCAATGGCTGGAACAGGTTTAAGTTCTCATGAACTAAATCAACCTGGTACTTATCAAGAAACTACAGATACGACTGTTACTGCCCAGTTTAAGACAATTCCAGAAAGCCTTCCTAAGGGGCTAAAAAATGAAATAGACCTTTATATCCTCGCTTGGACAACTACCCCATGGACATTACCTTCAAATACAGCTCTCACGATCGGGAAAAAAATAGATTATCTGATTATTCGCACTTTTAATCAATATACATTTAAGCCTATACGAGTTCTTGTTGCTAAAGATCTTATCAAAAAACAATTTGATGAAAAATTTATTGAATCTCCAAGTATAGATTACTATAAACCCGGTGACAAAAAAATACCCTATAAAATAGAAAGCGAACATAAGGGTTCTGAGCTCCTAGAAATTAAATATGAAAAAATTTGGTCTGAATCCCCAAAACCAATTGAGAACTCCAAAAATGCATATCGTGTAATCCCAGGAGATTTTGTAACAACTGATGAGGGGACAGGAATTGTACATACCGCACCTACTTTTGGTGCAGATGACGCCAAAGTAGCAAAGGAAGCAAATCCAGAAGTCCCTCCACTTTTAGTCCTAGACGAAAATGATAATAAAGTACCATTAGTTGATACGCAGGGAAGATTTAGAAAAGAAGTTGGTCGTTTAAGTAGTCGCTTCGTTAAAAATGAATATTACACAGAAGGTACCGCACCTGAACGTTCTGTAGATGTTGAAATTGCAATACAACTTAAAAAAGAAAATAAAGCCTTTAAAGTAGAAAAATATGTTCACTCATATCCAAATTGTTGGAGAACTGACAAACCTATTCTATACTATCCTCTTGACTCTTGGTTTATTAAAATAAGTGAAGTTAGAGAAAATATGACCACTTTAAACAATGAGATAAACTGGAAGCCAACTGCTACAGGTGAAGGGAGGTTTGGAAATTGGCTAAGTAATGCAAATGATTGGAATCTATCTCGATCCCGATTTTGGGGTATTCCATTACCAATTTGGAGAAGTTCAGACGGAAAACAAACTAAAGTAATCGGATCACTCGAAGAATTATGCAAGGCTATTGAAATCTCATTAAGTTACGGTATTA
Source organism: uncultured Bacteroidota bacterium (assembly GCA_902520765.1). Lineage (GTDB taxonomy): Bacteria > Bacteroidota > Bacteroidia > Flavobacteriales > Flavobacteriaceae > MS024-2A. The sequence goes on from CABYPG010000001.1 coordinate 128,812, forward strand.
TGAAGGAAAATCCTTTTAAGGATTTCATAGTTGGAGATTATTCAGAAAAAAACTATGAAAAAATTGATCTTCACAAAAATATAGTTGATAAGATAATCCTAGCTACCGATAAAGGAGAACCAATGTTTAGAGAATTAGACTTAATTGATGTATGGTTTGACTCTGGTGCTATGCCTTATGCACAGTGGCATTATCCTTTTGAAAATAAAGAATTAATAGATAATGAAATACATTTTCCTGCAGATTATATTGCTGAAGGTGTTGATCAAACAAGAGGATGGTTTTATACACTTCATGCCATCGCTACTTTAGTTTTTAATAAAAAAGCTTTTAAAAATGTTGTTTCAAATGGTCTTGTACTTGACAAAAAGGGGCGAAAAATGTCAAAGAGATTAAATAACGCTGTTGACCCTTTTGAAACATTGAACAAATTTGGTCCCGATGCGACTCGTTGGTATATGATTTCAAATGCAAATCCTTGGGATAATTTAAAATTTGATATTGAAGGAATTGCTGAAGTTCAGCGTAAGTTTTTTGGAACTTTATATAATACTTATTCTTTTTTTAGCCTTTATGCTAATATTGACCAATTTGGTTTTAAAAATGAAGATCATATTCCTAATACTGAGCGAGCCGAACTCGACCAATGGATTTTATCAGAATTAAATAGTCTAATTATGCTTGTTGATGGTGCTTACCAGGATTATGAAGCGACAATCGCTTGCAGAGCAATTTCTGATTTTGTGCAAGAAAAATTAAGTAATTGGTATATTCGCCTTAGTCGCCGCAGATTTTGGAAGGGTAATTATGGGCCAGATAAAATTGCTGCATATCAAACTCTTTACGAATGTTTAATAATAATATCTAAGCTTGGCGCACCAGTCGCCCCATTTTTTATGGATCGATTATACCAAGATCTAACAAGAAATAAAAAAATCTCAGTCCACTTATCTGAATTCCCAAATCCAAACCCCAACATAATAAATTCTGAATTAGAATCCCAAATTAATATTGCAAGAGAAATAACATCGTTAGCGCTTTCTTTAAGAAAAAAACAACAGATCAAAGTACGTCAGCCACTGGAGAAAATGATAATCCCTGTAAAAAATGAATTACAAAAAAAACGTATTAAAAATGCAATTGAACAATTAAAAAGTGAAATCAACGTAAAAGAAGTTGAACTGCTTGATGACGCCAATGATTTGTTAGTGAAAGAGGTTCGCCCAAATTTTAAAATTATTGGACCTAAGTATGGAAAAGAAATGAAATCAGTTGTAGAAGTTGTAAAAAATCTAAATTCTGAACAGGTAAATCTTCTCGAAGAAAAAAAAGAATTAAATATTTTAGTAAATAAAAAAAATATTATTTTAGATATAACTGATGTTGAAGTCTTTTATAAAGACATCGATGGATGGGAAGTAGCTAAAAACTCAGAAATGACAATAGCCCTTGATGTGACCATAACCCAAAAACTAAAAAATGAAGGTATAGCAAGAGAACTAGTTAACAGAATTCAAAATCAAAGAAAGGACAACGGGCTGGAGGTTACTGACAGAATTGATATTTTACTGAAAAGTGAATCTGGACTTGAGAACGCTATAAGTGAAAATAAAAATTATATTTTAAATGAAACATTAGCTAATACCCTTAAATTTGAATCAAATATTTTGGACGGAACGCCTATAGAATTTGATAATTTTAAAACTGAAATTCGTATTAAAAAGGTATACTAATGAGCAAGAAAACAAGATTTACAGACAGTGAACTTCAGGAGTTTAAAAGCGTAATTGAAGAAAAGATTGAAAAAGCAAAAGCAGACCTAGGCCTTTTGAAAAGCTCCTACATGAATGATGGTAATAATGGCACTGAGGATACTGCCCCAACTTTTAAGGCTTTTGAAGAAGGGTCTGAAACGATGTCAAAAGAAGCAAATACTCAGCTTGCTCTTCGCCAAGAAAAGTTTATCCGCGACCTTAAAAATGCACTAATTCGTATTGAAAACAAGACTTATGGTGTTTGTCGCGTAACTGGTAATTTAATTAATAAAAAACGCTTATTTTTAGTTCCGCACGCTACTTTAAGTATAGAGGCTAAAAATATGCAGAAATAAGTCCAAGAAAGGCCCTGAACTCAAATAAAACATATTTCAATAAATCATGGGCTATAGCAATTATAATTTTAGTTCTGTTAATTGACCAGACTACAAAAATATATATCAAATTAAACTTCCCATTATCGGGATACGGTATTTCACCAATTTTAGATTGGGAATTTTTTAAAATACTTTTTGTAGAAAACAAAGGGATGGCCATGGGTACTAAAATCAATGATTTTATTCCATTTATTAGTGAAAATACTGGAAAGTTGATTTTAACTATTTTCCGTGTCGCCGCAATATCTGGCTTAGGTTACTGGTTATTAGATTCCATAAGAAAACAAAATGGAACTCTACTTTGTTGGGCCTTATCATTAATATTCGCTGGGGCATTGGGTAATATTATCGATTCCGTTTTCTATGGCATTTTGTTCTCAGATAGTAACGACCAAATTGCGAAATTTTTACCTGAACAGGGATACGCTCCTCTTTTTTACGGCCATGTTGTGGACATGTTACAATTCCCATTAGTCGAATGGACATGGCCATCGTGGTTGCCTTATATTGGCGGTAAAGACTATTTATTTTTCCAATACATATTTAACATTGCTGATACTGCAATAAGCACAGGGGTTGGAATATTGATTTTTTTCAATAAAAAAATCTTTGCCTAATTTTTTCAAGAAGTAAACTTTTTTATTCCTTCGGAATTAACACAAAAATCCATTTTAATATCTTCAGAACGTATGTCAATTATCTTATCTACGGGATCAAAAAAAGAAAGTCCAACTTTTATAGTATTTGTTTTACATAGAGATAAAAAATTATCATAAAATCCTTTCCCATAACCCAAACGATTTCCGCTTTTATCCCAAGCTAACAATGGCAGAAAAATAACATCAATTTGTTCTGGAGAGATTTTTATTCCTTTTTCAGGTTCTGATATCCCTAAACCATTAATCTTAAGTTTTGTAATATCTGTCAATAAGATATGTTCCAATTCTGAGCCTTTAATTTTAGGCAAAATTACCTGTTTATCCTTTCCTTGTAATAAAGTTAAAATTAAAGTAGTATCTATTTCTGCCTTTGCTTTTATTGGGAGATATATATGATAGTAGTCTAAATGCCATATGGGTAGTTTTAAACAATTATTTGCAATTGCAAAACTCTTATCTTCATGTTCTTGATCAGAGAGGGCATGGCGTTTTTTTAAAAAAGATTTCCGAAGAGCTAATTTTGTTAAATCAGAATTCATTAAATAATATTTTTAATATACACATACCCAAAGAAAATCAATAATTTCGTTTTGTGAAATTAGATTCTATTAAAATCCAACTTAAAACCTTACCTCAAGTTGCAGGGGTATATCAGTTTTTCGATTCTAAAGAAAATATCATATACGTAGGTAAGGCAAAAAATCTGAAAAAACGGGTTGCATCTTACTTTAATAAAAATTTAGAAAATCATAAAACAAAAGTCCTTGTAAAAAAAATTAAAAGAGTTGAAAATATTGTTGTAGAATCTGAAATGGACGCTTTGCTTTTAGAAAATAATTTGATTAAAAAATATAAACCTCGATATAATATTCTTCTCAAAGATGATAAAAGCTATCCTTGGATTTGCTTAGAAAAGAGTCCCAAACCAAATATTTATATAACAAGAAATTTAAAAAATAAAAGAGGTGAATATTTTGGTCCTTTTACTAGTGTAAAAAACTTAAAAATTCTTTTACGGTTAATTAAAGAAATTCATCCATTTCTAAATCATGAATTGAATCATTTATTGAAAATTAACTCTGAAGAATCATCAATTTTTTTATTTAAAAAGCATGAAAATTCGATAAAAGAGTTAATAAAAGGAAATTTTAATTTCTGTATAACTCATTTCAAAAAGGAAATGAAAATAATGTCTGAAAATTTGAAATATGAAGAAGCTCAATTAGTAAAAGAAAAAATAATTAGTTTAGAGAAATTTCAAGCTAAATCAACAATAGTAAACCCTAAAATTACTAATGTAGATGTATTTTCTATTGTTTCAGATGAAAAATATGGGTACGTTAATTTTTTACAAGTATCTTATGGTGCTATTGTAAGGTCCTACACCCTAGAAATAAGAAAAAAACTTCAGGAAAGTAATTCAACCCTATTACAGCTCGGAATAATCGAAATAAGACAAAAGTTTTCTTGTAATGCAAAAACGATATTTCTTTCAGAAAAAGTTAGCTTATCGAAAGAATTAGATCTAATTGTACCTAAACAAGGAGATAAAAAAAGCTTAGTGGATTTATCACTCAGAAATGCCAAATACTTTCGTATCGAACGCTTTAAACAAATAAAAATATTGGATCCTGAAAGCCATACCAAACGAATAATGAATCAAATGAGAATTGATTTGAAGTTGCCTGAAGAGCCTTTACACATCGAATGCTTTGATAATTCAAATATTCAAGGGTCAAATCCTGTAGCTGCATGTATTGTTTTTAAAAAAGGTAAGCCAAGTAAAAAAGATTATCGTCACTATAATATAAAAAGTGTAGTAGGTCCTGATGACTTTGCTTCTATGGAAGAAGTAATTTTGAGAAGATATAAACGTCTATTGAATGAAAAAGCTTCGCTTCCACAACTGATTGTTATAGACGGCGGTAAAGGACAACTTTCTTCAGCATTAAAAAGTCTTGAAAATTTAGGTTTAAGAGGTAAGATTTCAATTTTAGGAATTGCTAAGCGCCTAGAAGAAATATATTTCCCTGGTGACAAAATTCCACTTTATTTAGATAAAAAATCCGAAACACTAAAAATATTACAGCGAGCAAGAGATGAAGCACACCGATTTGGAATTACATTTCATAGAAAAAAGCGCAGTAAAAGTAGTATACAATCTAAATTAGATCAAATACCAGGTATTGGGCAAGCTTCACGTCTAAAGCTTTTAGGTGATCTAAAAACTTTCACTCGGATAAAGTCAGCATCAGAAAAGGAAATCATTGATATTTTAGGAAATAAAAAAGGGAAAAAAATATTTGAGACACTTAAAAAATATTAGCCGTTAAATATTTTTCAGCTCCTTTCAATTAAATCTCAAATTATTGATTTATTATCTTTGAAAAATGGTAAAAAATTTCTTCTTATACGCTTTTTTTTGTTTTCAAATTGTATGGGGTCAAACTAATAATGGTGAATCATTAAAAACAAACCAATCATTCCATGAAGGAGAATGGTTTCAATTAAGACTGCACTATGGTCCTTTTAACGCTAGCTATGCAACCCTATCTTTGGAACGAGATACAATTAATGGGCATCCCGTATATCACGCTAAAGGATTTGGAGAAACAACAGGTTTAGCAAGCTGGTTTTTTAAAGTCGAAGATTATTATGAAAGTTATTTTGACGAAGAAACTGGGCTACCATATAAGTTTATAAGAAATATTAACGAAGGAGGTTATACAAAGAATATAGAAATTGATTTTAATCATAAAGAAAAAATTGCTGTTGTAAATAACAAAAAAATAGGAGAGTTTAGCGAGCTTCAAATAAAAAATGGAGTACAAGATTTAATATCATCTTTTTATTATTTAAGAAACTTTTATCCGAAAGATGAAATAAAAGTGAATGAAAGTTTTGACATAAACATGTTTTTTGATTTTGAAAATTATGTTTTTAGGCTGAAATATTTAGGTAAAGAAATTATTAATACAAAATTTGGGAAAATTAAATGCATGAAATTCAGACCAATCGTTCAATCAGGAAGGGTTTTCGAGGAACAAGAAAGTGTTACCTTATGGGTTTCCGATGATAAGAATCGTATACCTGTTCGTATTAAAGCCGATATTCTAGTTGGTTCAATTAAAGCTGATCTAGAAAACTTCAAAAACTTAAAACATCCATTTAAAATTATTGTAAAATAGTTTAAAAAAAACGGGATAACTTTTCTTAATTCTTAAAAAAGAAACAAAATAAGTTTAGAAATTTATATAAAATGAATAAGATGCATAGCGTTTTAAAGTTTATTTTATTTTTAGTTTTTTTTGGTTGTAAAAAAACTACACATAATCAAAGTGATAAAATAAATATAACTTCTGAGGCAAAAGCACCCAACTTATTATTTGATATCGATTTAAATCAATATAACGTTAAAACACAAAAAATCAAATGGGGTGATACTTTTGGAAAAATTTTAGAAGATAATGGTATTGACTATCCAGAAGTTTACAAAATTCTTGAAGAAATTAAGGGAAAAGTAAATGTTAGAAAGCTTGCTAAAGGTAAACCATACAGTTTATTTTTCTCAAATGATAGCACACCAATCCCAGAATATTTCGTCTACCACCCTGATCCAAAAGCTTACACTCTTGTTCATCTAAAAGACAGCTTATATGGAAATATAATTAAAAAACCCATTAAGAAAATAGAATTTGAAGTATCAGGAATCATAAAAGGCTCTTTATACGAAACAATGAAAAATATTGGGGTTAATGAAGAAATTACATATCATTTATCCGATGTTTATGCGTGGACTATAGATTTTTTTCGCTTACAAAAAGGGGACAGATTCAAAGTGATTTATACTGAAAAGTTTGTAGACGATTCAATTTCAATAGGTGTTGATCGAGTAAAAGCTGCTTGTTTTGAACATAAAGGAAAAACTCTGTATGCTTTTGAATATGTTACAAATTCAAAAAAAGGAATAATCGACTATTTTGATGAAAATGCGAAAAGTTTAAGAAGAGCGTTTCTCAGAGGTCCTCTTAAATTCAACAGAATTACATCGCGATACAACCTTCGAAGAAAGATATCCTATTATGGAAATAGAATAAGACCTCACAAGGGAACTGATTTTGCCGCTTCAGTTGGTACTCCCATTTTAGCTACCGCAAATGGGACTGTTATAAAATCAAGATATTCAAGGGGAAATGGCAACTACGTTACAATAAAACATAATAATATCTACAGAACGCAATATTTGCATATGAAAAAAAGAAAAGCAAAAGTTGGACAATTTGTTAAGCAGGGAGATGTAATCGGTTGGGTTGGAATGACAGGAAATACTTCGGGTCCCCATGTTTGTTACAGGTTTTGGAAAAATGGACGGCAAGTAGACCCATTTAAACAAAAACTACCTGATGCGAAGCCTATTTCGAACGACTTAATAGCAAAATATTCTAATTATATTATCCCCATTAAAACAAAACTAGACTGTATAAAGTTTGATGACAGCTCTAAGAGTGAAATTGCAGAAAATAAATCTATACCATATGCCAAAAATTCTTCCTGATAAGTCTTTATCTAAACTTGATTCTTATAAATTATTAAAGGCTCATCAAAAACAAATTGCAACAGTAAGCATTAAAGAACATTTTAAGAAAGAAAACGACCGACTACAATACACATGGTTAGATTGGGAAAATATAATCGTTGATGTTTCCAAAAACAGAATTGATAAAAAAGGGTTAAATCTACTTTTTAAATTGGCAAAAGAAGCTGGACTTGATAAAGCAATTGAAGATCAATTTAAAGGAGAGAAAATAAATACAACCGAAAATAGAGCTGTTTTACATACTGCCCTAAGAAATTTAGATAATAATCCAATATTTTTAGATAACAAAAATATAATTCCTGAATTAAGAGCAATGCAACAAAAAATGTATGTTTTTTGTGAAAAAGTAATCAATGGCCATTGGAGAGGATACTCAGGGAAAAAGATTACTCATGTTATTAATATTGGTATTGGAGGTTCTCATCTTGGCCCTAAAATGGTAGTTGAGGCTTTAGCTAATTACAAAAACCATCTTGACATTCGTTTTATTTCGAATATTGAAGGAGATCATCACAAGGAGATATTGAAAGGAATAAACCCAGAGACAACCCTTTTTGTAATAGTTTCTAAAAGCTTCAGTACGCAAGAAACAATAACTAATTCTAATAGTATTCGTAATTGGTTTTTAAAACAAGCTCCTGAAAGTGCCATTGAAAAAAACTTTGTTGCGGTATCAAGTAATGTTGAAAAAACAGTTTCTTTTGGAATTTCATCTGACAATGTTTTCCCAATGAAAGATTGGGTTGGTGGTCGATTTTCTCTGTGGAGTTCAGTTGGTTTAATTATTTGTTTGGCGATAGGTCCTTTTCAATTCAAGGAACTTCTTGAAGGTGCTGGTAAAATGGATTATCATTTTAGAAATAGTCCCTTTGAAAAAAACATACCAGTAGTCTTAGGTTTAATTAGTGTATGGTATAATAATTTTTGGGGTTCAGAAAGTGAAGCTGTTATTCCATATACTCAATACCTAAGAAATTTACCCACATACCTTCAACAGGCCTTTATGGAGAGTAATGGCAAAATAGTAGGCCGTGATGGAAATTTAGTAAATTATCAAACTGGATCTATCATTTGGGGTGCGTCTGGTACAAATGCTCAACATGCTTTTTTTCAACTAATTCATCAAGGAACTAAGCTTATACCAACTGACTTTATATGTTTTAGAGAATCACTTAATGGGAATGAAGACCACCAAAACAAATTACTATCAAATTTTATTGCCCAAACAGAAGCACTTATGAATGGGAAAAACGAAACTGAAGTTCTAGAAGAACTTAATCGTTTGGGTATGAATCCCTTAGAGCAAAAAAAAATAGCTCCATTCAAAATATTTGAGGGAAATAAACCCTCAAATACAATTTTAATTGACAAATTAACTCCAGGATCTCTTGGCTCCCTAATAGCAATGTATGAGCACAAAATTTATGTTCAAGGTATAATCTGGAATATTTTTAGTTATGATCAATGGGGTGTTGAATTAGGAAAACAATTGGCAAATAAAGTACTCGATGATATTGAAGATAAAAGGGAAAATTCTCATGACCCTTCAACAAATAAACTTATTGAAATAGTAAAAAAAAGGCCTGTCAATTAAATTTTATGTCTCTAAGTTTAAGCTGGAGATTCACCCTACCATTGTAGTGATTTTCATCAAGTGTATAAAGTATTGAAAATGTATCTGTCTCTTTTACTTTTTTAAGCATATGCCCCAAACCGAAACCTATCCCTTGGAAATGTGTTTGATTAGAATCTAAAACATCTAATCGTAAATGTGTTTTATCGTTTCCCACCAAACGACTTGAACCACTGTCTTTACAACTATGAGTTGCAAAGACAGGATTCATGTTTTTGGGACCAAATGGTCTCATCTGATTTATAATTCGTAATAATTTTGAATTTAGATCACTGAACTCAACTTCTAAATCATATTTAATCTCTGAATCTTTAAATTCAGATGACAAATTTTTGCTAACATAAGTTTCAAAAGCCTCCTTAAATGTATGAAGTTGTTCTTTTTTTAGTGTTAACCCTGCAGCATATTTATGTCCTCCAAATTGAAAAATGTTTTGTTTACATGCTTCAAGTGCTTTATAAACATCAAATCCATAAACAGATCTTACAGAACCGACCATAAATTCTTCTGACTTTGTTAAAACAACTGTAGGGCGATAGTAATGTTCAATTAATCTTGATGCCACAATTCCAATGACTCCCTTGTGCCAAGAGGGATGGTAAACAACTGTAGAATCACTTTTTGTAATATCTTCTAACTTAATTTGTTGCAAAGCCTCTTTTGTTATTCTTTCTTGAGTGCTTTTACGTTCCGTATTAAAAAATTCTATGGTCCTGGCTATCGAAAGAACTACTTTTTGATCTTTACTGGTCATTAATTTTACAGCATTAATGCCATGATCCATTCTGCCAGCAGCGTTAATTCTTGGTGCTACAATAAAAGCTAGATCAGATACGTTTATTGGTCTTGTTAATTCATTAATAAAAATTTTAAACCCAAGACGAGGATTCTCTCTTAATTGTTTCAAACCAAAAAACACCAATGTTCTATTTTCGCCAACCAACTGTACCATGTCTGCAGCAATCGCAGTAGCTACCAAATCAAGATAAATATTTAAATCAGTATCCGAAAATCCTAGGTGAATATTAATTGCCTGTATTAATTTGAAACCAATTCCACACCCACAAAGATCTTTGAATGGATAATTACAATCTATTCGTTTGGGATCTAAAACTGCTACTGCTTCAGGTAATGTTTCTCCCGGCACATGATGGTCACAAATTATAAAATCAATCCCTAATGAACTTGCATATCTTACTTTTTCGATAGCTTTTATTCCACAATCAAGAGCTATAATTAAATTTACACCTTCAGAATTTGCATAATTAATGGCCCTTTCTGAAATTCCATAACCTTCTGAATATCGATCAGGAATATATGGTTTCAAATCAGTAATCTTATCATCTAAATATGAAACAATTAGTGATACTGAAGTCGTTCCATCTACATCATAATCCCCTAAAACCATTACTTTTTCATTTTTTTCAATAGCTTCTTTTATTCGATTTACCGCGGTTTGCATGTCTTTCATTAAAAAAGGATTATGAAGGTGTGTCCACAAGGGACGAAAATAGTCCTTTGCACTTTCATAATTATTAATACCTCTTTGAATCAAAAGTTTTGAAATAATATCAGAAACTCCTAAGACTGTAGAAAGTTTTTTAACATTTTCAATCGGTGGTTCAGGAATTTTTCCCCATTTCATAAATCTATCTTTTTATTCCTTCAACAACAATTACAAATTCCCCTTTAGGACGATTAGCTTCAAAAAATGACTTAACTTCTTCTAAAGTTCCTCTAAACGTATGTTCGTATATTTTTGAAATTTCTTTAATTACTGCTAATTTACGCTTACTCCCAAAAAGAGGAATCATCTGTTCAAATAGCTTTAATAGTTTATGGGGGGATTCATAAAAAACAAGAGTTCTTGATTCTTTTGCCATAATTTTTAACCTATTAATTCGGCCTTTTTTGTGAGGCAGGAATCCTTCAAAAATAAAACGATCGCATGGGATTCCACTTTGAACTATTGCCGGAATTAATGCGGTTGGGCCAGGTAGGCATTTTACTTTTATCCCGGCATCTAAAGCATGGCGAACTAACAAATACCCGGGGTCTGAAACAGCTGGTGTACCAGCATCAGAAATCATTGCAATGGTTAACCCATTGTTGAGTTTTTCTATAATTTTTGAGGTTTTGTAATGCTCGTTTTTAAGATGATAACTTTCAACACGTTTTGATATATCAAAATGACTTAATAGTACCGAACTGACCCTTGTGTCTTCAGCTAAAATAAGGTCTGCCTCTTTTAACAAACGTAAAGCTCTTAATGTTATATCCTCTAAATTACCAATAGGAGTTGGTATTAAATAAAGCAAGCCAGTATTATTATTATATTATTATGAATATTTCATGATTCAAAGCTTTTCTGTAAAACAGTTAAAAAACGATCTGCAATATCTTCTTTTCCTTTCCAATTATTATATTCAATTTTCACTTTAGAGGTTATTAAATTTGATACTTCTGGCCAAGAACCTAAAGTTAGTGTTTGATTAAGAACACGCTCGTAATTATTTTTATCACCATTAAAAAGGTGTTTAATAAAGGCTAGCCTTTCATTATTGTCAACACTTAGTTTTTTTGAGAATTGGTCATTAATATTTTGTTTATCATTTGAATTGTCTTTTTCAGTATCTGATTTGTTATTTATACTGACATTTTTTTTTGACACGAAAGTTAGCGGAGTTTCAAATGTTTCAAAAAGCTTTTCGTATGTTTCGGGTTCCGGCATTTCAGTAACCATATTTTTTATTGTCTCCATCATTGGTGCTACCTCCATATTGTCGTCTTTTATCTTTTCTTTATTTGTGTCTTCAGTGAGAGAATTTATTACCTCATCGAGCTTTTTTTGATGCCTCTCCCAAAGGCTTTGATCTATTTCCTCTTGGTCAATTAGCATTTTTTGAAAAATAGAAAGCTCATAAATTTTTTGAATAGCATCATGTGTTTTCTCATCATCCCAATTTGATTGATCTTTAATGATAATTGTTGCCCACTGAACTAATGCAGTTTTAATTTTCTCAGTCATCTGATTTAATAGTTTGAAGCCACCTTTATTTAATACCTTTGAAAATTAATTCATAATAAGCAATTGATTAATTATGAAAATTACAAAATGTTTTTAGAAAATACCTTAAAGACTCATGAACAATTTGGCTGGATCGAAATAATCTGTGGCTCAATGTTTTCTGGTAAAACAGAAGAGCTAATTCGGAGATTAAATCGTGCTAAATATGCCAAACAGAAAATTAAAGTTTTTAAACCAATTATTGATTCTCGTTTTAATAAAAATTTAGTTTTATCCCATGACAAAAATCAAATTGAAGCAAAGTCAGTCTCAAAATCCTCTGATATAAAAATTAAAGCTAAAGATTGTGATGTCATTGGGATTGATGAGGCTCAATTTTTTGACAATGGAATAGTTAAAATCTGTAATGATTTAGCTAATGAAGGTATTCGGGTTATCGTGGCAGGCTTAGATATGGACTATAAAGGTAATCCATTTGGCCCTATGCCTAATCTTATGGCAGTTGCAGAATATGTAACTAAAGTTCATGCCATATGCGCAAAAAGTGGAAAACTAGCAAATCATAGCCATAGAATATCTACTAATAAATCACTAATTCACCTAGGAGAAAAAGAAAGTTATATGGCTCTTTCAAGATTGGAATTTCAAAAATTGATTCAAAAAAATAAAAACAGAAAAGAAAAGCCTTGAATCAACTGAACATCTATTTATCTAATTTGGAGCACAACTATAAACTTCTTGTAAGAAATTTAAATGCTGGAACTAATCTTATAGCTGTTGTAAAAGCTTCAGCTTATGGAACAGCATTAACGGCAATTACAAAACATCTGGAAAAATTAGGAGTTAACACTTTTGCAGTAGCTTATTCAAATGAAGGAAAGATTTTAAGAAGAAATGGAATCAAATCCCGAATTATGGTCTTTTATCCCCAGCCCTCTGGACTTTCTGATATTATTGATAATAAATTAGAGCCCTGCTTGTATAGTGTCAACATTTTTAAAAAATTTCATAAAAAATTAATTTGTAAAAAATTAAGAAATTTCCCAGTTCATATTAAATACAACACCGGTCTTAATAGATTAGGTTTTAAGCCAAGTTGTTTTGACTGGATTATAAATCAACTTAAAGATGATGCTTTTGCACTTAAAAGTATATATTCCCATCTAGCCATATCTCAGGCTAAAAAAGAAATTGAATTAAATAAAAAACAAATTGAATCATTTTTAAAACTTAGAGATAGACACATTGCGATTTCTGGACTTAATCCAAAGTTTCATCTTTTAAATAGCTCAGGATTATTTAATTTCCCTGAGTTTCAGTTTGATGCTGTAAGGTGTGGTATAGCACTTCATGGATTCGCAAACCGTTCGGAATGGGACAAACAACTTAAGCCTGTAGCTGAATTAATATCATCAATAAGTCAAATCCACCTTGTCAAAAAAGGGGAATATGTTGGTTATGATTTTGGATGTAAAGTCAATGAAGAAAAAAAGATTGCAACAATTCCACTTGGTCATGCGGATGGAATAAATAGACAACTCGGAAATCATAAAGGGAAAGTTTTAATTAATGGGAAAATTGTGCCTATTGTTGGTAATATTTGTATGGACATGTTCATGGTAGATGTATCCAAAATTTCATGTAATGAAGGAGACAAAGTTTATGTATTTGGAAATCAAAACTCTGTTTCAGATCTGGCGCACAGTGCTGATACAATAAGTTATGAACTACTCACTGCAATAGGTCCAAGAGTAAAAAGAGTAATTTATGATTAGAAATATATTCATCAAATAACAAAACGATAATATTTGTTATAAATGTCCACGGATATTGTCTAAAAACGCATTAAGTAGTAATTTTGAAAAAATTTAATAAGTGAGAATAGCTGTCGTTGGGGTAACAGGTATGGTAGGAAAAGTTATGTTAGATGTTTTAACAGAACGTAATATTCGAATTACTGAATTAATACCAGTTGCATCTGAAAAATCAATAGGGAAAACTATTTTATTTAAAGGGGAAAATCTAGAGGTCATTGGATTAGCGGAAGCACTAAATACTCGGCCAAATATAGCTTTGTTTTCTGCTGGTGGAGATACTTCTCTAGAATGGGCTCCAAAATTTGCAGAAAATGGAACAACTGTGATTGATAATTCGTCGGCTTGGAGAATGAAAAAACATATAAAACTTGTTATTCCAGAAATTAATGCATCTAAATTAACTTCAGCTGATAAAATAATCGCTAATCCAAACTGTTCAACTATTCAAATGGTTATGGCAATAGCGCCTTTGCACAAAGCATTTAAAATCAAACGTTTAGTTATTTCTACTTATCAGTCAATTACAGGTACAGGAGTAAAAGCGGTTGATCAACTTGATAATGAAATGAATAATAAAATAGGTGAGAAGGCCTATCCTTATCAAATCCACAAAAATGCCCTTCCACAGTGTGATGTTTTTGTTAAAAATGACTACACTAAAGAAGAAATGAAATTGGTTCAAGAAACTCATAAAATTCTGGAAGACTCTTCAATAGGAATTACAGCGACAGCAATAAGAATACCAGTAATAGGAGGTCATAGTGAGTCAGTAAATATTGAATTTAAATTAAAATATGATATAAAAAAAGTAAGAACAATTTTAGATCAAACAATTGGAGTGGAGGTAATTGATGATCCAAAGAAAAATTTGTATCCTATGCCAATTAATGCAAAAGGAAAAGATGAAGTTTTTGTTGGCCGTATAAGAAGAGATGAATCTGTAGAAAATGGTTTAAATCTTTGGATTGTTTCAGACAACTTAAGAAAGGGAGCTGCAACTAATACAATTCAGATTGCTGAATATTTAATTCATAACAATATAGTCTGAGTTCAATATTGTATTACAGAAAGAAATTTTAATGCGATTAGTGAAAAAAATTAATAAATTTGTCAACTAAATAATGCAAATGGAATTAAAGGAATTTACATTACCTTTTATAGGCTTAAAACAAGGCAAACATAACTTTTCATTTGCAATAGACAATAAGTTCTTTGAACATTTTGGGTTTGATGATTTTCACAAAACGAAACTTGAAGGTAAATTAATTTTAGACAAAAAATCTTCATTCTTAGAGTTACACTTTGATGTCAAAGGTGAGGTAATTTTATCGTGTGACGTTTCAACCGAGTTATTTAGCCACATTGTAAAATCCAACTTTGATATGATTGTTAAATTTGGTGCTTCTAGAGAAACTGATCCAGATGAAATTCTAATTATTCCCGAGGGGAGTTATCAGATTAATGTTGCGCAATATTTTTATGAAATGGTTGTTTTATCTATCCCTTTAAAAAAAGTTCATCCAGGTATTAAAAATGGAACACTAAAAAATGAGATTTTAAGTAAATTAGAACAGTTAGACCCACAAAATAAAAAGCCTGCTATTCGTAAAGACCCACGCTGGGAGAAGTTAGAAAGTTTATTATAAAAATTAAAACCATGGCACATCCAAAAAGAAAAATTTCCAAGACAAGAAGAGATAAAAGAAGAACTCATTATAAAGCTGCTGACCAACAGATTTCGACATGTTCGAAGACTGGCGAAGCACATCTTTATCATAGAGCTCATTGGCATGAAGGTAAACTTTATTACAGAGGTAAAGTACTTATTGATGCTGCTGAAACTGAAACTGCGTAACTATAACATAGATACGCATTATAATGCTTGATCCATTAAAAAACCTTTTTTATTGTTTTATTTTGATTGCATTAAAAAACTATTATCTTCACCTTAATTTCGCTTAAAAAGCAGATAAATAAATGCATCTGAAGGGGAAAAAAATTCTCAAAGCAGCAATAACAGCTGTAGGAGGATACACACCTAAAACGATCCTTTCTAATCATAAATTAGAAACTATGGTTGATACTAGTGACGAATGGATTCAAAGTAGAACTGGTATAAGAGAGCGAAGAATCTTATTGGATGATGACAAAGCGACATCTTACCTAGCAATAAAAGCAGCTAAAGATCTTTTAAATAAGAAAAATACAAGTGCAAATACTATTGATCTTGTAATTGTTGCAACAGTAACACCAGATTTACATGTAGCAGCAACGGCAGCTTATGTTGCCTCATCAATAGGAGCTAAGAATGCTTTTGCATATGATTTAAATGCTGCTTGTTCTGGTTTTCTCTATGGAATGAGTGTAGCAGCTGCATATGTGAGTTCTGGGCGATATAAAAAAGTGTTGCTAATTGGTGCTGATAAAATGTCCTCAATTGTTGATTATACAGATCGAACAACCTGTATAATCTTTGGTGATGGAGGGGGTGCCGTTTTATTTGAACCCAGCTTAAATGAAAATGGTTGGGAAGATGAATACTTTAGAAGTGACGGTTCAGACAGAATGTCTTTAAGAATTAAAGCGGGAGGTTCACTCTATCCTACGTCAAAAGACACATTAGAAAAAGGATGGCACAATATTCATCAGGATGGTAAAACTGTTTTTAAATATGCTATCTCAGAAATGTCCGCAGTGACAAAAGAAATCATGAAAAGAAACGAACTTGATAATGAGAGTATTGACTATCTTGTTCCGCATCAAGCAAATAAAAGAATTATTGATGCTACGACTCAGCGACTAGATCTAAACCCTAATAAAGTAATGATGAATATTGAGTATTATGGAAATACAACTGCGGCAACCCTACCGCTATTATTAAATGATTATGAAAACAAACTAAATATAGGAGATAAGCTAGTTTTTGCCGCCTTTGGTGGTGGATTCACTTGGGGTGCAGCTTATCTTACGTGGGCATATTAAATAAAATAAATAAAAATGGATATAAAAGACATTCAAAACCTAATAAAATTTGTAGCCAAATCTGGAGCACAAGAGGTAAAACTTGAAATGGAGGATATAAAAATTACTATCAAAACTGGAGGAAGCTCAACTAATTTAGAACCTAATGGATTATTACAAAATGTAAATCCATTATCAATTCCACCTGTTCCTACTCAATCTTTACAAGTCCCTTTGAGTGAGTCTAAAGATACTAATCATAAAAAAGACGATTCCTCATCTGAAGATGATGGATTAATTACGATAAAATCTCCCATAATTGGTACTTTTTACAGAAAATCAGCACCTGATAAACCTGCATTTGTTGAAGTTGGAGACACTATTAAAGAAGGTGATGTTCTTTGTGTTATTGAAGCCATGAAACTTTTTAATGAAATTGAATCTGAATTAGCTGGTACAATTGTCAAAATCCTTGTTGATGATGCTTCTCCAGTAGAATTTGATCAACCTTTATTTGTTATCAAACCCCATTAAGTCTTAAAAATGTTCAATAAAATTCTAATTGCAAATAGGGGTGAAATTGCCATGAGAATTATTCGTACTTGCAAAGAAATGGGTGTGAAAACAGTTGCTGTTTATTCAAAAGCAGATACTGATAGCCTTCACGTAAGATTTGCAGATGAAGCTGTCTGCATTGGTCCTGCTGCTAGTAACGAATCTTATTTGAAAATGTCAAATATTATTGCTGCAGCTGAAATTACAAATGCTGATGCTATACATCCTGGTTATGGTTTTTTGTCTGAAAATGCAAAATTTTCAGAAATATGTGAGGAGCACAAAATTAAATTTATTGGTGCCTCTCCTTCCATGATAAGTAAAATGGGAGATAAAGCTTCAGCAAAAAAAACTATGCAAGAGGCAGGTGTCCCAACTATACCAGGTTCCAAAGGTATAATAGGGAGTTTTAAAGAAGCTGAAAAAATAGCATCTGAGATTGGCTATCCAGTAATGTTAAAAGCTACAGCTGGTGGTGGTGGAAAAGGAATGCGCGCTGTATGGAAGTCCAACGAACTTGAAAAAGCTTGGAATAGTTCAAGACAAGAGGCTGCTGCTTCTTTTGGAAACGATGGTATGTACATGGAAAAGCTCATCGAAGAACCACGCCATATTGAAATTCAAGTAGTTGGCGATTCAAATGGAAAAGCTTGTCATCTTTCTGAAAGGGATTGTTCAATACAGCGGCGCCATCAAAAATTAACTGAGGAAACTCCTTCTCCATTTATGACATCTACACTGAGAAATAAAATGGGAGAGGCAGCAGTAAAAGCAACTGAATTTATTAAATATGAAGGAGCAGGTACAATTGAATTTCTAGTAGATAAAAATAAAAACTTCTACTTTATGGAAATGAATACTAGGATTCAAGTAGAACATCCTGTAACTGAGCAAGTAATAGATTTTGATCTTATTTGCGAACAAATTAAGGTTGCTGCTGGAGAAAAAATTTCAGGTAAAAATTACTTTCCTAAACTTCATTCTATAGAATGCAGAATCAATGCTGAGGACCCATTTAATGATTTTAGACCTAGCCCTGGAATGATAAGTACAGTTCATTTCCCAGGAGGCCACGGTGTAAGACTAGATACTCATGTTTATAGTGGCTATTTGATTCCTCCTAACTATGACTCGATGATTGCTAAACTAATTACTACAGCTCAAACAAGAGAGGGTGCAATACATAAAATGAAGCGTGCTCTAGAAGAATTTATTATAGAAGGCGTAAAAACAACTATTCCATTTCATTTAAAATTAATGAGCGATCCCGGTTATTTGAGTGGAAAGTATACGACAAAATTTATGGAGAATTTTAAAATGGAGGATTAGTATTTCTAAATTTTAAGCTCCCAATACCCAATATCTATCCATTTTTTGAACTTATATCCCACAGCTTCAAGTTGTCCTACTTTTTTGAATCCAAAATTCTCATGAAATAGAACACTTGAGTCATTAGGTAAAGAAATTCCAGCCAGAACTCTTCTAAATCCCTCTTTTTTTAACGATTCTAAAAGTTTTATATAAAGTGCTGTTCCTATACCGTTTCGAAAATTATTTGGCTTTAAATAAATACTACTTTCGACCGTATAGCGGTATGCTGATCTAGGTTTCCATATAGTCGAATATGCGTAGCCTAATAATTCGTCTGCTGATTGATAAATCCACCACTTATTCTTTTCATTAGAATTTATTCTTTGAATTACAATATTTTCATTTACAGGTTTTTCTTCAAAACTTATTGTTGTATTTGAAATATAGTAGTTATAAATTAAAGCAATGGCTTTTGCATCTTTTGAATTTGCCTCACGTATCATAGTGAATTAAATTTTACCCTTTTACTTTATTTTTTACCGTTTGGGGTAAAACTTTAAACCCCATATTAAAAAGAGTAAATCCAAAGATATCCGCGTATTGCTCAATTCTTTTTGATACAGGAGTCCCCGCTCCATGTCCAGCATTAGTCTCTATTCGGATCAAAATTGGGTTTTCTCCATTTTGTTTGTTTTGGAGCTGGGCTGCAAATTTAAAAGAGTGTGCAGGAACCACACGGTCATCATGATCCCCAGTTGTAATTAAAGTCGCAGGGTAATTTGTATCCTCTTTTACATTATGAACTGGAGAATAACTTTTTAAATAATCAAACATCGCCTTTGAATCTTCAGAAGTCCCGTAATCGTAAGCCCAGCCTGCGCCTGCAGTAAACTTATGATAACGTAACATATCTAAAACTCCTACTGCGGGTAATGCTACCTTCATTAGTTCAGGCCTTTGAGTCATTGTGGCTCCAACTAGTAAGCCACCATTTGAACCTCCTCTAATAGCAAGAAACTCTGGATTGGTAAATTTATTTTTTATTAGAAATTCTGCTGCTGCAATGAAGTCATTAAATACATTTTGTTTTTTTTGTTGTGTCCCTGCTTTATGCCATTCTTTTCCATACTCTCCACCACCCCTGAGATTTGGAACAGCAAAGATGCCACCCTGTTCTAACCAAATGGCATTAGCTACACTAAAAGATGGCTGGATACTTATATTGAAGCCTCCATAGCCATATAAAATGGTAGGGTTTTGGCCATCAAATTTTGTGCCTTTTTTATAAGTAATAATCATTGGAATTTTAGTTCCATCTTCTGATTTATAAAAAATTTGTTCTGACTTATAATCATTTGAATCAAAATCAATTTGGGGCTCCCAGTATTTTATTGATGTTTTTGTTTTTGGATTATAAGAATATATTTGGCTTGGTGAATGATAGTTAGTGAAATTAAAATATAAAACTTCTTGATCTTTTTTTCCGCTCCAACCAGAAGCTGTTCCTAATCCTGGTAATTCTATTTCTCCCATATTTACTCCATCCATATCATATTGAATTACTTTCGTTATCACATCAGCGATATAGCGAGCAAAAAAATATCCCCCTCCAGTAGTTGGAGAAAGAACATACTTCCCTTCAGGTATAAAATCCTTCCAATATTTTTCTTGTGGTTTTCTGGCATTAACCACTATAATCCTTTGATTTGGTGCATTGCTGTTAGTCACTATATACAACCTTTCCCCATTTGAGTGTAATAAGTAACTATCTGTTTTATAGTTTTCATCTACTTTAATTAAGGGACTAGTTTTCAAATTCAAACTTAAATCCTTTAAAAAACTAATGTTGCCAGAAGTTGTTTTAGAGGCTGAAATAAAAAGGTATCTCCCATTTTCAGAAACTTTTGCTCCAATATATCTGTGTTTTTGATCCTGTTCTCCACCATACACTAAGATGTCTTTAGATTGTTTAGTTCCTAACTTATGATAATATAATTTGTGCTGATCAGTCATTTCACTAAGCTCACTCCCCTTTGGTTTATCATAACTAGAATAGAAAAAACCTTCATCAAGTTTCCATTGTATTCCACTGAATTTAACATCTACTAAAGTATCCCCAATAATTTTTTTATTAGTGGTATTCATAACTATAATTTTTCTCCAATCACTTCCCCCTTCACTTATAGAATATGCAACTAAATCTCCTGTTTTTGAGAAGCTTAAGGTGGATAGAGAGGTGGTGCCATCTTTAGAAAAACTATTTGGATCTAAAAAGACCTCAGCTTTATTTTTATTATTTTCTCGGTAAAGAATAGATTGATTTTGAAGACCATCGTTTTTGTAGAAATACATGTATTGTCCTTCTTTAAATGGTGCTGAAATTTTTTCATAATCCCAAAGTTGTTCTAATCGAAGCTTAAGATCATTTCTAAAAGGAATTTCATCTAAATATTTGAAAGTTGTATTATTCTGATTAATTACCCACTTTTTGGTGTCATCAGACTTATCATCTTCAAGCCAACGATAATCATCAGTTACTGATTCATCAAAATATATGTCGGTCACTGGAATTTTTTTTGTTTCTGGATAACTATTTTTTTTATGGCTTTCATTACATGAAAGGAAAAGTAAATTCACAAAAATAAAATAGATGTATATTCTCATAATTATTAAGTTTTGTTTCAATAAAAAAATCCCTTATTCACAAATTTAATATGAATAAGGGATAAGGTAAATTTAAGTGCCTTATTAATTTGTAAATGGGAATGAGGAGTGATGTAAATCAATTTTCAGTTCCCCTTGTGATAATTTATAGCCAAATGTGTACTCAACTTTAGCTTCAACACCTTGTAAATCTGTGAAAAAATAATTCCCCATCGCGATAGCTCTATTTTCTTCTAAAATAAAGCCAGTGTTCTCAAATCTCACATTTGTCCAAGGATTAATTGCAAATCCTTTATCTTCCTGGCATGCTCTATCATCACCAGCAATAAAATACGACAATGCTTCTGATTTAGTTGGCCTAAATTGTTCTAACTCACATTTCGTAGGCTTGAATAAAACATCGCCTTGATCAAAAGCATAACGATTGTCAAGAAAATTGCTAGCATATTCTTCACATTCAGTTCTAGTTTGTTTTAAGGATCCTATTTTTACAACACCATCACCCCATAATTTTTGAGCTTCTAAAATCTGTTCTTTAGTAATCATTTTATATAATTTAAGTTAGTAGTTCTTTTCGTCGCACATATAATAATTAAATATAATTTCAATTTTTTTTAACTAAAATAATTCGGCAATATTTTCTGGATTTTTGTATTCACCTTTTTCCAATATAATTTTAAATTCAAAATTCTTATTTTTTTGTTTTGCTAAAAAATCTTCAAAAATTTCAATTATATCATTATCTATAAATTTCGAGCCTCTTAAGTCAATTTCAAGGGATGTCTCTTCTGGCAATTTATCTAATTCCTTTAATATTGACGCCTTATTAAAAAAAGTAACCTCTTCTGCTAATGTGATTATAGTTTTATTTTTTCCCTCTGTTGAAATTGAATGTGAATTTTTGAAACTATTAATTAATATAATTACTATTCCTAAAATTAATCCTAAACCTATACCAATCAAAAGATCCGTGAAAACGATCCCGATAATAGTAATCAAAAATGGAAGTAGTTGTTTCCAGCCTAATTTATACATTGTGACAAATAAGCTTGGTTTTGCAAGTTTATATCCCACTATAAAAAGTATAGCTGCTAATACGGATAATGGAATTTGATTAAGTAAAGCAGGAATGAGAAGAACGGATATTAACAAAAAGAATCCATGAATAATAGCAGACATTTTTGTTTTACCTCCTGATTGAATATTTGCAGAACTTCTCACAATAACTTGAGTTACTGGTAACCCCCCTATTAAACCAGAAATAAAGTTCCCCGTCCCTTGAGCAATGAGTTCTCTGTTCGTAGGTGTTATTCGTTTATCTGGATCTAATTTATCCGTTGCCTCGACACATAAAAGTGTCTCTAGACTTGCAACAAGAGCTATTGTAAATGCTGTTATCCAAATTTCAACTCTTGTGATGCCTTGAAAGTTTGGAAAGGTAAATTGACCCAAAAACGAGTTCATATTCTCAGGAACCGGAACTGATACTAAAAGTTCTGATTTAATCGCCCAAAAATTGTCCCCTTTTGTGATAACAACATAAATAATCCCAATTATAACAGCAACCAATGGTCCTTGGATTAATTGAAAAATCTTTCCTTTTTTACTCAAAATATTTGACCAAAGCATTAATATTCCCATACTTACAATAGCTATTAATGTTGCTCCAGGATTTATATAATTTAAGGCCTCTAAAATTCCAGGAAATTGTTCTCCAGGACTTTGATAGCCAAAAAAATGTCTTATTTGTTTTAAAATGATTATTATACCTATACCTGTTAACATTCCCCTTATAACTGAGGAAGGAAAATAATAACCTATAACTCCTGCTCTAAGTATACCGAAGACAAATTGAATAAGTCCACCTAATACCACAGCTAAAAGAAAGTTTTGAAATCCACCTAGATCTCCGATCGCAGTGAAAACGATCGCCGCTAGCCCCGCAGCAGGACCACTGACTCCTATTTGGGAACCACTGATAATCCCAACAATTATACCCCCTATTATTCCAGCGATTAGACCTGAAAATAGTGGTGCACCACTTGCTAAAGCAATACCTAAACAAAGTGGGAGCGCTACGAAAAAGACCACTATACTCGCAGGAATGTCACTTTTTAAATTTGAAAATAAATTCGGGTTTTTCATAGAATTTGGAACATGTTGTTTTAACAACTATTTTTTATGATTATATAAGGAAATGCAAAAATATAAAAGAATCTTTTTAAAGTAAAAATTTATATCCATTTTTGAGAACTTTTAAACTCATTCATAGTGCTATATTTAGAATTTTAATTGAACCTTATGATTCGATTTACTAATGCATTCCCATGGATTGTTTCAATTTTCGCTTTTTTGGGCTTATTACATCCTCCTTTGACAACATGGTTTAGTGGATCTCTTATAACATATGGTTTAGCAGGAATAATGCTTGGTATGGGCCTCACACTAAAAAGCTCTGATTTTGTAGAAGTCATAAAAAGTTCTAAATGGGTAATTACAGGTTTAATACTTCAATTTCTTATTATGCCTTTTTTAGGATGGGGACTTGCTAAGATTTTTGATTTACCTCCTCTTTTTGCCGTAGGTATGATTTTAGTCTCATGCTGTCCTGGTGGAACAGCTTCTAATGTAATTTCATATTTGTCTAAAGCCGAAGTAGCTCTTTCAGTATGCATGACTGCCTGCTCAACAATGATTGCAATCTTTATGACTCCCTTTTTAACTCTTAAACTTTCTGGAAGTTATCTCGATATATCTGCAATGGGACTATTTTTTAGTACTCTTAAAGTTGTTTTATTTCCTGTTTCCATTGGTATAATTTTAAATAAGTACTCATCAAAGTATATTTCAAAAGTTTTGCCTTTCGCTCCTCCTTTAGCTGTGTTACTAATATGTCTTATTGTAGGCAGTATCGTAGGGCAAGGAAAAGATGTTATTTTAGAATCAGGATTCAAACTTTTAGTTTCATTGGTTTTTCTTCATCTTTCGGGTTTCATTATTGGTTTTTCAATAAGTTGGATTGCATTTAAAAACTGGAAAGTTGCAAAAACAATAGCTATAGAGGTAGGAATGCAAAACTCAGGACTAGGTGTTGTTCTTGCTCGTGAAAACTTTACTAGTCCCTTAGTGGCTATACCAGCAGCATTATCCAGTCTTGTCCACTCTCTTTTAGGAAGTTTTTTTGTGAGCATATTTAAAAATAAAAATTAATTATTCCTAAATATTTCCCAATAGTTAGATTTAATCAATAGCAACGTTAAATTTTTTACGATTCAAGAAAATTTCTCTTGCCTTATAGAGTGCTTTCTTAAAAGAATTATGATCCGCTTCTCCCTGACCAGCAATATCATATGCAGTCCCGTGATCAGGAGATGTTCGAACTTTATCGAGTCCTGCAGTAAAATTTACACCTTCTCCAAAAGTTAATGTTTTAAATGGAATCAATCCTTGATCATGATAAATAGCAAGTACAGCGTCAAAATTTTGGTATGATTGACTTCCAAAAAATCCATCAGCAGGAAAAGGTCCATAAATTCTAATACCTTTATCGTGTTGAGCTTTTACGAGCGGTCTTAAAAAAGTCTCCTCTTCTTCTCCAATAACTCCATAATCACCTGCATGTGGGTTAATGCCTAAAATGGCAATTTTTGGTTCAGAGATATTAAAATCACTTTTTAAGCTATGCTCTAGTATTTGAATTTTTTTTATTATGGTTTTTTCTGTAGCAAATTCACTTACTTTTGCTAAAGGGACGTGATCAGTTACAAGTGCAAGCCTTATTTGGTCAGATATCATAAACATCAAACTCTCTCCCTTAATTTCTTTATCTAAATAATCAGTGTGCCCTTTAAATTGAAAACGCTTGGATTGAATATTTCTTTTGTTGATTGGTGCTGTAACTAAAACATCTAATTTATTTTTTATTAAACCCTTTGTCGCAGATTCTAAAGAACTAAAAGCAAAATTGCCTGCAGTTGTTTCATCTTTACCATAATTAATTGGAAAAGGATGATCCCAAATATTAATAACATTAAGACAATTTTCCTGAACACCCTCAACATTTTTTACCCCTAATATGTTCGTATCTAATTTGTACTTTACTCTTTCATCAAAAAAATTCTGAGGATGTGCAAAGGCAATAGGAATAAATTTGTTGAAAAGATTTTTCTCTCGGAAAGTTTTTAAAATTATTTCAAATCCAATTCCATTAGGATCACCTACAGAAATTCCGACTTTAATTTTTGACGATTCAGACAAGTGTGCTAGTTTTTTATTTTAATTTTGATGCAAATGTAATTAAATATCAATGTTTACCGGAATTATTGAAGCATTCGCGAAAGTTAAAACACTCGATAAGGTAGGTGAAAATCTCCAAATAAAATTTGAATGTAACCTAGCAGAAGAATTAAAAATTGATCAGAGTGTTTCACATAACGGTGTCTGTCTTACAGTTGAAAAATGTGTGGGGAAGTACTATTCTGTTACTGCTATCAAAGAAACCTTAGATAAAACTAACCTTGGCCTTTTGCAAATTGGAGATTATGTTAACATTGAACGTTCTCTGAAAATCGGAGATAGATTAGATGGACATATTGTCCAGGGGCATGTAGATCAAATCGCAAAATGTATTTTCTCTGAGATGTTGGACGGAAGTTGGTTTTTTACCTTTGAATACGACAAGAAGTCAGGCAATATAACTATTGAAAAAGGATCAATTACAGTTAACGGAGTAAGTCTTACAGTTGTAAACTCTAAAGAAAATCGATTTTCAGTCGCTATAATACCTTACACATTTGAGCATACGAATTTTAAACAAATTGAAATTGGAAGTTTTGTAAATCTTGAATTTGATATGATTGGAAAATACATTGCTAAACTCCATTTAAAAAGTTAATTTTTTATCTTTAGTAAAAACTAAATCAAATGAATTTTCTAGAACTTGCAACAGTATTATTGCTACTTGCCTCTATTTTTTCAATTATAAATCTTCGCCTTTTAAAGCTTCCCCAGACAATAGGTCTAATGGTCCTGGCTATCGTTTTGTCTGCCGTTGTCTTATTTGCAGGTTTAATTGAACCTGACTTATTAAAATTTGCTACCTCGTTAACTGAAGAATTTGACTTCAGCGTTTTATTGATTGACGTGATGTTGCCTTTTTTATTATTTGCTGGCGCTATCAGTGTAAATGTACACGAACTTTTAAAAGATAAGTTAACCATCCTTTTGTTAGCAAGCTTTGGTGTTGTTTTCTCAACTTTTGTAGTTGGGTCGGGTCTTTTTTGGTTAACACAACAATCACTTTTTGGCCTATCTGATCTTGGTTTAACTTATGTTGACTGTTTGCTTTTTGGTTCTCTAATAGCTCCCACGGACCCCATCGCGGTTTTAGCAATGGTCAAGAAAATGAATCTCTCCTCAATAACAGAAACTAGAATTGCAGGAGAATCACTTTTCAATGACGGAATCGGAGTGGTTGTTTTTTTGACTCTTCTAAGTATGAAGGCTGAAGGTATAGAAAATATTAGCCTTGCTAGCGTTGGGTCATTATTTGCTACAGAAGTTATCGGAGGAGTATTACTTGGTGCTGTAATGGGATTTTTAGGCTTGAAACTGGTTAAATATATAGAAAATGAACATGTTGAATTGGAAGTTTTGATAACGCTTTCTATGGTACTGTTAGTTCCTGTGATTTCTCATATATTTCATTTTTCTGCTGTATTAGGAGTTGTGGTTATGGGACTTTTTCTTAATCAAAATATTGATGGTGACAAAAAGGCTGACGGACTACAAAGAGTTATGGGTGACTACGTTTATAAATTTTGGCATCTTCTTGATGAAACGTTAAATGCAATATTATTTATCCTAATCGGATTGGAGGTAATTCCTATTTTACAAAATTTTGATTTCTCTTATCTAATTATTGTTATTGTTATGATTGTGATAGTGGTTGTTTCTAGGGGAATTGGGGTATTTGTTCCAATAAAAATTCTTTCTATTAAAAAAAGTTTTGAAAAAAATACTGCACTTATCATAACATGGGGAGGACTCCGTGGTGGGCTAAGTATCGCATTGGCATTAAACTTACCTAATAGCATTGGTGCAGGAAAAGACCTTATTTTAATACTTACTTATGGAGTTGTTTTATTTACAATTTTGGTTCAAGGATTAACCTTGAAAAAAATAGTTAAATAATTTGAATACCATTAAAGTGGTAGTTATATTTGATGTGAGTAGTTTATGCTGTGACAACAGTGAAGTCTAACCAAATTTGAAAGGAGGTGTCTATGTCTTATTACAATCATTTAAGGAATTCGAGACAGCAGGTACCCAATTGCGGTCTGCTGTAGCTTTCCTTATCTATTACAAAAGCGGATCGATGGATCCGCTTTTTTTATTGAAATGAATAACATTCCTAAAGTAAACTTAGAAGATTTCACTTCTATAAATTCAAAAACGAAAAAATTATTTGTCAAAGAAATTGGCTTTGCATTTCAAGAAATTGGATTTCTTGTCTTAAAGGGGCACTTTCTAAGCAGCTCACTTCAAGAAAATCTTTATAAGGAAATTCGTGATTTTTTTAATCTATCTGATGAAATCAAATCATCATACGAAATTAAAGACGGAGGGAGTCAAAGAGGTTATACTGGATTTGGAAAAGAGAGTGCAGCTGGGAGGTCAGTTGGTGATTTAAAGGAATTTTGGCATTTCGGTCAGGATTTAAACACAAAAAAATTTCTCAAAAAAAAATATGCGGAAAATATAAAAGTTAAAGAATTAAAAAATTTTAATCAGATTGGCAATTTAGCCTTTTTGGAATTAGAGAGAACTGCAAAATTAGTACTTCGAGCTTTAGCTATTTTTTTAAATCTAGACGAATTTTATTTTGATAAATTCGTTAATGGTGGGAATTCTATCTTAAGGGCAATACATTATCCACCAATCAAAGAACACCCAAAAGAAGCTGAACGGGCTGCGGCCCACAGTGATATCAACTTGATTACATTATTAATGGGTGCTCAAGGTGGAGGTTTACAAGTTTTAAATCAAAAAAATCAGTGGATAGAGGCTGTTGCAGAAAAAGATGAATTAATAATAAATATTGGCGACATGCTCTCAAGATTAACAAATAATTTTTTCCCTTCTACTCTACATCGAGTTGTAAATCCTCCAAAGAAATTCTGGGGAAGTTCTCGATATTCAGTCCCCTTTTTTATGCATCCAATACCAGAAATGCCATTGAACTGCTTACCACAAACTTATAATAAGAAAAATGTGAAAAAATATGATGACATTCGAGCAGGCGAATTTTTAAACCAAAGATTAAAGGACCTAGGTTTAATCAAAAACTAGGTTTATTAATTTCTTGGTACAAAGGTTTTAATACATAAATAGATCAAAAGAACAAATCTACAATCAGCAGTGTGTTTTTATATTTTAAAAATAAATTAAAATACAATCTGTTCAATTCTTTTAATCACCTCTAGCTTTAATATACTTTACACTATAAGCATCAAGTGATATTTTTTCATCTTCATTTGAAATTCTAAAGTCAATGATTTTATCTGATACGTTTACAAAAATATTTACAATTTTACCTTCTTCTGACATCCAAGTAGCGCGTTGCAAAGCAGATACGGTAATATCTGACGGATTATTTTCACCCCACTCCCAATCTGCAGTGATATTTGGAATATCTCCATGTACTATAGGTGGAGGTAACATTTGACCGCCAACAAAATAATCAATCAATTTGTATCGAGTTTGAGCCATTTTTCTTAAAAAGTCTGCAGGTACTTTTTCTTTAAGAATAGTTGGGCTGATCCAACCGAGTTGTTCCCCAAAAACCAATTGCTGACCAGCTCTCATAATTAGGGCTTTATGTTTGTCGGGACCAACTGGATTGTAGCGTCCGAAGATTGATATCTGACCTCCATATATAGAAGAATAGATCGGTTTTTGATTTTGGAATTGAGAATTCCAGCTTAAAAGACCATCCAATAAATGGTTATAAGGTTCGGCCATAGCCTCACTAGTAAGAAATGCTCCTTCCGGCATTTCATCGCGTATGGCTGAGAGTAATTTGTAATATCCTTGGTCAAGCCACCATGAACCACCTCCCAATGGATGCCCATGAGACCTATCCATACATAATTTTGGTGAAGCAGCGCTTATCTGGTCTAGGTAAACACCTGAAGTACCAGAATCTTTTTGCAGCCTTAAAACAATCTCCTTAATTTTTTTCTGCCAGATTTGGGTGACGGGATTCATAACAGCATTGCGAACACCATTCCCATAGTCTTCGATATAAGGCTCCCCTTTTTCATTCTTAGTAACAGCCTTAATTCCTTCTGATTTAAAATCGTCAAGATCAGCATCCCACAAACGCCCATTTATATAAGGCATCACTCGGACACCTGCATCTTCTAACTCACGTACAGCTTTTACAAACCCATCTTTTGCTGGAAAAAAATGTGGGTAATCATTATCAAAAGGAATTTTATGCCATACATACCAGTGAAAACCTAACGGTACTCTCATAAATTCAGCAAAATCTAAGACTTCTTCTACAAGAGTTTTTAGATCACCACCTGTTTCGTGTTGTACCCAGACTGCTATATCTTGTATTCTAGAGGGACGCTTACTTGGAGGTTTTGGCCACCAGGGGGCCTCTTGTTTAACCCATGCCTGGTAAATCATAGCTGCTTCATACCATGTTCCCTCAACATAGCCAAGAACTACATTTCCAGGTAGTTTATAGCCATTGTTATCAATACCCATATTCGGTGCAGGCCAGTTGAATTGGAAATTAACCTTTTCCTCGTCAGTAGTAGTGGATATTTTCTTTATACTTGCAGTTGGATCATGACTGGCAATATAGAGTCCACCTTGCTTATTATATAGCCCAAGCATCTGATAAGTAGCTCTCCAATTTGGATAGACCTCACTGTAATTAATCTCTTTTGTATAAGGTGATTGAGATGCAATACCTGAAGCCTTGGGATAATGAAGAACATTCTCTTCAAGAACTTGTCCAATAGGCCCTGCTTTAATTGAAGGGAACTCAGTTTCCAAAAGTGAAACCCCCTTTTCTGGAAGTTTTGTTTCCAATCCCCAATGTGTTAGGTTATTATGGAATTCGACCTCACAAACGACAGAGAGTCCATTTAATTTAGAATCCTTTGCATCTTTAAAATTTAAAGTAAGCAATGATAATTTTTCATTTTTATCCCATTTAATTTCAGTCTTCTCCCAACTTGACTCATTATCAAGTCTTATCGTGTCTTTCCCAATGGAAATCATAAGTTTGAATATTGAAGTATTAGATCTATTCAGTAATTCAATCCCCTTATGCAAATCAAATAGACTGACAAAATTTATGCCGTTGTCGGTCTTGTTCAAACCCACCCCAATAATATTGTTGTGATATAGGTGAATACCGGTATCGCGGGGACTAAACCAGACTATTTCTTCCTCAAGATTCAAAGCTGATTGAGGCAAGTTTAATAGTTTTTCCATTACAACTACTTTTTCTTGCCTATCTATGTTAAACTCTAAGTCTCTATTAATGATTGTAAATAACCATTTACCAATCTGTTGTTGTGAGCTATTAGTTTTTTTAAATTCCTTGGAGTTGGCTACCTGGTGAGGTGCGACCATCTTTGCATTTAGAGATGGTGAAACAAAACAAAATATCAATATTAAAATTAGAATTTCCTTAATAGTTTTCATTTATTTTATTTTGACTAAGTAGATCATATAAAGAATAAAATAAAAATCAGATTAATCAAAAGTAGATTTTATTATTTCTTCGTGTACACCTCTTCCTAAAGCAGCTAAAAAAGGGATTCCAATTTCATCATATTCATAGATATCGTCGTTATAAATCATATTCTCATTAACCAAAATCGTTGCCGTGAGTAAGAACTCAATTTTATTTTTTTCATCTTTTATGTAGGCAACATCTGTAACCGTACCGTAAGCTTGCCCAACTTTATTAAATATTCTAATCTCAGGTATCATTGCGCCTTTTTTATCTCCATAAATAAAAAACTTACAATAACTATCCCAATGTTTTCCATCATTATAATTAGGATAATTACTTTCTAATGTAGTTCTGCTCATCCAATATCTTAAAAATTTATAATCCGCTTTAGTCAAATTGAAAAGTTCTTTTTCAGTAAAAGCTTCAGGGAAAATTATTCTTTTAAGAATACCCTCAAGGTTACGTATTGAAATTCTATTTTTTCTTTCAAAATTCATTGGTTCAAAAACTAATTTTTTGGACTTTATATGTCCAATTCCTTTCAACTTACCTTCTAAATTATTTGGTTTCAAATCAACCAAAGCACTTATGGAAGGCTGATGGTAAATAATTTTTTGATTTTCACTTAAAAAAGTATATCCCCAAGTGTTAATATTGTCGGATCCGAAAAGAAATTTATGGTAAAGCCTAGTCTTACTTAAACCTCTTTGAATTAATTCTTTATTGATATAGTCAGTACCTAAGAAATCGAAAAGATAATTATATGCATTATCGTCGCTATCTAAAAAAACCTTTTTTATTAGATGATTTATGGTTAAAATTCCTTGAAGATGAGTTGAATCCCTTTTAACCAAAATTTTCCCATTTTTGTCAGTTATAAAAAAAGGGGTGTCCCCAGAAATTTGAAGCCCATTCGATCTTAATTCATTTAGTTTCTGAAGTGAAAGTATTGCTATTGGAAGTTTAGCTGTACTTGCAGGATAAAAATAACGACCTTCATCAAGTTGAAATGTATTTTCTTTAAATACAGCTTTACCTGAATCATCTCTTTTAATTTGAGTTAAAAGAATTTGTAGCTCGTGTTTTTCTTTATTTTTCAACACTTTTTGTAACTCATAAATATTTTTGTTAAGTACTTTATCTAAAACAGTAGAAGAAGTACTACAACTAATAATAAAAAAAATAGAAAAAACGATAATAAAATTTTTTAACATAATATCATTTAAAACTGTTATCATTTTATTTAGCTGAATATTCTTATAGTATGTTAAAACTCGCTATGTCTTCAGCTGATGTTAAATCTAAAATGTTTTCTTTCCTAGAATAACAAATAATTTGATTAGAATCCGCTTTATTCATTAATCTAATTGCTTCTGGAAGTTCTTTTTCTTTGCGAATAGGGTGAATAATGCAGTTTTTCAAATGTGGATAAAGTTTCTGACCAAAAAAACTAAACATATTCATACTGACTCTTATTTCTCCTGAGGCATCCCTACATCTTTCAACAGTTTCAGAGTTAGGTTTTTCAATTATTCGATTCAAATACCCTAGATCATTTATATCCATCACTGCAAATTTTTTAATACGTTCATCATCAAATTTCAATCCAGATCGAGCGTAGCTAATTAAAGCATGCGGTGCACTTCTCGGTTTGATTAACTGTTGAAAGGCTTCTTTTGAATACAAATTATCTCCATTGCAGACAATAAAAGTTGTTTTTAGTAACTCAGGATATTGATCTACTGTTTGTTCAATCGCATCAGCTGTACCTAACGGTTTTTCATAACCTATTTTGAGATATTGTATTGCGATTTGAATTTTTATTCCTTCAAAAGAATTATTTTTTTGCCAAGTTTCTAACCATCTTTTAAAAGCCACGTTTTCTGGACTTGTAACCAAATAAATTTTAGTTATGCCTGCTTCAACGGCATTAGATACTAAATAAAAAAGCAATGGTTTTTTTGATTTGCCAAGGGGAATTAAACTCTTGTGTACTTTTTCTGCTAAATTCTTTTCATCTTCAGATAGTTGACTTTGAGATAGAGAACGTTTCATTCTAGAGGATGCTCCACCAGCCATAATAATTACATTTTTCATACAGGGGTTGTTAAATTGATTTCATAGGCAGCTTTAGCTCCATTATTTAAAAAAGCTTTAATTACATTTTCTTTTGATTTTTCAGATACAATAGCTACCATACACCCACCTCCTCCTGAGCCAATAATTTTTGTTCCTAAAGCCCCTGCCTTTCGTGCAGCTTGCATTTGTAATTCCATTTTTTTAGGTGTATTTTGAATTTTTTCTTGTAATATTTTTTGATGAGAATCCATCCAAGCTCCCAATTGCTCTAAATCCAAAGGGCCTAGTTTTAGCATTTTTCTTGCCTTTTGTGTTAATATGTGATTAAAAATAGTTGCATACCAATGATCCTGATATATTTTAGGGACAAATGCAAAATAATCATTATAATCAGCTTCATCTGCTTTGAAGATATCAAAATCTGGAACTTTTTTCTTTACTGCATTAATCGATGCCTCCGCATAGGCTCTAGCATTTTGAAGGATGCTTAAGGTCTTTTTAGCAATTCCAGATTCAGCAATCACTAAACCTCCAATATCAGGATTTAGTCTCTCCGTTTGAGTTGTTTTTGTATCTATGTATAACAGGCCCTTTTGGGCAATGGTGTATTGATCCATCAATCCTCCAGGTTGATTAAAAAATTCAGATTCTGCTTCGTAAGCCCATTTACCGATTTGCAGGTCAGTAACCTCAGGTTTATGATCTTGTATTGAAATTAAAAAACGAATCCATGCAACCACTAATGCTGAAGAACTGGATATACCTGCATTAATAGGTATTTCACCAAATATTTTAATTTTATAACCCTGATTGAATAAAAAGCCTGCTCTTTTTAGTATGTCTAATGCAGAAAGAAAGTAATCTCCATTTTTTATTTTATTATATCTTTTATTGAGATCAATAGCTATAACTCCTTTTATATCAATTAATTCTATAAAAAAATATTTTTGATTTATTGGCTTTCCTTCAATATGGATGAATCTGTTAATTGTTCCTGCAATTACAGGTAAATTTAAATAGTCTTGATGGTCTCCAAAAAAACAAATACGTGCGGGTGCTTCAACTTTTATCACTCTTATGTGTAAAATTAGGATACAATTGCTAAAGGATTTGTTTGACTCCAAGACCCTCTTGTAAAGTCTGGAAATTTTTGGGGCATTCCTCCCTGAGCCACTGAGGCCTCGCTTAAAGGGGAAACAGCACTCCAAAAACATCCCTCATACACATTTTGATCCAACGGTATCCCTTCCCTTAAGCATTCTATGATACGGTATCGCATTATAAAATCCATACCCCCATGGTCACCGACATGATTTTTTTCTCTCAAATTACCTATTCTTTTAAATAAAGGGTGTTCATATTTGGCATATAGAGTTTCTAATTGATCGCCTTGTGCCCAAGTATGATGATCTTTATTTGCTCCAGGAACACCTCCCTCTAATGCAACCCTAGTTGGATAGCCAGCTAATGTACCTTTTGTCCCTTGGATGAGATTAAGTCTAGAATATGGCCTAGGGCTTGTTTCGTCCCACTGAACCATTATAGTTCTTCCTAAATTTGTCTTAATAATTGATGTATTTAAATCTCCACCTTTATAATCTAGATTATTCCACTTATGCCCTTTAGCATAATTTTTTTGAGCATATAACTTCCTCCCAATGGCTGGGGTAGAGAATGAAACAATTGTGTTAAATTGATCTTCTCCTCTAGACAGATTCATGTATTGCGCAACAGGTCCTAATCCATGTGTGGGGTAAAGATTCCCATTTCTTTTTGAATAATGATGCGTTCGCCAAGAACCGGTTCCCCTCTGTTGTTCTTCCATTTGAAAACGAAGCTCATGAATATAAGCTGCTTCTGCATGAAGTAAATCGCCAATTATTCCTTTACGGCATAAATTAAGATATAAAAGTTCCTCTCTTCCATAATTAACATTTTCCATCATCATGCAGTGCTTTTGTGTTTTTTCTGAGGTATTCACTATTTCCCACATTTCTTTAATTGTAACCCCTACAGGAACCTCAACAAATGCGTGAGCCCCATTTTTCATAGACTCAATTGCCATTTTTGCGTGATTATTCCAGTTAGTAGCAATAATTACTGCGTCTGGCTTAATGTCTACAAGCATTTTTCTCCATTGATCTTCACTCCCAAAATACCTTGCTATATTTTGATGCCTTTTGGGATCAATTTCTAAACAAAATGAAACTGACTTATCTACCAAATCCTCGTAAAGATCTGCTATACCAACAATTTCTGTGCCTTCTATCGCTGCAAATTGTTCAATGTGGCCTGAGCCCCGAGCTCCAGCACCAATTACTGCTAAACGCACAGTTTCTAGTTTTGGCGACGAAAAATCTCCCATATATTTACCCCCAGAAGATGTTTTTTCATATTCGTCAGAGCAAGCTAAATTTGCAGCACTATAAAGGGAGGCTGCTGTAAGGCTAGATTTTTTTATAAAATTTCTACGATTCAAATTTTTCATCTGTTTTACTTTACTAGGTTTTCTGTTTAATTAAAAATAGTTAAATCTTTTAGATTTCAAGTTTATTAATTTTCTAAGCGCAATCTTTTACAAATAATTTTTACTTTTAAAAAAAAAATATGGGAGTTGGTGGCATTTTTTTCGGCAGTCTTGGTCTTTGCTTAGTTATAGCCCTAATTATTGAAATAAAAGAACGACATATAAAATAACTTTATGGGTTATTTCATAAGAAATATTTTGGTTTATGGAGCAATTGCAATTGTTTTGTGGATGTTATATAATGGTATAAGGGGTTTGTCTAAAAAGAAAAAAAATGATTGATTAAGCCTGATAATAAGTTGGTTTTTTCATTTGTTTTTTATTGAAGTTTTATACCCTCTACATCAAACATTCCCATCATAGATCCTGATATATCATTATTGTCTACATTTAATTCAAAGCTTAAGTCATAATTAGCTATAGTGGCATCTATATAAATTATGTCGTCATCAATGGAAGTAGATGTTACTTCCCATAAATATTCAGAGGCAGCAGGATCTTGACTATTTGTTTCAAGTTCTGATACATATCCGCCATTATCTTTTTTAATTATCAACTTTAAAGGAATATCACCTATTTGAGTGACTTCGAACACAGTCATGTCATAAGCTCCAACGAAAGGATCTACAATGGCTTTTTTCTGCGTCCCACATGCAGCAAAAATTAAAAAAATAAATTAGCCTATAAGTTTTTTCATTTTTAATATAAGTGTTAATTAATCATGTTTTGTACTAAAATAACTAATTTGTAATTAGATAACATAATTGTAGTTTTCAACTTTATGGCTTATAAAAAAAACATATCCAATTTTTTTAAAATAGTAATAATGTATCTATTAACGGTCTCAGCTAATGGCCAAGATCATCGATATAAAACATACCTAAAGGTGTTAGGAACCGTCCAAGACGGAGGCTCTCCTCACATTGGTTGTCAAAAAAGTTGTTGTAAAGATTTAAGTTCAGAAGAAAAAAAACAAAGGAAAGTAACCTCCCTAGAGTTATATCAAAGTGGAACGGGCAAAAGCCTTTTATTTGAAGCTTCCCCTGATATAATTTCACAATGGAATTTAATGAATTTTCCTGCTAGTGGAATATTCATAACCCATGCGCACATGGGCCATTACTCTGGATTACTTCATCTAGGAAAAGAGGCCTTATCGAGTAAAAATATACCAGTTTATGTAATGCCCAAAATGTATAATTTTCTAAGCAAAAATGGGCCTTGGAGTCAGCTAATAAATCAGAAAAATATTTTGCTAAAAAAACTTCATGAAAATAAATCTGTTCAAGTTCTTAATAAAGTGAAAATTATACCAATTTTAGTACCGCACAGAGATGAATTTTCAGAAACTGTTGGATACAAAATTGTTGGCCCTAAAAAAAAGGTTTTATTTATTCCAGACATTGATAAATGGTCTCTTTGGAATATAAATTTAATCTCTGTTTTGAAAGATGTTGATCTTGCTTTTTTAGATGCAACTTTTT
Organism: uncultured Bacteroidota bacterium; assembly: GCA_902520765.1. Lineage (GTDB taxonomy): Bacteria > Bacteroidota > Bacteroidia > Flavobacteriales > Flavobacteriaceae > MS024-2A. The sequence goes on from CABYPG010000001.1 coordinate 166,042, forward strand.
TTAATGCCGAAGAAGTAAACTATAGGCCTATGTCAGAAATACCACATCCATTAGTTTATGAGACAATAAAATATTTGGAAAATGAAACTAAGGAAATTAAAAATAAAGTTTATTTCATACATATGAATCACACAAATCCTCTTTTGGATCCAAACAGCGATTCCACTAAATGGGTCGTTAAACAAGGCTTCAACGTTGCAAGGATTGGTCAAGAATTTGAACTTTAAAAGTTTTCTTTCCGATTAAATTTTTTATCTTAGAATCTATCAGTTTGAATGGGATATAGATTTGAAAATGTTTTTAAGGACATCTTTTTGTTTGATTTTAGTTTTTGTTTTATCAAAGTGTTCCGTTGATATTCCAAAAGAGGTTGCTTTAGAAATAGAGAGTCTGCCTGAGAGTATCGATTTCAATTATCATGTAAAACCAATTCTTTCAGATCGGTGTTATGCTTGTCACGGTCCTGATGCAAAAACTAGGAAAGCAGGGCTTAGACTGGATCTAGAATCTGTAGCATTCTCGAAGCTTCAAACTAATAATCGTGCATTTGTAAAGGGAAGTATTTATAGGAGTGAAAGTGTCCACAGGATTTTAAGTAATGATCCTAATATTCAGATGCCACCTCCAGAATCAAATCTAAATTTGTCAAACAGAGAAAGAGCAATTCTTATAAAATGGATTGACCAGGGTGCAGAATGGAAAGACCATTGGGCATTTCTCCCCCCTGAAAGAAAATTTCCTTCACAAGAATCTCAACAGTTTTTTTCTAATGAGATTGATCAATTTATTTACGATAAACTAAAAGAAAAAAAATTAGATTTTGAACCGATTGCAGATAAAGAGACCTTGGTTCGTAGATTAACTTTCGACCTCACTGGATTACCACCTACAATAAAGCAAATAAATAAATTTCTAAGTGACACTCTTAATGGAAGTTATGAAAGATTAGTAAACCGTTTGATGGGTTCTAGTGCCTTTGCTGAAAGACTAACCCTTGACTGGCTAGATCTGTCACGTTATGCAGATTCTCACGGTCTACACGCCGATGGTCTAAGGACAATGTGGCCATGGAGAGATTGGGTAATCAAAGCTTTTGAGGATAACATGCCTTACGATCAATTCGTCACACTTCAATTGGCAGGCGACCTTCTACCTAACGCAACAAGAGAGCAAAAATTAGCTACCGCTTTTAACAGAAACTCACCTATGACTGCCGAAGGGGGAGTTATTGATGAAGAGTGGAGATTACATTATGTTTTTGATAGAACAGAAACTTTCAGCACAGCTTTTTTAGGATTGACAGTTGCATGTGCTAAATGTCATGACCACAAATTTGATCCTATTTCGCAAAAGGACTACTATCAATTAAGCGGGTTTTTTAATAACATTAGAGAATTAGGAATGACTGGAGACGACGGAAATTATGGCCCATTGCTTTATCTTCCAAATGATGATCAAAAAGAGAATTTAAATGAATTAAAAAAGATTGTAAATAATACAAAATTTAAAATTGATTTGACAAAAAAGGAGCTTAATAATTTATATGAATACATGAACGATCTTCCATCCAAAAATCAAATTGATAAAAACCTTATTGGATATTATCCTTTTGACAAAATCGATCCTGTCAAAACAAAAAAGAATTCACAATATATTATCTCAGAAAAATCCTCCTTAAAGCCAGACTATTTTATACTTGACGAAAATAGAAATGTTAAAGCTAAACAGTCACCAAAATTGGTTAAAGGTATAAGTGGAAATGCATTAGAATTTAGCGGTGATTATGATCGTGTAAGAATAGAAAAGGAGATTCCTAGTTTTGAGTGGACAGATCCGTTTTCGATTTCAATTTGGGCTCAAACATATCAGAAAAAAGAAAATTCAAGGCAATTTCTTCTTGGCACAACAGGAGGGAAAAATAATTGGTGGCGCGGTTGGGATTTTTATCTTGACGACGAAAATTATGTCAATTTAAGATTGATAAATATTGCACCTGGTAATATGATCCACATAAGATCTAAGGAAAATATAACAGTTCACGAATGGAATCAACTTGCATTTTCCTATAATGGTACTGGAAAAGCTGAAGGTGTGAAAATATATAAAAATGGCAGAGCCCTTGATTTTGTTACTAAAATCAATAACCTCTCTAAATCTATCAAACCAGTCACAGCTAGTGGATTAAAACTTGAAAAAAGACCCATATTAATAGGCAAAACATATGAGGGTTCAACTGGGGATAATGGTCTTTTCATGGGTAAAATGGATGACATCCGAATTTATAAAAAGGAGCTCACTGATTTAGAGATGAGAATTTTGTATAATCAACATTCTAAAATAAAAGATAAATATGAACAAGAATTAATAAAAGAGTATTGGATAAAAAACGACCCCAAATATATAAGTCTTAAAAAAGAATTACTTAAGAATTTAAGCTCTTGGAGAGAAAAAATCGAACCTGTAGTTGAGGTTATGGTAATGGAAGAAATGTTAAAGCCAAGAAAAACTTTTTTATACAACCGAGGTAACTATAATGAACCATTTAAAGTTGTTAAAACAAATACTCCTGAGATCCTTCCAAAGATGAAAGATGAGTTTCAAAAAAATAGATTAGGCCTAGCCCGTTGGCTTTTTCAAAGTGATAATCCGCTAACATCAAGAGTGGCCGTAAACCGCTATTGGCAACTTATTTTTGGAAATGGTTTGGTTTCGACACCTACTGACTTTGGAGTACAGGGTAGTTTACCATCACATCCTGAATTATTAGACTGGCTTTCTTTATATTTTATTGACAAAAATTGGAATATAAGAGATTTAATTAAAATTATTGTAAGCTCAAGGACTTACAAACAAAAGTCTCTTTTTGGAAAGGAAAAGAATTTAATTGATCCCAACAATATATACTTATCTAGAGCAAGTAGTCATCGCCTTCCAGCAGAAATGATAAGAGACAATGCACTAGCTTTAAGTGGGTTGTTATCAAAAAAAGTCGGTGGTCCAAGTGTAAAACCTTATCAGCCAAAAGGCTTATGGAAAGAAAAAAATACATTTTCTCTTAGACTTTTAGAATATAAAGAGTCTGAGGGAGAGGATTTATATAGAAGAGGAATGTATACATTTATAAAAAGGGGTTCTCCTCCACCCTCATTAATAACCTTTGATGCTACATCAAGAGAAATTTGTACAGTAAAAAGAGAAAAAACATCTTCTCCCTTGCAATCACTAGTGCTTTTAAATGATACTCAATTTTTTGAGGCATCCCGAGTATTTGCTGAGCGAATTATTTCACAATCAAAAAATGACTTAAGTGATCAAATTACATACGGTTTTAGATTAGCAACTTCAAGATTTCCTAAAGAATCTGAAGTTAAACTATTAAAAGAGCTTTATTTAAATAAGCTTAGTTTTTACAAAAAAAATAAAGGTGAAGCTTACAAAGTAATTAGTACTGGAGCCTCAAAAACAAAATTTAATAAAAAGGCTCCTCAAGTTGCTGCCATGACAATGGTTGCCAATACTCTTCTAAATCTAAATGAATCTTACTATAAATATTAACTTATGAATTGCAATCACAACCACGATAATTCAAATTACTCTAGAAGAGATTTTTTGACAAAAACTACTCTTGGTATAGGTGGAATTAGTCTGGCTAGCATGCTAAATACTGAAAACATTTTTGCATCAGAAAAAATTCAATCATACAAGCCTAACAACATAGGGTTACCTCATTTTGTCCCCAAAGTAAAACGAGTAATTTACCTTTTCCAAAGTGGAGCACCTTCGCAACTTGATTTATTTGATCACAAGCCTCTTTTAAATAAAATGAATGGTGAAGAAATTCCTGAAAGTGTTTTTGGTGGTCAAAGGTTAACTGGAATGACTGCAGGTCAGAATTCGTTCCCTTTGGCAGGAAGTCAATTTGAATTTAAACAACACGGAAATAGTGGAGCATGGATTAGTGATTTGATGCCTCATATAAGTAAAATATCCGATGAACTTTGTTTTATTAAATCTATGCATACTGAAGCTATAAATCACGATCCTGCAGTGACTTTCATTCAAACAGGTTCTCAGATTCCGGGAAGACCTTCAATTGGTTCCTGGTTAAGTTATGGCTTGGGAAGTGATAACAAAAATCTTCCTGGTTTTGTAGTTTTAATTACTAAAGATAAATACGGACAGCCTCTTTACTCAAGATCGTGGGGGAATGGATTTTTACCATCACAGCATCAAGGAGTTCAATTCAGGTCTGGAAAAAATCCAGTATTATATTTAGACAACCCTCCTGGAGTAACAAAAGGTTTAAGAAAGGAACAATTGGATTTTCTTTCAAAAATGCAAAAGGATCGATATTCAGATATTGGTGACCCTGAAATTTTATCCAGAATTAGTCAATATGAAATGGCTTTTAGGATGCAAACTTCTGTTCCTGAAGTGATGGATATTTCTAATGAACCAAATTCTATTTTCGAAATGTATGGTGAAGATTCCCGAAAACCAGGAACCTTTGCAGCAAACTGCTTACTTGCCAGAAGATTAATTGAAAAAGATGTTCGCTTTGTACAGCTCTATCATCAAGGATGGGACCACCACGGAGATCTTCCAAAAAACATAAAAGTTCAATGCAAAGAAACTGATCAACCTACTGCTGCTTTAATTAAAGATCTAAAACAAAGAGGCCTTTTAGAGGACACTCTTGTTATATGGGGAGGGGAATTTGGAAGAACAAATTATTCTCAAGGGCAATTAACAGAAACAAATTACGCAAGAGATCATCACCCTTCGTGCTTCACGATTTTTATGGCAGGTGCTGGAATTAAAAAGGGCATAACCTATGGTAAAACAGATGAATTCGGATATAATATTGTTGAAAATCCGGTTCATATTCATGATTTCCAAGCAACCCTTATGCATTTAATGGGAATTGATCATGAAAAATTTACATTTAAATTTCAGGGAAGACGCTATCGATTAACTGATGTTCACGGTAATCTTGTAAAAGACATACTAAGTTAGTTATGAAAAAAACAAGGAGGCAGTTTTTAAAAAAAACAGGTTTAGCAGCAGGGATAATAATAAATCCGTTTAAAAATATTTATCCAATCACAAAAAAAGTAATTTATAAAAATCCTATTGTTGGGCATGGCGACTTTAAATATAAAGTTAACAGAAACTGGGGTGTCCAAGATTCTTCTAAATTTCCAGTCAATGATTGTCATGAGATGGTTTTAGATAAGAAAAATCGAATTTTCATGACCACTACACATCCCAAGAATAATATCTTGATATATGACCGTAGAGGTGAAATACTAGATGCTTGGGGAAAAGAATTCCCTGGAGCACATGGCCTTACTCTAAATGATGAAGGTGGTGAAGAGTTTTTATACATTACTGATCCTGAGACACATAAAGTCTGTAAAACTACATTAAAAGGGAGGAAAATCTTTGAGCTTGACACTCCAAAAGAAATTAGCAGTTATAAGAAGAAAGATCAGTTTAAACCAACCGAAACCGCCATCGCACCTAACGGTGATATTTATATAGCTGATGGATACGGTCTTGATTTTATAATCCGCTATGATTCAAATGGGAATTATATTCAACATTTTGGTGGAAAGGGAAAAGAAAATCATCATTTTGATTGTTGTCATGGAGTAACTTTAGATTCTCGTGACGGGAATAATAGCTTATTGATTACTTCACGCACTGCAAATTGTTTTAAGCGTTTTACGTTAGATGGAAAATATATCGAAACCATAAATCTACCATCATGTTTTATATGTAGACCTGTACTTAAGAATGGAAATTTATATTTTGCTGTAATTGTTACAAGGGATTGGGGGACTTATGACGGAATGTTGGCAATCATAGACAAAAATAATACTGTTGTATCGATGCCAGGAGGGAATAAGCCAACATACGATGGTTCGTCTTTAATCCCACCAATATACGATCAAAAAACTTTTTTTAATCCACATGATGTGTGTGTAGATAATGATGAAAACATTTATGTGCCGCAATGGAATTCTGGGAAAACCTATCCATTAAAACTGACTAGGGTATAATCTTATGTATTTATTTGAAATAACAAATTTTTTTGGCAGATTCCACCCCTTACTTGTTCACTTACCTATCGGTTTTTTAATAATTTCTATTATACTAAGTGCATTTAATCAAGTAAATAATTTTAGTTATACTCGAGTTTTACGTATAATTTGGTTTTTGAGTTTTATAAGTGCTTTTTTTTCAGCTCTTATGGGATGGCTTTTGTCGCAAAATGGGTATTATATAGAAGAAGAATTATTTTTACACAAGTTAACAGGATTTATTTTGGTTTTTTTGAGTGGATTGGGATGGATATTTCAATTTCTTAACATACCAAAGTTTTTAAAGAAATTTAATAATGCTCTAATCTTAGTATTTTTAATTGTTGTTGGTCATCTCGGTGGAAATCTTACACATGGCAAAAGCTATTTATTTGAATATGCCCCTGAACCAATTAAAACAGTTTTGATTTCTGAAACAAAACAAAAAAAATTTGAAGAAGTGCCACTAGATTCTATAGGAGTTTACAAAGACCTAATACATCCTATTTTCTTATCAAAATGTATCGCGTGTCATAATAATAATATTGCAAGAGGAGGTCTTAACATGAGTACTACAACAAGTCTTTTTAAAGGAGGTAGAAGTGGTCCTTCGATTGTGGCTAATGATCTTAAAAAAAGTCTTGTGTTCAATAGAGTTACTAGATCTCAAGATAATAATCAGTATATGCCTCCAACTGGAACCCCGCTTACTTATGATGAAATCAAATTATTGGAATGGTGGATAAATCAAGGAGCCTCTTTAAAAACATCTCTTATTGATATAAGACCTGATTCTAAAATTCAATCATTACTTTTTAAAAATTACTCTATTGATTTACGCAAAAAACCATGGTATGAAATAGTAAAATTACCGGCAATTGATGAATCGGTATTCAATGAACTAGATAAACACAATTTCAGCTGCAAAAAACTTTCTTCAGAAAATTCACTTTTAGATATTCGTTATAATGGTTCTCAAATTCTAGAAAAAGACCTTTTAACTTTAGAGAAATATGCCCCATATATTACTTGGTTAAACCTAGGTGAAAGCAGATTAAAGGATAGTCACATTAAATTTATATCCAAAATGAAAAATTTAACACGTTTATCACTTCAAAAAAATAATTTGAAAACAGATGCGCTAAAACCACTTTTAAATCTAGATCACATAGAAATTTTAAATCTGCATAGCACTAAGGTTGACAGAGAAATTTTTGAACTGATTGAAAATTCAAAGTCTTTAAAAAAAGTGTTCCTATGGAATACACTGGTTACTTCAAAAGAAATAAATAATCAAAATCAAAAATATGAAGGGATTGAAATTGTTGGAAACTTAGAATAATCTATTTTTAACCTTTTTTGAAGACATAAATTGCCTTAAATAAATCCTATTCCCAAATGATTTTCTATCCTCTTTCATTTTCATAACAACTTTAGCTGGGTATTGACTTTCGTGGCATAACAAAGATTGATAAGCTTTATCATATTGATCCCAAGTGAAAGGTATCTGTACATTTAAAAATGATCTTTCCTGGCCTCTCAAAGTTTTAACTTTTTGAGAATCTAGTATATCACTAGGCACACCAAAGAAGTATAATTTCATAGACTTTTTCCATTTTTGGGATACGAACACTTGAGTTACTGATGCGCCCACTAATCTGTGATCCATATGAGTTGTAACGCCATCAGGTCCCCAAGTTATTATTGCGTCAGGCTGAACTTTATCGATAATATTTTTTAATTCTAGAATTAACTTTTGAGCATGAGGAACATGTCCATCAAAGCCTTCAGCTGCCTTAAGCTGATCGTGATAATCTAAATGAATCAATTTTACTCCCAAAATATCAGCAGCACACATCATCTCCTTTCTTCTAATATTTGCTAAACCGTCGCCTGCTTTATTGTCATTATATTCATTTACACCAAGCCTACCATCAGTAGCAATGACTAAAGTTACTTCAACACCTTCTTCAACCAATTTTACTAGTAAGGGTGCTACTGATTGCTCATCATCAGGGTGAGCAAAAATTGCTAGTAATTTTTTAGATTCATTTTGAGCGCTTAGCATGTAAACATTTGTTATTAAAAAAAACAAACTCAGAATTATTTTTTTCATAGTACTTACTTAGTTTTTAATGGTTAAATTACCATTAATGAATTTAATAAAAATATGCGAGTTTCTTTTTTTTTAAAACTATCCTACTTTTTTTTAATTCTTATGATAAGTCATCCATTAAAGGCAGTTGATTTTGAATATCCAAAAAAAAATGTTCTTCGTTTAGCTGTTATTGGGTTAGTTCATGATCATGTGAATTGGATTTTAAATAGAAAGCAAAGTGATGTAAAAATAGTTGGTATTGTGGAAACAAATCTTAAATCAATAAACCGCTATAAAAAACGCTATAATATCCCCGATAATTTATTTTTCGATAGTTATGAATCTCTTTTACAAAATGTTGAAATAGATGCTATTTCTGCATTCAATTCAACAAAAGAGCATCTTGATGTTGTAAAATATTTTGCTCCAAAGGGGATCCCAATTATGGTAGAAAAACCAATGGCAACGAATTATAATGAAGCTAAAGAAATGGCTGAAATTGTTAAAAATTACAAGACCCCTCTGCTAGTGAATTATGAAACATCATGGTATGAAACCACCTATGAGGCCAAAACCCTTTTGAATCAGGGTAGTTTTGGATCGCTTACTAAAATAGTTTTCAATACCGGACATCCTGGTCCAAGAGAAATTGGGTGTACACCGGAATTTCTTTATTGGTTGACAGATCCCATTCTAAACGGAGCTGGAGCACTCACAGATTTTGGATGTTACGGTGCAAATATTACAACCTGGTTATTAGACGGTGAAACTCCAATAAGTATTAGTTGTGTTGCCAAACAAACTAAGCCTAAGCTTTACCCAAAAGTAGATGATGATACTACAATTTTATTAGAATACACCAATAAGCAAGTTATTATACAGGCCTCCTGGAATTGGTCACATAATAGAAAAGATATGCAGCTATATGGAACAAAAGGTTTTATAGATTGCAAAAATAGTGATCAAATGGAATTTATGGAAAATGAAAATATAGGAGGACAAAAATATATTCCTTCGCCTATACCAAAAAACAAAAAAGATCCATTTAGATTACTATATGAGGTTGTCTTTAATGATAAAAAACTAGAGCCTTTTTCTTTATATAGTGTTGAGAATAATTTGATTGTTTCTAAAATTTTAAGTCTTGCTTTGAAAGCTTCTGTTACAAAAAAAACACAGTTTTGGGAGTAGTTTTTGTTTTATGTTAAACATATCTACAAAAAACACTTTAAAGACTGGTTTTATAACTTTAACCTATGAAAAATATTATTATTTTGATTGGTGTGAGTGGGAGTGGTAAAAGCACTCTTGGGAAAGCACTATCGGAAAAGCTTGGCATATTGTTTATTGATGGAGATGATTTTCATAGTCTAGATAATATTGAAAAAATGAAAAAATCTATACCACTAAATGACAAAGATCGAAAACCGTGGTTAATTAAAATTTCTAAAAAAATATTTGAAAGTCACAAAAATGGGGTTGTCGTGGCCTGTTCGGCATTAAAGGAAAAGTACCGTGAACTATTAGTTAGATTTATCCCCAAAAAAAATATCCTCTGGGTAGTTTTAAATTGTGAAATCAAAGAGTTAAAAAAAAGAATGAAAATAAGAAGCCATTTTATGCCTGTCGATTTACTTGAAAGCCAAATAAAGATATTTGAGAAACCAAAAAATGCTTTTTATTTAATCAGCTCTTTGACAATCGAAGAACAAATAAAAAAAATACAAAGTGAGCTTGGAAAGTAAAAAAATAGAATGGGGAATTGTAGGTATGGGATCAATGGGCATTAATTTGAGCAGAAATTTTGCTTCAAATGGATACAGTTTGGCTCTATATAACAGATATGTAAAAGGAAAAGAAGAACAAATAGCCCTAAAACAAAAAAAGAAATTCCCAGAGCTTAAAGATGCTTTAGCTTTCGAATCACTAGCTAATTTTGTTTCATCAATAAAGCGTCCTAGAAAAATAATAATTTTAATTACAGCTGGATCAGCACTTAAAGTATTTTTGAAAAGACTAGTTCCATTACTATCGGAGGGTGACATTATAATTGATGGTGGAAATTCACATTATAAAGAAACTGAAAAAGTAAATTCACAACTTAACAAGAAAAATATTCATTTTTTGGGGATGGGTATTTCAGGAGGTGACAAAGGAGCTTTAAAAGGGCCGTCATTAATGCTTGGAGGTGATAAAGAGGCATATAAATTTGTAGCCAAGGATCTAGAGAATGTATCTGCAAAAAGAGTTGATGGAAGGCCTTGCTGCGCTTATTTAGGTAACCTAGGTGCTGGCCATTTTGTAAAAATGATACACAATGGTATTGAATATGCAGAAATGCAATTAATTGCGGAAATATTTTCTCTTATGATGGAAACCTTCGAAGGCAAAATAATTTATGTCCAAAAAGAATTGAAGAGTTGGCAAAAAAGTTCTTGTGAGAGTTACCTACTAGCAATTACATCAGAAATTCTTAAATATAAAGACGAAAATGGGCTTTTTATAAATAAAATTATTGATACTGCCTCAGCCAAAGGTACTGGTGCTTGGGCTTCGGAAAGTGGAATCTCAATGGGTTACCCTAATAGTTTAATGATCGCCGCATTGCAAGCTAGATTTACTTCCAAAATGAAAACTAAACGGGAAAATCTTTCTAAAATCATCACTCTAAAAAAAGAGGATGCTACAATTTCAATTAAAAAATTAAAAATCATTTACGATATATGCCGTCTTATTAATCATCACCAGGGCTTTGAAATGATAAAAAATTCAAACCAAATTTATGGCTGGAATTCAGATTTACAATTGATTGCTCATTTGTGGTCAGAAGGTTCTATTATAAAATCTGGGTTAATGAAAAAGTTAGAGAAGGAATTTAAATTTAAGACTTCGATTTTGGAAATGGATATTTTTAAAAAATATATATTGGAAGCTGAAACTAATTGGAATTCAGTTCTAAACTATGCTGCTGCAAAACTGATTCCTATTCCATGTATTTCTTCAGCTTGGAATTTTTTAATTTCTATAACTCAAGAAAAAAGCAGCGGTAATATAATCCAGGCACAAAGAGACTATTTTGGAGCACATGGTATTATGACTTTAAATAATAAAGAAGTTGAAATTATAAATGGCCCATGGAGAAATAAAAATTAATCTATTTTCCCAACAGTGCGTACCTCTTTACCCTTTATACCAGTCAATTTGTCTCCAAGAATTGTTCTAATTGAATCTGCTATTTTAGAGATTTTTATCACAATTTCTGGGTGTTTTGAAGCTAAATCAATTCGCTCTTTAGGATCTTTCTCTAAATCAAATAGAGCTGGGTATTTCATGGTATTCATTTCATATGGAACTGGAAAACCATCATTAGTCCCAATCCGACCATTTAGCGAACGATAAGTATGAGGTACGTAGAGTTTCCAATTTTTGTGTCTTACAGCATGTAGTTCATTAATCCTATAATAAAAAAAGAAATTTTTGTGAGGTGACTGATCTGTTTTACCTGTCAATAAAGGAACAAGTGAAGCACCATCAATTTTATTTTTAGGTGATTGACTATGAGTAAATTCTACTAATGTTGGTAACCAATCAATTCCCATAGCAGGTACATCAATTTTTGTATTTGCTTTTATTTTATTTGGATAATATACAATACCTGGGACACGATGACCACCTTCCCAATTAGTTCCTTTACCTTCCCTAAAAATACCAGCAGATCCTGAATGCCCTCCATAAGAGAGCCATGGCCCGTTGTCAGAAGTAAAAATTATTATAGTATTCTCTTCTAATTTTTCCATTTTTAGAGTTTTTAAAATACGCCCAACTGAATAGTCAATTTCATTAATTACATCACCATAAAGTCCTCTTTTCTGTGTTCCTGTGAATTTGTCAGATGCAAATAAAGGAACATGCGGTTGGGGATGCGGCAAGTATAGAAAAAAAGGGTTATTTCTATTACGCTTTATGAAATCAATTGCTTTGTCAGTTAAAGCCTCCGTTAAAAAAGTTTGATCATTTAAAACTTTAATAGGTTTTTCATTTTCATATAACTTTATATCTGGAAAATTAAATACATTTCCCTGTTCAGGATGTTTCGGCCACATATCATTAGAATATAATATCCCGTAGAATTCATCAAATCCATGTTTTAAGGGATTAAACTTTGGAGCATCACCCAAGTGCCATTTCCCAAAAATTGCTGTAGAATATCCTTTCTGTTTTAAAAGCTCAGCAATAGTTTTTTCATCGGGATTAAGACCCTCTTTTGAGCCTGGACTATACGCATTGAAAATTCCAATTCTGTCAGGATAACAGCCTGTTAGAATTGATGCCCTAGATGCTGAACATACTGGTTGAGTAGCATAATAAGATGTAAAATAAGCACCGCCAACAGCCAATTTATCCAAATTTGGTGTTAATATATCAGAAGCCCCATACACTCCTAAATCACCATAACCTTGGTCATCTGTAAGTATAAAAATTACATTTGGAGAATGATACGAGTTACAGTTTACGAGAAAAAATAAAATTATATGTGCAAAAAAAAATTTCACCTCAAACTAATTAGTAATAATACTCTCATAATAAATCACACTTGTTGTCTTTTGAATTTAATTTAGTAAAAAATAGTATGGTTTTATAATATAAATAAATCACATTTTTCACTAAAATCTTAAAATAAAGTAAAATATTTAATACAATCCATATTTTATGTGCCTAATTATTAAATACTCAATAAAAAGTGAATTTTTTACATTTTCTTAATATAATTTTCTATGAAATGCGATTATCTTTAAGAAATAAAAGATGTAAAGCTTATTTAGTTGCATTTTTTTTAAATACAAAATGCTTTTTATTCATCATTTAAAGCTTGGTATTTATTCTTTGTTAATTTATTCATTTGTTTAGCCGCCTCTTTCTTGAGGCGGTTTTTTTGTTATCATATTTCTTATCACTTTTAATACTTATATAAAACTCTAATAAAACTGATACAAAATAAACTCCAAAAAATGGTAGAATGTATATGTAGTAAAATAGTGAATCTGTGAAAAGAATATTTAAATATTCGTCTGTGTTTGAATAATACTCTATTTTTTGAGTATTGAGATCATAGATTAAGCCAGCACAAATTATTATTAAATACAAAATCAAAGCAACTCTGATAGGCCAATAATAATTGGGCTTTAAATAAGAAAATGAAAAGTAAAATAATATTTTTTTCATTCCTAAATTTACACAAGTTTGAAAATATAGTTCACTAGATTTGCAATTAAACTTTTTTAATCCAATAAAATATTTGCTACATTTTTACCTACATAACTTCCTATTGCAACTCCCATTCCTGAGGACTTAATTCCAACTGCTACAGAATTTGACTCTCTTTTAATAATTGGAATTTTACTTTTCCCAAAGGCCATTATTCCTGACCATTCCATATCAATCTCAATTTTATGCTCAGGGATAATAAATTTGTCTAGATCAGTAATAAGCTTGTTTTTTATTTTTTTATTTATCCCAAATTCGATTGTTTCCTCTTTTTTAAAATCTAAGTTCCTTCCCCCACCAAATAATATTCTGTTTTCAATGTTTCTGAAATAATAAAATCCCCGGTCATAATGAAATGAGCCTTTTACACTGAGTTTTGAAAATGGCTTTGTTAAAATTATTAAACCTCTACCTGGTTTAATATTAAAATTTGGTAAAATTTGAGCTGCAAAGGCATTATTGCAGATTGCTAATTTATTACAAGTAAGATTAAATTTTTGATTTTTTAAATTTATTAATAGCTGATTTTTATTCGAATTTGTTTCAAAATCTGTTAATTCTGTATTTGAAAAGAAGCTGATGTCTTCCTTATTTAACTTTGTCCTAAGAGCTCTCATCAATTTACCCGTATTTAATTGTCCTTCAAAAGAATTTTGAACCAGATGATTTACCATGTTAGTGTTAAATCCGAATTTTTTAATTTTCTTATTATTAATAGTAAAGATATCCTTTGAAAAAAGTGGCTTTAATACTGAATTTATATGATCAATCTGATTAAGTTTTTTAGGGTTTTTATCAAAAAAGAGTTCATAGCCTCCTTGCCATTTTAAATCCATTTTATGGTCTCCAATAGTTTTCCTTAAAATAGATAGACCATCCAAACGCATTTTAACCATTGATAATAATTTTTCCTCTCCGAGCTTACTTTGATCTTCAACTAATTCAGAAAGAGATCCAAAACATGCAAAGCCTGCATTTTTAGTGCTCGCTCCTGAAGAAAATAAACCACGCTCTAGAATTGCAATTGAAGCACTAGGATTATATTTTCTAAAGTGAAGAGCACAAAAAATACCTGTTATTCCGCCTCCAAGGACTATTAAGTCGTAATGTAACAATTCTGTTTTTTCCCAGTAACTAAACATTTGACTCCATTGTTTTTTTGATTTTGTTCATATAAATTAAAATAATAAGTATAAGGTGGTTATAAATTTCAAAAACTTAGACCATGACCATAATCAAAAAGAGGATTTTTAAGATCAAATGGTACATCTTCATTTTGCTCTAAAACGCTTTTCATCGAAGAGGGTAACTGAATGGGTAATTTTCCTGAAGGAGAGAATTCTCCATATATCAGATCGAAAATAATTGTTTCATCAACATCAAAGTCCGCAATAATAGCTTCTGTGTATGGTTCTATTTTACTAATAATTGCAGGCCTTTTTAAATTTAAAACTAACACGACAGGTTTAGATTTAAATAATTTAATTATTTCATCTGTATCACTTTGAGAATAATCAAGATCTCCACCGCCAATCATTTTTTCCATTATATATTCTGAATCTTTACCATAATTTGGGGACTTAACTTTTGCAATAATTATATCTGAATCCTGTAAACTAGATGACTGAAAAAAACTATTCGGATAGAAATCGAATCCATGAAGATAAACTTTCGCCTCTTTTTTTAATGGTAATAACTTTTTGTTGTTTTTTAGAAGAACAAGTGATTTTTTTTGCGCTTCAATTCCTTTATTTTGATTTTCCTGGTTATTGAAAACCTTTAAAACATCAATATTAAGATAAGGATTGTCAAATAATCCTAATTGAAACTTCTGCTTCATTATTCTTTTTACTGATTCATCGATTCTGGTCAAACTTATTTCATCTTTATTTACTAGTTCACTTAATTCATTTGATAGGGATTCGCCACCAATCATATCAATACCAGCATTAAACAGTTTTTTTAATCTTTGGTCAGTGCTTAAATGCTCTACTCCGTGAGCTGAAGCAGGCTTGAAAATGATCCCAAGAGGTTTTAAATCTGTGATAGTAGCCCAATCTGTACAAATTATACCTTGAAAATCATATCTTTCTCTTAGTAGTTCATTAATTATTTCTTTGTTGTAAGCAGCACCCACATCTTCAGATGTAATCCCATATGGTATGCTGTAATATGGCATAACTGAGGCAACTCCGACATCGAATGCTGCCTCAAAAGGTTTTAGGTGTTGCTCAAATTCACCCCCAGAATAAATTTGAATTCCAGGGGGAAAATGAGTATCGTTCCCCTCTAAAGGTGTTCCTGCACCTGGAAAATGCTTTACCATTGAAGCTACAGAGTTGATCCCAATAGAATCGCCTTGAATTCCTTTCACGTATGCTGCAGTAAGTTTGGAGTTAACTAAAACATCTTCGCCGAAAGTCCCATCCACTCTTACCCATCTTGGTTCAGTTGAAATATCTGCCATAGGGCCTAAAGCAACTCTTATTCCAATAGCTTTATATTCTTCTTTAACAATTTTAGCATGTTCATAAACTAATAAGCTATCTTGAGTTGCTCCTAACCCCAAAGCTGATGGCCATTTAGAAAAATATGGTGTATATATTGAAGCTCCAAAAGTATTGGGCACTCCGTGTCTTGGATCTGAAGCTATTGTAATAGGAATACCTAATCTAGATCTTTCCCCTATTTCCTGAATCTTATTATACCATTTTAACATATTCTCTTTAGAATGAGATGCCCTGATATTAAAATGGTTCATTTTTTTTACAATCAATTTTTCTGATGATGACCCCATTAAAAAGCTAAAAGGATCGAATAAGCTTGGAACCTCCATCAAACTTCCATCTTCATTTACACCAATCATATTAATAAATAGTGATCCTGCTTTTTCCTCAATTGTCATTTGATTTACTAAATCCTCTACTCTCTCATCAATAGTATTTTCTGGATTCTCATATGGATCAAGTCTTCCATTTTTATTTAAATCTCTTAAAGAATTTTTACCCAAATTAATAATTGGGGCTTTATCTCCTAAAAGATCAAAATTCTTTGTCGAATCATAGTTCCACTTAATTGAAAACAATATATAGGCGATTATTAGCGAAAAAAATATCGTTGTTATTGTCAATAAAAAAAATTTCAAAAATTTTTTCATAAAATGAAAACTTAGCTATAATAAATCCCTACTATAATTCTATAAGCCAGATAAATTCCAGTAATTGTCCAAATCCACCATCTGTTTTTCATATACCATTCCATCAGAAAATAATTAAGGTTTCTCTAAAGATATGTAATAATATATTTTTTGATATTGTAATTTATTTAATACTTATTTTAGCTAGTTAATAAACTAAATCAAATTTAAAATCAACAATTTCATCTCCTTAAGATTAAACTTTTTAGCTTTTTATTTGTTGTGCCTATTCGGGCTAGAATTAAATGCTCAGAATGAAGAAATTATAAAACAATTAGAATTTTCAGGTAATATAAATTTAACTAATAATGGTTTTTCCTTTATTCCATTATTTTCACTTGGAAAACCTGCAGCAACAATTAACCTCTCTGTTACTGGTAAGCGTTTTAGCTTTGACCCTCAGCTTAGATTTGACCTTGACGGAATGAAACCGTGGTCTTTATTATTCGGATGGAACTATAAGCTTGTAAAAAAGAATCGCCTTTTGTTACGTGTTGGGACAAGTTTCCCCGTTTATGCTTTTACAAATTTGAATTATATTAGAAATTCTGAAGAAGTAAATATTTTAACACCGCAAAGGTTTATAATTTTAAATACTTTACTTAATTATAAACTCTCTAAGAAAATAAATTTTACTCTATTTTATATAAATGGACATGGTCTGGAAAAAAGAGATCAAAGTGATCAAGCAAATTTTGTAACAATAAGAACAGGAATAAATAACTTATCATTGTCCGATAGTATTTATATTAATTTCAATCCAGAATTTTATTTTCTTCAAATTGATAATAATAGTGGTTTTTACTTTGCAAATACATTTGCACTAAAACACAAAAAAATTCCTTTCTTTATTTCCTCAACGTTAAACCAAAGTATTAATACTTCTATTAATGCTAAACCCTTTGATTGGAATATTGGAATTAATTATTCATTTAGATCTACATATAGTAAAAAACAGAATTAAATACCGTCTTAAAATTATTTTTAGAAAAATTTTGATCTTATGGTTTAAAATACTGAAGTTTACAAAAACACTTTTTCAATTGAAAAAAACTAGCTCACCACTGCAAACTGTATTATTTATTTGTTTTTTGCAGCTTTTATCTTGTAGTCAAAACGATGAAACTGAATCTAGTTCCAGCACCAATACACCTCAAACTGAAAATAATATAAATTCAGCTTCAACAACACCAGAAATTTTAAGTTTCAACTTAAATGATGGAATAATTAATTTTGAAGATAACTTAGTAAATTTTACAGAACAAAATATTCAGCCCGATAACAGAAATTCCGGAAACTGGGGGAGGTTTGGAGGAATAGGTTCAATAAATTTGTCTTTAGAATATGGCGAAAATCCTAATATTGATAACATAAATAATTCTACAAAAGCTATTAAAATTAAAGAACCATTGGGAATTCAATCATGGGCTGGTTTTTATTTCGTTTTAGAAGAAAAAATTAATTTCCCGGAAGGAAAAGAGGCTATTTCAATTCTATTTTACTCTCCTAAACCGGGACATAAAGTTCTTTTAAAATTGGAAGACGGTTTGCCAAACGGAACTCCAGGAAAAAAAACTACGGGTGATCTTTTCGCAATAACTACAACAACTGGTTGGGAAACACTAATTTTTAATATTCCCGAATTTGATGGAAGAAACAACATCTATAATACTATCACTTTCGTTCTAGGTTATGATATTTCAAATCAGTCAGAAGTAAATTACTATATGGATAATATTCAATTTTCAAATCCTATTCAAATTAATGTTGACCAATTAAATATAGACTCAAGTGAACAAGTGACTAGGTACTCAGGTTACCAACTAGTATGGAATGATGAATTCAACTATGAGGGCGCACCTGTTGAAGATAAATGGCACTATCAAGTAATCCCTATTTTAGAGGGTGGATGGGCTAACAATGAAAAACAGCATTACACAAATAGAAGAGAAAATTCTTATGTGTCAAATGGGACACTAAAAATCGTAGCAAAAAATGAAATATACGATTATGAAGGGATAACAAAATCTTACACATCAGCTAGACTAAATTCAAAGTTTGATTTTCAATATGGTCGAATAGATGTAAGAGCAAAACTCCCTAAATCATTAGGTACTTGGCCAGCGATATGGACTCTTGGGACAAATGTGGGTGAAATTGGAAATTATCATGGAAACCAAGAGGGTAATGTAGGATGGCCCGATTGCGGCGAAATAGATATTATGGAACAAAACGGCTCTAATAAACAAATACTTTATGGCACGTTCCATTGGGCCGACAATTCAAGCCAGCAAGCCTCTTACGGCTTAACAAAAGATATCAATTCATTAGGTATCGCAGATGTGATTAACGAATTTCACCTATACTCATTAGAGTGGACTACTGGAATTCTCAGAATTTATGTAGATAATTTACTTATCTGTGAATTAATGAACAATGACTCTGTCCCCTTTGATAATCCACATTACTTAATTTTAAATATTGCCATGGGAGGCACATTAGGCGGAGATATCCCTGGAGATTTTATTCAAGACTCCATGGAAATAGATTTTGTAAGATTTTATAAGTAAATTAAACTCCTATTTATAAAAAATTCTAAATGAAAGATTATATAATTCCTATTTCTATTCTAATTTCATCTTTAATTATTGGGTTTGCAATCTTGGGGTCTAGTCAGACGGAGCGTTTCGAACATATTGAAAATAATGTAGTGTTCGATAAAAAAACTGGTACTACCTATTATACTGATAAAAAACAATATTTAGATAAAAAAGGAGATCGTTATCAATATGATTAACTAAAACAACAGATTAAAACTTGTCACCTATAACACTATTAATTGGTGAAAAACTGCTGTTTAGATCGTTAAAGCCTTGAATTACCCTATCTTTTAAACGAACTGTAAGGTTTAATGACTTGCCTGACTTTAATATTTTCAAAAAATCTTCTAGTTCATATTTTTCACTTGTAACTAAATCCTTCATCTCAAAGATTCGATATTTTTCATTTTCAATTATTGAATTAGAAGGCTTAAATTTTCTTTCGGATATTTCAAATAGAAAGTAATACTCTTGATCTTTATGAAAAATATTCCCTGTTAATGAAAGGTCTAATCCTAATTTTCTAGAATTAGATAAAACTATTGAAAGAGAATCCTGCTTTTTATAGGTAAACTCTATTAGTCCAATTGCCTTGCTTATTCTTTTTGAACTATTAATAGTATACTCCCATTGAGAGTGTGCATTAATTGTAATAAATAAAAAAAGCACTATTAATTTTTCCAAAAAACTTAAGATTAAATTAAATCAAATATACCTAAAATGGCATATTTTAATATTTGATTCAAATTTAAAATATGCATATATTCATTAATTAAAATTCTCATCCAAATAAACAACCCTTTTTTCCTCTAATGATTTTTTTGCAGCTAGTGAAATATGTAATGAATTTAAACCAGCGATAATTCCATTTGGCATGTCCCTTTTTTCTATTAAGCAGGAGATAAATTTTTTAATTATTGACCTGTAAGATTCAGAATAACGTTCTAAAAAAAATCCTATTGGTCTTGGTGTGTGTATTCCATTTTCATCTGCAATAAAATGATTGTCTGGCAACTGATTGTTTGTAGCACACATTCCCAAATCTCCAAAAACTTCAACTCTTTGATCATATCCATAGGATGCCTTTCTACTATTATTTATAGTTGCAATTGATCCGTTTTCAAAATTTAAGGTAGTCACAGCAGTATCTACATCTCCTAGATTTTCTATCTGTTTGTCCACAAAAACACTACCTGTAGAATAAACTGATTCTACTGAATTTTCATTCAAAAAGCAAGCCATGTCAAAATCATGTATTGCCATATCTAAAAATAAACCGCCGGATGTTTTTAAATAATTAATATCAGGGGGGGCTGGATCGCGACTTGTTATACCAACAATTTGAGGTGTCCCAATAGTTCCATTTTTAATAGATTTTTTTATTTCTTGTATGCTTTGATCATAACGCCTATTAAACCCAACCATAAATGGAACTTTTGAATCTTTTAACAAGTCTTTAATTAATTTTACTTTGCTAAATGAAAGGTCTACAGGTTTTTCACAAAAAATTGCTTTACTAGAATCAATAGCAATTTTTATATGTTCTATGTGAAAAGATGTTGGCGAAGAGATAATTATTGCATCAATTTTGGGATCTCTAACCATTTGATGATAATGATCATAAATTTTAATGTCAGATCTGTCTTTTACCCATTTTTGATTTTTTGAATTTAAATTTGAAACGGCAGCGATCGACGCGTCATCTATAAAAGAATTGATATTCTCAAAATGAATTTTACCTATACGGCCTAATCCAATAATACCAAATCGAGTCACTCCCATATGTAAAGTTAAATATTTTGTGAAAAGCTTTACCAAATAAATTCCTAAGTAAAAAACCTTTTACAAATATCTAGCCCCCAACATTCATCCTTGATGACTGATTATTTGGTCTATTTTTCTTTGTTTTAATATTTTTGTCACCGAAATTGTAAATGACAGATAGTTTAACTTGAGGTGGCCTAAAATCTAAATCAAAATACTGATTGAAGCCATCATCTGGGTTATTTGTTTCAAACCTCCATTGTTCTGTATCCAAAAGATTGTTGCCGTTTAATGTAATCGTAAGATCATTAATTTTCTTTTGTAAAGCCAAATTTAATGAACCCCTAGGGAGTGTTTCATTTAGGCCAAATATAGATCTAGAATTATAATACCCCCAAATTTGAAAAGAAAAATTCTTCCCTAATTCAAAATTATTATTTAAAGTAACCCTGAAACTTGAATTTGAATTGACATATAATAAATCTTCTAATTGATGCTCTAACTCTGAATAAGTATAAGATGAAAATAATCTTAAATTCCATATTTGAAATGGGTAAACAGAGTAGCTGAATTGGACATTTGCTGATTTTTGTAAATCAAGATTTCTCGGAATAATAGTTATAAAGCCTGAATCTAAATCTATTTGTGGTTGAAATTTTGATATTACATTTTTTTCCTCGGAATACTGAGCCGTAAATAGAAAATTCTTAAATCTATAACTTGCTTCAATATTGTTAGTGAAAGATGGTAAAAGAGAAACGTTACCTTGAAATGCTTGGTCAACGTCTACAAAAAAAGTGAATGGTGCCAAATCAGTAAAAGCGGGTCTATTAATTCTCCTACTGAGAGCAAGGTTTAAATTATTTGAATCATTAATTTTATATCCTAGATAAACTGATGGAAAAAAATTTCCATAATCTCTAGCAACCAACAAAAGCCCATTTAATTGATCATTTATATCGGTTAAAGTATGTTCATACCTTAGTCCAGATTGCAAAGAAATTTTTTTCGAAAAATTTATATTTAGTTGTGAGTAAATACCATAAACATTCTCATCCAAAAAACTAGAGTTGTTAAATCCTAGATAGTATTCTTCATCACTTATAAAATCATTTTTATTACTAAACTCATTAAAGATGCTCTTCAATCCTCCTGAATATTTTACTTTATCGGTGATATTTTTTTCAAAATCTAAACTAAACACTGTTATATCAAAAGGAGATTGTTTTAAGGTAGAAAAATTTAGATTTTCATTCTCTAAGTTTAAACTTATTGCATAATTGACAGGCTGATAATTTGAGTATTTTAATCTGTCAAAATTAAAATTGAAAAAACTTTGCTCATCAATATTAAATTTTACAAACCCCTGAATTTGTGCACTCTTCCATAAATTTATTTCGTCAGTAAAATATAAATCACTGCCAGCAGAATTATTCGAATGAATTGCTGTTTTATCCTCAATCATATTATATTTATTTGAATATCCTATTACAGAACTTCCTATTTCAATTTTCTCGCTTAACAAATATTCGTATGAAAATCTCAAATTATGAATTGTCCTCGAATTTTCCCTGAAAGCCTCAATGAATGTTGAAACCATTCCATCTTCGGTCGGTACACTACGATTAATTCTTCCATTTATCGGTATATCTCTTTTATTTCCAGAATAATTAAAAGATAGCGAGTGTTTATTATCAGTAACATTAAAATTCGTCCCTAAGTTATTAGATGGTTTTCTATCTGCGTAAGTTGAAGCAACTGTTAAATTACCATTGTAACCCTTGTCAAGATTTTTTTGCAGTTCAATATTTATGAAACCCGCATTACCTTCAGCATCATATTTTGATGGTGGGGTTGTAATTAGTTCTATAGATTTTACATTTTCTGCATTTATTCCGTTTAAATATTGTACAAGAGCTGAAGAAGGCATATATGTAATTTTACCGTTAATCATAACATTAACACCTCCCTTACCTAGCATATTTATACTTTCATTCTGCCTATCAACAATTACTCCAGGAGTTCTTTCCAAAACATCTAATATCGTTGATCCTGTAGTGCCAGGGTCATCTTCTAGATTAATCACAGTTCTATCAATTTTTTTTTCAATAGGGGTTTTTTTGGCAACTACACTTACACCTTTAAGTGCAAATGCCTCATCATTTAATAAAATTTCACCAAGTTTGAATTCACTGTTAATTTTACTAATAATTATCCGTTCAGAAACATAATCTTGAAAACCAATATTTGAAATTTTTATTTTGATTGAACCCAGATAATCTGTTTCAATTTCAAAATATCCATTTTCGTCAGTAGTCCCACCATTAAAATTTTTATTATCAACTGCACTAATTAATAAAACATTACAAAAGGGTATTGGATTTTTGTTTTCATCTATAACTTTTCCAGAAAAAATTGATTGTCCAATTAAAATATATGGAATAGTTATAAATACTAATACTATTCTTCTTTTCATGACTATTTATGGTTTGGTTATGTAAATTTAATTGCGTTTTGCAATTAAATTATTAACTGAATGTTATGGAAACATAAAAATTACATTTTTCATTATGTTCTAATGCAAAAATTAATATTTACGTAAAATTTTTGGGTTTTATTAGGATCTTGTCAATTCTAATACCTTACTAAGTAATCAATAAGCTATATTTAAATCCAAAAAATACATTTAACTGATTTAATTTATAAGTTAGAATTGATGATAAAAAAAGAAAAAAATTTTAAAAAAGCTTTAAATGAATATTTAGAGAAAACTATAAATACTGATTTTAATTCTGCTTCAGATGCAAGAATAGTTGCAGCTAAATATCTTCAAAAAGTTTTTTCATTAAATAAGTATGATCTATTAGGAACAGAGAATCTTCCATTAAAATCGGGTGTTGTATTTATTTACAACCATATTTCGAACAATGACGATTATTTACTAAAAAATGACTTTCAAATAACTTTAGATAGCCATTTTATTAGTAGCATGGTGTCCTATAAGTATTATAAATCTCCAGGTGTAAGAGTTATTCGCCATAGCCTACCTTATGAAATGGAACATGCTCAGTATTATAATAAATTTGGCTATATAAAAGTATATTCCAAAAATTATCTGCCAGAAAATATTTCAAAAGAAAAAATAAATGATGCTAAAAAAGAATTTTATAAAAAAGCAAAGGAAGCCCTTGTTCAAGGTGAAAATCTAATCGTAAATCCAGAAGGAATTTCTTCTTCTACTGAAACATCACCATCTACTTTTAAGGCTGGTGTATTTAAAATGATTATGCGCTCAGGTTTGGACCCCTTAGTTGTGCCATTAGTTATGATAAACTTTGACAAACTTAATTCTGAAACCATCTATAGATGTGAAATTAAAAAACCTTTCCGACTTTCTAGCCTTATTGATAACTATGATGATAAAAAAAAATTGGACACCTTTTTAATCAATTTAAATGGTGATTATCAAAATTGGGTAAATGATCTTAGAAAATTTAGTGAGGGATTTGATCAGGAAATAAAAAAATTGATTTTGAAAAAAGATAAGCTTCTTTCAAAAAAAAACCTTGTTGTTTTCTATGGAAGTTCTTCATTTAGACTTTGGAATAATTTAGATAAAGATTTTAAATCATATAACGTATTAAATTATGGATTTGGTGGTGCATTTATTGAAGATTGTATTAGATATTTTGATCAGCTTTTTTCAAATATAAATCCAACTGTATTTGTACTTTATGTCGGAGGTAATGATCTTTCTTTAGAATATTCAAATAGAAAAATTAATTCCTTGTTTAAAAACCTTTTAACAAAGATAAAATCTCAATTCCCAAATTCTAAAATTATATGTGTTTCAATTAAACCAAGTTACCATAGGATTAATAAGTTTGATAAAATAAAGGAGTTAAATACTCTTATGAAAGAGGAATTGATGAAGAGTGATAAAAATTCCTACGTAGATATATTTAAATTATTTTTAAATGAAAACGAAAAAATAATTACATCTTATTTTGTTAAAGATAATTTACACTTAAGTAAAAAAGGATATGAAGTTTGGAAAAAGGAAATTCTAAAAGTGCTCTAGAAAAACAATTTTAAAAAGGTTATTATTTGACGAAAAAACAGAGAGGATATCTAATTAAAAATTTCCTAATAATAGACATTTGTTTAATAATGAGCAGAGACCATCTTTTAAAAACTAAAAAATTTAATCATAAACCATTTGATGGTTTCTGCCCAAGAATACTTGTCAAATCTGACTCTTTGTTCACGAACATCAAAATAAATATGTTCTCTCCTTTTAAATTTCACGTTTAGCTATTTCCCTAAACTTAAACAAATTTGTATTTTTATCCAAATTTTTTATTTATTGTTTAATTATTAAAAATGCGGAAAAGAAAAATGAAAAAAATATTATTCACTTTATTAACATTATTTCTATTGATTTTAATTTCATGCGAAAAAGACGAAGAAAGCCAATCTTATGATCCTATTCCTAACGAAGGTTACTAAATTATGACAGTTTTTTCTCTAACCAATTTGTATATTTAGTTTAAACTAATTAGAAATCAAACTAAAATGAAAATCAAAACAATCTTCAAAATAAACATGGTTATAATTGCCTTACAAATATTGCCATTAATTATTTCGTTATTTTCTCCAGAATTTAAAATGATGCTTATGACAGATGCCTTCGGAGAAGGACCATCAATGGATGCTGTAATTATGTTCGAACAATTTGCTTTAGTCTTAGGACTTACAGTTATTGGTATAATTATTTTTTTATATGGGGCGCTATCATTTAATGATGAAATTACTTTAAAAAGATTATCTCTTTTGTTTTTTGTATTGGCAGGATTTTTTGCACTTCCTGACTTAATAAACGTTTTAAGTGGACAACCAACAGCACCCCTACCAGTCATTGTACTTGGATTATTGAGTATGGGGCTTTTTTATTATGGATCAAAAAAAGGAACTATTTAAATGGTTTTGGAAATTTCCAAACTAAAGATCATCTAATATTTCTTTAGCCTTTTCGGTTTGGAGTGAAACTAAATAATAAAATACCTGATCAAGCTTTTTATTGATAAGCCTATTGCCCTTATACTCCTTTCGCTTTAAATATAAACTTATTGAAAGATCTAGATCTTCTTTTTTAAACGGTGCTCCAACAAACTCTTGAATAATTGATAAGGGTTCAAACTGATGTTCAACTGAAGGTTCAATAGCTGTCCCCTCACCCCAATCATTCCATGTTATAAGTTGAATAAAATCTACACTTGAGGCTTTTGATTTTTCAAGTGTTTCTCTAAGTAGATTACCTCCTCTAGGTAAAATATCACTTTGCCCTGTATTATCCCAACCACCTTCTTCATAGAATTCTCTAAATTCAAAAATCCCAGATCCTCCCAAATAATCAAATTGTTTGCCGTAATTATAAAAATCGTCGCTTTGGGCCTCGCCAACCCAAGAATAAACGCCATCCACAATTGTATTCAAATTATAATATTGTGGATGAAAAGCTAATGGGAAAAAGTAAAAATCTGTTTTAATTTCAGAAAATGCATTTTCCCAATCTTTATTTGAGGTTAATGTAATAGGTCCAAAATTCAAAAGAATTGGTTTATTATCAATATTTACGTAATGGCTTTTTGGAAAATAATTTTTTTCAATGTAAAGTAAATCTTCTTTGGCTAAACCTACCTTACTGCCATAGCCTTGATCAAGAATACTTTTTATTGTTCTGTCCTCATAAACTATTGCAAAATCTAATCCTACTTTTTCACACACCTCTATTACAGCGTTTGATGCAACAAGCAGTTGAGGATAATCATTAAATTGAGATTGACCATAGAAATCAATTAAAATACCGTCGATACCCGATAGCTTCATGCAGATCAAAGCGTACTCAAGATAATGCTCATCGTTGCTGTCATAAGGTCCAATTAAAGGGTAGTAGTGAGAGGCTATTGACCTTTGCCCATTTATAAATTCCTCTGGATTTTTATTTGCCATTGTCCAATGGTTTCCCCAATATCCACTTAACTCTGGTGTTTGAAACCAAGGCATATAATGGGCATAAACTGGCGTTTTAAGAATTTTTTTTACAGAGACAGGTTCAAATTCAATAACATTAAATTCTGTATTCTCTGATTCCACTAAACTTTTATCTTCGCAAGAATAGTTAAATATTGCTACAGCTAAAAAGCTAAACAAGTATATGAAAAGGGCATATTTTGGCAAATGAAATGGTCCACTTTTCATAAGTTATTCTTTGAGTTCTAGCTGTAAAACTAAATCAAAAAATAGATATTATTGCATTAATACATACCCATTTAATTGATAGTTTAAAAGAACACTAGAGCCAGATAGAGCCTCTGGAATATTTTGATTTATGTCAGATGATTTGATTTTCTTGTAAGCAGTTGCTTGAGAACAAACAAATAGTTTTACTCCATACTGAGATAGAAGTTCTATTACTTTTGTATTGGGATTTTTTGTGCCGTATTTCTTTTCATATGCATCATCTGAAAGAACTAAGGTTGTTGCTGGTCCTTGAATAGTTGCTACAATATCAACATTCTCTTTTTTGATATTTTTACACCCAAGCATATTTATAGCATGGGCAATTCCATTTAATCCCTTATTAATTCCTTCTCTTTTTTCGCTTGTGGTAATCTTGTAAACCGCTTTATAATGTAAGTTTTCATCTGGTTGAACCGCAATATTCTCTGAATACTTTATTTTTCCATACTCTTTAATTACAGGAGTTACCCAATCTTGAGAATAAAAAATTGATGGAACCAAAAAAATTAAGCAAATTGTTTTTTTCATGTCTCTTTGTTTGATATTAATTTAAATATAGGTTAAAAGAGTGGAGATCTTAAATATCTATATAAAAAACCCCTCAAGTTTGAGGGGTTTTGATTGTTAAAGGAACTTTTTTTATTGGAATCTTTTTACTGTATTAGTAGTATAAGATTGAATATAATCTACTTTCCCTCTAGAGGAAATATACTCTTGGAAAGCTTTTGTTTTTTGAATTTTACGTAAGGTCACTTGAACATCATTTGGACTTTTACCATATATCACTAGACCGTGAGTAGCCCCAGGTGTGCCTCCAACTTCGTAGCTTACAAGTCCTATTCTTCTATCGCCAAGAATTTTTTCAGCTGCTTTTGCATTTTTATCCCATGCTTTTTTGAATTTAACAGGTTCGTAAACTTTAACATCATAAACTCTTGCCGAAAGATTTTTTTTCCAATCTCCTTCTGTAAAAGCTAATATTGATCCCATTGCATTATCCACTGTATTTGGATACGTGTAATTACTCATTCTCTCTCCATAAAGGGCCCATTCCTCGTCTGACCTTTCTCTTTCTGTTCCCCAATTTTCAGGATCGCCAAAGACCACTATTCTGTGTGTTACTCCGTTTTTAAATCCAACGGCTTGAAGCATAACACCTCCTGATTTCCATTTTTCACCACCAGCAAAGTCAGAAAACGTTTCCACTACACTTGATTCATAACCTCTTTTAACGTTAAGGTTATAAATACGAAGTGACCCTTGAGCAATAAGGCTGAAACTAAATAGTAAAGCCAATAAAAAAATAGTTTTTTTCATTTTAAATTGATTTATGATTAATAATAGTTCTAATATAGATAAAGTTTTTAAAATTAGTTTTGAAATTTTAAGCCCTGTAAGTTTCTGATCCAAAAGCTTCGCCTATTCCAGTTTGACAGAATTGTCTTAAACTTTCCAAATATTTCCCTGAGCTATAATTCATATTTGCATATGCATCGTCCATTTCTTCAAATCCCTCATACGAATATCTGATGCGAGTTTTACCATTATTATCATCCAAGTCATATTTCATGACATGGCCTATGTTTTCCCACTCAGAATCAACACATTCTATATGAATTGATTTGTTTTGCTCAAAATGTATAACCTTAAATTTAAATGTAGCCAGATTTACAAATTCAAAAGTTACAACCTCATCTTTTGAAAAAATACCTTCAATTTTGGTTGTATACCATTTTTTCATTTTTTCTACACTTGATAATGCACTAAAAACATCTTCAACAGGTGAATTAATATGCATTAAATGTTTGATTGGAATCATCTAATTTGATTTTAGAGTTAATAATATATAATATCGTAATGTATAATAAAGATATACTTATTTTGCTTTTACAAGTTTTAATTCAAAGGAATAATTTAGCCCAATATTCCAATCAAATTTTTTCCCTGTTAAATCACCAAAATCAACAGGTTTGTTCATCACTGTGCTTATAGAGAATGGGAAGTTAACAATACCAAAATTTATTGTTTGAGCTGAAAAAAAACCAGTTTTGGTATCTTCAATTTGTAAAGCATAAAGTAAAGGCTCCCATCTTATGTAAACAGAATTTTTAATTGTAAAGGTCTTTATAAGTGGTGATAAAATAATCACTCTCCCTGATTCAATTTGATTAGCATTTACAAGTTTTAATGGTATTATTTCAAAGTAAGATAGGTTTAATCCAAAGTTTTTATTAAAAAAATAGGAAATACTAGGCTTTATTATAGCTGAAGACCAAGGTTGGAGTATGGTTGTTGGTAAATTCTCATCTTGGACAGTTATTTTCTGGTTTACTATTCCAGGGAAAACACCTCCAATAGAAAAATTGAATTTTCCTGATTTTTTTATTTTATAATCCCACCATATGTCAAAACCCCAAGGTTGAAAACCATCTAGCTCATATCTAATAAGTGGGCTTATCGAGAGTCTCTCTCCACCAAAAGAAAAATTTGTAATAAGTGACGGCTTATCTCTTGAAAAAAGGGGAACCCAATCAATGCCATTATTGTTGACATTTAAATTCCCTCTTATGAAAAAAGTTTTATCTGATTGAGAAAAAATTAAACCAGAGCTGAATAGAATAAATAGATAAATAAATGGAGTTTTCATTGATTCCAATCAATTTACTATTATTGTTCCATACATACCATTATGAAGAGTGCACTGATAATAAAAGGTCCCGGTAATATTAGATGTAAATGTAATTGACCCACTTTCACTTCCATTATTTGATTGACCTGTTGGTATAGGTAAATCAAAGAAATTACTTGTCCCTGTTCCCTGTACGTATTTAATCAAAAAAGGATGACCTGGGACATTAAGATTAAAAATTATAGTATCTCCCAGATTCATTGTTACAACTGGATCATTGCCAGAAACAGATCCGTTTCTATCTCTTCCACTAAGACTATAATCACTAAAACTTGCAGCACTCACATCTATTGAAAAAGTTTCAGCTGAACTCGAAGAGTCATTTGTTGAAGATGAGATCCCCGATTGATTACTTTCTGATGAATCGCTGGTATTGTTAGTATTTCCAGTATTATCAGTACCTCCTGTATTTGTGACAGGTGCAGGATTAACTGTTATAACAATATCTTGAACCACTTCAGGACAACCTCCACCACTTATTGTTGTTATCGTACCACTGTATGTGCCTGCAGCTGTGAAAGATGCATTAATAGTGTAATTAATTCCAGATTGCGATATTTCACCTTCATCATCAGGGCCAACAATATTTAATCCCGTTGCAGCTCCAGAATATGTCACAACAATAGGTTGAATGACATCTAAAACGTTTATTGTCTGATTAAATGACCCTGAAATAAGATTAATACCTGAAGAGTTTTCATTTTTAGTTAACGAGATCGTCTGTGAAGCTTGACTAAAATTTGAACTTTCGCTAGATGTATAAACAGAAAAACTATAATTCTCATCAGTAAATATGGGTGTTCCTGATATTGTTAATTCACCATTAACAATATTAGATTCCAACCCCAAGGGTAATGTATCTGTATTTACACTTACCCCTGACCCGCCATATTCAAATACAATTGGATCTATGGGCTGACCATTACAAATTACTTGACTTTTTTCACCTGAGATAAGTAATAATTTTGGACAATCTTCAAGTCCAAAACTTGTCCCTCCATCATAAAGCCAACCCGAAGGTATCTGTTGAAATACCTGAGAACTGACCTTAACACAACTTAAGTTGGGATTGTTTGTTATATCTAAAGCAGTAATACTATTATTTTGAGAGAGATCAATCTGAGTAAGTCCCGTGTTACTTAAATTAAGTGAAGTAAGTTTGTTTAAATTTACAAGGGGTACGTCAGCGAAAGTATTACCAGATAAATTTAGAGTAACAAGGTTTATAAATTCTTCTAATCCTGAAAAATCTGTAATTTGTTTATTGCTTAAATCAAGATCATTTATAGCTATCAATTCAGAATCGTTAATAAAACCGTCAATAAGATCATCATAGCCTAAATCAATTAACGCTTGCTCAAACTTTTGATCTGCTATTGCTGTTCTGTTTGGTTGGTAATCCTCATCTTTTGTTCCAGTTACTTCGAATTGAAATAGTGAAGTCACATTCAAATTAAAATTAATTTGATTATCAATCACAACAATATTAGAAATTGATCCTCTATCGTTAAGTGTGATTGCACTGTTAGAATCAACAGAAAATGTTCCGCTTATTTGTCCTGCAGAGTAATTTAACTTAAAAGTTTTATCTTGATTAAATACAACACTTTTAACATCAAAAATCCTTGATTTTTGTTGCTGCTGTTGTCTTTTCTTTTTTATTTTCCATTTGCCTACAACCTCGTTAAAAAGTTCATATTCAAAAAAAGCTTTAAAAAATTTAGGCTCAGAAATGACTACATCAAGTGGGTTGTCTGTGGATAGAACCTCTTCATCCTCCCAGCCATAAAAGTCGGATCCTTCTTCAGGGGTTGCTGTTAACCTTACAGTAGTGCCATATAGATAATCTGTAGATTTACCGGTATTGATAATTTCTTCGGTTACTGTACCTTCTCCAACAGTTTGAACTCGAAGTTCGTAAGATAATTTTTCAAAAGTTGCTGTTACATTTTTGGCACTGTTTATTGTTAGTTCAACAGGGTTTGTGTCTCCTTGTAAATCTCCCGACCACTCTTTAAAATAGTACCCTTGTGCAGGAACAGCTTCAAGCCTTACTTTAGTACCTGAATCATAATCTGTTTTCCCTGTGTTTATAATTGTTTCTGTTATACTCCCCTGTCCATTTACACTTGTAGTTAATTCGTATTGAACTAATCTAAAATTTGCAACTACACTTTTATTATCATCTACAGTCACTTGAACAGAGGTGTTGTTCCCAATTGCATCACCTGACCATCCTGTAAAAACATACTCACTGTTTGGTGTGGCATTAAGAGTTACTGTAGTCCCATTTTTAAATGTCCCATTTGACGGAAAAACATTACCCCCTTCAGGCGGATTTACTCTTATATCTAACACAAATTCTTTGGTACAACTTAATATTGCAAACAAAAAAACTAAAGAAAGTAACGCTCTTTTCAACTCCTTGCTTTTATGGTAAAAGAATAACTCCTTTTGCAGTCAAAGAATATATTTCTTTCGGTTCAACAATTAAACTGATAGCTGCCTCATTTTCTCCTCTATCACGTGCATAATGTTTTAATTCATCGACAGATATGTTTCTTTTAAAAGCCTCGCCGCTTACTATGACTTTTTTTCCAATTATATTTTTGGGAACAAAAAATGAGTAATCCTTAAAATTGACCATAATATCTTTTTCGTCTCCGATTTCAAGTTTCATCCAACACCCTTTCATTTGGCATACATCAGTTACTTTAGCTTTCAGTTTTGCATTAAACTTTTCTTTAGCCAAAAATAAATTTTGGATTTTAGAATTTTCAATTATACTTCCCTCTTCTATTTTTTCACCGAAGCTTCTTGTTTGTCCACTTAAGGAAGCAGAAATAATAAACAAGCCTAATAATACTTTAATTTTTTTCATTTTAATTTTATTGAGACGCAATAAAATTACAAAAACCCCCATAGAAATAACTACGAGGGTATTTATAATATTAATTTAATAAGTGATTATAAGTTTATTCTCTAGGAGAACTTAATTCTGGCATAAATGTATGATGCCTTGTAAGGCCCCAATCGTCTGAAAGAGATTCCCTAAATTTTTTATAGTCTACATCCCAAGCTCCAAACAATTCATTGTAAGCAGCAATTAGTTTTGGAACACTGTTTTTTCTCCAATTTTCTTCATCCTCAAAGTTTTTAAATATCCATCGGATCATAACAACATTTCGTCGAGAGGCTCCAGAGATTTGATTTAAGATGCTTTTATTATATGGATGACCAATTTTTTCATAGGCTTTTTTTGCCCTCATTTGGAAAGTCCAAAAATCATCTTTTTTGTCCTCTTTATAACTTAAAAAAGCAATTCTCCTATGATCATTTCCCTCATAATTACCAGTTCTATAACTTGCCTCTTTATTAACGGCCCAGAGACTTACCCTACCTGATGTGTGAGGAACATTTTTGAACCAGTAGCTGTTCCCTTTGCTATTTTGATAATCTAACTCTCCTAAATTTTTTACTACTCGCACCCTAGCATAATTTTGAGCATTGGGTCCTGTTAAAATTTTGAATGTGAAAAACTTTTCTTTGGCCCCTTTGCCATTATACATTTGAGTTTTTTTTGCAACTGCCGATTCAAATTCTGGGATATCCTTATTTTCTACAGTTAGCACTCTCATTTGTAGAATCTGAGAATTTAAATTACTAAAGAGTGTAAAAAGTAGTATTGTAATTAATAGTTTTTTCATTTTTAATTGATTTATGGTTAATACAAATGCAATATAAAAAAACCCTCCATATTTTGGAGGGTTATCTGTTTATTTAGCGAATTGTTCCATGGAGGAAATTTTACCTTCTAAATCGAAATAATAAATTTCCATTAGTTCTTTTTCCCATTTTCTCCCATTTTTAAAAACTCTTGACTCTGTGCCCCTCACAATTACTCCACTTGCAG
The DNA here is from genome assembly GCA_902520765.1 of uncultured Bacteroidota bacterium. Taxonomy (GTDB): domain Bacteria; phylum Bacteroidota; class Bacteroidia; order Flavobacteriales; family Flavobacteriaceae; genus MS024-2A. Next base: position 199,956 of record CABYPG010000001.1, read on the forward strand.
CATCGGTATTTGCAATTTTAATTGGAATTATTGCATTGAGTTTCCAATTTACAGATCTAAAAGGTTTGAAAAAATTTGCTAGATCTGATTTTTTATACGTTGCTTTTTGACCCCTATAATCATTAAAAACAAATTCATCTGCAAAAGCCATCTTCATACCTTCTGTATCCATTTTATTATAACTTTCAACCATTTGCTCTATAATCTTTGTTTCATTTCTATTAGAAAAAACAAAAGGTCTTCCTGTATACTCACTTTCTTTTCTACCAAAAAATTTACCTCCGTAAGGGAATCCGTAATTTGCAGAGTCTATTGCTACCCATTGTTTAAATCCTTTGACTTTCCCAGCGTTGTCAAGAACAAATTGTTCCATTAAATCTAATTTCTGGTAAGATCCATTTTTAAAGATTCTTTCTTCTTTGGACCAAGCCAAAACCTGCTTAAAATCACCATCTTTCTGATGTAAAGGAATTATTTTATATGGAACCATAGATAAGCTCTCCATTGCGTCTGCCCATTTGGCTTGATTTTCTTTAAACTTATCAGTTAAAAATTCGTCAGCATAGTATGGAAATGATTTTTCAAGATCTAAATCTGAGTATGCTTTAGCTAAATCCTGTAGGTTGTCAATTTCAGCTTGTGTTCCAAATGTGTATGATTTTCCGTAACTATCTCCTTCACCAAGCCAAACCCCTCCATCATTTTGGCAAGAAAAAAAGGATATGGATATAAGTATAGAGAAAGTAAAAATATAATTTTTCATTTTAATTGATTTATGTTTTTATGAAAGCAAGATACAAAGAAGTAATAAAATTTATGAAGAGGATATTTTAAAAACTAAAAACCCTCCATTTAGGAGGGTTTTAATAAATTATTTTTGAGGTTGATAATCATAATAACCCTCTACAGGAATCATAAGATGATCTAATCCTGTTCCCTCGAACATAATATACGGTCCCCCTGAATTAAAGTCTGTTGTCATACCTTTTAAAGATGAAGGGTCTTTAGGCATTAGCATTAAGTGGGGGCCTGATTCAATCCATTGACCTTCAGCTGAATCTTCTTTATTAAAGACCATTGGTGTGGTATTGTCTTCACCCATATCACCGTGAAGCATCCATGCCCAACCATCGTGGTCGAGTTTTGGCGATGTCCCTGCCATGAAAGCTTCCATCACCTTCATTGCTTGAGCATCACCAACCATCGGCATTGCTTCATGTGGATCTTTCCATCCATTTTCAGGATCTGCCATTCCCCTTGGGTTTGCAGCCATAGCAGTCCAGCCATTTGTACCTTGTCTTAATATAGTTCCGTCAACATCAACTACGGTACATTTAGAGGCTATAAAAGAGGGAGCCGCAGAACTATATGCCCAAATTTTCCATTCAGCTGAAGTATGGGGTAAGTCTGGTTCCCCATTATCTTTTATCGTTTCTTTCTCAACTGTTGCTGGAGCATTATTACAAGCTAATAGTCCAAAAAAAAGAAGATTGATAATAAATAGTTTTTTCATTTTAAATTAATTTATATTCATAAACAATATACATAAATGGATTATATCTTACCCGATGGTATGTCCTTTATATTCTTAGAGAGATTTCATTAAAAGCTTTTAAAAAAAGTAATTTACTTTTAAAACTCTTTTTGAAATAAACAAACATCATCCTCTTTATAGTGCTCTGGCAAATTTGTTGTTTCTTTTAATTTTTTTATGCCCAAAAAATCAAAGCCAAAACTTCCATAGTGTTTTATTAGTCCTTTATTTAACCCAACAGTATCCATCCTCACAAACTTAAGTTTGTTTTCGATACAATATTTTTTGCTCCAGTCTAAAATTTTTCCAACTAATCTCTGCCCCCTAAATAAAGGATTTGATGCAATACGATGAATATAAAGTGAAGGCTCATTATCTTCTCCCCAAATCAATTCGTCTTGTAATGTAGTTGCCCAAACGCAAGCAACTTGTCCATCAATTTCTAATTTCCATTGTGATTTATTTTTTATCTCAGCTATCACCATTTTTTTTTCAAATTTTGGCCAAGCTACTTGCGCTTTTGATTTCATATAGGCTGTCGCTATTTCATATAATTTGAAAATGGTATCCAAGTCCTCTAACTTGCTATTTTTTATTTTCATTGATCTAAAACATTTTTAATTAGTTAGGACTTATGCTAAATACGGTGTCACCAATATTCACAGGAGGGGTACCCTTCATATACAAAATAGTCCCTGATTTGGTGGCAAAGTATCTCTCAATAATTTTACCAAACTCATCTGTAATAAAACCCAACTCTCTATTTTTAAGTACTTTCTCTCCTGCCTTGTACTCTGAATACAAAATACCTTGAAATTTAGACTTTATATAATAGGGGCTATTCAACCTTTTGAATTTTATTTCCCCCAAAGGATCATTGTATTTATACATTTTTAATTTGTCAAATATCCTCTTAAAATTCTGTCAACTGCTTTTGGTTGAAGATATCCTAGTTTACCACTTTCAAAACTTAAAGCAATTTTCCCAACTTGAGTAGCTTGTTTAAATGCATAGAGTGCAGGCTCGGTAATTTTAATTGTATATGGATAAGATATTACATTTTCAAAGCCACTATATTCAGACAACTCTTTTGCCATTTTAGTTTGAAAAGGATAATTTTTATTATCATAATAACATACAAAAGGTAAAAGGTCTTCATTGGCATCACCGCTATGAGCGTCAAGAAAAACATCACTTACAGGAATAATCTTTGTTGCAATGAAGTGTGCTATTTTTTCTGAAACACTTCCATTTTCATTACCAGGAAAAATTCTATTTATATTTAAATTATCAATAGGATTTACATATGGAGTACTCGAATAAAACGCTCCTATATTTGTTATGGGAAGTATTATTATAGTCCCTGATAACTTATTTACTACTAATTTCTTAATTAATTTTTGAGTTGCAATAATGGGAGCATATTCTGCTCCGTGAACACCAGCTAAGATGGTAAACACGATTCCCTCTTCTCTTCCTCTTATAACAGTTAAGGGTAAAAAAGTCTTGTTACCATAATCATCATTAAATTCTAATTTTATTTTATTAATGCTCTCTCTTGATGAGTTTACAAATAAACTATCGAATTCCTTTTGACAATTAGCTTGTTCAATTAATAGGATGAAAAGAAAAATAAATTGTCTTTTCAATTTTTAGAAGGTTAAGTCTTTAGGAGACTAGTAAAATATTTATAATGTTTACCGCACCAAAGAAGAATTTAAACACAAAGTTTACTTTTTGTTCGCTTCCATGAACATTGCAACTTCTTTATTGAATGCCTCGTCAGGAAAAATAGCATTTATCTCTATAACCTTATCATTTTCCCATTTGTAACCAAAAAAGCATGAATTGGTTATTGTATCACCAGAAATTTTCGATACAGCTGTCCAGTCACTCCAATGACTTGTCCATGTACTTCCATAATCTTCAGTATAGTTACCTCCTGCATTTTTTACATCAGCGCCTGTATAATTAACGGTCTCCATCCAACCTTCTGGAAAACTAATCTCACTAAACATGGCATGATGAGTATTTACCAAATTTTCAAAATCAGATTTAGTCATTTCAAGCTGGTTAAATTTAATTTTAGCATCATCAGAAATAATATTGGAATCTAAGTTATTACTCACATAACTCTTCATCATTTCAGAAATTTTCTGAGCTTTTTCATCTTTTATTTTGATTGTAGAAACCTGCTCTGTCTTATTATTCGCGCAGCTAAGAATTCCAATAGATAGTATTAAGGTTAAAAACTTTTTCATTTTAAGTTGATTTATATATTAACGCCATAATATACAAAGATTTAAAAACTTACTTTATGGTAATATGATTGATATTTTTTTTTCTTTAAGAGACCTAGGACTTTTTTAAAAGGTCCCTAATCTCAGTCAATAAAATTATTTGTTTTGGTGTCTCAACGGATTCATCTGAAATATCTTCAGATTTTTTTCTCAATGAATTAAATAATTTAATTACTAAAAATATGGTGAACCCTACAATAGAAAAATCAACAATATTATTAATAAATAAGCCGTATTCAATTGATACTTCACTATAGGCTTCTGTTGCTTTTCTTAAAATTATTTTTTTTTCTTGAAAATTTATGCCTTGTGATAACATTGACAGTGGTGGTAATAAAATATTTTTAACCAGTGAATCAACAACTGAATTAAATGACGCACCTATAACTATTCCTACAGCCATTTCAATCATATTACCTCTTAAGGCAAACTCTTTAAATTCATTAATAATTTTCATAATCTTAGATTTTTTGGTTAATCTAATTTACATTTTGTATATCTATTGTCTATAATATTTACCATTTAAAGCAAAAGCCTAATTATGAAGATTTATATGATGATATTGCATTTCAAAAAAAAAGAGCTTTGTAAAAAGCTCTTTTAAATTATTTATTGAAAGATGTTGAAAAAGAGAAACTATGCAGAATCTGATCTAAATTCAGCACAAGTATATTTTTCACTTACTTCTACCTCGTGAATGCCACATCTGTTGAGCTCGTGATTTAAGTTGTCACAATTAATACAGCTGTTACTAATTTTTAAAATTTCCATTTTTTTATATTTTAAGCAAATATATAGTAAGGACTCGCAAGTTTCCAAATTACTGGACTAATACATAATTAAACTAATTCTAAATAAGGCCGGCTAATTGACATCATTGGAGTTAGTAAAATGTGTAAGATCATATATATAAAAAAGGCACCAATTAATTGATGCCTTTAACCATAAACCAACCTATTCAAAAAAGAATATACACAAATTTACATTTGTTTTTATTATCGAGAAATTAAATTTAATGGTAAATCTTATAGCGTAATAGAGGACATCTATAATAATGTGAAATATAATAGGGGATATCAATAATATGCTGTCATTCAAATGTAAAATTTTATTTGTTACTATAACACAATTACATCTTATTATAACAATTTTATTGTGCAGATCAATTTTAAAGTGTTGCTAATAATCATTTAAGCACTATCTAAAATATCCTTTAAAATTATATGGCTTATGGTTTATATTAGGCAATATAGTATCTTGTTTAATGTTAATCGTAAATCAAAATAAAATGAAAAGAGAAGTAAATGCAATATGGAAAGGTGGCGGTAATGAGGGTGTAGGTCACATAAATGTTCAAAGTGGCGCATTTAGTGATATGCCATATAGTTTCAAAACAAGGTTCAAAAATGAAGATGGTAAACTGGGAACGAATCCTGAGGAGCTTATAGCCTCAGCACTTGCTGGTTGTTTTAATATGAAACTTGCCTTTGTTCTAAATGAAGCAGATTTTAATCCTAACGAACTAAATACTAAGGCACTTTTAACTTTTCAAGATGGAGTGATAACGTCTATAGAATTAATTTTAAATGGAAACGTGCCAAGTATTAATCAGGATAAATTTACTGAACTGGCTGAAGAAGCAAAAAATAATTGTCCTATTTCCGGAGCCTTGAATTGTGAAATTACTTTAGATGCAACTCTTTTTTAATGACTTTAAAAAGGGTCTTAAAATTTATTTATGAGGTTTGGGTTTAGTGAATCAGTGGTCAATGAAGAAAATTATTTTAAAATATGTAATTGAATTTTCTGTTATAGTGCTTGGTATTTCTGTATCCTTTTGGTTTGACAAATATCAGACATCGCTTGATAATATTGACAGAGAAAAGGAGGTGCTTTCAGAATTATCCACCGAGCTGGAAGTTATTGAAAATACAGTTAAAAATAGAGACAGTGTTTTTAGATTTGACACAGAAAATCTAATTAAAGTAATTGATGACCATATCGTCGACGCTACTTTTTCTTATGCTGAGCTATTAATTGCTTCAATAGATTATCGTGGCTTTAGTCCTAGTGAAGAAATTTATACTTCACTCAAATATGACGGAGGTTTAAAATTTATTAGAAATAGTAAAATAAAAGTTGCAATAGAATCATTTTACAATGGAACTAAATCTGGTGTTTTAGCTAATACACAAGATGAAATTATTGTCCAAAGGGAAGTATTAAAATATATTCAGTTTAATCATCCTCAGCTTTTAATTGAAATTGGTAAAATGAAAATACCAGATTTTGAAAAAATAAAACTATTCACTAAAGTTGTTCAAGAAGATAGTACGCTCAAATCACTACTGACATCAAAACTTAGATTTATGAAAAGTAAATTAATATTTTTGCAACGCTACAAAAACAGCTTGAAAAAACTCAAAAATTTAATTGATTTGTCAATTTAATTAAAAAACCCCCTTAAAATTAATTTAAGAGGGTTTTTTGATTATTGTGGTAAAGAAGATCTAAAATTGACCAATTCCAGAGTTGCATCTTCTATAAATTCTCTTGAAGCGCCTCCGTGTTTCCACATCATCTGTTGTTCAAATGTTGGTTCAAAAGCTTCTCTTTGAGGAGCACTAGGATTGAATCTTTCAAAAATTGCATGGGTCATCGATTTATCAGCATTATCGGTGGATGACTCTACTTTATTAAAATACCAGGCTAATCTTCTTCCTTCTATAATGTCTTCGTTATGGCCATTTTTGAACCATTTCATTTCATAATTTTCGTAATCATCGTTTAAAGCTTTAACCCCATGGTATATTACTCTATCTCCAATTGCAGGACCATTACCCACTTCAATAGTAGCGTCTAACGCGCTCATAGAATAACCTTTAACTTCAGATTTTATTTTGCCTCCCAAAGATAAAAGCCTTTTGACTTCTGAGCTCTTAATTTTTCCATAGTTAGCTTTCTTTATAAAAGTCTCAAAATTTTTGACTCCCCAACCTGCTTTTCTAGCCTCATCATCTTTGTAGAAATTTAAAATTACGTAATCGAAACTGGGCTTTGATTGATTAGAATTAGGTACTACCTTAAATAAAAACCAGCCAATTTTATTCCCACTTTTGTGAATTTCTTCGTGAGCGTTAGCCCACATCCCCTCAAATTTTTCATAGTCTCCCATCATAGAGGGGTTAACTTTTACCTGTCCAATATCAAATACTTGTGAAAAAGTAAAAACAGGCACTATTAATAAATACAGTAATATTTTAAATTGTTTCATTTCAATTGATTTATAGTTAACAAATCTAAATATACGAATCTGCTAACAAATGCAAAGCTGACTCAATTTAAATTACCTTCTTACATATCCACCAATTGATTTTCGGTATTCAATTGTAAAACCATTCTCTAAGGCAAATTGCTTAAACTCTTCAGTAGCATCACCTATTGTTATAAAGGATTCTATTTCGAATATTTCAAAAAATTTAGAAAAGTTAGGCCCATTTATAAAATCTGTCCCGTGTTGAATTCCATCATGACTATTATTATATCGTTCAATAAGGGTAACTCTTTTCCCGTCATCAGATATAAAATATCCGTAAACAGTAGATGGTTCTCTTTCGACAATGAAATCAGACAAGTATTGGGTAAATTCCTTTACAGCTGAAATCTGATTGCCCTTTGTGTTTAGTTCAATAATAAATGTTATTTCCTTGGAATCTGAATTATCTAAAACTTTAAGCTCTTTGATAGATTTATTTGTATCGCAATTTGCTATAAGTATTAAAACTAATATAGCACCTAATATTTTTTTCATTTGACTGAATTTTAGTTGAATTTACAAAATATTAGTCTTGAACTTAACTTCTTGTGAAATCAAAACTTCAATTGATTTGCAAAAAAGTTTTTGTGTTCTTTTTAAAATATTATTAATTAAAATTGATTTTTATTTTAAATAACTAAAAATCAGTATAATTTATTTTTAATCCCAAAATCTTGAAAAAAGCCATAAAATTATTTCAAGATTAATATTTAAAAAAATTAGTTTTGTCTAAACCATTAAACTAATGAAAAAAATATTTGCCTTTATTTATATTGTGGTTATATTTTCTTGTAGTTCTTACAACAAATCAAAAGAGTTAAAAGAAAATGAAATTCTTCTTAGTAAGGATACCCCTTTTTACCTTATTGCAGATAGGGATTTCAAACCGACTAGAATTTTAAAGGAAGGAACCGTTATTGAGACAGAGAGATTAGAGATTTTCAATAACGAATTCTATAACATTTATTTACCTTATGGAAATGCTGGTGAAATAAAAATCGGATTTATTACAAAAGACGCACTAAAATAGTTCTTTTGATTTTATTTTATCGGACAAGAAATTTTAGTGCAAACTTTAAAAAGGCCCATTATTATTAATTTTAATCGCGTTATTTGAAGCTCCAGGAAATTCGCCTCTTTTGCCATGAAATTCTGTAACTAAACTGTTTGGCCCAACCAAAGGACGGTTTTTTAAGGATTTTCCAGCTTTGGGGCCTGGCCTTCTTTCATACCAATCTTTTGTAATTTCTCTTGGTTCTGAATCTCCTGTCTCAATTTTCCATTGATTCAATACTGATTTTAATAACTCTATGTCGTTCTTATATTTTTTTGAATTTATTAAGTTGTGATTCTGGTATAAATCTGTCTTCATTTCATAAAGTTCTTCTTTAAATCCTGGACTTATAAAAATTTTCCTCTGATTTTTTGTCAAAATGCCTTTCTCATAAGCATCTAACAAACTTAAATATGAATCGCTATTTATAACATCTAGAGGGCCTTTTTGAGGAAATTCATTTCTTTTATTTTCGATGTACATGAATTCTTTACTTCTTACCATTCTTTCGTGGGCTTCAAAATCATGCCAATTATGTTCAGCAAAAACAAAATTTCTAAATGGCTCTGTTGGGTTTGATAAAAGTTTTTTGAAGCTTTTTCCTTGATAATTTTCCCCAATTTTTAATCCAGCTAATTCTAAAATTGTAGGAGCAATATCTATAGAACTCACCAAACTCTCTGTTTCACCTATCACTTTTCCTTTTTTATAAACAAATACAAATGGGGTTTTTACTCCTTGATCATTCAGCAGTGTTTTGCTATTTGGAAAGGGTCTGCCATTATCAGACATAATAATAATCACAGTATTTTCATATATTGATTGTTTTTTTAAAGTTTTCACAACTTCCCCTATGTAATAATCTAGTCTTGTTATTTCATCGTAATAGTTTGCTAAATCTTTTTTAGTAGCATAATCGTTTATTAAATATTCTGGTGGAATTATTTTTTGAGGATTGTGCGTCTTAGAAAATTGATTTTCTCCCCAACTTCTATGTGCATCTAATGAAGCGAACCAAAAGAAAAAGGGTCTGCTTTTTGGTCTATTTTCTAAAGTTTCAACCCATTTTTCTTCTCCTCCTTTTCCAATAACTTCAATTTTCTCATGGATTAAATCAAAACCATCTCTAGCATAATCTCCCATATGAAATTTCCCCGAGGAAACTGTATAATAATTGTTTCTTTTTAAAGCTTTAACAAAGGTTTTCATTCCCATAGGTGGTTCTGTGTGGAGTTCAGGGGCACCGGTATTGTGAGGATACCTACCTGTGATTATGGAATTTCTACTTGGGCTACATGAACTCGTTGTCAGGTACATATTTCTAAATACTAAACCTTCAGAAAAAAGCTTATCAATGTTTGGTGTTTTAATTAATTTATTCCCCAAATAGCCTATGTCATCCCAGCTAATATCATCAGCAATAAAAATTATGAAGTTCGGTTTTGCTACAAATTCTATATTTACATCAGAATTAATACCAGAACAGGCAAAAAAAATTGACAACAAACCAAATTTTATATGCTTTTTCATCCTCTTTTATTTAAAAATAATGATTGGATTTAATCTCGTATCAAATTATCCCAAATATTCATTTAGTAATGTGGCACATATCCCTAAGGTCAAAACAATAATTAGAATTATCCATTTTTGTTTTTCGCTCTTATCCATCTTTAAATCTACAAAAAAGCAAGTGGCTATAAAACTTAATTTTAATAGTTTTGCCTCTTATAAATTATCTATAAAAAAATTAATTATAATTTGGGGATGTAGCTCAGCTGGCTAGAGCGCTTGACTGGCAGTCAAGAGGTCGTGGGTTCGAGTCCCATCTTCTCCACTTAAAATAAATCTAAGTTTCCTTTCAAAGGTCCTTTTTTATTGAGGCTAGCCAGCTGCATCCTCCTAAAAAAGCGAATACAAGTATAAGAACGATTTACACTTAAATTTACGAAAAATAGAGTGATTTTGGCACGTATCTGGCACGCTTTTTTAGTCGAATTTCATTCGAGACTAGGTCTCTCATTGCAAGTATATAGTGACTCTGAGAGAATTTTACCAATAGTTATAAATTAGACTACTTTCTAATTGTGGCACGTTTGCAACTGTCATTCTTCTTTCAAGAAGATTAATTAATATCTGGAGGTCGTTACTAATAAGCTGGTTACCAAGAAAAAAAGATTGTTAAAAGGAGCTTTATTTACAATAAAATAATTAACATCTCCAACTGCCAACTGTTTATAAATCAGTAGGTTAATACTTGATTTTATCAATTATTTTTTGATAGATAGTTACATAACTATATTCGAAATATTTACAGTTAACTATTCTTTGATAGATAGTTAAATATGTTTACTAAAATTAGTTACTCTTCTTAAAAAGAATTTTCAATACGGGTTAGTTGTGTTATATATAGTGAATTTCTGATTTTTGGTATTTGGAATACCTTTAATTTAATTACCATCAAACAAATTGGTATAATTTTTAAGATATATAACTATACATCGCCATATCCTCTTCTTTAAGTTCAGGGAGTAATTTGTATATTGTTTTTATTAATTATAAATCAATTAAAATGAAAACAAATATTTTTAGTTTATTATTAGCGACCCTCTTCTGTGGATTCACTTTTGGCCAAGATTTAACTAATCCTAAAGGTGGTGGGGTTTTAGATATCATTACCATAATCCCATCTGATGGGTATTCAGATATGGTATTTGAAGGACAGATAAGTGGATATGGCACTGTATATGTCGCTTTTAAAGTAGCTTCAATTAATTCATCGAAAAATAGTGGCACTCTTGATGGGCATGGAAGAACAATATTAGAAAATGGAACTCTTATATCTACTCCCTTAAAAGGAACTTGGAAAAGAATGGGTGCAAATGTTAAGTTCTATTTTACGGATGCAATTAATAATGGTGCAATGAATTTTGTGATGTGGGATGTTAATCTTTTGAAGAAAAAAGCTGATGTTAAATATTTTGAATTGCACGAGGCAGAAAATTAAATCATCGGCATATCCTCTTTGTTAAGTTCAGGGACTAATTTGTATATTGACTATTATTAACTATAAATCAATTAAAATGAAAAAAATAATATTTAGCTTAATTATTTGTGCAATATCGTTTTCAGTCAATGCTCAAGTATGGCAATTAGAGGCAGTAAAACTTAAAAAAGGCAGTGAAAAAGAATACTTGGAAACAGAGAAATTTTGGGGGAAAGTAAAAAAACTTGCTGTTAAAGAAGATAAATTAAGAGCTTGGTATGTTTTTAAAAATATTACCAAAGTAGAAGAAGGTAAAGAGAGAAGATATGACTATTTTGTTTTCAACTTCTATAAAGATAAAGCAGAAATGAATTCTAATATTGATATGTTGGACCTTGCAATGAGAGCTCATAAAGGTAAATTATCAAAATCCAAAATAAGATACAATTTCCAAAATTGGGATAGTGCAAGAGAATATACAAATACATACACTTTAGAACGTCTCGACAGAACAATCAATACAGTTCCTGTTTCTAAAAATACACCTGTTTATATCTATCCGATGGCAGAAAAAAATGAAGAATATGAAAATTTAGAAATGAAATTTGCCAAAAAATCTCACGAAATTGATATTCTTGATTACAGAAAAGCATTTTGGGCATTTGATAAAATAATAGATCGATCTGAGAATGCAAATAAAGAAATTACACATTTTACTTTCGAAAAGTATACATCTAAAAATCTTCCAAAATCCAGAAGAACTGATTCGGATAAAATGGAATACGAGGAAAGTTTGATGTGGGATATGGCATTTAAATCGAGGAAAGGTTTCCCAAGTGTCCAACTCGAATTTGTTATGAGTACTGAATAAAAATTTTGTTTCAATAATTACCTTCCCAAGCGGAGGGTTAACTTTTAAATCATCGGCATATCCTATTCATTAAGTTCAGGGAGAAATTTGTATATTGGTTATTATTAACCATAAATCAATTAAGATGAAAATAAAATTTATTCTTTTATTTCTCTTTCTTTTTTCTTGTATGGACAAGGAATTTAAAAGAGACGAAATCGGTAATATCTCTCTAAATAAAATTCAAGTCTTAGGAACTCACAATAGTTATTCGTTACCTATAGATTCAATTATCAGAAGTATTTCGGAGCCTAGAATAAATAAGGTTTTATCATATTACTTAAAAAATTTAAATGAAGAACAGATAACAAAATTTAAAGAGTTTCATCCTAATGAAATAAGTTTTATGGATGGACTAAGTTATAGTTTTCCTGATTTTAAAAAACAGCTTGATTTTGGATTAAGAAGTTTAGAACTTGATGTTTATTATGACCCAAATGGAGGGTTATTCAGTAAGCCTGCATCATTTAAATTTTTAGAAAAAAATGGTTATTCATTAAAAAATGTTTCACCGTTTGATAGCACACCTTTAAAAGACCCCGGGTTTAAGTTAATGCATATACCTGACGTTGATTTTAGATCTCATTACCCAACATTTAAAGACGCTTTATTAGAGCTAAAACAATGGTCTGAACTAAACAAAGGGCACTTACCAATCTTTATTTTAATTGAGGCTAAAGACTCTAATATTCCTATTTTTCCAGAATCAACAAATGTTCTGCCATACGATAAAAAAGCATTTGTAGAATTAGATCAAGAAATAGTAGCTTACTTAGGGAGAGAAAAATTAATTATCCCCGATGATGTTCAAGGTGAATATGAAACACTGAACGAAGCAATAAGATTAAATGGTTGGCCTAGTATAAATGAATCAAGAGACAAGTTTTTATTTCTTTTAATTCCATCGGGAGGAGGCATTACAGAGAATAAAAATTATTTGGATGAAAAAGAAGGACTTAAAAATAAAATTATGTTCATAAAATCTGAACCAGGAAAAAAACACAGCGCATTTCTTCTCTTAGACAACGCAATAGTCAGGGAAGATGATATTAGGAGATACGTAAAAGAAGGATATTTGGTTAGAACAAGAGCTGATATTGAAACTTATGAAGCTAAAATTAATGATTTTTCCAGGGCGAAAAAAGCTATTTCTAGTGGAGCACAAATTATTTCAACTGACTTTTACAAACAAGGGAATTCATATGGGACCTCTTATAAAGTTAGTTTTCCTGGAAATAAGACTTGGAGGCTTAATCCAATTTTCGACGAATAAAAATAAACTTAAATCATTGGCACATCCTATTCATTAAGTTCAGGAAGAAAAACATAGAGTAGAGTTAGAGTTTTTTATATTAGCAGAATATTAATCATAAATCAATAAAAATGAAAAAAATATTATCCCTATGTTTTTTATTATCAAGTCTATTTGTAGTATCCCAACAGACCTTTGTTTTAAACCCAGCAATGGTAAATCCAGAAGATGCTGAAAATTTTGAAATGCTAATTAAAAAATATGGAAAAAAAATGGCTGAAGATGCAGTTAATGATGGACTTATTCAAGGGTGGGCTCTTTTAAAAAGAGTTCCAGGTATGGGAAAAGTTGAAGATGAAAAAATTAACTATCTGTGGGTTGTAGCATACGAAAGCCCCAAGAAATACGTAAATAGGCAAAGCTGGTTCAATACTGAAAAAAAATATGGTATTCCTGGAGAAATTTTATTTGGGGGAGTAGATGTTGAGCGATATGGAAGTTTTGTTTACAAAACTGAAAAGAGATATGACAATAGTCTTAAAGCAAAATTCATAATATTTAATTGGACTTTCCCTAAAAACATTAACAGTGCTATGAACGTGGCAGATAAAATATCTTCAAGTTTTCAAAAAGATATGAAAAAAGAAGGTATGGCTTCTTGGGGAATGGCAACAAGAATTATTCCACAAGATTCTGATCTTGCACCATTATTCTTTTGGGACGCATACGAAAATATGGAACAAGTTATTGACCATTTAATGTATAAAGCTGCAATTAAAAATGTTGATCAGAATTTATTATCTCAACTTCAAGAAGAATTACCAGACGGATGGGATTCTAGAATAGTTTGGGAATTTGTTTCTAGTACAAATTAAATATATTTTCATACCCTCCCTAGTGGAGGGTTTTTTATATCATCGGCATATCCTCTTCATTAAGTTCAGAAAGAAAAACACTGACTAGAGTCAGATTTTCTATATTAGTAGCTTATTAATCATAAATCAATTAAAATGAAAAAAATACTTCTCCTAATTTGTCTATCTCTAATTGGCTGTAATAATATGAGTCAGGAGAGTGATCACAAAATTAAATCTAATGGATTCATAATAAATACAGATCAAAAAATTATGCTTGCTTCTGACGATGTAATCAACGTTTTTAAAGCAATCGACAAAGCTTGGTTTGATAGAGATTATGATAAAATAAAAACTCTTGTCGCAAAAGATGCAACTCTTCGTTTTGCAAATGGTGATAAAGGTGAAGGCCCGGATGATTTAATTAATTTAATTGAAAAAGAGTATCAAGAAAATTTGGAAAATGGAGTTGAATGGGGCTGGACTACGGACTATGCATTTTCAGTTAAAAATACTCCAACAGATAATCCAAAACCTGGAGATACTGGGGAGTGGGTTCTAGCAGAATTTACATCTGAAAAATTCAATACTATAGAATGGTATCAATTTAATGAGGGAAAGCTTATTAATTGGTATCAATTTAATTCACCTTTAAAATGATAATATTTCCAATTAAGTAAAGGGTTTTTTTAAATCATCAGCATACCCTCTTCATAAAGTTCAGGGACTTATTTGTATATTGTTAATTATTAACTATAAATCAATTAAAATGAAAGATATACTTGTTGTTGGAAAACTTAAAGAAGGAAAGTTTGATAAATTTATGGGCTTTATGAAATCTGAAGAGGGAATGAATGAAAGAAGAAAAATTGCAGATTTGACAAAAACTTTAGGTACAGTTTCCCCAGATAAAAGTGCAGTAATGTTCAAAATTGCTGTACACAATAAGGATGCTATGTATTCATTTTTGGATGGTTCAAATCCTGTGTCAAAACCAATTTTTGATGAGGTTATGGATAGCTATGAGATTTTTGAGTTAAACAAAATTTAATCTTGCTTCAAATCACCGGCATATCCTCTTCATTAAGTTCAAGGAGTAATTTGTATATTATATGATATCAATCATAAATCAATTTAAAATGAGAAATATTCTATTTTCAATAATGTTAATTTCATTCATAATTTCTTGTCAAAATCAACCTCAAAAAAGTGAAAAGGAATTAAAATCAGAAGCAAATCTAAAAATGGCTCAATCATTTTTTGATAATCTTTTTACAAATCCTGAAGTTTCAAAAAGTTTACTTCATAATGATTTTACTTTTTCTTGGATGGGCATAATTGAACAAGGAGGGGTATTATGGAATAGAGATAATTTATTTGATGAATATTTTAAAAACATAATTCCTGAAATCCTACCTAATGGTATCATCTTGAATACAGTTGATACTATTTACGATGAAAATGGTGTAGCAATAATTCAAGAGGGAGATGCAGAAGGCAAAAATGGAGAATATGACAATAAATATGTGTGGATTTTCAAAATGAAAGATGGTTTAATTTATTCATTGAGAGAATATAATAGTGATATATTGGTTGCAACACAATTGTATGATTACAAGCTAACCCCCATTGATAACTAAACCATCGGCATATCCTCTTCATTAAGTTTGGGAGTATTTTGTATATTACTACTTATTAACCATAAATTAAAAAAATATGAATGCAAAAGAACTTTCTCAAAAAGGCTATGACCTTTTTAATGCTGGTAATATGGAATCTTTCTTTAATGACATAGTTGATGACAACATTACTTGGACATTTCCAGGCGATAAGCACCCTCTATCTGGGACTCATCAAGGAAAACAAGCTATGATGGAGCAAATGTCTAAAATACCTGGACTATGGGATAACTTTAAGGTAGAACCAGAATTTATGATAGCCGAAGGAAATAAAGTATTTACTAAAGTAAATGCAAAAGCAGATGGTATGGATACTATTTTTGGACATTACGCTGAATATAGCGACGAAGGAAAATTAATTCATTTTATGACTTTTGATGACACTTTAAGTATGTTCAATGCAATGAAGTAGAGTATCTAAATTTTATATAAAGCCTAAAAGTCTCGGGTCATATTTTACAGCAGTAACATTTTGACCCTTTTTCTTTTTACATTAAGTTTAAATCATCGGCATATCCTCTTTGTTAAGTTTAGGGACTAATTTGTATATTGTAACTGACAAACTATAAATAAATAGTATGAAATTTATCTACATTTTTTTCCTGTTTCCTCTATTGATATCTTGCAATGATTCAAAAAAGATTTCAGATAAAGAGGTAATGAAAACATTAAACGAATTCTTTTATTTTTTAGATAATGATGTAGATAAAATTAGAGACTACTTATCTGAAGATTTTATGATTTTTGAAGTAAGTAGAAAATGGGACACAGAGGAATTTATAGAATTTGTAAAGGGATTTGGTGAATTTGAATCCAAAAGAGACTTTAAAAATGTAATAATTGATACGGATTTGAATTCTGCCCATATAACCCTTGAACATACAGGTGAATTTGAACTTAAAAAACCTACTCCTGAAGGGATAACACATTTATCATATGAATGGCTTGAAAGCGCATATTTGATAAAAGAAAATGGGAAATTAAAATTCAAGTTTTATTTTTCAGAACAAATTAATGATTGAAATATTATTTTAAATCAATTGACGCTGACCCATAGTTATATTATTTTATTGTATGTTTGCTTCACGTTGTTCACGCAACGGAATAACTTAAAGGGTTTGTTAGTATGGTTGCTTTCAAACCTTTTTTGTTTCTATATTTTTATATTTTAGTTGTTATGGATATAGGTTTATTAATAGCTTTAATTTGTTGTCTTGGTGGTGGAGGTTACTTGCTTCTTAAAAAGAAATAAATTTATGGGTATAGCTATATTTTTAATAGGATTTTTAATAACACTATTATTTATAATCGGACAGTTTAAAGAAATACAAACCGAAGATAAATTAAGAATGGATTATAAAAACTATTACGAAAGATATCACATAGAAAGAAAAAAAAATCCTAAAACTAAGAAGGGTTCTCAGAGTAGACAAGTCAAAATAAAAATTGAAAAAACAATAAAATAAAACTTGCTACTTTATTTTTTAAACTCATTAAGAGTATAAAGACACATTATAGATAAAGTCCTCCGTATCATTAGGAGCACATTCTAATGCGTAGTCAAGTTTCTTATCATACCTCCCTGCAATTATTATTCTTTTTACATTCTCATCTTTGAGATGTCTTTTTACCCATCCCATGTTTTAAGTGACCTCGGCAGGATTCAAACCTGCAACCTCTTGAGCCGTAAATAAGTATTTTAAAAGGTAACTAATTTATTTTTAATTTTTCAGGATTTTTTTTTGAATGTAGGATATCAAAAAGTAAAGGGCAATCCACATAATAAATCAATTATTTTCGATGGACGAGATATTCAAACTTTTTTAAATACTTTTCAAATGACTTTATTGCACTTTTAGTAAAGTTGTATTTCCTTGGTACGCTTGTAAGTTTTAATTTTACTGAACCAAAAGATCCTTTTTCAATAGTGTAAAGATCTGTGCTTATTGGTTCTTTATTTTTCTGCACCATTTTAATATCATCTACTAACTTTCTTAAACCTGATATACCATACTTTTTTAAATGATCGTATTCTATACCCTGGGTAATAATAGACCCATCAGAATAAAAACTAATAGCACGTGATGGTTCATTGATAGTGGAGTATAATATTTCCTCATTATATAATTGCCAAACTAATTCTTGGCATTGTGTATAGGTAGAAATAATTAATACAAGTATTAAGAGTATGTTTTCATTTTTTTATATCCACTCTGAGAGAAATGCATTGACCAATGGCTCCTTTATAATTGGATCTCCAATTGGGAAGCCTGCAGGTGTTGAAGCCATAAATTGCGGGAAAATTAAGATATAGGCGTCATCCTCAATATATAATCTTCCATGATTATTAGCATAACCTGACCACTGATTACAATGAGGTGTCGTGCTTGTTTTTTTCTCTAAAGCCCAGCCATAATTAAAAGAAGCTTTCTCCCCAGTCAGACCGAATGCCTGAGCTAATTTTGAATGACGGTCAAGATCTGAAAATTCTCCATGTGTCAATTCATTTACTGACTTTGGTGATAATATTCTTTTACCGTCTTCTGAATATCCGCCCGAAAGTAACATTTCATAAAATTTTGCATAATCACTAACGATCATACATGATCCAGTGTCACCACTGTCACATTTTCTAACACCTTGATATTGGTCTGTAGTTACAGTATTTGGAAGGCTATCTAACTTTGGTAGGCACTCACTGTAAGGCTTTACCTCTAATCCCTGTGTTTCATCGTTTAACACTGCTCCATATAGTTGAGGTACTTTTGAAATACGAGGATCTCCGTCGTCTAAATAGAATGCAGCGCTGTTCATTCTAAGAGGTTTAAATAATTTTTCATTGCATATTTCTGAAAAACGAAGAAATTTTCCTGTTTCATTCCCAAAAACAACCTCGATTATTCTCCCCAAGATTAGAGCTCCAAGACCATAAGAAAATGTACCTGGTTCAGCAACCAAATAACCTGCAGCTGCAATTGCATTACAATACTCTTCAAGTGTTGCGTTTTGTCCAATAATTGTGTTTGAAGTATAATATCCTATTCCATTTTTCCTTCTAAGAGCCTGAGCGACTCCATACTGATGACCAAATATTGGTTGTTGAAAGGCTAAATCAAAGTCTGTCCACATATCATAACCTACTCCAGCTGATTCAGCTAAACAGTGTTTAACTAACATTTTATTTTTTGCGACTTTTTTACAGTATGATAGATTTTTTGTTTTTCCTGTCATAAAAGAGGTGTAGGGTATTTCCATTACCTCATTTTCACAATTAGCTGAATTTATAATCACTTCAAAATTTTTATCAAAGGAGGGTATATAACTTCCAACTGTAGCGTCTAAATCAATCAAACCCTCTTCTTTTAGAATTAATGCTATTGTGGAAGCAAAGACCTTAGTCATAGAAAAGCAGCGAAATTGAGAATCAAGTTTCATGGGTATATTTTTCTCTTTATCAGAAAATCCGAAAGCTTTGTGATATGTATGTTTTCCCCGCTTAGCCAAGACAACAAATCCTGGAATAGGACACTTTTCGTTATTTATTACATTCTTTGCTACGATGTCTAATCGTTCCTCAAATCCTTTTTTAAGACCAATTTGATCATCCATCAAATAAAATTTTTTGATTTGTGGTTAATAGTACTCCTAAATTATAATATTATTTTTTCATTGCATTAAATGCACTTAAAGTATCGTCATGGGCTGTAAAAACTGTCGTTTTACCTTCATCATTTAATTCAAAATAGTGGCCAAAAATTGTATCCATCCCATCTGCTTTAGCTATGGCTCTACTGAAAACCTTGTTTCCCTCGCTAATCATTAATACAGATTCAACACTGAAATTGTCCCACAACTCAGGAATTTTCATAAAAAGTTCCATCATCGCTGCTTTCCCTTTGTAAACTCCTGACAAGGGGTGGTCCTTGCCTGGGTATGTGAAAACAATATTATCGTCACATGTATCAAAATATCCAGCCATATCCCCTTTACTAAAAAGTTCATAACCTTTTGCTATTAGTGCTTTTGCATCCATTATAATAAAATTTAAAAATTAATAAAAACTTATGGTTAGTAAAACCAAACATAAAAAATTTACTTTTAATAGACAAGTAAATAAAAGTGTCAAATAAGTGCCAAGAAACTGTACAAATTATATTAATCTAAATCATCGGCATGTCGTCTTCATTAAGTTTAAGAATCAAGACATACAGTAAAAAATCTTTAGTTATTAGAAAAAAGAATATTCTAAATTTGAATATTAAATCCAGTTATGAGAAAAAATCAAGTATCCTTTCAATGGGCATTTAAACAGTTTATTCTTCCAAGAATAAAAATCGTTTCTTTTGGCCTTTTATTAATTTTAATTAAAAGTTTGTCTGGTTTAGTTCTTCCATATGCAAGTAAATATCTAATTGATGATGTAATTCCTTCAAAAGATACCCAAGCATTAACTTATTTATTGATACTCGTGTGTTTTTCTCTTTTATTACAATCTATTAGTTCATTTTCTTTAACCCGCATATTGAGTGTTGAAGCCCAACACTTAATATCCATTCTTAGAACTAACGTCCAACAAAAACTACTTACACTACCCGTAAGCTTTTTTAATAATAACAAATCTGGAGCTTTAGTTTCTAGAGTTATGACAGATGTTGAAGGAGTAAGAAATTTAGTAGGGACAGGTCTAGTACAGCTTATAGGTGGAAGTATTACAGCAATAATTTCACTTTTTATTTTGATTAAAATAAATGCGAAAATGACCTTGTTTGTTCTTTTGCCAGTTTTAGTTTTCGGATTCGTCGCTTTAAAGGCCTTTGGATATATTCGTCCTATCTTCAGGGCTCGCAGAAAAATTAATGCTGAAGTTACTGGACGACTTACTGAAACCTTAAATGGAATTAGAGTGATAAAAGGTTTTAATGCAGAAGAACAGGAAAAAAAAGTATTTGAAAAAGGGGTAGAAGAGCTATACCAAAACGTTAAAAAGAGTCTTACTGCAACCGCATTTATAACAAGTTCATCTACTTTTTTATTGGGTTTAGCTTCTGCAGGAATAATGGGGATGGGGGGGTATTTTATAATGAATAACACAATGACATATGGTGAATTTGTATCATTTACACTTTTTCTTGGATTTATGATTACTCCTATTGTTCAGATGAGTAATATAGGCAGTCAGCTTACAGAAGCTTTTGCTGGTTTAGATCGAACGCAAGAATTGATGGGTATACCCGAAGAAAACGATATTCAATCACGAGTCTTGAAACTCAAAAAAATTGATGGAAATGTGACGTTTAAAAATATTTCCTTTAGTTATGACAATAAAACGGAAGTTATCCGCTCAATTTCCTTTAAGGCACCAAAAGGAAGCTTAACGGCTTTAGTCGGTTCTTCTGGCTCTGGTAAATCCACTATAGCAAGTCTAGTATCCACTTTCTTAAATCCAAGTTCAGGACAAATATTAATTGATGGAAATGATTTATCAAAAGTAGATTTAAAAAGTTTTAGAAGTCAACTGGGTGTTGTATTACAAGATGATTTTTTATACGAAGGTTCAATAAAAGATAATATTCTCTTCCCTCGTCCAGAAGCTAGCGAAAGGGAACTTTTAGAAGCTGTAAAGGGTGCTTTCGTAAACGAATTTACAGATCGCTTTGAAAATGGTTTAAATACATTAATTGGAGAAAGAGGGGTTAAGCTTTCTGGAGGTCAACGTCAGCGAATTTCAATTGCTCGCGCATTATTGGCTAATCCAAAAATTGTGATTTTAGATGAGGCTACTTCCAATTTAGATACCCTAAGCGAAATTTTTATTCAAAAAAGTCTTGCTACTTTAATGAAAGAGAGAACGACTTTTGTCATTGCACACCGCTTGAGTACCATTAAAAAGGCAGACCAAATCCTTGTTATTGAAGATGGTATTATTGTAGAGCGTGGAAAACACGAAAAACTAATAAAGGCTAAAGGACGCTATTTTGAATTGTATACCCATCAAACAAGGATGTAATTAAAAATTTTTTAAAAAAAATTCTTTTTAATCTCCAAACTTATTTTTTCTAAATCATCGGCATATCCTCTTCGTTAAGTTTAGGGACTAATTTGTATATTTAAACATCAACAAATAAATCAATAAGAATGAAAAGGATACTTCTATATGTATTTTTAATTTATACTTCAGGATGCAATAACCAATTGAAAGAAAAAAAAGAATCTGATTCTACAATACAACTAGAAACAGATCTTGAGATGTACCAAAACGTATGGAATACATTTTTAGCTGGAGACACGAGTGTGGTAAATGACAAAAACTTTACTGAAGATATTATTATAGTTACTTCAAATGGTGATCTAGTTGGTATTGAAGCGTGTTTAGAGTATTACTCCAATTATTTGACTGGTTTTTCAGACATTGAATGGACAATTATTGATGCCTTTGGACAAGGAAATAAACTAACAAAACACTGGAATTTTAAAGGAAAGCATACAGGAAATTTCTTTGGTATACCTGCTACTGGTAACAAGCTGAATTTATCAGGGACAACAATTGTTACTATGCGTGATGGAAGAATTGCAAAAGAACACGACTTTTTTGATATGAAATCAATGCTTGATCAGCTATTAAATGCAGAAGGTGACATTACTGTGGATGAATACCAACCTGTCAATTAGATTTCAAAATTCTTTCTAGTTCATATTGAAGTTCTTCTAAAGTTATCATATAAATCTTTAACGAAGAAATCCTTGTTTTAAAATACTTAAGCTGAACAGTAAGATTAGACTTAAGCTTTTCATTTTCTTGAATTAACTTATGTAAAAACTTTAAATAATTGTCAAAGTTTATTTTAAGGTCATTACCATTTAGGATAAGACTAGGCTTTTCTTTTGTTATCAACTCAATAATAAGATCTATTATTTTTTTTTCATAATCAACCGTTGATACAACTTTTCCAAAATTTAAATTATGTAAACGAGTAATAGATTCTTTGATATTTTCAGAATTAATATATTTTAAATCACCAGTGTTAATAGCGGATCTATATCTATTCATTGGAGGGTCAAAATCTCGGTAATAGAGCAAATTATACTCAACTCTATTTTTGCTTATAGCTATTTTTTTTAGTTTTTCAATATTTAGTTCATCCTTTAAAAGAATATTGTAAATCTCAATATCTTGATTCCATATTTTCATTCTATCATCACAATAATTTTTGATATCATTTGACTCTATTAGGATACTATTTAAAACTCTTTCTCTTTGGATTTCTTTGTCTCTTTCATTTGATATTTTACTAATCCCGAATGAAGCAGATATACCAATAATGATAGCTATAATCTCAAGACCAAGTTTTAAGAAAAACTTCCTTTTAAACATATATATACTTTTAGGCAATATAACTATTTAATATTTGGTTATTTCATCGGCATATCCTCTTCGTTAAGTTCTGGGAGTAATTTGTAAATTGTTTCTTATTAACCATAAATAAATCAATGTGAAAAATATTCTATTAATATTATTAACTACATCAATAATAGCTTCCTGTCAAAATCAAGCTCAAAAGAGTGAAAGGGAATTAAAAGCAGAAATATCTGAAAATATTGTTCTTAAAAATTTTGAGTATATCTCATCAGGAGATATGGATTCTTTTCAAAAAACTATAAGTAGTGATTTTAAATTTATTTTATCAGGAACGCTAAAATGGAATGATGGTAAGCCACTTTCGAGAACATATGAAGGATATGACTCGTTTATAAATGATTTCCTTACACCTGCTTTAGCAACAATACCGAATGGTCTAAAATTCAATTTTGATAAAATTATTGCTAACGATTCAGGGGCTGCAGTTATTTGGCACGGTGAAAGTGAGGCATTATATGATACATACAATAATAAATATGTTTACATATATGAAATAAATGATGAAGGGTTGGTGTCTTCTATAACAGAGTACACTGATTTGCTCTTGTCAGCATCATCTTTACTTGGACAAAAAATTAACACAAACTTTAAAGAGGAATAATCAAATCATCGGTATATCCTCTTCATTAAGTTCAGGGATTTATTTGTATTTTGGAGGTATTAATCATAAATAAATTATTATGAATAAATATCTGATTAAAAGAGGAATTGAAGGGGCCTCGAAAATACCAAGTGAAAAACTTGATGAAATTGGACAAGGATCTGAATCGGTACTAATCGCTATGAGAAATGAAGGAAAACAAATAGAACAAGACCATAGTTATATCGCTGGGAATAATGTTTTTTGTGTTTATAACGCAGAATCTGAAGATTTGATAAAAGAACATTCTGAACGTGCTGGAGTTCCTGCCAACGAGATTACCTTAATATCAAGTATACTAGAGCATAATACCAATAATGATTAAATCATAAGCATATCCTCTTCGTCAACTTTAGAGACTAATTTGTATATTGGTTATTATTAACTATAAATCAATAAACATGAAAAAAACAATTTTATTTTTCTTATTCCCTGTCATAGCATTTTCTCAATATGTTGTGGCGGATTTTATCGTACTTAATAATGGTGCAGATTCTGATTATCATAAACTTGAAAAGGTTTGGAGTGTTTATCATCAAAAAGCTGTTGATTCAGGAGAGAAATGGGGCTGGTCAGTTTGGAAAAGAACTGTCACTGATAACGATAATGATAATTCTGCCCATTATGTTGTTTTTAATAATTTTTCTTCTGAAGAACAAAGAGACAAGACAATGAAAAGTTGGAGTATGAATAATGCAATTTCAGTTATGAAAGCTGGATTGAGAGGGAAAATGTCTTCAAAAACTGTCGATAATATTGTTAAAAAGGGAGATGCCTTAAAAAAAGAGGTTAGACAATATGAACTTGAATTTCTGGACGCGACTCCATTTGTTGGAGAACTTAAAGTAGGTGATAAAATGAGTTTTGCTGCAATGATTAAGAAACGTGATGATTATGAAGAATATGAATCAAATGTTTGGAAGCCAGTATTTGAAAAAGAAATACTTAGAAATAATCATAGATGGTGGGCAATAACGAAAATTGCAAAAAGGAATCAACCAGCTTATAAAAATCCTACACATTTAGTTTGGAATATAGGTGTTCAGAATGGAAAACCTTTTGTTGAGGATGATAATTTTATGTCTAAAACTATGAGAAGTGAGGAGATGAGAGACAAGTATAGAACTATGTCTGATCCTGACGAAATTACACTAATATATAAAACAAATTAGGTACTTTTTTTTTAACCCTCCTGAATGGAGGGTTTTGTATCCCAGAGATATCCTATTCATTAGTTTAGGGACTAATTTGTATATTGCTAATTATTAACCATAAATCAATTAAAATGAGAATAATTTTAACTTTAGTTTCTATACTTATTTTTTCCAATTTAAGTTCACAAATCGCCTCAATGGAAGCATATGTAATTCAGGATGGTAGAGACAGTGATTACAGAAAAATTGAGAGTTTTGTAGCCCCTCTTAAAGCTATGGCAATAAAAGAAGGCAAATTATTAAGGTGGGTTGTAATGAAGAGAAAATCAGGTGGTGACCTTAGCTCCATAGATAAATCAAAAGAAGTAGCAAATTATCTAGTTTTCAATGTTTATAAAGATCAATCACAAATGAACTCTGACAGTTGGAATAATTACAAAGGTTATGCTTCAAAGGTATATAAAGGAAAAATGTCGAAAAGTTCCATTAACAAAATGTTTAACATGGCCGAAGGAAATCAAATTAAAAAATCAGCGAGACAATATTTGATGAAAGGTATATATCAAACCCCGTCATACAGACCTCAAGTTGGTGATGTTATAAATATGGATCCTATGGAAGCATTAAATGAAGATTATGAAAATTTTGAAATGGAATATTTTATGCCTAGGTGGGAAAAAATTGTAGATGAGGGTGGTTTAAGAATGTGGGGATTAACAAAAGTGTTATCTTCAAGCGATAATGCATACAAGAATCTAACTCACTTTATTTTTAAAAATCCAACAGGGTTGCCAATTAAATTTGGCACAAACTCGTTCTTAGACACTAAACTGCAGGAAATGGGAAGTGAATCAAGAAAAATGTACAATGGGGCAACTTTGGAAATTATACATATTGAAAATTAATTTGCATAAATTTAAATGTAAGATTAGCCCTCCCTAGTGGAGGGTTTTCTTTTACACCAATGGATACAACCCAAATCC
The DNA here is from genome assembly GCA_902520765.1 of uncultured Bacteroidota bacterium. GTDB lineage: Bacteria > Bacteroidota > Bacteroidia > Flavobacteriales > Flavobacteriaceae > MS024-2A. Next base: position 226,032 of record CABYPG010000001.1, read on the forward strand.
CTTCTAATCCATTGATAACATTGATTTAACATATAGTTAAGGAAAATTATATTTTTTGATAACATCTTAATAATCAAATTGAGCTTATCAACATTTAAGTTTATTAGAAATAATTATACGATGAAAAAAACTTTAACAACCATACTTTTGGGCTTAAGCTTTATTGCATTTAGTCAATCAAATAATTTTCAAGGCAGAATATTAGACTCTAAAAACTTCCCTTTACCAGGTGCAATAATTAAAATTGAATCTGAGGATCTTTATGCAACTTCAGATTTCAACGGGTATTTTCTCATTCAAAACCTGAAAGAGGGGTCATATACTATAAATATATCTTATGTAGGTTATGAAAACTTGACTGATGAAATTTCAATACCGATATCTAATAATGACCAATCAATATATATTTTAGAAACAAGAGTTAATGAATTAAATGAGGTCATTGTTTCAGGTTTTCAATCAGGAAATTTGAAGGCACTTAATAAACAGAGAAATGATATTAATGTTACAAATGTGGTTTCAGCTGATCAAATAGGAAAATTTCCTGATGCAAATATAGGTGATGCTTTAAAAAGAATCCCAGGTATTAGTATGCAAAACGATCAGGGAGAGGCGAGGGATATTGTGATTAGAGGTTTTTCCCCTGGATTAAATTCGGTTACCCTAAACGGTGAAAGAATACCATCTGCAGAGGGCGATAATAGAAGAATTCAAATGGATTTGATTCCTTCTGATATGGTTCAATTAATAGAAGTTAATAAAACCTTAACTCCTGATATGGAGGCTGATGCAATTGGGGGGTCCGTTAATCTAGTTACTCGATCAAATCCTAATGGATTTAGATTTTCATCAACTATTTCTGGGGGTACAAATCCAATAAGAGAAGGTGGATACAATAGAAATTTTTCACTAATAGTAGCTGACAAATTATCTAATAATTTTGCTTATACATTTAGCGCTGTAAATCATAGCAGTGATTATGGTTCAGATAATATAGAATTTGAGTGGAATGACCCTAGCGATTTAGGTTCTAGAATTGGTGAAATGGACATTAGAAGATATGACGTAAAGAGAACTAGAAGAAGTTTGGCTCTTAATCTTGATTTTAATATTAATAGCACGAATCAACTTTATTTTAAATCACTTTACAATTCAAGAGATGATTGGGAAAATAGATACCGATTGAGAATTGCAAAAATAGAGGATGATAATGTAAGAGTTCGCAAACAGACAAAAGGTGGGATAAACAACGATCGAAACGAAAACACAAGATTAGAAGATCAACGCGTTTATAAATTTGCGCTCGGAGGAGACCATCTATTTGGTAAGCTTTCTACAGATTGGAAATATTCATTTTCTAAAGCATCAGAGGAAAGACCTGACGAAAGGTATATTCGATTTGAACAAAAAGGGGTTCCAATTAGTGGTGTAGATATTTCTTCTCCAAGATTCCCTAATATTGTTTTCTCAGGAAATAGTTGGAATGACCCTTCGAATTATGAATTTGACGAGGCGCAAGGTGCTGATAAATATACAGAGGAGGACAACCATTCTTTTCGTCTAAACTTTGAGATTCCATATAATAAAAATGACTACTTAAAGTTTGGATATAAACTAAATTCCAAGTCAAAACTAAGAGATGATATTTGGTATGAATATGATGTAAATGCAAATACGATGGCAGATGCATCAACTGAAGACGTAACGATTGAAAATTATCTTCCTGGGACTAAATACAAACATGGGATTTTTGCTACAAGTGAATATTTGGGTAGTTTACCATTCGATTCCTCGACTGTAGGAGATCTTGTTATGGACGAGTTTGCTACCTCAAACTACACTGCAGACGAAAATGTAAATGCAGCTTACTTAATGATTTCAGATCAACTTGGAGAAAATTCTAAAGTTATTTTGGGTGCAAGGCTAGAAAATACTGATATTAGTTACACTGGTTTTGCGTTTGATGAAGATAACGACGAAGTTTTAAGCGATTTAGAGGCCCTTGAAGGTTTTAAAAATTATACAAATATTCTTCCTAACATAAATTTTCAAACAAAATTTGGTGAGAATTTTGTAATAAATGCAGCCTATACAAATGGAATCGCAAGACCTGCGTATTTTGAATTAGTCCCGTATGAAGTTATTGTTCCAGATGATCAAGAAATAGCACAAGGTAACCCAGATCTCGAAGCTGTTGTTTCAAATAATTTTGATTTAATTGGAGAATATTACTTTTCAGGGTTGGGAATTGTATCAATTGGATTATTTAATAAAAATATTGATAATTGGCTTTACACATATTCAAACGATAATTATACATTTAACGGAGAAGACGGTTGGGACTATCAGCAAGTAAGAAATGGAAGGAAAGCTACTGTTAATGGAGTTGAATTTAATGTACAAACTAAACTCATTGAAAATCTCACTTTCTTTGGTAATTATACTTTCACAGATTCAAATACTGATGGTATCGAAGGGCGACCAGACGCTCCTTTGGCAGGTGCTGTTGAAAATATGTTCAATGCTTCTTTGGCATATGAATCAAACAAGTTTTTTGTAAGGGTTTCAACTAATTATTCAGGGGAGGCTGTTGATGAGTTAGGCAGTGATGCTTGGGAAGATCGCTATTATGATGAACAATTTTTTCTTGATGCGAATGCTGCTTTCACTGTAAATGATAAAATCAGAATTTTCACTGAGTTCAAAAACATCACAAATCAACCATTAAGATATTATCAAGGAGCTTCTCATAGAACAATGCAACTAGAATACTATAATTTTAACTGGAATTTAGGTGTTAAAATAGATTTATAGAAATGAATAAACTTAAACTTACTATAGCTGTATTTTTATATTCAATAAACTTTATAAGTGGACAAGAGGGTAAATATTTACCCTCTTTTTCATTTGAGACTGTAGGTGCTGATTTGGAAACAATACCTGTTAAAAGTTCAGGAGATGCTGCTGATGATATAGCAATATGGGTTAATCCAAATAATGCAAATAAAACTATTGTTATAGGAACGGATAAAAAATGGGGTTTAGTAACCTATAACCTTAAAGGTGAGATACTAAGTGAAGTTCAGGAAGGCAGAATAAATAATGTAGATGTATTGCCGTTGATTAAAACAGAAAATAAAACATCATTTCCAATAATTTGCAGTTCTAACAGATCTGATAATTCTGTTATTTTTCATCGTTTATATCCAACTGGTAGACTTCAATCCATTGATAAATTTAAATTCTTCCCTAATTTGAAAGAGGTTTACGGAATATGTTTTTATGAGGATAACGATCGAATATTTCTTTTTGTAAGTGATAAGAAAGGGACAATCGAACAATGGGATATGGGAAGTAAAAACTTCTTTACCAAAGCAAAACTAATTCGTACCATTAAAGTAAGATCAACAGTCGAGGGAATGGTAGGAGACCCTTTTTATAAAAAATTATATTTTGCTGAAGAAAAAAAAGGACTTTGGCAGATAAATGTTTATCCTGACAAAGACTTAGACAAGAAATTAATTCTCAAAACTGATAAGAAAATTTTAAAAGCTGATTGGGAGGGACTTGCTTTATGGGAGAAACAAAATGGTTACGGCTTCATATTAATTTCCATTCAAGGCAGCAATAAGTTTTGTTTTGTTAGTCGAAAGACCAAACAAATTGTTAAAACATTTGAAATTAAATCAACACCTCAAATTGATGGCGTAGAAGACACAGATGGTTTAGCATTAAAAGTTTTCAAAAGTGATCTTTTCCCAGAGGGTATATTAGTTGTTCAGGACGGGAAGAATGGAGTGGAAAACCAAAATTTTAAATACATCAGTTTGAGTAAATTAAATTAGTAAAAACATGAAAAGTAAATCACAAATTCTAGCATTCTTTTTCATATTTCTTATAATAAATACATTTGCTCAAGACAAAATTTATAAAAAGCCAATAACTCATCTAAGTTTCGGGTCTTGTAATAGGGCTGGGTTAAATCCTGAAGTATGGAAAGCAATTGGTTTACAACAATCAGATGTATGGATATGGCTGGGAGATATAGTTTATGGAAAAACAGCTGATTCAAAAGATTTAAGTCAGCAATATGAAATACAAAATGAAAATCCATATTACAGGGAGTTAAAAGAAAAAGTAAAAATCTTTGGTATTTGGGATGATCACGACTATGGTAAAAATGATGGTGGCAAAGACTATGCGCTTAAAGATGTGAGTCGAGAACTATTATTTAATTTTTTAGAAATACCTGATACCCATCCTGCGAGAAAAAGAAAGGGAGCATATCAGGCATATAGTTTTGGTAGCGGCTATCAAAAGATACTTTTGATACTTTTAGACAACCGATATTTTAAAGAACCCTATAAAAATAATCCTGACCCCAAACAACGCTACTACCCTAATCCAGGACTCCTACTTGGCGAATCACAATGGAAATGGTTAGAAAATTTACTTTCAAGTAGTGATGCCAGAGTACATTTATTTGGTTCAGGTATTCAATTCCTTTCCGATCAACATCCTTATGAAAAATGGGAAAACTTCCCAAATGCAAAAGCACGTATGCGAGAATTAATTTTAAAATATAATGTTAAGAACCCTGTGTTTTTGTCAGGTGATCGGCATATTGCTGAGCTTTCAAAAACAGATTTAACTCCGGCTAAATCATTATTTGACTTTACATCTAGTGGAATAACTCATTCTTATGACGTGCTACAAAATGAAATCAATCCGTATCGCATAAGTCCTTTAATAGTCAAACGTAATTTTGGGCAAGTTTTCTTTGATTGGAATAGGAGTACAATACGTTTTGAGATTACCTCTGCTGATGGAAGATCCCTTTATCGGAGTAAGCATTACCTAGAGTAATTTAAACCATTTAATTGACTTAAAATTAATTCTTTCTTCAATCGTTTTGATAAAAAAGCACTCCTTTTTGATATGGATGGGACACTGGTCGATAATATGGCCTACCACCAACAGTCTTGGATAGATTTTTTTGCCTTCCATCAAATCAATATGAGTTATGAAACTTTTGATTCCAAATATCATAAGGGTTCTTTAATTGAAATAATGGCTCGACTTTTTCCAACTGTAAATTCCAAAGAGGAACTTCAAAAAATAGGTAGTTATAAAGAGGTTTTATATCGCAAATCATATCACCCCAACGTGAAAGCCATAGATGGATTGATTCCATTTTTAAAGCAACTATCAAAAAAAGGGATACCTATGGGTTTAGCAACAATGAGTGGTCAAGACAACATTGACTTCATTTTTGAATCACTACAACTCCACTCCTATTTTCACTCTACTACTGGAGGGCACGAAATATTAAAAGGAAAACCGCATCCAGATATTTTTTTGACGGCTGCTAGAAAATTAGGCGTTACTCCCAGAGATTGTCTAGTATTTGAAGACACCCATTCAGGCATTGAATCTGCAAAAGCTGCTGGTATGGAAGTTGTTGGAGTAAGCACCATGTTTGATAGGAAAACACTTCTAAAGTTTGGCTGCATTGAGGTGATTCAAACGTATAACGAACTTGGGATTAATTGAATCCCGTTTTGCTTTTTTGTATATTTATGACTCAATGGAAGGAATAATGAAGCACATGGCTAATCAAGGCGCAGTTTTAGACATACCTAATGACATGGTCGGAAAGTTTTTAAGTAATCTACCAAATGGGTTTAATCATAGGAACACTACTGAAATTATTGTTGGAACAAAATAGTTTTAATTTAACCATATTTATACCCTCCCTAGTGGAGGGTTTTTTTATATCATCAGCATATTTACTTCATTAAGTTCAAGGGCATAACAAAAATGGATAATTATTGTAGATTTAGGTTGTGCAAATTATTAGTCTCAGAGATATCAAAAACGAGGAGTTTTGGAATGTTGTAACCCACTTTTCGGGCTTTGTTTTATCTGCCCTTGGGATACCTTTTTTATTCTATTTTGATAATGAAATAACACCCTTAAGTTCGCTCTCAATTGTATTATTCTCCATCGGTTTATTACTTGTATATTCATCATCATCTATTTATCATTTTATCCTAAACCCTAAGCTTAAAAAGAGATTTCAGATATTTGACCATATAAGTATATATTATCTTATTTTGGGGTCATACGCCCCTGTATGCTTAATAACTCTTTACAACTACTCGGGCATAAATATATTTATCGTTGTTTTAACTTTAACATTAGTAGGAACTTTAAAAAAACTTTTTTGGACAGGAAAATATCAATTTATATCTCTACTGTTGTATTTAGCTATGGGATGGCTGATAATTTTTGACATAAATTCTCTTTTTAAATTGATTGATTTTAATGCTAAATTATTACTAATTCTTGGTGGGGTTTCTTACACCTTTGGAGTAATATTTTATGTTTTAGATAAGGTTAAATATTTTCATTCAATATGGCATCTGTTTGTTTTAACTGGCTCAGTGTTCCATTACTTTATGATATTGTTTTATGTAATTTAAATCATCGGAATATAATCTTCATAATCTTCAGGGAGTAACTTGTATATTATTGCTTATTAACACTGAATCATTGAAAAAATTTCTCTTATTGTCTGCAATGTTATTTTTAGGTTGCTATGCTTTAAAATCAGAAATAACAATACCAGCAAATGAGACATTAGTTCTTGGGGAATCTAATACTAAAAATTATAGAGCTGAAATAAGTAATATATCCCAATTTAAAATACTAATAAAAGGAGAAAAAAAACAAACTAGAGAACATACTCAAGGAGTTGAGTTGCCTCCAAAAGGGAACTTAAGATTATATGTTGCTACAGATGAAGTGATTAGGGTTATTAATAGTAATAATAAGTCTGTAAAAATAAATATACAGTTTACAAGAGGAGTTGAAGGGATGAGATATATTAAAAACTAAATCATCTGCATATCTTCCCCGTTATGTTAATTACATCTTTGTATATTGTTATTTATTAACTACAAATCAATTAAAATGAAAAAAGTCTTATTTTTTTGCTTAGCTGCAATTTTTATATCATGCCAAAACAATCAAATTACTGACAATTCTGATTGGGCTGGATGTTCGACTCAAAATGACGAAAAAACTAAAATCGTTGAAAAACTTGCAAAAGGATATGAGAGAGGAGAATTTGAAATTGCTCGAGAATACTTTTCTTCAGATAGCAAACACATGGTCAATATGCAAGTTTTTAATGTAGAACAAATTATTGAAGGTTATAACTTCCATTCAGTACTGTATGATAAAATTCAACATATTGATCCTGTTGTTCATACAACAAAGTATAATAATGACAGTATATTCACAAACCAATGGGCAAATTGGAGTGGAATTTCAAAAATTACCGGTGAGGAATTGAAGTTAACATTTCACTGTTGGTGGAAATGGGAAGGAGATAAAATCACACAAACGCAATGTTATTTTGAAACTGCAGATTTGCAAAGAGAAGCAGCCTTGTATGCTGAAACCCAAAATGCTAAATCGCAATAATTAACTTAATTTTTAAAAAATGAAAAAATCCCTCTTTAAATGAGGGATTTTTATTTATAAAAGTAGAGCTAGACCTATTTATTTATAATCAGGTTTTTAGTTTACCCCATTACATAGTGCAAGTTCTTCTTCCATCAATTTTGGGTTATACATATGATATTCTTCAACAATTTTGTTTTCTTCCCCCCATTTAAATCCAATGTGGATAGGGATTGTAATAGTTTTACCTGAAACAGAACTAGTGGCTTTCCAAAAAAACCACGAACTTGTCCAAGTATTCCCGTTTGGATAAGTTTTTGTTTCAATTATAGCATCTTCAAGAAAGGGTGAGATTTCTGAAAAACATTTATGTTGGGCGATAATTAGATTAGAAATATCTTCAACTCTTGATTCCTTTGTGTCAGTTAAATATATTTTGAGATTTGGTGACCATAAACTTTTTAATCCTTCAATATTATTGTCTAAATAGTTTTGGTAGTGAGATCTAATTGATTTAGTTTTTTCATCATCAAATGTGACTATGGTTACATCGGATTTATTGTCTGCACAACCAAATAACAATATGATAAGTGATAAATAATGAAATTTCATTTTGATTGATTTATAATTTATAGTAGTTAATTTACAAAGAAATTTAATAATTCCATTTATGCACTATTAAATTGTTATAATTGAAATGAAATTCTCTTAACTTAATTTATAGAAGTTATTTGTATATTGGGTTACTAATCGTAAATCAATCATAATGAAAAAACTACTATTTTTAATATTACTACTTCCATTATCAATTACAGCACAATATGCTGTAGCTGACTTTATTGTAATTAATGAAGGTATGGAAAAAGACTACGAAAAATTAGAATTAGCTTGGTCTATTTTAAGAGAAAATCAAATTGAAAACGGCCAGAAAATGAATTGGGCAGTCTGGAAAAGAACTCCTAAAAAAAATGATAATGATAATGCCGCACATTATGTTGTTTTCAATCAATTTGAAACAAAGGAGGAGATGGATAAATATCTTAATGGAAATCCTAATTTTTCTTTTTCTTCAGCTGCATCAATTATTCGAAGAGGAATGAAAGGAATGTCAAAAAGTTCCATTATACGCCTTATAACACCGGGTAAAAATAAAATCAAAAAAGAAGTAAGAACCTATCATATTCAAGCTATTGACGCAACTCCTTTTACAGGTGGAGACCTTAAAATTGGTGAAAAAATAAATATGGGTGCAATGGTTCAAAAATCTGACGATTATGAACAAATGGAGTCTAACATTTGGAAACCTTATGTCCTTGAACAGGTTAAAAATGGCTTACATAGAGGATGGGCATTAACTAAAATTATTAACAGAGGAGAAATTTCAAATAAAGAAGTAACTCATTTTACATTTAATATTCCTGTCGAAGGTGCAGAATGGCCACCTTATTTTGTGGAAAATGAATTTATCACAAAAAAACTTACTGATATGATGTTTAATTCAAGAAGCACACCCTATGGGGGCGCTGAACTTACCTTAATGATGCAAAAGCAAAGTAATTAATTTTATGATTAATTCTGTTTAATTAAACCCTCCAAGTTGGAGGGTTTTTTATTTGAGCTTAAATCTTTTTTAAATAGTTCTTTCTATATTCCTGCTTATTAACCATAAATTATTTAAAATGAAAAAAATATTATCAATACTTTTAATGTCGGTTATTATCTATTCTTGTTCTAATCAACAACAAGGCACAGCAATTGTAAAAACAGATGACGAATTAACTCTTAATGTACAGAAACTACTCAATGGGTATGTTGGAAACGATTTTGCCCTGTGGGAAGAATTACTTTCCGACGATTGTGAGGTCTTATTTAATAATATCTCTCTTGATAAAAAATCAGTCATTGCTGGGATAAGTCAAGATCATACTCTGTTTAAGTCTATAGAAATTAATGAAGACTACGCTCATACAAACTATTTTAACAACGGAGAAGTTTGGACTAACCACTGGTTTACAACTACTTATGTGGGTAACTTTACTGGAGATAGAACCAGTGCAAGAGGCCACACCGATTTGAAATGGGAAAATGGAAAAGTGGTAAGGTTTCAAGTATATTATGATCCAACTTTCCAAATTAAAGAAGCTACTGCAATGGCAGAAATGTCAAAGTAAAAATTCTTTGATATAATTTTAAATCCCTCCCTTATGGAGGGATTTTTATTTAAACTCTACACTAGCTGAGGAAATTATTTTTACATCTCCTTTTTCTAAACCAATTTTAACTTTATAGTCTTTGTGATATTGAGTCTTAGGAATGGTATCTAGAATAAATCTTAAGTGTTCTATATCTTTAGCTCTAATTAGAGTATAGTAGTTCGCATTCATAACCTCACCATCATGAATTTTTGCAATTGTCATTTTACCGCCATCTAAAATTGGTTCTATTTGTTTTCTTAATTTAAGAAAAGCATTTTCATAAAGTTCCGGATATTTAACATCGAGAAAGAATTGCACACCAATTTTATTTTGTGATTTTTTAGAATCGCAACTAAAAAAAAGAAAAAAAAGAACTATGGTAAATATTTTTTTCATTTCAATTGAATTTTAATTATATAATTCATCATTACAAGAGTATTCTCTTACTTCATCAATAGTTGTTGTTCCATTTTCTAAAAAATAGTAGGTCACTGAATTATTTTCATCGATAATATTATTCTCATCTGAAGTGTACGATTTTATAATTTCCCTGGATTCAAAAACAAAAAGGCTGTCTATTTTTTCATCAGCTTCATTTTGTTGCAAATATGAACAAATACTAAAACTGTTTTCATTAACTCTGCAGAGTTTTCTATATCCGTAGTCTTCTTCGTTATCTAATTTATTAAAGTCGAAACTTAAATTATAAACTTGTTTTTGTATACATTCTCGCAAATTTTCATCTGCACAAACTCTATACTGGTAACTAATTTGCTCTACAATACCTCCTGTACCTATGTAAAGAAGTACTTGGTAACGATAATCGCAAGATTGATCTTCATATTGATCATTATAATCGAGATCTAAAATATATGTAATATCTTCATATAATTCTAAAGATGTGTTTTCAACAACACCCTCTAAACCTTGATTTGTTTCTGGAGTAAAAACGGTTACGCCAATACCTTGCTCAGTTGAATTACATCCATAATGAACAAAGAAGGCTAAAAAGACAAGTAAATATAAAATTCTTTTCACTAGAAAAGTTTTGGAGATAATTTAAAACAAGATCTATGTTTTTTTAATAAATGATTTTGAGCTTTTAAGGTATTATTTTCATCATTTTGGCAGAGTATTAGGATTAAAATAATAGGTTTCTCCAATCATTTTATTATTATCATCGAAAAAATGACCTATCATTAAATGAATTGGTCCTTGATTTCCAGATAATTTATTTCGCCATGTAAATTGCCACCATGAGATGACTAAATCGTTCGCTTCTTTGTAATCGAAATGGTCAGGATAACCAAGCTCTTTAATACTTATTATTTCGTGAGTATTAAAAATTTCACCCATATTTTCCATTTCCTGATCAAGATCCATACTCTTACCAAGGGGACTTTTTTCATCCATATTATTTAGCGCATCTCTAAATACAAGCTTATCAACAGATATTTTCTCGTAAGCTTTTTTGATTTTCTTAATATTATTGGTCTTATATTCATTCATAAGATTTCTCACGGCCTCAACATATGGCCCATTTTTATAAATAGTACCATTATTTTCTTTTTCTTGAGAAAAAGATTTTAACGAAAAAATTAAAAATAAAATAGTAACTGATAGTCTCATCTAATTAATTTATAGTTGATGAACATAAACTTACAAAAAACCCTCCAAAATGGAGGGTTTTAAATAATGTCTAGTTACTTTGATAAACTAAGGTGAGCTCCTGCGCATTTCGCATTTCTCTAGAGCTGCTTATTTTATCGTTTAAGACTTTTTGAACAAATTCATTTTCAATAAGCCGATCATCAAATTCAGCATCGGGGATAAAAATATTCCAAGCTATATGGGAAATTTCTTTATATGCCTGATCATTTCTGTTTATAACCTTTGTAAACGCCCACCAGCGGTGTTTTCCATTCATAACTTGCTGAAGAAAGTATGGTTTAGCTATATAAGATTCAACTTGTTCATAATCGCCGGATTTTTGAATCATAGGTGCAAAAGTCATTTTATCCCCAATTTTTAGATCTCCCCCTGTAAAAGGTGTTGCGTCTAGAAGTTGAAGGTGATAAGTTCGTACCTGTTTTTTAATTTTTTGTTCTGATTGAACAATTTTTCTAATAGTTCCAATAGACATGCCCTTAAGGTTTGATTTCATAATAGATATCGCATTATTCATAGAAAAGTTTCCTCCCCCGTTAGTATAATTATCCATTTGCTCTTTAGAACTAAACTGATTGAAAACTACATAATGAGCGGCATTTTCATTATCATTATCTGTTACAGTTCTTTTCCACACAGCCCATCCACTCTTTTCTCCATTTTTTATAGAATTTTTGTGCCAAGCTCCCCAAACTTTTTCGAGTTTGTGATATTCAGAATCCATCCCTTTGTTCAAAACAATGTAATCTGCTACAGCGTACTGTGCTGAAACAGTTAAGGGCAAGATTATTATTAAGAATAATAGTTTTTTCATTTTTGATTGATTTATGATTAATGATTCATCAAATATAAAAAAACCTCCTTAACGGAGGTTTTAAAATTTTTATTCAAGCATTGTTACTTTCCGTATTATTACACTTTCTCTTAAATCTCTTATTTTAAGCATGGTTTGATAGCTTTTATTGGCATCCCAACTGGCTGTATTTGCTCTTGTTTTTATTACATCGCTAAATTTTGAAAACCAGTCAACAGTGAAGTAATTCCAATAAACATCAACACCAACTTTATCAATTCTCTTGGCTAAAGACCAACCTGTTCTTAATCCTTTTTTATTAAGGCCATTTATATACAAGTCCTTTTCCATTTTTTCATAGGTTTTAAATTTGCCTTCTTTAACTTTCATCCAGTTTACTACCCCTATATCGTCAGGCAAGTTTACGTTTTCATCTCTTTTAATATCTTTTACCGGCATAAAAAAAGCCTCCGCAACAATTTCCCTTTTTTTTCTTATACCGTCCATAAATACTGTCCAATCGGAATCAGTCATTCCAGGAACTGCCTCATTTCGCATTTTAATCCATCCTTCTGAACTTCTTTCTTTCTCCATTTGACTAAGTAACATTGGCTCTACAATCATATGAGTAAATGGAGCTTGAGGATTCGCTACGACTTCCCAAAGATGCCAACCTTCTTGGTATCCGGCATCAATTCTTTTTTGAGCCATTTTGCCAAATTTAGTTTTAAGATCTTCAGCGTAGTTATTACCAGGCTTAACTTTAATAAATGTTTGTCTTAAGACAACTTTATCTTGTCCATTTAAAGAAATAGAGAAGAATAATATAAATATTAGTAAAACGTATTTTTTCATAATTATTTGGTTTATTGTTTAGACTTAAATATACAAAGAACACGCTTAAGTTATTGTTTAAACTCAATTACAACTTAATGAAAATATCACAGAGGGGTCGTACATCCAAGAATCTGGATAGTTAGCAGCGTCTTCACTAAATGGAAAATCAACAACATTCCATGGATTATCACAGGAAAGATTAGGATTATCGTCATTGTTTAAAGGAATATTCGCTTCTTCGCAACCAGGAGGTATGTTATTTATAAGATTCGGGTGAACGCTAATACAATTGAAAAGATTTGATTCTGCTCTTAATATTCTTAAATTCGAATTTTTGCTTAAATCTAACCCCGTTAATTCATTTCGATTTAACAAAAGGGCGTACAAGAAGTTCGATTCTGGAAGAATAATTTCTCCTAACTCGCAATCTTGACATGATACTACCTTTAGATTTTGATTTTCACTCAAATCCAAAAAATCAATCTTATTTCTATCAAGCCAGATCATTTCTAAACTATCTGTATTTGGTAGAATTAATGATGGATTATTGTGATCAAAAATATTATATGCGTACAAATATTTTAATGAACTCTGATTCGATAAATCAAGCTCAGTTAATTTACTGTCCCAAATCCTTATATGTTCAATAATGGGGCTATTTGACAAATCCAATTCTTTAAGTTTTGTGTTATGCACTGAGAGCTCTTTAAGATTGGGGGAATTTGATATTTCTAAGACTTCAAGTGTATAAGTTTCGTATATAAAGATTCTTTCAAGTGAAATATTATTTTTGAAATATATTTCTTCAAGTGGATTAAATGGCAAATCAACATAAGTTAGTTGTTTATTAAACGAAAGATCCAAAACACCTGAAATATAATTGTTGCTGGCAACTAGTGAATTTAAACTTTCAAAATCTTCGATTCCAACTAAAGATTTGATCCCTCTTTCTCTAGCATCAATTTGTCGTAATGAATTTATATTTGATGTTAGTACAAAACCATCAATTTCTTCATCTAAACCGAGCTCGATCAAATATTTTTCAAACTCAACATCAGCTATATATGTTTTATCCTCCTGATAACTTTCATCTTTTTCTCCTTCCAAAACATCTTTACACACATTAGTTAAATCAATTTCAAATGTGATGATTGAATCGGTAATTTGAATATTATTCAAACTCCCAACAATTGCCCCTTCTGTGTCATACATTTCAAGGCTTTCATCTGAGACTATCTTATAAGTCCCAATTAAGACGTTATTATCACTAGTATAAATTTTAAATGCCAAATTGGAGTTTAAAATTAGATCTGTAATATTACAAGATTCTTTTTTTGATCCAACTAAACTCCCTTTTTTTCTAATTTTCCATTTCCCTACACCATAGAAAGATTCCTGATCAATATTAATAGACTCTTCTTTAGTGGAACAACTTGCTATTATTTGAAAAAAAATGATAATAAAAAAAGTTATACTCTTTGAAACCATTTGATTTTGATAATACTTTTTAAATGTAAAGAAATAATCCTATTTGATTGAGCTATTTTAACTAATTGAATAAAATTAAAAGGCTATGAAACCGCTATTTCAAATCTTTAGTTTATGCTACTAATTTGTATATTTAGATTGCAAACCAAAATTTTATTTAGATGACCAATTATCTTTTCTTTATTGTTACGGGTATATCCCTTTTATTTTTATTTTTCTTATGGAGCTCAAAAAAATCAGTGAAAACTGGGTTTGCCAAAGATGAGAACAACAATCAAATCCCAGATGCATGGGAAAAGAGATTTAAGTTCCTTTTCACTTTCGAAAATATAATAATTCTTATTTTAGGAATTTTAATAGGGTATTTATTTGCTAAGTCCTCCTTACTTTCTTAAAAAATTTACTATACAACTCTTAAATTAAATATTTGTCATTACTTTTAAGATTGGTAGATAATTTTCATAAACCAATTTGTTTTTTCTAGACCGCTGGAATAATTCTAGCGGTTTTTTTTGTTTACTTTTAAGAACTCTCTTATAGGTTATTATGAATGTTGTAGTTCGCTTACTTTCATTAAAAAATTTGATTATTTTTTTTCTCCTTTCTTTATCCACAACATTTTCACAGGGTGAAAATTTATTAATTCAACAATACAATAAAGGACCTGCTTTAGATGATGTTTACTCTAGATGCTCTTTTTATTTAGGTGGTAGACTAAATTATTTAAATACTGATCTTGAAACATCTAACCCTGTACTCTCATTGGGCAGCTTAATAGAATTCCAATTAAATGTCTCAAAGACTTTCGGCTTCTTAATTGGCTTCGGAAATACAGTCATTTCATATAAGTATGATTATCAAAATTCATTTGCAAAAGACCGTCTTAATTACTTTGTTTTACCCATTGGAGTTCGATTAAATCCTACAAAAAAAGTGAGTGTTTCATTTGGTGCTACATATAATCTTTTTAACAAAGGTCAAAATCAGGTTACCGAAAATGATGTTGTAATGAAAAAAGAATATGAAAAATTAGATTTTAAAAATAGTTTCGGCGGGTTTACGCAAATTGGTTTTTACTTTTTAAAAAATTTCTATAGTTTTATTAATTATCGGTGGGCAACAAAATATAATTCCCCTCTAGCTGAAAAAAGCAACAATAATAACGGATTTCAATTAGGTTTAGCTTACAAATTTTGGTCCACTAAAATAAAAAGGTAAATGAATTGTTTAAAATTCCTAATAAACCTACAAGGAAATAAATTTATTTTTAGATGAAAAAGTACAATGAAATTTTTAAGTAAAAATGAGAGCGGTAATTTTGATTTTTAATATAGTTGGAACTCCTATTTAACATAATATTTGCCTTCCAAGGCAACCTTTGATAAATCAATCCAGCTTGGTATTTATTACGAAATTTATTTGGAACTAAACTAAATGGATTATTGTCTTTTAACCAACTCCCTGTTAATGAATAGTCATGAAGGGCATACTCTAGTTCTGTACCTAAAAAAAACGAAAACCCATTTTGTAAAGCCTCTAATCTATTTCCAAAAAAAGGTAACCCAGGAATTGATCCTAATTGAACACCTATACGAGTCTTAAATGTATTTCGAAAAGAGCCTAATTGAGCACTATTATGATTTATCCATTTTAACTTTGTAGTTAAAAATCTCCCAAAAAAAAATGATCCGTTTATATTAAAATGTAAAGCCTGTGGAATTGAAACAGCCCAAGTTAAAGGATCCAAATTTAATAGATTAACGTGGTAAGTATTTTGAAAAAATTTAGCTAATGATTCGTTAGCTCCAGTTGTGCCAATTTGAAATCCCAAGCCATATCCAAAATCAGGATCTTGAAAATATTCTTGCCGATACCCTAAATATAACCAACCGCTGTAAGGATAATCCATCCTGGAAATAAGAGAAGTTGAGCCAATTGAAGGTGTATTAATTTCTTGACCAATTGTCCAATGCTTTGAAATATAATTCCATTTAGAAAGTGAGTCAGATGATTTTTTGGTAAGTTTCCCATATTCTACAAAAATACCACTGCTATAATAACGATCACTTTTAAAATAAAGATCATTATCTACATTTAAACCAATGTACTTTTGAGCATAGTTAAAAGTTGAAACTCCCAAAAGATAAAAAAACACCAAAAAATTTCGCACAAATAAATTCTTATTTCAATATTTTACACGTGTGAATTAAGTTATTGATAATTATGTAATATTCTATCAAACGCAAATATTTAAACAATAGTTACTTTTTAAATTGAATAAATTTAAAATTTTTAAACCTTAAGAGATTCATTACTTTTACATCCATATGGAACCATTTGTAAAACATTATATCAAAGGTAACTGTGGAACATTAGAATTTGGTAATCCATCTGGAAACTCTTTAACATCTAATATGTTAAAAGAACTTTGCCAAAGTCTCACTTTATTAGATTCAATTAAACAGGTAAAG
Source organism: uncultured Bacteroidota bacterium (assembly GCA_902520765.1). Lineage (GTDB taxonomy): Bacteria > Bacteroidota > Bacteroidia > Flavobacteriales > Flavobacteriaceae > MS024-2A. The sequence goes on from CABYPG010000001.1 coordinate 242,954, forward strand.
GTGATTCTTCTAAAAAGTTCAGGTTTGAAAGCCTTTAGTGGTGGAGCATCTTTCTCTGAACTAAAAACTTTAAAAAGTTTCGATCAAGCAAGAGAATTCTTTTTGGGGTTTGTGAACTTATTAAATGCATTTAGAACTTTAAAAAAATTTGTAATCTTACAAGTCCAGGGTAGAGTTGTCGGAGGAGGCATAGGAATTGTTGCAGCATGCGATTATACAATAGCGTATGAAAAAGCAGAAATTAAACTTTCAGAATTATCAATTGGTTTAGGCCCATTTGCAATTGAGCCTGCTATAACAAGAAAAATTGGCTCAACTTCCTTTGCAGAACTGTCTTTAGAAGCAGAAAATTGGAAAACAGCAAAATGGGCTAGAAGAAAAGGCTTATATAATTCTGTAGTAAATTCCCATAAAGAGTTAGAAATATCAGCTAGAGAACTTGCTAAAAAATTTGGAAATTATTCTGGTGATGCAATGGAAAAACTTAGAAAATTACATTGGAAAAATACTGAACATTGGGAAAGCACTCTTAAATCAAATGCAGAAATTACAGCTAAATTACTTTTAAAAGATGCTGCTCAAAGTATTCTCGAAAAATTTTAATCTATGGACAATATTATAAGAATCACCAAAGAATTTAAATTTGAAACAAGCCATGCTCTTTCAGGACATGACGGTTTGTGTAAAAATGTACACGGGCATAGCTATAAACTATCTGTTACCATTATTGGAAAGCCTATACAAGATCCCAATAATCCGAAGTATGGAATGGTTATGGATTTTAGCGATCTAAAAAATATCATAAATAATGTTATCGTTGAACCCTTTGATCATGCTGCAGTCCTGAATATGCATTCCAATAAAAAACTTGTGAGTTTTATGGAAGATCAAGGGCATAAAATAGTCAAAGTAGATTACCAGCCAACGAGTGAAATGATGATTTTAGATTTTGCGGAAAGGATAAAATCAAATTTGTCAAATAAGGTTAAATTACATCATTTGATTTTGAGAGAAACTGAAACATGCTTTGCTGAGTGGCATTCGTCAGATTACGAATCCTAAAAACCAAGAGCATCTAAATCCTCTTTTGGACTCATTTTATAATTTAAATTGTTTACTGATATTTTTTCACATTCAACAGGAATGTACATTTCTTTTGGTGGTAGAAAATCATCTTTAGAAATTCCGAAATCTGGATTTTCGTAAAGAGATCTCATGTAATTTGCCCAGATTGGAAGCGCCATTGTTGCACCCTGTCCAAATGCAATTTGTTTAAAATGAACTGATCTGTCTTCTCCACCTACCCAGACACCAGTTGCCAAGTTTGGAACCATTCCCATAAACCATCCATCGCTTTGGTTTTGAGTGGTACCGGTTTTACCCGCTATTGGGTTTTCAAAAATATATGGGTAGCCTGTGACAATTTTTTCATAAACATAATTTGTCTTTTCAAGACCTGCGTGTCTTAGTCTTGCTCCGGATCCAGCAGTTGTAACACCTTGCATCAAATTAACAGTTACATAGGCTGCCTCTTCACTTAAAACATCCTTACTCTCAGGAACAACCTCATATAAAGTACGACCATTTTTATCCTCAATTCTCGTAATCATAATCGGTTTTATATAAATACCTTGGTTTGCAAACGTGCTATAAGCTCCAACCATTTCAAACAAGCTTATATCTGGAGTCCCTAATGCAATTGAGGGAACCGGCGGTAAATAAGACGAAATCCCCATTTTTCTAGCCAAATTTATAACCGGCTGGGGACCAACCAAATCCATAATTCTGGCACTTATTGTATTAACTGAATTGGCCAAAGCATTTTTTAAAGTTCGGGTTTGACCATATCTATCTCCAGAGTTTTTAGGACACCAAGCTGATGTATTCCCATGTTTTCTAGGTTCAATACAGTAAAGTGCATCTGGTAAAGAATCACATGGGGACAACTTTAACTGATCTATAGCGGTCGCATACAAAAATGGCTTAAAGGTTGAACCTATTTGCCTTCTCCCTTGCTTTACTTGGTCGTATTGAAAATGCTTATAATTAAACCCTCCTACCCAAGCCTTTACGTGACCTGTTTGAGGCTCCATAGACATCAAAGATGCTCGTAAAAAATGCTTATAATATCTTATAGAATCAATCGGAGTCATAATCGTGTCGATTTCACCCTTCCAGCTAAATACGTTCATAGGGACCTCTCTATTAAATGAGGCAATGATATCTTCTTCTGGAATTCCTGCTGTTTTCATTTTTCTCCACCTCTCGCTCCTAAGCATTGATCGCTCCAATAAGGTGTCTATTTCGCCTTCTCTAAGCTCTAAAAAGGGCGCTGTTGGATTTTCTTCTTCTGAATTTTGTATGAAAAATTCGCGCTGTAGATTTTTCATATGCTCTTCGACTGACTGCTCTGCAATTTGTTGGATTTTTGCATCTATTGTAGTGTAAATTCTAAGGCCATCTCTATACAAGTTGTATTTAGTTCCGTCGGGCTTAGGATTAGATTTTATCCAGCTGTCCATAAATTCTTTTAAATATGCTCTGAAATATGTTGCTAATCCCTCCCTATGAGATTCTGGGGTAAAGTTTATGTGTAGGGGCAATTTTAACAATGAGTCTTGCTCTTCAGATGTTATAAATTTGTTTCTATACATCTGGCGAAAAACAATATTACGTCTTTCTCTAACTCTTTCAGGTCGTCTAATTGGATTGTATAGTGAGGAGTTTTTTAACATGCCTACCAGAGTTGCAGATTCTTCTATTGTCAATTGCTGTGGTGTTTTATTAAAAAATATTTTGGCTGCTGATCTGATTCCATCAGCTTGATACCCAAAATCATACTTGTTTAGGTACATAGCAAGTATTTCCTTCTTAGTATATCGTCTTTCAAGTTGAACAGCTATAACCCATTCTTGTGCTTTCTGAAGAATTGTTTTAAAAATATTTCTAGAACGTATTCCTACAAAAATTTGTCTTGCTAATTGTTGAGTGATTGTACTAGCACCGCCTCTTTTACCTAAATATATAAATGCTCTGATTGTACCGCGCCAATCTATTCCTGAATGTTCATAAAAACGCTCATCTTCAGTGGAAATTAAAGCATCAACCATATGAGTTGGGATTTCATCAAAATCTATCGGAGTTCTATTATCATTAAAATAATACTTCCCTAAAATAGCTCCATCCGCTGAAATTATTTGGGTAGCTAAATTAGTTTTAGGGTTTTCAAGTTCTTGAAGATCTGGCATTGGTCCGTAAATACCCAACGCTGCACCAAAAAATAATATAAATCCTGCGGAAATAAAAAAAATGAAAAATCCCCAAAAAAAACGAATGAATTTTCTATTATAATTTTTTTGTTTATATATATTTTTTTTTGCCATTTTACTGATCCTCGATACTAATACCAACTGAAATAATTCCCTTTAGTTTACTTACACCTTTCTCCTCACCATTATTACGTACAGCTTGAGAAACTTCTATAATCAACGGCTTTTCATTGGGTAAAATTACTCCTCCTTTCCACCATAATTTGCTTTCTTTTATCTCATTAAAACCACTACCTAACCAGGTGCCATCTGCCGATGCCATAGCATATTCAAGTGTGTCATCATAAATTTTATCTTCTCCCGATCTTAAAGATGCTAAAAGGAAAATATTTGAGTAAGGATATTCGTTATTATTTCTCAAACGTAGAAAAATATTTTTTTTTGATGAATTAACTATTCCTTCGGGTACTTTAAATATTAGAGGGTTGAAACCTAGTCCTTCATTTGAGACTGACTTATAAAATGTGTATCCTTTCTCTGGGCTACATCCAAAGTTTATAGTAATTAAATTTACAAGTAGTATATATCTTATTAATCTTTTCAAATCAGGTTAGTTAATCGTTATTTTAATTTAAATCTTAGAGCATCTGAGCGCCCTTTTTTGAAAATTTTATTACTATTATGCTTTCCTTTCCTAGAGATTTTTCTCTGTTCATATGGCAAATTGATAACTTCTTTGCATTTTTTTGAGCAACAATTATCCATTTTCGATTTACAAGAATCACATTGAATAAAAAGTAAATGACAAGCTTCATTAGCACAATTAATATGGCTATCACATGGAGCACCACATTGGTGACAGGAAGCAATTACATCATTTGAAATACGTTCCGCTTTTCTTTCATCAAAAACAAAATTTTTGCCAATAAATTTATTTTCCAAATTTTTGTTTTTGACCTGTCGAGCATATTCAATGATTCCTCCCTCTAATTGATAAACTTTTTTAAAACCTTTATGTTTGAAATAAGCTGACGCTTTTTCACACCGTATACCACCTGTACAATACATCAGAAGCTTTTTGTTTTCCCTATATTCTGACATATTTTTTTCAATTAGAGGCAAGGAATCTCTAAATGTATCAACATCAGGGGTTATAGCTCCCCTAAAATGTCCTATTTCACTTTCGTAATGGTTCCGCATATCAATACAAATTGTGTCATCATCATCTAGTAAATGATTGAACTTTTGTGCATCTAAATGGATACCCTTTTTTGTTACATCAAAACTTTTGTCATCTAGTCCGTCAGCTACAATTTTTTCACGGACTTTAATAGTTAATTTTAAAAATGATTTCTTATAGTGTTCTACAGCTACATTAATTCTAACATCTTTTAAAAAAGATATAGTGTTTAGATGATCTTTAAAAGAAGAAAAGTTTTCTGAGGGTAAGCTAAGCTGTGCATTAATTCCTTCATGAGCAACATAAATTCTTCCCAAAACTTGTAAACTGTCCCACGACAAAAATAAATGATCTCTCAAAAGCTTTGGGTTTTTAATGTGCGCATATTTGTAGAAGGAAAGTGTAAGCCTATCTTTTGTTGACTGATCTAACATATCAGCAATTTCTTGCGCACTTAGTTTGTTGTACAGTTGCATGCTATAAACTTTTTAAGTGTAGTACAAAGTTAGGCAAAAGGTTTATTCTCCAACCAAAAAATTTTATAACTATATAAAATCTTAACCTTAAGTTTATACTAATATTTTGGGATTAAATGTACCATTTGAAATAGAACGTGTTTATTCTCGATATAGTGTGAAAATGAGTTCCCTTTCGCTATTATATAATTTAGCTAAGTTTTCGTCAATGTCAAAAATTAAAGTCGAATTTTCTAGAAGTAAAACAAATTGCTCTTCAAATTGCCTAAGCTGATCCGTGCATCCTATTTTGGTGGATGCAATCAAATAGAAATTTATTTTTCCATAAGTAATTTTAATTTCACCAAAAAGAGTATTACACCCAAATGAAGCAGAAAAAGAATCCTTTTCAAAAATGAAACTTCCTCCTTTTTCAATATTCCAATTCCCCAATATTGTTTCTGAAAGGTTATTTTGGAAATCTTCTTTTTGACAACAAAAAAATGCGGCTAAAGTAAAGATTAGAAAGAACCTGTTTATCATAGTTTAACACTGTGGAAAATATTATTTAATATTTAGTCAAGGTATTTATTTTTATTCCCTATTATCAAAAACTTGGTCTGACGCCCATTTACATATCTAAATCCGTTTGGCCCAAAATATCCTGCTTCCTCCAACATTACTCTAATGTCTTTGCTCCACTCTTTAATGTATACTTTTGCATTTAATTCAATTGCATATACAGTGTTTTCATGTAAAGGATGGTCACCTGACCCTGGAACTCCATTTTGAGCGTCCCACATTCCAAATGTTGTTCCTGCTGAGTGACCATATAACCCAAGTGGATGGGTATATATTTGTGGCCTAAGACCCTTTGCTTTACTTGCTTGTATTGCCATTTTCAATGTTGTGTTACCCGTCCTTCCCTTTTTAAAATTGGACGTTAAATCATCTTGAACGTCATTCCCCTTTTTAAGAGCTTTCTTTAGATATCCAGGAGCTCCTGTTTCATTAGGTCTTAATACATATGCTAATTCTTGGCAATCCGTATTTAATGTTAAATATGTGATTCCAAAATCACAGTGAACTAAGTCCCCTGGATTTATAATATCAAACTTTGATTTTCCATCAAAACCATATAAATCACTTTGCCCAGTTCGCTGCACATCTACAGTGGGATGAAACCAGGTTCTTAATCCTAACCTAGAAACTTTTTCCCTCATCCACCAAACTACGTCATCAGTTGTTGTAACACCTGGTGTTATAACTTTCGAAGAAAAAGCTTCTTTAATAATGTTATGTGTGATTTCTACCAATGTGTTATAAATAGTCATTTCTATTGGAGTTCTTGTTTCAATCCATCTTACTGCCAAGCTTTCTGCTGAAACAATTCGTTTTTGAAATTTAATTGGAAGAGAATTCATAATTCCATCAAAATCCGTTTTTGCCAAACCATCAGCTATCCCATAGTTATCTGAAATATTAATTCCGATTTTATTTGGATTCTGAGTAATTATATAATCTGACAGTGCTTTCCATTGGTTTGGTTCTTTTTCTTTATCCCAAATGGAGCGAATGTTTTTCCCAAAGTTGTATCTAGTGATGGCCACAGCATCAATTTTATTTTTCATTTTGGAGAAAACCAAAATTGTTCTTCTTCTAGCATTAAGCCAAGTTGGGGGTAATAATGTCCTTACTACAGGGTCTTCGTTATATTCACGGGTTATCAAAACCCAAAGATCTAAGTCTTGTTCCTCCATAAGTTTCGGGAGTAGATTTTGAATACGTTCTTTTTGGATTTTTTCTATTAGATCTGCTCTTTCTCTGAGAGATAAAATATTTTGTGAAAATAAAGGAGATGTTATTATTATAAATAAAAAAAATAACTGTTTCATGAAAAAAATTTTAATAAACCTACAAAAAAAAAATTGTTAATAATGCGATCTAAAGGTACTTGGAAGCAGAAACAAGAAAATGTAATTTAGTAAAAAAGTTATAATGTCAGATCAAGAAAGTTCAAAGCTAAAAGCACTCAAGCTTACATTAGATAAATTAGATAAGACCTATGGTAAAGGAGCCGTTATGAAACTAGGGGACGAAGCTATTGAAGAAGTGGAGTCTATACCCTCGGGTTCTTTAGGTCTTGATATTGCCTTAGGAGTAGGAGGTTACCCTCGTGGTAGAGTGATTGAAATTTATGGTCCCGAATCTTCGGGGAAAACAACTTTGACACTTCACGCAATAGCTGAATGCCAAAAGCAAGGTGGCATAGCAGCTTTTATTGATGCAGAGCATGCCTTTGATCGTTTTTATGCAGAGAAACTTGGAGTCGATGTGGGTGAATTAATAATTTCTCAGCCTGACCATGGTGAACAAGCTCTTGAAATTGCAGACAACTTAATTCGCTCTGGTGCAATTGACATAGTAGTAGTCGATTCAGTAGCAGCCCTAACACCCAAAAGTGAGATCGAGGGAGAAATGGGGGACTCAAAAATGGGTTTACATGCGCGATTAATGTCACAGGCATTGAGAAAGCTTACAGCTTCAATAAGTAAAACCAATTGTACAGTTTTTTTTATAAATCAACTTCGTGAAAAAATTGGTGTAATGTTTGGTAATCCAGAAACAACTACGGGTGGAAATGCACTTAAGTTTTATGCTTCTGTTCGATTAGATATTAGACGATCTACACAAATTAAAAGTGCAGAATCCGAAGTAATGGGAAATAAAACAAGAGTTAAAGTAGTCAAAAATAAAGTTGCTCCACCTTTTCGCACAACTGAGTTTGATATTATGTATGGAGAAGGTATTTCAAGAATCGGGGAAATAATTGATCTAGGTGTAAATTATGAAATCATAAAAAAAAGTGGTTCATGGTTTAGCTACGGTGATACCAAGATTGGTCAGGGTAGAGATTCTGTAAAAACACTTTTAGAAGACAATCCAGAGCTATTGGAAGAAATTGAAAAAGAAATTATTGGTACTATAAAAAAGATAAATGAATAATTTATTTTTACAATGATCGCCTTTTCCATACTTCAATAGCTTTTAAAGACTGCTTTTTTGGGTCTTCTAATAAAGATCTTTCGATTTCCTTATGAACTTTAATGGACAGAGGCTTAATGCTATCTCTCCCTAGCTTATAAGTCTCAATAACTTCCAAAGCCCTGACACGTAAAGAGCCACAGTATCCATGAGTGGTATACCATGGGAACTTCCTTTTACAGTCATAAAAAACAAGAGGTAATATTGGTAATTTGTGTTCTACTGCCATTTTAAAAGCTCCTATTTTAAACTTATTTAAAAGTATTGTTTCATCTAAATATTCTCTTTCGGGGAAAACACAGATACTATATCCTTTATTAATAAGTTGATTTGCGCGCTCATAAACTTGAAAACGACTTTCAGAGCTGCTTCTATCTACCGTGATGGCAGATCTTTTATATAAATATCCAAAAATTGGAATTTTTACAATCTCTTTTTTTCCAACGAAAACAAATGGCTTTTTTCTCATACGAAACATTAACATTATGTCTATATAACTAGTGTGATTGGCAACTAAAATCATACTTCTATTATCAGGGGGAAAAGTGTTAAGCCTTTTAATTTTAAATCCCATCCCGATTAAAACAAAAGGGGACCATATATTTCTTGCTACCCAATATAAGTGGCGATATCCGTTGGGAAGTAATAAAAAAATTGCTAATGGAATAAAAAGTAATATTACAGGAAAGGCTGACAAAACATAGAACCAAATTCTCCATAATATCAAAAGAACTTTTCTCATGAATCAAATATATTCATTTCAGAAAATAATGTATGAGAGAGTTGCTCTCAAATTAGAGGAAATGTACCTTTGATTAAAATTTTTTAAATGGCACGCATTTTAACTGGTGTACAATCAACTGGTACTCCTCACCTTGGAAATCTTCTAGGAGCAGTTCTCCCTGCAATAAAAATGGCTAAAGAAACAACTGATGACTCTTTTTTATTTATTGCTGATTTGCACTCGCTTACACAGATAAAAAAAGGTGATTTACTTCGAGAAAATACTTTTTCTACTGCTGCTACTTGGCTTGCTTGTGGGCTTGACGTAGAAAAAACACATTTCTATAAGCAAAGTGATGTAAATGAAGTAACAGAATTAACATGGTATTTAAATTGTTTTTTTCCCTACCAGCGCCTCACACTTGCCCACTCTTTTAAAGATAAATCTTCAGATTTATCAGATGTAAATAGTGGTTTGTTTACTTATCCCATGTTAATGGCTGCAGATATACTTCTTTATGATGCAGAAATAGTCCCTGTAGGAAAAGATCAACTTCAACATATAGAGATCGCTAGGGATGTAGCATCAAGATTTAATCATCAAATGGGGAAAACATTTGTAATTCCTGAAGCAAAAATACAAACTGCTTCTCATTACGTACCTGGTACTGATGGACAAAAAATGAGTAAATCAAAAAATAATACAATAGATGTTTTTCTACCAGAAAAGAATTTGAGAAAACAAATTATGAGTATTCAAACCGATAGTATCCCTATTCATGATCCCAAGGATCCTAAAAGCTGCAACGTTTTTTCACTTTATTCGATTTTAGCATCAGAAACTGAAACTGAAATTTTAAAAGAAAAATATCTACTAGGAGGTTTAGGGTATGGAGAAGCTAAACAAGAACTTTTCGATTTAATATTAACTCGTTTTCATAAAGAGCGTGAGAATTACAACTACTATCTCCAAAATCCTAAGGAAGTTCACTCAGCACTTTCTAAAGGTGCTGAAAAAGCTAGAAGGGTTGCTGAAAAAGTTTTACTGAGAGTTCGTAACAAAATAGGTTACTAATTTTTACTTGCTTTTTAATTAAATTTTACAAGATAATTGAAGTCTTCAGCTTTATTCTAATATTTTACTATTTTTGATAAATGCAACTTTCAAGCTTCATACAAGAACTTCTATATCATTATGAATGTGTTACAATTCCAAAATTTGGAGCCTTTTTAACACGTTCTTTCGAAACAAAAATAGACGGTAATGGAAACTTTTTCCCTCCTAGAAAGGAAGTAACTTTTAACCAATTATTATCATCAAATGATGGAATTCTAGCAAATTATGTTGCTAGAAGAAATCAAATTTCATACGAAAAAGCTATTAGGATAATTGAAAGAGAAGTAATTGTCTGGAAAAAAAGATTACAAACACAAACACTTCTTTTCCCGGGTGTTGGTGAAATTAAGCTTAATAAAGAAAATAAATTTGAATTTTCTCCTTTAGGAAAAATAAACTTCGAATTGAGGTCTTATGGACTTCATTTCTTTGAACGTAATAAAATTAAAGAACGTAAATTTACACCAAAAACAAATAATGTCATGGAAGACAACAATAAAGAAGACTTAGTTTTTACACCAGATCAGGATGAAAACAATAAAAAATCACCTATTTTAAAATACGTAGCTATAGGAATAATTGGCATAGCCGTCCTAGGCGGTGGATATTTTTTTAGTGATAAATATGTCACTGAACAAAGAATCGTTGAACAGGAAAAGGCACAAAAGAAAATTGAAAAAAACGTTCAGGAAGCAACATTTGAATTAGAAGATTTATCCCTAATTAATGTAGTTGCTTCAACAGAGTCTGAAAATGAAGAAATTATTCTAAAACAAGACTACTATAGCGTAATCGCAGGAGCATTTCGTTCTATGGAAAATGCTACTAAAAAATTAGAGCAATTAAAAAGTGAGGGATACCCCGCGGAACTTGCTGAAATAAATCCCGAAGGAATACACCGTGTGGCTTACGGAAGGTATTTAACTAAAAAGGAGGCTATAAACATGCTTTATTTCATAAAGTATACACTTAAAGAAGAGGCTTGGTATTTAGAAGAAAAATAAAAACTCTTTACATCTGATATACCCAGTCTTTTGGATTAAGTGCTTTAATATTGTTGAATATTCCAAATTGAAGTTGTGTTCTACCTGTCTGCTGGTTTGTAAAAACCTCCCCAATAACCTGTTTCGACGAAACTTTTTCTCCTTTTTTGACATATAACTTGGAGAGATTTGTATAAAGGGTAATATAACTACCATGGCGAATTAAAACGGATGGGTTACTGCCTTTAATTATAATGACAGACATTACCTCGCCCTCAAAAACAGCTCGAACTTTTGCGAGAGGTTCTGTTGATATAGTTACACCGTTACTTTGAATAATAGTGGTCTTTACTACTGGATGTCTTTGTCTACCAAATTCCTGTGTCACTATACCTTTTTCAAGTGGCCAAGGAAGCCGACCTTTATTTTGTTGAAAATTTTCAGCGATAAGTTTTGCTTCAGGTGTAAGTTGAAAAATTTCTCTTGATTTTTTCCCTGAAATTCTGTTGGATTCTGCAATAGCCTCTCGAATAAGTCTATTAATTTCT
>CABYPG010000002.1:0-169821 GCA_902520765.1 uncultured Bacteroidota bacterium
TCATCTAGTTTTGAAGCAACAATTTTTAAATTTTTTATTCCGTAATTGCTCGCTTTTATTGGATTATCGCCTATATTTTCTGTTTGTACATTTGGATCAATACCACTTGTACCATACATAAAGATGGGGTTTATACTCTTTTTATCCACAAAATCTTTTAAAAAAACCTTTTCCGTTTCTAAAGTTTCCTTAGGAAAAAATCTATATCCCCATTCTATAGAATAATCATCATAAGGTCCTAATTTTCTAATAAATAATTTGTTATTATCACTTGGCTGCGAAACGTAGTTGAACCTTGCGTAATCCATTATGGTTGTTGCAATACCCATTTTTTGAGTAAAATTGTCTGATCTAAGTGAATCTACCGGATATGCGGAGCTTGATTTCATATTGTGTGGTAAACCTAGGGCATGGCCGACCTCGTGAGAAATAACTCTTCTTATCATAAGACCTATGTCTTCTTCATCTGTATCTAATTTCCTTGCTTTTGGATTCGAAGCCCCAGTTTCCAGTAGATATCTATTTCGATAAGATTTGAGATGGTTGTGATACCATATTACATCACTTTGAATTATCTCACCAGATCTTGGATCCACTATACTTAATCCCCTTGCATTTCTTGCAGTTGAAGCAACATAATGAATTATTGAGTAACGAATATCCTCCAAACTAAAATCTTCATTTTCTTCAAGACTTGGTGAATCTTTTGCCACAATAGCGTTTTTAAAACCAGCTTTTTCGAATACACTATTCCAATCTTCAACTCCCAATTTAAAATACTGTCTCCATTTCAAAGGTGTAGATTTATCTAAATAAAATGTTATTGGTTTAATAGGTTCGACTAGTTCTCCACGCATATATGCATTAAGATCGGAGGGTTCTAAACGCCATCTTTTAATTATTTTTATTTCGGTTGACTTTAATTCTTGACTACTATAATCGTATTTTTCTATATTTAGCCAACCTATTCTATCATCTGCATATCTCAAACTCATTGGCTTGTCAGGCAATAAAATAAGTGAATGATTTATTTGAAAGCTTATTGTATTTGTATAATTATTCCTTGGTGGTTTTGAAGATTTAAAAGTAAGTGTGTGCCTTATCTCTAAATTTTTAGGATAACTTTTTATTGTATATAAAAAACTTCTTTTCGGATCAATTCCTCCGACTATATATTTTTTTTTCTCTGAGGAACTCAAAATATTAAATCCCGGAGAATCCTTGTTAAAATAATTGCTAACGTCAATTAAATATTTTTTTCTCTCTAAATTCTTAATTTGAAATGCGCCCAAAATCGGAGAGAAGTTATTTTTTATTATACTTTGTGAAATAGGATCTTTTTCATCAGCAATATTTAAATAGCTTTTTTGAATTAATAAAATTTTTTCTTTCTTCTTTATAAATTGAATAAGTTGTTCGCTAGTTTTAGAGCCCGCATTTTTATATGCCTGAAAATCAGAGGGAGATTTAACAATACGTGTTACCATCAATAGATCCTTGGTAAGCAAACTGTCATCTATTTCAAAATAAACCTCTTCTTTGTTTTTATATACTGTGATTAAACCGTTTAACTTTTTAAAATTTTCAGTTAAAGAGTCAATAGATTTATTTGTGCTTTTCTTACCAGAGTCAGCAGATTGTGACATTGAAATAAAAAAACTTAGATGACTGACTACAATTAATAGTTTAAAAAATTTCATCACTTTTTCTTATGTGTTATCAAAAAAAAATATACCTAATTGATTGATTTTAAGGTAGCTTATATGTATTTTTAATTAAAACACATACTTATGAAACCAAATCTATCTATTATCACTTGCATCTTTTTTCTTTCTTTATTTATAACATTCGGACAGAAAAATAAAACAAAAAAATCAAAATCTATCCAAGAAGTGTCTTTAGATGCTTTTAAATTAAGAAATGTAGGGCCTGCTTTTTTGTCAGGAAGAATAGCTGACATTAAAATACACCCTTTAAATAAAAGCATATGGTATGTAGCTGTAGGATCTGGTGGTGTTTGGAAAACAGAAAATGCAGGAACAACATGGGAACCTATTTTTGATGATGAAACTTCATACAGTACAGGTTGTGTAACTATAGACCCTATAAATCCCGATATTATTTGGGTTGGTACAGGTGAGAACGTTGGAGGCAGGCACGTGGGTTATGGTGATGGTATTTATAAAAGTTTAAATGGAGGAAAAACTTGGGAAAACATGGGTCTTTTTAACTCTGAACATATTTCAGAAATCATTGTTCATCCCGATGATTCAAATGTCGTCTGGGTCGCGGCACAAGGACCGCTTTGGACTAAAGGTGGCGATAGAGGTCTCTACAAAACAATAGATGGGGGTAAAACATGGAAAAAAACACTTGGGAATAGTAAATGGACAGGTGTTACTGATATTTTGTTGGATCCAAGAGATTCTGACGTAATTTATGCAGCAACTTGGGATAGACACAGAACTGTTGCAGCGTTAATTGATGGTGGACCAGGAACTGCGATTTATAGATCCGATAATGGAGGAGAAAGTTGGTCAGTTTTGAAGAGTGGTTTACCTAACAATCCTGATTCAAACGATGATGGAGTCGTAGATGATGATGACTCACCAACAAAAAATATGGGCAAAATCGGTCTCGCAATTTCTCCTCAAAACCCAGATGTAGTGTATGCTGCGATTGAATTAGATAGGTCTACAGGTGGTGTTTACCGATCAGAGAATAGAGGTGAATCATGGAAAAAAATGTCGAATACTGTTTCAGGTGCTACAGGACCACATTACTATCAAGAATTATATGCAAGTCCGCATAAATTCGACAGACTTTATTTAATGAATGTAAGAGTACTAACCTCTGAAGATGGTGGTGAAACTTTTAAACAATTGCAAGAGCGAGATAAGCATTCTGATAATCATGCAATAGTTTTTAGAGATGATGACCCTAATTACATAATGATTGGAACCGACGCAGGTATTTATGAAACCTTTGATTTGGCTAAAACATGGAAATATCACAAAAATTTACCTCTTACCCAATTTTATAAAGTTGCTGTAAACAACGCTAAACCTTTCTATCATATTTTTGGAGGTACTCAAGATAACGGATCTGCTGGAGGGCCCTCTGCTACTGACGAAATAGAAGGTATAGCCAATAAACATTGGTACAAAACACTATTTGCCGATGGTCATCAATCAGCAACAGATCCGGTTTATAATAACATTGTTTACGCTGAAACCCAGCAGGGAGGTTTGTATCGGATTGATTTGACTAGTGGGGAAAAAGTCTCAATCCAACCACAAGCAAGTGATGGTGAACCGCATGAAAGATTTAATTGGGATGCACCAATACTTGTAAGTCCAAATAAGCCTTCAAGGTTGTATTTTGCTTCCTATCGTGTCTGGAAATCAGAAAATAGGGGAGACGATTGGATTCCAATTTCAGGAGATTTAACTCGAAATGAAAATAGAATTGAACTTCCTATAATGGGAAGAAAACAGGGATGGAATAATGCGTGGGATGTTGGTGCGATGTCAAATTATAACACTATAACATCTTTGGCGGAGTCTCCAGTGGAGGAAGGCCTTCTTTATGCTGGGACTGATGATGGATTCATACAAGTTTCAGAAAATGGTGGTATAAGTTGGAGAAAAGTACCTGTTACTAACTTAGGACTTGCCCCAAGAGCTTTTGTAAACGATATTAAAGCTGACTTATATGATCCTAACACTGTTTATGTTGCGTTAGATAACCACAAGGAGGGAGACTACAGTCCTTATTTATTTAAAAGTACAGATAGAGGTTTAACATGGAAATCCATTTCTGGCAATATTCCCTACAGAACCTTAATTTGGAGAATGGTGCAAGATCCCGTTAAAGAAAACCTTCTTTTTGCGGCAACAGAGTACGGTATTTACACTTCTCTAAATGGTGGTAGCTCTTGGCAAATTTTAGAGGGTTCGCCAACAATTTCGTTCCGTGATCTCACAATACAAAAACGTGAAAATGATCTTGTAGCTGCATCTTTTGGTCGTGGTTTCTTTGTATTGGATGATTACAGCGCTTTACGCGAATTCAGTGAAGCAAATCTCAATAAAAAAGGAAAATTATTTAAACCAAGGCCAGCTAAATGGTATATACCAAAAAGTATAATTGGAAACACGGGGTCAGACTACTATTTCGCTAAAAACCCTACCTATGGTGCAGTCTTCACTTATCATCTTTCTAATGATTATAAATCAAGAAGAGAGCTTAGAGAAACTAAAGAAATGGAATTAAACAAAAAAAATGTTAGCATACCATTTGTAGGCTGGGAAAATTTGGATTCTGAGCAAATTGAGACCGAACCACATGTAATATTGACAATCAAAGATGCTGAGGGTAACATCATTAATAAAATTACCAAAACAGCATCAAAAGGTAGTCACAGAATATCTTGGAATATGCAACATTTCAATCCATTTTCAGTTTCTCCTAATGGTGTTTCTGGTTCAATTTATGGCGGTGGGCCAATGGCAACACCGGGTAAATACATTGCCGATTTACATTTAAACGTTGATAACAAAATCACCCATCTTGATGGACCAATAGAATTTGATATTGTGCCTATAAGAGAGGGCGTTTTGGAAGGTGTTTCTTACAAAGAATATAATTCGTTTAGAGAATCAATGGGAAAACTTACACGTGAAATAAATGAATTTCAGGATATTTTCTCAAATGCCAAAAACAAAACAGAGGCATTTTCTATAGCTCTGAAGAATACAGCTTCCTTACCTGGAAACATCGAAAAAAACCTAAAACAGCTTCAAAAAGAAATTTTTGCTTTAGACATTAAAGTTAATGGAAGCCCTTCAAGGTCAGAAATGGGTGAAAAAAACCCACCAAACATCAGAACTTTTTTCTATAATGCGATGAATGGCTTAAGAAGTACTTACGGGCCAACTGGCTTACATAAAAAGAGTTTAGAAAAGGCTAACTCTTCTCTTATAAAACTTAGAGCCCAAATTAATGAAATTAATAACGGATTGATGGCTGACATTGAAAAAGAGTTAAAAAACTCAAACTCTCCATTTATTTCAACAAAACTTTCAACTTGGTAATTAAAAAAAAATATTATTTAGGCCTCTCAGAAAGAGTGGAGGTAAGTTCAAAGCATTCTAAATTAAAATATGAGATAGATGCCAGTAAATGGTCAAAAATATCTGAAGTTATACTTTCATAATTAACCCAGACTTTATCATTACTGAAGGCATAAATTTCAATTGGTATACCTTGTGTAGTCGGAGACAACTGTCTGCACATTATTGTCATTTCTGAGTTTATATTTGGATGTGAGTGTAAATAACTCTCAGCGTAATATCTAAAGAGTCCCAAATTAGTAAGATTTCTTCCGTTTACAAGGACACTTTTATCAATGTTTTTCTGTTTATTAAACGATTCAATTTCATTCTTCTTTTTTGCAATTAAATTTTTGATCAATTCAATTTTTGAAAGTGAATCTACCTCTTTGATAGTTAGAAAGCGAATACTGCTAATCTTAATTAATATGGAGCGTTTTATTCTTCTGCCTGAGGACTCATTCATGCCTCTCCAATTTATAAAAGAGTCTGAAATTAATTTGTAAGTTGGTATCGATGTAATTGTTTTATCAAAGTTTTGTACTTGAACAGTAGAAAGACTTATTGATATAACGTCGCCATCGGCATTATTATCAGGCATACTTATCCAATCACCAATTCTTACTGTGTCATTCACAGCAATTTGAACACTAGCTACAAAACCCAAAATGGTATCTTTAAAAACAAATAACAAAACTGCTGAAAGAGCTCCAAGAGCAGTAACAAAACTCCAAACATCTTTTCCACTAAAGATGGATAGAATTAAAATACCTCCGATAAACCATAGAAATATCATAACTACCTGAAGATAACTTTCCAGTGGTTTATCTTTTAGTGCAGGAATTGTCTTAAGGTAATCACTAATTGCCCTTAATAGAGCCCTTACAATGGCAATTAAAATAATTATTGAGAGTGCTTCTATAATATTTCTTGTCGCTACAAAAACTCCATTATATGAATTCTCAAAAATACCAGGCATATATACATAAAGGAAAAGAAGAAAAGGTATATAGGATAATAATCTAGGTGCTTTATTCTTTATGAGAAAGTCATCAAAAGATGATTTAGTTTTTTTTGCTAGCTTATTAAAAATTAATATTATGATTTTTTTGGCTATCAGAAATATAATTGTTGCTAAAACTATGATTGTAAAAGACAATAGTAATAATGTGAAATTTTTTGACCACAAGTCAGAAAGGCCTTGACTTTGGAATAATTTTATTAGATAACTTTCAATCTTTAGAAAATCCATTTTTTAAACAGCTTTATTGCAGAATTTTAGTTTTTCTTTTTTTTAAGATCAATTCACCTTTTTTTTCTATTGCCCTAGCTAACGCCTTAAAATCTCTTTCATTAGTTAATGGATTCATAAGAACTGTTCTTAGATATCTTTTTCCTCTAAATATACAAGATGTAATATAGAATTCCCCTGAGTTAATTAAATCATAACGTATTGCAAGTTGTTCTTGATTATTAATAATTTCTGGTTTGTATTGAAAACAAAGTATATTAGACTCGGGGACGTATGGACAGTGGAAACCGTCATAATTTTTCAAATAACTGTATAGATCCTTGGACTGTTTAAAACTATTTTCTATAAAATTAATAAGGGCTTGCTGACCTTCGATTGCAAATGTCCAAAATAGTTTAGTCCCTAATGCAGATTTTGTGCATTCTATTGTGAAAGGCATGGAATCCATTCCAACTACATCTTTTTCATGAAAAACATAACTACCTTTTTGCTGAAAGCTTTTCCACATTTTTTTTTGATCTTTAAAAAGAACTGCTGTACACAAAGAAGGAACTCTTAACATTTTATGTGCATCCCAAATCAGTGAATCTGCTTTTTTTAAGCCATTTAGTTTATGATCATGTTTTTTTGAAAGTAACGCGACACTTCCATGAGCACCGTCTACATGAAACCATATTTTATGCTTTTTACAGAAATTAGCCATTTCATCTATAGGATCAAAAAGTCCAGTAGAAGTGGCACAGGCATTTGCAATCAGTGCCATAACTCGATTACCCTGATTTTTTGTACGAGTAAAAACTTTTTCTAATTCAGAAATAATAATTTTTTCATTTTCGTCAACTGGAATGGGAACAAATGCTTTTTTCCCCATACCCATTATTGAAAGAGCTCTTGAAATAGAATAATGTGACGAACTTGGTCCCATTACAACTAAATCATTTGGATTTCCTTTATCCCATGCTTCTGGAGCGATAGCTGCTCTGGCTGAAGACAAGGCTGTTAAATTAGCAATTGATCCACCATGAGTTAGTATGCCGCTTCCGTTTTCTTCTAATCTACCAAATTCATAAAGATCATTTCCTTTAAACCAACCTACTTTAGAAAGCATCCAATTTATCATAAAACTTTCAAGTGTAGATCCTGCAGGTCCCATTTCATAGAGTGAGCTAGGATTATTTATAGTCCCATGAATCCAATCTGGGATTCCAGCTAAATCATGCGGAACTGCAACTTGATGTCCCATATACCTTGAACTTTTTAAATGATTAGTGTTTTTAAGATAATTACACACGAAGTTTTTTAGGTCATTTTCATCCTTAAAACCCTTTTCAAATAGGTGCTTTACTTTTAGAGACTTTGCAATCAGTTCAGGTTTATTTTGGTTTAAAACAGACGTTTCTGTTGAAGTACTTTCGCTTATATATTTTTTTAACGCATTTGCGACAATTTCTTTTGCTCTAGTGAAATTTAAAGTATTTCTCATTTCTACAGCAAAATTAATCTAAAACAATTTTTAAATAAAAATATTTGATGATAAAATGATTTTTTTAGAATCCAAATTGCCGTGGTAACCAAAGTGTAATTTGTGGAAAAAAAGTAATTAGTATCAAGGCCAGAATCATTGCAATAAAAAGTGGTAAAAGTGGCTTAATAACCTTTTCGATACTAGTTTTGACAACACCAATACCGACAAACAAAACTGACCCCACAGGAGGTGTACACAATCCAATGCACAAATTTAACACCATCATTATTCCAAATTGTATAGGATCAATTCCAATAGACTTGATAATTGGAAGAAATATGGGAGTGAAAATTAACACAGCAGGTGTTATATCCATAAATATCCCAACAAATAGTAATATTAGATTAATCATCAGTAATACAATTAATTTATTTCCACTAATGTTTAATATAAAAAGACTTAGAGCTTGCGGAATATTCTCAAAAGACATAACCCATGACATACATATCGAACAAGTAACCAAAAGCAAAACGATGGAGCTGGTTTTTGTTGAACTTAAAATAATACTTGATAGTTCATTAATTTTAATTTCATTATAGATGATCCCGAGTACTAGAGCATACAAAACTGCAATAGCCGAAGCTTCGGTTGCAGTAAAAAGACCCATTACAATTCCACCTATTACAATTAATAGTAATAACAAACTTGGTAAAGCATCAATAAAACTTGAAACAACATCTTTAATATTACTTTTATTAGAGGTTGGATATCCCTTTTTTTTGGCCCAAAAGTAAGCTACAACCATTAAAAAAAGACCAGTTAAAATACCTGGGATGTAGCCTGCAAGAAATAGTGCTGCAATTGAGACACCACCACTAGCCAAAGAATAAATTATCAATACATTGCTTGGAGGAATAATTAACCCAATTGTTGATGATGTAATATTTACTGCAGCACCATACTCTTTATCGTATCCTTCCTTTTTCATTTCAGGGCCAAGTATACTTCCCATTGCTGAGGCTGAGGCCATTGCAGATCCTGCAATAGCACCCATTAGCATTGCTGAAATAATATTAATCAATGCCAAACCACCAGGTAAACTACCTACAAGTGTTTTTGCAAAGCGAATTAGACGGTGTGCAATTCCACCATTTGACATCAATTGACCAGCAAGAATAAAGAAAGGAATTGCAAGTAGCGTAAAACTATCCAATGCTGTTGCCATGCGTTGTGCAATTGTTGTAGCGGTTATTATGCTAGGTAAGCTTACAAATAATGATAAAAAAGATGAGATTACAATACTCCAAGCTATGGGTGTTCCCAAACCTATAAATAATAAAAAAGATATAGTAAGAACAAATACTCCTAAAAACTCCATAACCTAAAATTCAATGTTTGATATTTTATAAAAAATAATTAGTATGCCACTTATGGGGATAATTGTGTAAACTAAACCTAAAGGTATTTGAAGTGATGGTGAATACTGTTCTAATTTTAAAGTGATGTATACTAAAAATAGTCCTCCTACAACCATGACAAAAAAAGAAAAAATTATTATTGAGAGACTGATGCACTTATGTATAATTTTCTGATACTTAGAACTAAGTTTCCTTGAAAAATAGTCAATTGAAACATGCTCATTTCTACCTGAAACATAGGCTGCTCCAAGGATTCCTAGCCAAATCATAGAATATCTTGCAAGTTCATCTGTAAATGAGCTTGGATTTATCAAAATGTGACGAGCAAAAATTTGCCAAATAACATTTATGACCATTATTGCGAAAATAAAAATCAAAAGTTTTTCAACAATCTTATTTATTTTGTGTCTAACCTGCCTCATTACTAATTCTTTCTATTAGCTGTGCCATTGCAGAGTCCTTTTCAAAAGTTCTATAAATCTTTTTGGTTAATTTTTGAAATGCTTTTTTCTCAGGATAAGAAACCTTTACTCCTGCTTCAATAACTGCTTTTAATGCATTTTTTTCTGCCTTTTCCCATAGTTCCCTCTGATAAGATACAGATTTATTGATTGCCTCTTTAAGCCAATTTTTTTCTTTTTTATCTAGACTATTCCACATATGTACGCTAATAATTAAAATATCTGGTATCATGGTATGCTCATCGATAGAATAAAATTTGCATATTTCGTAGTGTTTGGATAAGTAAAAACTAGGGGAGTTGTTTTCTGCACCGTCAACTACCCCTTGCTGTAAAGCTGTGTACAATTCACCCCACGAAATTGGAGTTGGTGAGCCACCTAAATTTTTTACCATATTAATTGCTGTAATACTTTCTTGAACCCTAATTTTTAAGCCTTTTAAGTCTTTAGGTTCTCTTACTGGATGATTTTTAGTATAAAAACTTCTACTTCCCGAATCATAATAACATAAACCCTTTAGATAATATTTTTCCATTTCTTTTAACAGTTCTGTTCCTATTGGACCATCAAGAACTTTAAAAAGATGTTTTTTATTATCAAATAAAAAAGGTAAACTAAAAATTTTCAATTTAGGTGCAAAGTTTTCTATTATTGCTGCAGAGACTTTGGTCATATCTAAACTTCCGATTTGAAGAAGTTCTAAACATTCACGTTCACTTCCAAGTTGTTGATTTGGATAGATCTTAATTTGTAATTTTCCCTTAGAAAGTTTTTTTAGATTTGAATTTATATTCAACATAGCAAGATGAACTGAATGATTAACATCTAGTCCATGAGCTAAACGAATTGTTTTCACGTTTAATTTTTTTTCGCAGCTTATAAAGCATGTACAGAATATAAACAGAACAAAATAAAAGATATTAGTAATAAAGATTCTACGATATCTCAAAGAGCAAAATAATTTTTAGCATTATAGTAACTTATATCGGAAATAATTTTTCCTATCAATGAATAATCTCTAGGTAAATGACCTCTTTCAATATCATTACCAAATAAATTACATATTAACCTTCGAAAATATTCATGTCTTGGAAAAGATAAAAAGCTTCTTGAATCGGTTAACATGCCAATAAAACAAGTTATCATCCCAATATTTGATAAGGTATTGATTTGATTTGTCATTCCTTCTATTTGATCTAAAAACCACCATGCAGAACCCCATTGTATTTTGCCTTTACTGCTACCATCATTAAAGTTTCCCAACATTGTTGCCATAACCTCATTATCTGCAGGATTTATATTGTAAAGAATAGTTTTTGACAGTTGGTTTTTTTGATCTAGGGCATCTAAAAATTTTGATAAAGTATTTGCTATTGGGTATTGTCCAATTGAATCCCAGCCACTATCAGCTCCAAGTAAGTTATACATTCGACTATTATTATTTCGCATAGCTCCTAGGTGAAATTGTTGAACCCAATCAAATTTGTGATATTGTTCACATAAAAATATAAGAATTGCAGTTTGAAATTTTTCAACTTCTTCCAACTCTAATATTTTCTTATTCCTACTTTTTTTGAAAATATTTTCAATTTCAGAAGGATTTGTCTTTTTATAAGGTATGAACTCTAATCCATGGTCAGATAATCTACACCCATGATCATGAAAATAATTTATTCTTATTTCTAGAGCCTCACATAAATGTTCAAAACTTCTTATTTTAATCATTGCAGAAGTTTCAAGATCATCTAGATATTTATTATAGTTTACATTTTGGATGTGAATAAATTTATCAGGGCGAAATGTTGGGCTCATTTTAGTATAATTATCTGATTTTCTGTATTCTATATGATATTTTAAATTATCTACCGGTTCATCAGTAGTGCAAACTTGTTCAACTTTCATTTTTTTTAGTAAAGAAAGACAGCTAAATTCAGATGAGATAGTCATTTTATTAGTTTGATAAAAAATTCCTTCAGCATTTTTTTCAGAAATTAAATCTGAAATTCCAAAATACCGGTAAAGTTCTAAATGGCTCCAATGATATAATGGATTTCTTATCATTTGTGGAATAGCAGAACAATACTTCAAAAACTTTTCTTTTTGAGAGGCTTTCCCAGTAATGTATTTTTCATCAATTCCAAGAGTTCTAAGTGCCCTCCATTTATAATGGTCTCCTTCCAACCAAAGAGAAGTAATCGAATCATAAATTTTATCCTCACAAATTGCTTTAGGGGATAAGTGATTATGGTAGTCAATAACTGGTAATTCTTTTGCATATTCGTGATAAAGTACTTTAGCACTTTTTGATTCTAAGAGAAAATCTTCGTGTATAAAAACTTGATTGGTTACAGATTCGCTCATTTCAAAATTTTGAGTTAGACTTTTGGTTCCCATCCTGGAGCATATTCACGCTTCCAGTTTTTGATCACCATGTTATTTATTATTTTTCCGGTTTTTGTGTCTATGTGAAGTGTTTCTCCTGAATCTTGAGCTATATTTGCCAAATGACATAAGTGAGTTGAAATACTAGCATCTTTTATTTCGGCATTTAATGACTTATTGTAACGAATAGAATCGAATAAATTTCCAACATGATTTTCATCTAAACCACCTTGTCCTCTTGTATCAGTAGTTTTACTAACTGTACCCTCTTTTTCATATTTTATTAAATTTCCACCCAAATCATACAATTTGTAAAAATTGCGATCTAATTGAATACTGCCTTTACTACCATAAATTGTAACTCCCCTACCTGGCTGTTTAGGTTGAATTAATCCTCGACTATGGCCAGTCCATGTAATAAACTTCCCATCCTGATATTTAAAAGTAACTTGCTGATTATCAACAAATTCCCAATCGTCCTGATAAGAATATTTTCCTCCAAATGAAGTTACGCTTTCAGGATAATCAACCCCTAATGCCCACCTGCAAATGTCTATCTCATGAGTTCCATTATTGTGTACTTCTCCTGTTCCCCAATTTCGAAACCAATGCCAATTGTAGGGGTGTATATTATCTTTATATGGCACCCTCGGTGCAGGCCCTTGCCAGAGATCCCAATCTAAAAATTTAGGAACTGGAACCATTTTACCTATACCAATTGATCCTCTATTATTTGAATAATATGCCTCACCTTTATATATATCACCAATTATACCATTTCTTATCTCATCAATTGCTAGAATACTTGTAATAGCTGACCTTTGTTGATTACCCATTTGAATTTTAGTGCCATACTTTTTTTGGGCGACTACTAATAATTCGTTTTCATATAAATTGTGGCTACATGGTTTTTCAATGTAAACATGCTTACCTGCTTGCGAAGCCATTATTGTCATATGAGCGTGCCAATGTTCAGGTGTTGCAATAAAAACAGCATCCAAATTTTTATTTTCAATCAGTTTTCTAAAGTCCTTCTCAATTTTTGGAACATAACCAATATTCTTCTTACACCACTTATTGTGATTGTTTATGATAATATCATCAACGTCACAATTAAAAATTATTTTTGAATTATTTTGACTATTTATTGCAGCAGCATGAGCTTTTCCCCTGCTTCTAACCCCAACTACTGCACAATTTATTCTATCATTTGCTCCTAGAATATTTTTACCAATAAAAAAACTAGAACTCGAACTTGTTAACCCTATCGTTCCTAAAGATGTTTTTTTAATGAAATTCCTTCTTGTAATGTCCATTTATAAGTGTCTGATTTTAATATTTTTAAATGAAACTTGGTCACCATGATCTTGAAGGAGAATAACGCCTTCTGACCAGAGACCAAAACTATCCCAAATTTTGTATTTACTTTTTTCTACCAAAGCCTGAAAGGATTGACTAAACCTGTCAAACTCAACAATTTTAACATGATTTAGCCAATGTTCTATATTACCATTACTTACTACAATACGGGCATTATTCCATTTACCTACACCTTTAAAATTTTTCCTACTCTCTCCAGGAACTCTATTTTCTGCTCTAATTAGATCATATAAAGAACCAAGAGTTCTGTTACCATTCACACCGAGCTTGGCGTCCTCATGCCTTTGATCGTCAAGTATTTGAAATTCTAGTCCAATTGCAGAGCCGTCTGCTTTATTAAGTTCAGGCTTAACTAGATATTTTATGCCACTATTAGCACCTTCTGAGATTAGAAAATCTACACTTAATTCAAAATTTCTGAATTTTTCAATTGTAATAATATCTCCACCATTTCTAGCCTCTTTTCCATCGGAGGCTTCTACTGTAATTATTCCATTATTTATTATCCAACCATTTTCAGGAAATGAACTTAATTTTGCTCCTCGCCAACCGTTTGTTGTTTGACCATCCCATAACATTTTAAATCCTAAATTTTTTTCTTCATTAGTGAGCATTCCGTCTAAATAACTTATTTGAGGAGCTTTATTATCTGCTGACATTCTATTTATTTCAAGATTTTCGGTAAGTATCCTAACATTTTTCCAACGCACTTTTTTTCCTACTTGATCAGAATCCGATATGCTATGCACTTGAAAAGCAATAAACCCTTTTAGTGTAGTTCTATCAATTAAATTTGAAACTTCTATACCGTTAATAAAAGACTTTATTTGATTTCCAATAGCTTCAATACGATATGAATTCCATGTACCATTTATAAAGGCATTTTTACCAGTTGGATTTCTAGATAAAGGGTAAAGCCAGCCCCTTCGAGCTTCATCGTATATGCCTCCAGCCCACTTTCTTTGACTAGTCTCAATCTCACATTGATATCCGTGGACTCTACCGTTCTTGTAACTTTTAATACTTTCACTTCGGAATTGAACCCCAGAATTTAGTCCATAATCTAGAAGAACATCAAATTCGAGTATAAAGTCATCATATTCAGCCTTAGTTGCTAAAAAACTATTAGGTGTGTTGAGTTTTGATGTACCTGTAAGTATACCATTTTCTAATTTAAAGTCTGCTTTGCCATTAAGCTTAACGAATTGTTTTAAACTATTGTTTTTAAATAAATATTCCCATTTAGATTCCTGTGCATGGAGGATAGAAATAAAATTCAATAAAAATAAAAGTAAAAAAAGATTATATTTACTTGGTCTTATGTTCAATTTGTTTAGTGTGGGTTATCTAATTAAACAACCTAATATAGCAAAAGTTTTTTGTTAAATTGCAGATACCAATAAACTGTAATTTGTTCTAACTATTTCAAATAATGGACTCTCGAAGAGACTTTATAAAAAAAACCACAACTGCTTTTGCTTTTCCGTTAGTGAACTCTAATTCAGAGGTGTTTTCAATTTTTAAGAAATTGCCTTCAAATAGACTCAATATTGCTGTTATAGGGACAGGAGACAGAGGGCAAGGTTTGATGAGATTAATAAAAAATATAGATGGTATCGAATTAGTTGCATTTTGTGACATACTACCATTTAGAATTGAACAAGCTTCTGCAATAGCTCCAAAAGCAAAAAAATATAACAATCATTTGAAATTATTGTCACATAAAAATTTAGATGCAGTGATTATAAGTACACCACTAAATACGCATTACAGCATTGCCTCAGATGCTGTTGATGCTTCAATGAACATTTATTGTGAAAAGACAATGGTTAAAGGTGATAATCAAACTATTGAATTACTCAAAAAGGTCAAAAATAAATCTAACAAAATATTTCAGACAGGTCATCAATATCACAGTTCAAGGCTATATTCTTATATAGTTGATATGATTCAGGCTGGTGAAATTGGCATGGTTAGTTCAATTCAAGCTCAATGGAATAGAAATGGAAATTGGCGTAGGCCAGTTGAAAATTCTAAATATGAGCGTCAAATAAATTGGCGTATGTATAGAGAATACTCCTATGGACTTACAGCTGAACTGAGTTCACATCAAATTGATTTTAGTAATTGGCTCTTAAAAAGTAATCCAAACAAAGTTGCAGGATTTGGTGGAATTGATTTTTGGAAAGATGGTAGAGAGACCTATGACAATATTCACTTAGTTTATTCATATCCAAACGGAGTAAAAGCTTCATTTACGTGCCTAACGTCAAATGCGAAAGACGATTATCAAATAAAAGTTATGGGAGAAAATGCCACGATTCTGATTGATCACCAGAATGCTTGGAAATACCCAGAAGGAAAATACAATAAAATAATTAGTGATGTTGACGGAGTATCTGGAGCTACAGTAAGCTGGACAGAAGGAAAGGGAAATAAAATTAATTACGATCATAAAGATCCTACAATACAAGCTCTGGAAGATTTTCGTTCATCTATAATTAATAATACGATACCTTTATCTAACGTTAATACAGGAGCTGCTGTATCCTTTGCAGTTCAAATGGGAATTGAAGCTATGGATAAAGAGCAAGTTATTTCATGGAATACAAAATATAATATTTAGGATGTTTGATTTAAAAGATAGAGTTATTGTTTTAACTGGATCTACTGGTGTATTAGCTTCCGCTTTAGCAAGTAGTTTAGCTAAAGCTAAAGCAAAGCTTTTTATTTTAGGCAGAAATAAAAATTTACTACTTGAATTAAAAAAATCAATTGGGAGATATACTGTTGTTGAATATTATGTTGCGGATGTTTTAGAAAGATCTCAATTAGAAGCAGTTTGTGCTTCTATTGTGAAAAAGACAGGACGTATAGATGTTTTGATTAATGCTGTTGGAGGAAATCTTCCAGGAGCTGTAATACCTGATGAAAAATCTATTTTTGATTTATCTGAAAAAGATTTTGATAATGTTGTAGACTTAAACTTGAAAGGTACCGTGTTACCTTCAATTATTTTTGGAGAGGTTTTATCCAAGCAGGGCAGTGGAAGTATAATTAATTATTCTTCTATGACAGTTGATAGAGTAATTACAAGAGTTGTTGGTTATTCTGCTGCAAAAGCAGCGATGGAAAATTTTACAAAATGGATGGCTGTTGAAATGGCATTAAAATTTGGTGATGGGATAAGAGTTAATGCAATAGCTCCTGGTTTTTTTATTGGAAAGCAAAATAAAAGTCTTTTACTGAATGAAGATGGAAGTCTAACTCATCGTGGTGAAAAAATTATTAAGAATACACCAATGAAAAGATTTGGAAAATCCGAAGAATTAAATGGTGCTATTCATTTCTTATGTAGTGATAGCTCAAAATTTGTCACGGGTATTGTTTTACCAGTTGATGGAGGATTTAGTGCATACAGTGGTGTTTAATTTTATCTAATAAATGAAAGAATCTTTTAGATGGTATGGACCTGATGACCCTGTTGGATTGAACGACATACTCCAATCAGGTGCAACTAATATTGTTTCAGCACTTCATCATGTTCCAAATGGATCTGTTTGGAAAAAAGATTCTATCAAAGTATACAAACAAATAATAATAAGAGCAGGACTCGACTGGGAAGTTGTTGAGTCAGTCCCTATCCATGAGGATATTAAGCGCCGCGTGGGCTCATATAAAGAATATATTGAGAATTATAAGAAAACAATTGAAAACCTTTCGAAATGTGGTATTTATAATATTTGCTACAATTTTATGCCAGTTTTAGATTGGACACGGACACATTTAAACTACCAAATGAAAGATGGTTCAACAGCTTTATATTTTAACAAAACTGCCCTAGCCGCATTTGATTTATTTATTGTAAAAAGAAAAAATTCAAAAAAGCAATACAATGAAAATAAAATTTTAGAAGCAAAAAACTATTATGATAGTCTCACTTTAGAGGAGATTAACACACTTTCAATGAGTATTATAGCTGGTTTACCTGGCTCAGAAGAGGAATATTCTCTTGAAAAATTTAAAAATCAATTAGAATATTATGAATCAATTAGCAAATCTGATTTACAAAATAATTTAATCTACTTTTTAGAACAGATCATTCCGACTGCAGAAAAATTTGGTGTTAGGATGTGTATTCATCCAGATGATCCTCCATTTGATTTGTTTGGAATACCGAGAGTTGTAAGTACTTTTGAAGATTTAAATTTCATTTTTAAAGCTATTCCTTCACTATCAAACGGCTTAACATTTTGCACGGGCTCATTGGGAGTTCGCACCGATAATAACCTATTAGAAATTTTTCAAGAATTCGCTGAACGAATAAACTTTCTCCATCTTAGAAGCACAAAAAGAGATGATAAAGGTAACTTTTATGAAGCCAATCATTTAGAGGGTGATTTTGATATGTTTGAAATAGTCAGAGAAATTTTAATTGAAGAACAAAAACGAAAAAAAGATAATCGATTAGATTGGAAAATTCCAATGAGACCAGATCATGGACATCAATTGTTAGATGATTTAAATAAAAAAACAAATCCTGGATATTCTGCTATAGGAAGGTTAAGAGGATTGGCTGAAATTCG
The DNA here is from genome assembly GCA_902520765.1 of uncultured Bacteroidota bacterium. GTDB lineage: Bacteria > Bacteroidota > Bacteroidia > Flavobacteriales > Flavobacteriaceae > MS024-2A. The sequence continues at coordinate 18,059 of CABYPG010000002.1, forward strand.
TGGACTAGCCCTAGGAATTAATAAAATATTATTTTAATTACTATTATTGAATAAGTGAGGAAATTAAAATGGATTTCTTATTTTAAAATAAACTTCTTACTACTACTATGAAAAAATTTTTTTTAATATCAATTTTTCTTTTCAATCTTATTGGGTTTAGTCAAAACGAGTATTATGAAATCCGAAAGTATGAACTTCCTTTTAACTCTCCCGAGGCTAAACTTCATGAGTATTTTTCAAAAGTTTTAATTCCAGCTTTAAATCGTTATGGAGTGAAAAATATTGGTGTTTTTGAAACCCTAGGTGATCCCATACCTAAGGAAATTTATTTATTTATTCCTTATAAAGATGTCACTCATTACGGAAATATTTTAAAACAATTAAGTAGGGATAAGCCTTATCTAGATGGGCGTATATTTTATGATTCGGTACCCCAAAGTAAAAAAGTTTACAATAGATATAATGTATCTTTTTTGACAGCCATTAATGGGCTTCCAAAACTTATAAAACCTAAACAAGAATCTAATATATTCGAATTAAGGATTTATGAAGGTTATAGTGAAGATGCTGTTAGAAGAAAAATAGAAATGTTTAATAAAGAAGAACTAAAAATTTTTAATGATACCGGATTATATTCTGTTTTCTTTGGAGAGCAAGTTTCAGGACCTTTAATGCCTGCACTTACCTATATGTTAGCATTTGAATCTATGGATGAACGAAATGCTAATTGGAAAAAATTTTCTGCAGACCCTAATTGGAAAAGGATTTCCAAATTAGATAAATATTCAAATACTGTCTCAGATATTAAGCGTACTTTTTTGATACCACTCGAATACTCCCAGTTGTAAAAATTAAAAATTAAGGCTTTTAGGTAGATATTTAGATACTAAGTCCTCATAGTAAGGTCTTAGTGATTGGCTGTCGGGTGGTACAGGCGCTTTAGAATATAAATCATAGGCATTGAACTTTCTCACCCAATCAAACATTTTTAGATCAGTATCATTCATAAGATAATCATATGCTTGCTCTTTGTGTTGAGCATAAAATGAATGATATCTTATCATATATAGAGCTTCTTGGGGAAGATAGTTTTTTACAATTTGATATAAATATTCATCATGACCCCAGCTCATTTTAACATTATCTAATCCACAGTTTTCTTTATAAATACCGAGTTTTGTATTGTATTTCGGATTAGTACTGTCTGGATTTAATGAAAAATATTCTGAATGAACAATTGACTTTGAGAACGAACAACCAACAGGGAAAGTATCTCCAACAACTGCCCATTGTGGTTCACCAAAAAGACATAGCACTTTACCAACATCATGAAGAAATCCAGTTAAAACAAACCAATCAGGATGACCGTCAGATCTTATAGCCTCAGAGGTTTGTAACAAGTGTTGTAATTGATCTAGTTCAATATCAGGGTCACTATCATCTATTAAAGTATTTAGAAACTCTACTGCATCCCAAAGTGACATTTCACGTTGTTTAAACTGGAGAAACCTATTTTCTTTTTCACAAACAAAATCATAAGATTGGTACATATGATTGAGTTTATAAAATTCTCTCACAGTTTCTGCTCTTTCTGAGCTTTGATAATCTCTGAATTCTTTTTGAGATTTTACATTTTTGTTTTCAGGGTAACGTTTTATTAAGTCGTCTTCCCAATGGTCGATGTTTTCGAGCGGGTTCAAGCCATTCAATTTCATATCTAAATTTACAAAAATTAATACATAGTAAATAATTGAAATTTTATTTTAGCGATATATTGTATTTTAGCATTTAATATAATCGATTTGAATTTCTCACCACTCTTAAAAAAAAATATTGCATATAGATTTGTTTATCTACTCTTAAGCATAGTAATAACATACTCCTGTATTGATCCCATTGAACCAATTTTTGACTTTCAAAGTGACATAGTCATAATTAATGGTTTGGCTTCAACAACACCAGGTTCAACCTCAGTTAAAGTAGAAAAAACAAAAATTGAATTTGGGGATTATGTAAGTGAATTTATATCAGGATGTAGAGTAAGATTAATAAACTCTTTAACAAATGAAGAAGTAAATTTTATAGAGGAGAATCAATTATATAGGGTTTCTAGTGTTTTTAAAATAAATCCTGGGTCGAAGTGGGAATTAGAAGTCATTTTACCAAATGGGAATCTATACAGATCAACTACTGAGGTAACACCTTTTGAAGTTCCTATATTAAGCATAAATCAAAACTTTAATTTGGAGATGACATATGATGAAGGTGTTGGTGCATATCTTCCAGGAAATGAAATATATATTGACTTTCAAGACCCTCCAGAAGATGAAAACTTTTTTCTTTACCAATACAAAGCTTATGAACAAGAGACTTATTGTAAAGTTTGTGAATATGGGGTGTTAAGAAATGGGGAATGCTTGTCTCAATTTGATAATCCTCGATTGACTAAAGATTATTACACATATACATGTGATTCTAGATGTTGGAAAATTAGTTACAATGACGAAATTATTGTCTACAGTGATAAATTCACAAATGGAAAGAAAATTACAAATCTAATTGTGGGTAAAATACCATATACTTCAAAACAAAATATTCTAGTCGAAATTCAAAAACTTAATATATCGGAGGACTCTTACAAATATTATAAGACAATTAAGGATTTAGTGGATAATAATGGGAGCCTAAACTCACCACTACCCACTGCGTTAATCGGAAACTTTACTAACATTTCTTATCCCGATGAAACGGTTTTGGGTAGATTTACTGCTGCTTCAGCTGTAACTAAATCAATTTTCATAAAAAGGGATAACAGAACAGAAAGAGTCTATGGTAATTTCTTGGAGTTACAACCTGAGTTATTAGGCGATCCAATACCAAACCCTCTTACATATGAGTATAGCTGTGAAGAATCACGCTTTAGAACAAAAAATCTAGATTTAAAATTTTTAAATTACTTTGAAATAAGTAGTTTGGTTAATGACGATATTGATGGAGATGAAATTGAAAATAATTCAGATAATTGTATTTCCATATCTAACTCGGACCAAAGTGATCTAGATTTTGATGGAATTGGTGATGCATGTGATAATGATGCAGATGGTGACGGATATATCTTATATTATGAAAATTTTTGTGGAACAAGTGATCTTGATTCTCAAAGTGTTCCAGATGACAACGATATGGATTCAATGCCTGATTGTATTGATGAGGACGATGATAATGACGGTTATATAGACGAACATGAGATTTATTCAGACTCTGACCCTTTTGATCAAAATAGCTTACCGCTAGACAGTGATAATGACTTTTTACCTGATATTGTTGAGAGAGAGATCACAAGAACTAATCCAAATAATCCTGATACTGATGGTGATGGATATATTGACGGTCGCGAGTGTTGCCCTAGAAATCCTAATAGAAACTAAATTTAAATAAAAGTGAAATTTTTAAACTTTATAATGTGTATTATATCCTTATCCATTTCAACTGTTATTTGTGGGCAAGAATATACGTTAACAGTAAAAGTTGTTGATCAGTCAGATAATAACCCTTTGGATGGAGTTACTATTCTCCTGTCTCCATGTAACTGTGGAGGCATTACAAACACAAATGGAATATTTTCAAAAAAACTAAAAAAGGACAACTATAGTCTTCAAATTGACTACCTGGGCTACAGATCAGTTTCAATTAACAAGGATTTAAACAAAAATGAGACAATATTGATTTCAATGGAAGTTCAAGAAGAGGAACTTTCAGAGGTTGTTCTTTTAGCTCAAAAGAGATTTCAAAGTACAGAGACCCCTCAGATGGGTGTAATTGAATTGAACAGCAGAGAATTAATAAAAATACCAGCAGTTCTAGGTGAATTTGATGTTCTTAAAAGTTTAACTCTAATGGCAGGTGTTAATAACACGGGGGATGTTAGTAATGGGGTGTCAATAAGGGGAGGGTCTTTAGATCAAAATTTATTATTATTTGATTCAGCACCTGTATTTAATCCAACTCATTTATTTGGTTTATTTTCTGTTTTTACGCCTGATTTAATTTCTTCAGTGAATATTTACAGAGCTAATATCCCTGCTAAATATGGAGGAAGAATAGCTTCAATTCTTGGGATAAAGGCGAAAACCCCTTATTCTGATAAATTAAAAGTAGAGGGTGGAATTGGTTTAGTGTCTAGTCGTCTTACAATTACAACACCTATAATTAAAGATAAGTTGATGATTATCGCTGGTGGAAGAATCGGATTTAGTGACTTGTTCTTTCCTATTATTATACCAAGATTAAAAAATACAAGGGCAAACTTCAATGACACTACTGTTAAATTATTGTATGTGCCAAATTCAAATAATCAATTTACCTACACTAATTTTATGAGTAATGATTTTTATCAACTTGATTTAATATCTTCTGTAGAAAACATAATATCGTCATCAAATCAGTATGATTTTGAAACTAGAAATCATACTTTGAAATGGCTTCATACCTTTAAAAATGAAACTAATCTTACTGGAACTTTAATTCGAAGCTTGTATTCACCTAAAAACCTATTCCCTGAGATTGATTCTGATAATGTGATTAGTTTTGAATCAAAGATAGATTTCACGAGTATAAAGTTGGAATACCTTAATAATAAAAAGACAAATTTTAATTTTTATTCAGGTATTGAAATTAATAGGTATCAAGTTTTTCCTGGAAATTTAAACCCTGGATTTGGCAATAGTATAAACCCTGTGAACCTAAGTAAAGAAGAAGGATATGAGACATCTCTTTACTCTAATCTAAATTTTAATTTAGGCCAAAAAATTAGTATATCATCTGGGATACGATTGACTCAATTTTCATTATTAGGTCCATATGTAGAATCTCAATATGATAGTAATAACATACCTGTATCAACTAATTTTTTTGATAATAATGATTTAGTAGTGAGTTATTTTAATCCTGAGCCAAGGTTTGGACTGAATTATAAAATAGGGGAGAATAGCTCTTTTAAGGTTAGCTACGCACGTCTTTTTCAATATATTCAAAACATATATAACACAAACACTCCTCTCCCAACCTCAAGATGGAAAATTTCAGATCGTTTTATTCTTCCTCAAAAAAATGATACTTATGGATTAGGTTTTTATAAAAACTATCCAGATTCATTCATAGAGCTTTCTCTAGAGAGTTATTACAGAAAAACTGAAAACAATCTCACCTACAGACCGGGAGCTGATTTTTTTCTCTCCGAATTTTTAGAAAGAGAAATAAGCCAAGCAACCGGTAATTCTTACGGAGTTGAGCTTAGTTTTAAAAAGACTGTAGGGAAATTTAATGGTGTAATAAATTATACCTGGTCGAGGAGTCAATTAAAAACAAATGAGCTGAGACCTGAGTACAAAATAAATAATAATGATTGGTTTATTTCAGATTTTGATAGACCACACACAGTTAACGCTTCAATAAATTTCGAAAATGATAAATACAATTCAATTAGTTTTAATTTTGTTGGTCAGTCAGGAAGACCTTACACAATTGCTAACGGAATATTCGAAAGACAGAATGTGCAAATCCCTATCTATCTAAGCCGAAACAATTCAAGATTACCAACTTACCATCGACTCGATTTTTCTTGGAAAATATCATATAGTAAAAGCCCAAATCGAAAATTCAAAGGGGATTGGATTTTTACAATCTACAATTTATATGGAAGAAAAAACCCATTCAACATTTATTATACTCAGAGAAAGGGGACAGTTGATGGAGATGTTTTTCTAGGTAGCCCACTTGGCTCTTACGAGCTATCAGTATTAAGAAGTCCTCTGGTTTCTCTTACATATAATTTTAAATTTCAATAGATAATTTTATTGTTTAAAAGTTTACAATTAAAATTTAATTTCAGTTGGAACACCAGCTCTTAGATTGATGATTTTCTGTTTTCCATTATAAATTACTTTTTTATGTGTATTAAATTTTGGTACAAATTCTAGTTTTTTTAGACTATTATTTTCCCATTCTATACTAACTGTTATATTACCTCTTGCTTTTAAACCCTTTACATTTCCTTTTTCCCAGCTATTTGGAAGTGCAGGTAAGATTCTAATTATATCTGATTCATGTGATTGCATTAGTAATTCTGCAACACCAGCTGTGTAGCCAAAATTTCCATCTATCTGAAATGGAGGGTGGGCATCAAAAAGATTAGGATAGATAGATTTTTTTAAAAGAAGCTCTATATGTTCTTGAGTCATATTTTTATCCATTAAACGAGCCGTACAATTAATTAACCATGCCCGACTCCAACCGGTACCGGCACCTCCATTTTCTAATCTGTATTCCAGAGTTTTTCGAACTGCTTCGAACAAAGCTGGCGTTTGAGTAAATGTAACTTGATCTCCAGGATGAAAACCATAAAGGTGAGACATATGTCTGTGACCTGGTTCAAACTCTTTGTATTCTCTATCCCATTCTAAAATTCTACCATCTGTTCCTAACTGAAACCCCGATCTTAGTTGGTTAATCTGCTTACTTATTGTTAACACTAATTGATCATTAATACCTAAGATTTTACTTGCAGCTAGATAATTTGTGAAAACCTCTTTTATGACCTGCTGATCCATAGCACTCCCAAGGCAACTTGCTACAGCAGCCCCTTTTTTATTTACATATCTGTTCTCGGGTGAAGTAGAAGGAGCTGAAATTAATTTTCCATCTCTTTTGTCTTCAATTAACCAATCGCTATAAAAAAGTGCAACTGACCTTATAACAGGGTAAGCGCGATTTTTCAAAAAATTAAAATCTTTTGTAAACAAATAGTGTTGCCAATAGTGTTGAGCCATCCAGCCTCCAGCACCAAATGAAGCGCCCCAATAAGCAGTAGAAGCCTGAAGCCATGTTTTACCCCATATATCGGTTGCATGAGGTAAAAATGATCCTCTTGCGCCAAAATTTTCTCGTGCTGTTTTTTTACCATTTTGAATAAGAAGATCTACAAAATCAAATAAAGGCATATTTAATTCGTCTAGTTGAGTTAGATTTGCCAACCAATAATTCATTTGAAGATTAATGTTTAAATGATAATCTGCATTCCATGGAGCATTAATGTGCTCATTCCATAAACCTTGAAGATTTGCAGGCAGAGTACCTTCTCTAGATGAGGATATAAGTAAATATCTTCCAAAGTGAAATAATGTTTCTTGAAGTTCTAAATCTAAGCTTCCTTTTTTAACTGCCTCCAATCGCTTATCTGTAGGTATTTTTTGTAAACTATTATCTGTCGTTATATCAAAAACTACTCTATTAAAAAACGACTGGTGGTCTTTAATATGTCTTTGCTCTAGTTCATTAAAATTATAATCCTCTAATTTTTTTAATTGTTTGATATTTTGAATATGATAGTTATCGTGATAATATGATGAATTAGATACTATGTAGAGCTTTAGTTCTTTAACTCCCTTAAAAGAAATAAAATCTCCTTTGGCCTTAAGTGTTCCTCCAAAATTTTCTGCTTTTAATTTAGTCTCAAATTCAACGCCTTTAATTATAGGTGCAGCTTTTGAATCAAATCTCCCTTTGCGCTGGGTTATCTCGCCATTCATGATTAACATACTGTCTTTTACAAACGACCTTGCTGTTGGAAATCCTTCGTCATTTCTTCTTCCAAGCTTAACCGAACCATTTAAACCTTTTGGGTGGTCGCTTTTGATTAAATAGACAATAGCTTGATCTTTTGCTGAAATAAAAACTTTTTGTGAAACTGGATACCCATCAGTTTTATAATGCACCTTTGCAATAGCCTTATTTAAATTCAATGAACGTTTGTATTCAGTAATTTTATTATGCTCGAAATTAATCAGTAAATCACCAAGGGTTTGGTGAGACCTAACTATTGTTTTATTTGAGAATTTTTTTACTAAAATTGAGTCAACTTTCTGATTCTCGTAATTAAAAAGCAATTCTCTAACTTTTTTTAAGTCATCGGATGTTCCTTTAGGGTGAGTCCATCCCATATCTTTAGGCCACAATGAATCGTCATTTAATTGGATCTTTTCATTTTTGGGATTACCATAAACCATAGCACCTATTCTTCCATTTCCAATTGGTAAGGCTTCCTCCCATAAGCCAGCAGGTTTCTTAAACCATATGATTTGTTCTTTATTATAAAGATTATCAGCTTTATTAATACATCCCAAGCAAAATATTAAAACTCCTAGTATAAAGCTGTAAAATAAATTTTTCATTAGCGAGTCATTACATTATACTTAAAGTTATATTAAATAATTAGAATTTATGTGTAGTCAAATTTTTAATTAATAAATGTATTTTAATGGTATTAAATTGAAAAGATGGAGTCAAAAAAAATTATTTGTTTTGGTGAAGTGCTATGGGATCATTTTCCAGATGGAAAAAAACTAGGAGGGGCCCCTTTTAATGTTACAAATTCTCTAAAAAATTTTGGAGCTGATATTGATTTTATAAGTAGAGTAGGAGATGATAATTTAGGCAGCGAAATACTCAAACAAATGCAAAACAATCAAATCAGTACAAATTATATTCAAATCGATCCCAAACACCAAACTGGAAAAGTTGAGGTATGTTTAGATAGCAGTGGTTCTGCAAAATATGATATAATTAGTAATGTTGCGTGGGACTTTATTGAACCCAAAGAGGAAATTTTTCAACTAGTTAAAGACTCCTGTGCATTTGTTTACGGAAGTTTGGCGGCAAGAGCTAATTCATATAAGACGTTAGACCTTTTATTAAACTTAGCGAAGTTTCGAGTTTTTGATTTGAACCTAAGACCTCCATTTTACGATCTAATTTTAATAGAAGACTTAATGAAGCGCTCGGATATGCTCAAATTTAATGACCAAGAGCTCTTATTAATAGCTGATTCAATGAATTCACCCTTCACTTCAATTAAAGATCATGTCAAATTTATTTCAGAAATGACTAATACAGACATTATTTGCATTACAATGGGAAGTAAAGGAGCAAGTTTGTATCATACCGGAGAGTGGTTTAATAGCAGCGGGTTTAAAGTCAATGTTATTGATACAGTGGGTGCAGGAGATTCTTTTTTAGCAACACTTGTGTTTAATTTAATTAATAAAAAAAATATCAATGAAGCATTAGAAAAAGCTTGTGCAATGGGAGCACTTGTTTCGTCTCACGCCGGTGCAAATACAAAAATTTCAGAAGATGATTTATTTGTATTTATGGACAAAGCTTTATAGGTTTAATTTTATTAATATTGTTTTTTAAGTTATGAATAGAGTATTAACTGTTTTTTTAGTTTGTTTTTCATTTTTACATATAAATTCACAAGAGTTTAATGGAAAAGAATTGTTGGAAAAAGCAATTTCTTATCATGATCCTTATTCAAATTGGGACACATTTAATGCTGATTTTGTTGTTAATATGGAATCACCGAATCGTCCAAAAAGAAAAAGTAAAATAAAGATAAATTTAACATCCTCAATTTTTAGACTTGAAGTTCATCAAAATGACAACATTTTAATTTCAAAACTCGAAGATGGGAAGTGTTATTTAGAATTCAATGGTAAATCGGATTTGACTAATGAGATAAAAGCAAAGTATAACTTAGATTGTAAAAGAGCAATTTATTTTAGTGACTATTATACTTACCTTTATGGCTTACCAATGAAACTTAAGGATCCAGGTACAATAGTTGATCCTTTTGTTGGAGAAAAGAAAATTGGTGAAAAGGAGTTTTGGATTTTGAAGGTCACGTATGATGAATCTGTTGGAAAAGATACTTGGTATTTTTTATTTGACAAAAAAACATTTGCACTGAAGCAATACCAATTTTTTCATGATGAATTAAAAAATGATGGTGAATATATAGTATTAGAAGATGAACTAGTTGTAGGAGGAATAAAAATGCCAAAAAACAGGAGTTGGTTTTTAAATTCAAATAATAAATTCTTAGGTATTGACAGGCTGAGTATTAATTAATGAACAATAAAAAAATGAAGAATATAATAAATAATAAAAGGTTGTTTTTTATGCTTATTGTTATGGGTATAAACGTATTAATTTCTCAAGATATTATTGGTAAATGGGATCTTGATGTGGAAATGGATGAAGATATATTTCCTTCATGGTTAGAAGTGAAAAAATCTGGAACAAAAGCTTTAGTTGGCTATTTCGTTGCTCATAACGGAAGTGCACGCCCTATATCTGAAGTTTTTTTTCACAATGGGATTATTGACTTTAGCATTCCCCCTCAATTTGATGGTCTAAATGATTTACATTTTCAAGGAATTTTAAAACAAGGAAAACTGAGTGGAGTAATTTTAGATAGTGAAGGTGGAGTTAATAAGTTTAATGGGGTTAGAGCTCCTAAACTTATTCGATCAATGAATGTGAATTGGGGCAATGCTATTTCATTATTTAATGGTAAAAATTTAAATGGGTGGAAATCTTCCAATCCTAAAGACAAAAATCAATGGATAGTTAAAAAAGGCGTATTATTAAACCCTGAGTCGGGAGTAAATCTCATTACTGAAGAAAAATTTGAGGATTTTAAATTAAGTATTGAATTTAGATACCCAAAAGGGAGTAATTCAGGGATATATCTCAGAGGTAGATACGAGGTTCAAATTGAAGATAATTATGGTTTGGAACCTGAATCTACTCTATTTGGTGGCATATATGGATTTCTAAAACCGAATCAAATGGCAGCTAAGCCTGCGGGGGAGTGGCAGAATTATGAAATTACTTTAATAGGAAGACGGGTAAGTGTTATCGCAAACGGTAAGAAGATAATTAATGATCAAATAATACCAGGAATTACAGGTGGAGCTCTAGACAGCAAAGAGGGGCTGCCAGGACCTATTATGCTTCAAGGAGATCATGGGGTAGTTGAATACCGCAATATTAGAATTCAACTTCCTATTTAAGTTTATTTAGTCTTCTTAATTCCATACTTTTCTTTGTAAAAGTTATAAATAGGGAGATAAGGGCCATATTTATGTTGGTTAGGGCTAAAATTGTCTTTCCAAGGGCCATAAGGTGTTGACATTGGTTTTAATTTTTTGTCCGGATAATCATTTTCCTTATTTATTTTTTGAGGTCTAGGGAAACTATTAATATAACCAGCAACATGAAAAGCCTCTTCATCGGTAAGTTTAGGTTTCTCCCACGTTGCTTGTAGATATGGCATATTATTTTTTATAAAAGCTGCAGCAGTTAGAACTCTATTCATACCAGCTCCATCATTGTATGAATCATATCCCCACAGTGGTGGATATTGATATCCTTTTTTTTCATTTTGATACATTACACCTTGTCCATTTTCCCCGTGACAAACAACACATTCCTTAAGATATGTTGATTTTCCTTTTCGAAGATTAACTGCTACTGAAGGAAGTTTGATTTTAGGATATCCTTTAAAATCTTTAGAGTTTAGTTTAGGTAGGCCATAATCCAACCATTTCATATAAGCTAAAATATATCTCATTTGGTCAGATTCTTTTGGAAGGGCTACGCCATTCATACTTCTTTCCATACATCCATTTATTCTTTCAACAAGGGTACCAGACTTATTCTCTCTTCCACTAAATTGAGGGAATCTTTTAAAAATACCAATCCATGAAGCTGCTCCTGACAGAGTACCTCCATTTAAATGACAACTTGTGCAAGACAAATTATTTCCCGCATATTTAATGGTGCTACTTAGCGGACCAATAAAATGTGAAGTTGAGTCTAGAATAAGAAAACCTTTTTTTACCTCACTACTTGCAGTAGGATTATTTAATACGATAGTCTTTGGATCCCATTCAACAATATCTTCTTCATAAAGTGGCTGCCAAATTTTATCAAAATAAACTGATCCAATTAAAAGAGAAATCATTAATAAGAACAATACTCCTATTAGAAGCAAAAGGTTTTTTACAAGGCTTTGAATTAATGTCATTTAAAAATTAAACTCAATTCTAATATACTATTTTATAAAACCTGTTGAACAGGATTAGATTTTTTAACTTTAATCAATTTATTTTTCATTCCTAAAATATCCAAATTATGAAAATCCAAGGTTATTTAATTTTAATATTCCTGTTTAGTAAATTCCATTTTGCTCAAGAGTGGCAATCTCCTATTATAAGTGGCTATGGAGAGATTATGTATATTAAAGATGCTGCTGTTCAACCAGATCCAAATTTACAGTATAATTTAATTTATGATATTAAAAATGAAACAACAAAAAATGGTGTTAATAAGGGTTTATGGGTTATCGCACGGACCTTAAATCTTTTTTATCTGTCAGGGGTTCCAAAAAACAAAGTAAAATTAGTTGCCTCAATACATGGAGAGGCTTCTTATATAGCACTATCCTCTGCTGCTTATAGGAAAAAGTTTAAAAAAGATAATCCTAACTTAAATATTTTAAAGCAGCTTAGATCTAACGGAGTTGACTTATATATTTGTTCTCAGGCTACTGAATCAAGAAGCATAAGAAAAATTGATTTAAATAGATTCGTAGTACCTTCCATTTCAGGACTAAGTGTTTTATCAAATTATCAAATCAAAGGTTACATTTTGATGCCTATATAGACCGATTTTTAGAATACAAAAAAACTAGAATTTCGATTTATCTAAAGTAACCAAAATTTATTAGTTTTATTTAGAAGAAAAATTTATGCAATTAATTTATATGTTTTAACACCCATTATATGAAGAAAATTTCACTTCTATTTTTTGCTATTTTTTCAATAAAAACTAATTCTCAAAATCTTTTAAATGAAAGAGCTGAATGGTTTGTAAATGACCGTTTTGGTATGTTTATTCATTGGGGACTCTATAGTGGGGCAGAAGGAAATTGGAAAGGTGAAAAGGTACGATATGATAATGACTATGCTGAATGGATTCAATACAGAAATCAAATTGACAAAAGTGAATATATAAAACTTTCAAAAAGATTCGATTGGAATAAAATAGATCCAGAGGAATGGGTTCTTTTAGCTAAAAAAGCAGGAATGAAATACATCACTATCACAGCTAAACACCATGACGGATTTGCAATTTGGAATAGTAAAGCAAGTGATTTTAATATTTACAATTATAGTGATCCAAAAAGAGATATTTTAAAAGACTTATCTGAAGCCTGTAAGAAACATAATATTAAACTTGGGTTTTATTACTCGCATTGGACTGATTGGGAGCACCCCTTTGCATGGGATAATTCAAAAGAAATTTATTGGCTTGATAAAGATAAGTTTGATATTTATTGGCAAGAAAAAGTAATACCTCAGATGAAAGAACTTTTGACAAATTATGGAGAAATTAGTATGATTTGGTTTGATATGTGGCTCAACCATGATCAAACTATTGTTTCAAAGGATCAATTACTTCAACTAAAAAATTTAATCAGAGAAATACAACCTAATTGTCTAATTAATTCGCGTTTGGGTTTATCTGTCGAGGAAGATAAAGATGTTGATTTTAGAACACTTGGTGATAATCAGCTGGGTGAATATAAATTCGATTATCCGTGGCAAACCCCAGCTACAGTTGCTCATTCGTGGGGTTACAGTAAAAATGAAAATGAATGGAAATCAACTACATCAATTTTAAGATCATTAATTGGAAATGTTAGCCTAAATGGAAATCTGATGCTGAATATTGGTCCAACATCGGATGGATCAGTACCTTACGAAATAAGAAAAAGATTTAGTGAAATAGGGGAATGGCTTAAATTTTATGGTAAATCTGTTTATGGTGCTGAAGCTTTTGACTTGCGAAGTAATTTACATGACTGGGGACTTATGACATATAAATATAATAAGACAGGCATGCATAATATCTTTTTAAATATTTTTGATATAAAACCTGGAAATAATCTTAATGTAACCGGAATTACACAAAAACCATTAAATGCATTCCTTATCTCAAAAAAAACAAAGATTAAGTTAAATTTTGACTTCAACAAAGCTTATTTAAAAATTAAACTTCCAACTGATTTGCCTGATCCTTATGTTAATTTAATCGAGTTAGAGTATGCTAAAAGACCAACTGTTGATAAGGACTTAGTTGCAAAAGAAAAATTTAATGGTTACTCATTAAAACTGTCAAATTCAAAATCACATGAAGGAAATTATATTTCAAATAAATCACAAAGAGAGGGATCCATTCCGCCTAATATACAAGTAAACGATTCACTTAAAATTTCATGGAAAATTTTTGTAGATAGACCCACTAAATTTAATATCGATACTTCCTATAATTTTCAAAAGAAAATTACCGATGGATTTTTGACCGTAAGTATAAACGAAAAGTCTTACAAACACTCAATTAACTATACTGGAAAAACTGTTGGAGAACCGATCGAAGACTATATAATTGATAAATTTAAATCATCTACAATAGGAATAATTAACTTTGACGATGATGGATTTTATGATATAGATTTAAAAATTAAAACATCTTCTCAAAATCCTTTACAATGGCAATGGCTATGGCTTGAAGAAATCTCTGATTAATTTCATTGTTAATCCATTCTCAATATATTAGAAATGCTATTAATAATAGATCAATTAAAATGAAAAACACCTTTGTTATTTGAGATAGTTTTCTCTTAACCATTCGCGTCCCAAAATACAAATTTTTTAGATAGTTAATTTTTCAAATGTAAATCTGAAAAGTTTATGTATTGTTCCCAATCAAATAATGTAATATCATGCTTACCTTTTCTGACATGGTATCCAATTCTACCATGTATAGGCGTATTAATTTTTGGCAACAGGTTTAGCCCTTTTTCCTTGTATCCATAAAGCTTGTATACATCTTTAGCAAATTTTGCACTTAAAAATTCCCCCTTGGGATCTGCCCAAGAATCTTGACTGGCACTTGCAACATACACAGGTCTTGGAGCTATTAGGGATATAAGCATATGTTGATCAACTTCAAGTAATGATTCTTTATCATTATACTTATGAAAGTTTTTTGCGAACCAATGAGGATAATTTGTATTTATATCTGAAACTTTTTCACCAAAACGTCTTTTAGATAGAGCCGCACCTCCACAACCTGAATTATTTGATATAATAATACCAAATCTTTCATCTTTTGCCCCAGCCCATAATGCTGTTTTTCCTAATCTCGAGTGTCCAAGTAAAACAATTTTCTTAGTGTTTATTAAAGATTCATTTTCCAAAAAATCTAAAACTCTTGAAAATCCCCAAGACCAAGCAGCGATTGATCCCCATTCATTCTCTTTAGGCTTAATGTTTCCATTTTCATAAAAAAGAGAGTGAATTCCATCTGAGAAATTATTTTTATCTGGATCAACGTCATTATAATCTAGAGTTATTAGTGCATATCCAGATTTTACTATTTTATTTATAGGCCATCTTGATTTATTACCACCCCTTTTAATATTTCTTGTTGTATTTTTTTTATCAATATGTATGTAGGGGTCATCACTGATCTTATAATTACCTCCAAAATTATATGCTAAAAATGCAGGAGATTTTTCTTCTTTATTTGGAATATATATTAAAAGAAATAATGATATTGAACCGCCGTTTTTTTCAAAAGTAAGTTTGTATTGTTTTCTTATAGCATTGCCATTTAGAGTTTCTGAATTATTTTCTATAACATCAACTTTAGGAAGAATTTCTTTTAGCGGAGCTTTACCATAAATCTCATTTTCAAAATAATTAAGAATTTCATTACGTCTGATATTTTCCCATTTTTCAACAGTATTAATTTTTGTTCCGTTTTTTGATAACAAATTTTTTGGAAGGTCGTATGTAGTTACCTCTGATTCGTTTGTAATTGTTTTCTCTTGACCTTCTGCATATACTGATAAAACAAAAATCATAAGAGGAAAAAAATTAAAAAAAAATTGATGGTTTAGTCTTAACATTAAATTACTTTAAGATAAAATTTATGAAATAAGTGGAGTCGGCGGGATTCGAACCCGCGTCCAAACAAGTGATAAAAAAGCTTTCTACAAGTTTAGATTTCGCTTAATTTTTGAATCTGAACTGACCGAAAACTGCCTATACAGACCTTAGCATCATATTTGAAAAATACTGTTGATGCAACAATATTTCGATGTTGACTTTTATGGTGCCTCATTACAAATCGCCGTCAACAAGGGCTATTTAGAGACATCTTGCTTCCCAGCCTTGCTGGAACTTGGCATTAACTTACTATAATTCAGTTATTATGCAGCTAGAGCGTAGTTATTCTCGCCATTTAAAATTGTGAAATATGAGATTTACGAGCTATAATTCAGCGCTCGACTTGCTTACTCTTAAATGCAACTCGCTGTCAATACCAGTCGACCCCGTAAGTTTTCAATGAACTTGTGAATAACAAAAATACAAATATTAAGCCAAAAATGTTTTTTCCTAAAGACTAAAATTATCGATGTCAGTAAGTTTTAAATTTCTAAAAATCTAATTTTTTGCAACTACCTCATCCAGTTTTCCATTTGAGCATTGAAAAATTTTTCCTGGAAATTTTACTATCATATTGTAATCGTGTGTTGCCATAATTATTCCTATCCCTCCTTTATGTAATTGTTGAAAAACCTTCATAATTTCCTGGCTTGTTTCAGGATCTAGATTTCCGGTTGGCTCATCTGCTAAAATTAAATCTGGATGGTTAAGTAATGCTCTAGCAATAGCAACCCGTTGTTGTTCTCCACCAGAGAGTTCAAAAGGGAATTTATTTTTATTTGGTTTTACATTAACCATTTCAAGCACCTCATCTATTCTTTCAGAAATTTTTCTTTTTTCTTTCCACCCCGTTGCTTTTAGAACAAATGACAAATTATCAAACAAACTTCTATCATTTAAAAGCTTAAAGTCTTGAAAAACAATTCCTAATTTTCTTCTTAGGTTGGGGATTTGTTTTTCTTTTAACGTATTTAGATCAAATCCTAAGATTGAACCCTGCCCATCAAATAGTTTCATGTCTCCATAAAGTATTTTTAACAAACTGCTTTTACCTGTTCCTGTTTTACCAATTAAAAAAACTAATTCACCTTTATCTACACTAAAATTAATGTTTGATAAGATAACATTGTTGTCATTCTTTATAGTTACGTTTTGAAGACTTACCATTATTTGATGATTGAATGTAAAATTAATTTTTTTGAATTATTCTTTATTACATTGTGAATAAATAAACATTTATATAAAAAATCAAGTTTTTAGATAATTAGTTAATAAATTAACTTTATAATTATGTGTGGATCAATTAATTTTTTCAAAAATTGTAGACTGTGCCTATTGTTTTGTTCCATTCAGATTCAAAGTCAGCTATATAATGATCAACTAAATTCAGAATTATCAAGTCATTTTTTTGGACTTGACTATTTTACAGCCTCTTGGCAGGCTAGTGTTTTTGAAGAAGATTTTTATTTACCCCACTTAGCTCAACAGCAAATAGAATTTAGTAAGCTTTCTAATTCATTAAGATTGAATTATTCTGGTAGTGAAAAAATGCTTTCTCAGTACAAAGAGAAATTTCCTAACACTAGTTTAAATGAAAATATAGATCTAGACATAGCAAACTATTATTTTAAAAATGAAAAATATCGTTATGCACTAAAATGGTTTAACAGAATATCTGAAAATTCTGTCCTTAAGTTAGATCGCCCTGAGTTTAATTTCAATAAAGGATATTCACTTTTTTCAGCTAAAAAATATAAGGAAGCAAGACCATTTTTTGAAAAAGTTAAAGATGATAAAAAATATCAGTCTGATTCACATTATTACTTAGGACACATTGCATACCAATTGGAAGATTTTGACTCTGCTCTGACTTCTTTTGGTAGAATCTCCGATCCTTCTAAAAAAGAAGACTTAACCTATTTTCAAGCAGATATGAATTTTAGGTTGGGCCGATTTAGTCAAGCAATTGATTTAGCCAAAAAGGCTCTAAAAGATGCCAATAAGAGAGAAAAATCAGAGCTTTCAAAAATAATTGGAGAAAGTTATTTTAATCTTAAACTTTATTCTGATGCTATTCCTTTTCTAGAATCCTATAAAGGTAAAAAAGGAAAAATTAATAGTACCGATTTGTACCAGCTGGGTTATGCATATTTTAAAGAAAAAAAGTTCATAAAAGCAATAAGTCAATTCAATCAAATTATTGGTGAAAACAATGCCCTTTCGCAAAACTCTTATTATACCCTTGCAGAATGTTATTTAAATACAAATAATAAATCTTCAGCTTTAAACGCTTTTAAATCTGCATCTAATATGCCTTTCAACCCTAACATAAGTGAAGACGCTTTTTTGAATTATGCTAAATTAAGCTATGAGATTGGCAATCCATTTGAAGATCCTCCAAAGGTTATAGTCAATTTTCTCAAACTATACCCAAAAAATGAAAATCAAGGACTTTTAAGAGAGTTATTAATAAGTTCTTATACGAAAGCAGGAAATTTTACTGCAGCAATTGAAATTTTAGAAAACAACAATGGTTTTAAGAATAATAAAACTTTTCAAAAAGTATTAATTCTAAACGCAATTAATAAATATAAAAACGCAGGTTATCTTGAAGCGAGCAAATTGTTCAGGCGATCTCTTAAATTGAAAGAAAATAAAAATATAGATGCATACGCTTTATATTGGCTTGGCAGATCTGAATATGAGTTGAATGAGTTCGATAATGCCTTAGATATATTTAAGCAGTTTCAAAAACATCCAAGAAAAGAGACGGTATCTAGCTTTAAAAGACTAAACTATGATATGGCCTATATCTATTTTAAATTGAAAGAATACGATTATGCACTGCAGTATTTTAAAAATTTTGACTTGGATAACAGTTCATTTGATCCATCTTACCAAAGAGATACTTATTTAAGGATAGGCGATTGCCATTTTGCTTTGAAGCAATATTGGCCGGCAATGGAAAACTATAATATATCTATTGCCTTAAATCAAAAATTAGGTGCTTATCCAAATTTTCAAAAAGCCATTTGTTATGGATTTGTTGACCGGAATTTGAAAAAAATATCTACTCTGAAAAAGTTAATAAACGCTTATCCAAATGATGATTTAATTGATGATGCTTTATTTGAATTAGCCTTAGTATATAGTGAAGAGAAACAAGAGGAAAAATCATTATCAACTTATGATCAACTAATAGGGAGTTATAAAATCAGTCCTTACATTGGCAAAGCTGCACTTAATAAGGGCCTTATTTTATATAATCAAGAAAAATATAGATTAGCCATCGGAGTTTTAGAAGATGTGGCATTATCTTTTACTAAATACGAGATCGGCCAACAAGCAATAACTACCCTTAAAGAAATCGCTATTGATCAAGGAAAGGTAAAGGATTTTAATAATTGGATTAAAAACAATAATCTAAATCAATTTAGTGATATTGAGCTTGAAAAAATACAGTTTATTTCGGCAGAAAAACAATTTTTGGATGGTAATAGAAATAATGCTTTAAAATTATTTGAAGAATATTTAGAAATCTATCCAAAAGGAGCCTATGTTAAAGGAGCATCTTACTATTTGGCAGAGTTGAATTTTGAAAATGGACTTAATGATAAGGCTTTGTTTTTTTATAAAACATTAGTGAACGATAAAGTTTCAACTTATACAGAAAAAGCTCTGGTTAGAATTATTAATATTCTTAAAAATGATTCAAAGGAATCTGAAGCAATATTTTATATGGAAAAATTATCTGATATAGCCTCATTTAAACAAAATAAGCGTTTTGCAAAATTAAATTTGATGAAGGCATATTATGCTTCTAAAGAATATCAAAAGGCTATAGAAGCATCTAATAATGTATTGAATTTGAATGATTTAGAAAATCCAATTAAATGGGATGCATTAACAATTAAAGCTCGTTCCTCATTATTTCTAAATGACAGTATAGGGGCCTCTGATATTTATTTGGTTTTAGAAAAGTCACCAGACGAGCTCGTTGTTGCTGAAGCACTATATTTTAGAGCAAATCTTTTAAATATAGAGGGCAAATATGACCTATCTAATGATGTTATTTCACAAATATCTATCTCTACCAATCAAAGTTCAGTTTGGAACGCTAAATCCTTATTATTGCTGGCTAAAAACTATTATTTAATGAATGATCCTTTTCAGGCAATTTTTGTTCTTGATTCATTAATAGAAAACTTTGAAACTTATGATCAGATTGTTTTTGAGGCTGGAATTCTAAAGACAAAATTTGAAAATTTATTGAAAAATAAAAATCAAAATGGTGATGGATAGGGATAGTTTATTATTATTTGTTTTTCTTTTGTCAATCTCTATTTGTGATGCCCAGAAAGATGAAAGCGCTATTGAGACAGAACAAATACTTATTGTAAAATCCTTTACACCAAGCCTTTCTGATGCATTTAAAATAAAATCGGATCCATCTATATCTGATTCCATTTCAAATGCCAAGTTTGAGCTAGTTTATGAACTCAAAAAAATTCCTGTAATTTCGACCTTTGAGCCAAATAAAGCTACACCATTAAAATTAAAACAAAGAATATTGTATGATCCTTTTAACACTTTTTTTAGTGGTGCTTTTGGTAATAAGAATCAATTATTTTTTAATATTTCAAGTCTCATTGAGATAGATCGAAGTCAAAGGTTTGGATTTAATTTTTATAAAGATGGTTTTGGAAATGACTTAGATAATACATTTCTAAGGAGTAATCAGAATTATAATGAAATTGGTTTTAATCATAATCTTAGAAGCAACCAATACAATGTGAATACCCAATTTAAGTTTTCTAAAAGCTTAAATAATTATTTTGGATTAAATGAGAATGTTTGGGATCAAAGTTCTCTTAGTTCAATTAACCCACAAATAAGAAGAAATAGGTTTAAAGTAAGATCAAATTGGAATTGGTATGATTATTTTTTACACAACTTTATTTTGCAAGCTAATTTATCGACTGATAATTTTGATTCAATTGAAAAACAAATTGGCTTGAGTGCAGATTTTGGTTCCGAATTAGCTAGAGGTAACCTTAATGGTAAAATCAAAATTCAGGGTTTAAATACAAGATTTGCTAGCTCCTATTTTGAAAAAATCAAAGAAGAATATTCTCAAGCTCAAGGTTCTTTGAGTCTATTTTGGCAAAATACAAGTAAGGATTTAAGAATTAAGATTGGAGCAGGAATAGCATATTTTGTAGGTGTTGATCAAATTTCAAATGACTTGATTTATTATCCTGAAATTGAAATTTTGTACCAAAAAGAAGAAAATAAACTTACTCCATATATCACCGCAATTGGTGGAGCTAAATTGAATTCATATAGCTCTCTTTCAGTTCTAAATCCTTATTTGGCTCCAACAACACCTCTAATTCCAACTTTTAATAAGTATAATGTTAAATTAGGAGCGCTAAGTCGTTTAGCTTCAGTTTTAAATTTTGATTTTGGATTAACTTTTGATGAAGTTGAAAATTTCAGTTATTATCAACGTTTACCCTTTGACAATGAAAATGAGCTAGAATCTTATAGATTATCCAATGCATTTGAAAGCAGATATCTTGATTTGAGTTTTTATGGTTTTAATGCTTCTATTGTAATAAATATGATAAAAGATAACTTTATTCGCTTTGAAACTAGCTACAGGTTTTTTAATACCCATCAGGAAGAGATTTTATGGAATATTCCTTCATTAAAAATGAATTGGGAGAGTCAAATTAGATGGAATGATCGCTTGGCATTTTCCTTCAACGGTTCAATGTGGGGAGACCGAAGCGCCGCTTTGCGAATAATTTTTTTAGAGCAAGATTTAACCAATGATTTATTAATAAATGAAGAAACCCTTCCAATCTTTATTAGATCATCAGCTCATATTACATATAAAATGTCTGAGCAATTTGATCTTTTTTTTAAAGGAAAATTCAATTCAAAAGGAATTCATGGTAGATGGGCATATTATCCAGAACCACCCCTTTTAATTTTAGGGGGAATAACATATAAATTTGATTTTCAATATTAATTTTGAAATTATCAATTTATCGAACCTCTCAAATTGGTAACTAAAATTGAATTTTTTACATTTGGCATCTAATAAAAACAAATTATTTTTAAAAATAAATTAATGTTAAAAGGTTTATCTTATTATGTGCTGCTTTTTACAGCGCTGTCAGCCGTCAGTTGCCAAAATGGTGCAGATTTGATCGTTCATAATGCATCTATATACACTATGAATGATAAAATGGGGAAAGCCACAGCTTTTGTTATAAAAAATGGAAAATTTATTGATGTCGGTGGGGAGGAAGTTTTAAAAAAATATTCAGCAAAAAAAATCTTGAATCTTCAAAACTTACCTGTATACCCAGGATTTATTGACTCCCACTGTCATTTCCTTAGTCTTGGTTTAGCTCTTCAGCAAGTTGATCTTGTTGGGACTAAGAGTTTTGATGAGGTTATTCAAAAAGTATTAAAATATTCAAGGGGAAAAAAATTTAAAGCTATTTTAGGGAGAGGCTGGGATCAAAATGATTGGACAGATAAAGTTTTTCCTAATAAAGTAATTCTTGATAAGTTATTTCCGAATATTCCAGTTGCACTGCGAAGGATTGATGGCCACGCATTGCTAGTAAATCAGAAGGCATTAGATCTTGCTGGTATTGATGAAAATACAACAATATCTGGAGGAACAATTGTAAAGGAAAAAGGTAAACTTACAGGTGTATTAATTGACTCTCCAATGAAATTAATTAATGCTATTTTACCTATTGCATCAACTGAGACTAAAGTTGAGGCTCTAAAACAAGCTGCCGAATTAGGTTTTGAAAATGGACTTACAACTGTTTCTGTGGCTGGATTAAATAAAGAAGACATTTACCTAATTGACAGCCTTCATAATAATGGAGAGTTAGAAATGAGAGTTTATGCAATGATTTCTAATACAAAAGAAAACATGCAACATTTCTTATCTAGAGGTCCTATTTTAAAAAATAAATTAACAGTTCGGTCTTTTAAAATATACGCTGATGGAGCTTTAGGATCTCGTGGAGCAGCACTAAAACACGATTACAGCGATTTAAAATCACATAAGGGCAAATTCATAACACCAAAGGATTCAATCAAAAAGTTAGCAAAAAAATTGGCTTCTACACCTTTTCAAATGAATACCCATGCTATTGGCGATGATGCAAATAGCATTGTACTTGAAGCTTATAATGAAGCCTTAATTTCATCTAAAGATCCAAGATGGCGGGTAGAGCATGCCCAAATAATAGATACGGCAGATTTAAAATTGTTCAATAAAAAAATTATTCCTTCTGTTCAACCTACGCACGCTACTAGTGATATGTATTGGGCCAAAGACAGATTAGGCAAGAATAGACTTGAGGGAGCTTACGCATATAAAGTACTTTTAGAAAATTCTGGAACTATAGCTTTGGGTACCGATTTTCCTGTAGAGAAAGTTAGCCCGATTTCAACATTTTTTTCAGCAGTTGTTAGAGAGGATAAAAATTCTTATCCAAAAGGAGGGTTTTTACCAAGAAACAAATTATCTAGAATTGAGGCTCTAAAAGGGATGACAATTTGGGGAGCTTATGCCAACTTTGAAGATCAACAAAAAGGGTCAATCGAAAAAGGGAAAGTAGCTGATTTTATCATTCTAGACAGGGATATAATTACTGTTCCTAAAAATAGAATTCTAAACACAAGAATTGTAGCTACAATTCTTAATGGTAATGTTGTCTATAGTAATAGAATTAATTAATAATAATAAAAAGTAAATACTTTTTATGTTTCGATTAATAATATTGTTTGATACTTAAAGTATTTACTAAATAAGTCTATATAAGTTAATAAAATTAATTATTTAATGATTTAAGATTAATTTTTTAAAATTCTTATTCTATTTTTATAAAAAAATATTATGTGCGGTATATTGTGTGCTTTTGAGTTAAAACGTGAAAGTAGTTTACTTAGACCACAAATCTTGAATATGTCAAAAAAATTAAGGCACCGTGGTCCAGATTGGTCTGGAATATACGATGACTCTAACGCTATCCTCTCACATGAGCGCCTAGCTATAGTTGACCCAACATCTGGAAAACAACCTTTGATTAGTCCGTCAGGTAAATTAGTACTTGCAGCAAATGGTGAAATTTATAATCATCGTGAACTACGTTTAATCTACGAAAATGACTATAAATTTAAAACACAGTCAGATTGTGAAGTTATATTAGCGCTATATGAAAAAGAGGGAAAGAATTTTGTTGAAAAGTTAAATGGAATTTTTGCCTTTGCAATATATGACAGTAGCAAAGATGAATATTTTATAGCACGAGATCATATTGGGATAATCCCTTTATATATGGGATGGGATAGTGATGGAACATTCTACGTTTCCTCAGAATTAAAAGCTTTAGAAGGGGTATGTGATAAAATTGAGTTGTTCCCTCCGGGTCATTATTTGTATAGTAAAGAAAAGAAGATGATTAAGTGGTATCAACCAACTTGGACAGATTATGAGAGCGTGAAAAATAATACTACATCCATAGAAGATCTCCATGATGCATTAGCAGATGCTGTTCATCGTCAACTAATGAGTGATGTACCCTATGGGGTTCTCCTCTCCGGAGGTTTGGACTCATCTATTACTTCTGCATTAGCAAAAAAATTTGCATCAATGCGAGTTGAAACTAACGACATTCAATCAGCATGGTGGCCTCAATTGCATTCTTTTTCTGTAGGACTAGAGGGCTCTCCAGATCTTGCTGCTGCCCAAGAAGTAGCCAAAAAAATAGGAACAGTTCACCACGAGATTAAGTTTACAATCCAGGAAGGTTTAGATGCTTTAAATGAAGTTATATATCATTTAGAAACTTACGATATAACAACAATTAGAGCATCTACCCCAATGTACCTTATGGCAAGAGCAATTAAATCCTTAGGTATTAAGATGGTCCTTTCAGGAGAAGGCGCAGACGAGCTTTTTGGTGGTTACTTATATTTTCATAAAGCTCCAAATTCCAAAGAATTTCATGAAGAAACGGTAAGAAAATTGAGCAATCTCCATCAATATGACTGCTTAAGAGCCAATAAGTCTCTTGCCGCATGGGGTATTGAAGGTAGAGTTCCATTTTTAGATAAAGAATTTATTGATGTAGCTATGAGACTTAATCCTAAAGACAAGATGATAAATTCAACTCGGATGGAAAAATGGGTATTAAGAAAGGCTTTTGAAAAATATTTACCAACGAGTGTTGCTTGGAGACAAAAAGAACAATTTTCGGATGGAGTTGGCTATAGTTGGATTGATACATTAAAGGATCTTGTTGAAAAAGAGGTATCGAACAATCAAATGAAGAATGCTAGTCAACGTTTTCCAGTCCAGACACCTCAAAATAAGGAAGAATTTTATTATCGAAGTATTTTTGAGTCACACTTCCCTAGTGATGCTGCAGCACTAAGCGTCCCTTCAGTCCCTTCTGTGGCTTGTAGTACTCCGATTGCTCTTTCATGGGACAAAGCTTTTCAAAACCAAAATGATCCAAGTGGTAGGGCAGTGGTTAATGTGCACGAAAAAGGATACTAGTTAAGTTTTAATTTTTCCAGATTAAGCTTAAAAATTCTTTTTTTTGAACACTATTGTGTTGATAACTTGATCCATAATTACGAGGGATTTCCGTCATATTCAAGGTGTTAATAATTATATTTGTTAAACAACATCTTAGAGTCGTTGTTTTGATAAATAATGGACCAAGAAATTCAAAAAAATAAATATTCCGCTGACAGTATTCAGGCACTTGAAGGAATGGAGCATGTCCGAATGCGTCCCTCAATGTACATCGGTGACATAGGCCTTAGAGGACTCCACCACTTAGTATACGAAGTTGTAGATAATTCTATAGACGAAGCGTTAGCAGGGCATTGTGATGAGATAAACGTGACGATTAATGTAGACAATTCTATTACAACAAGTGATAATGGAAGGGGTATTCCTATTGGGATGCACAAAAAAGAGGGAGTTTCTGCACTTGAAGTAGTGATGACTAAAATTGGCGCTGGTGGCAAGTTTGATAAAGATTCATATAAAGTATCTGGAGGACTGCATGGAGTCGGTGTTTCATGTGTTAATGCATTATCTGAAACATTAATTGCAAAAGTTTATAGAGATGGAAAGATATGGCAACAAGAATATACAAGGGGTAAACCAAACGCGCCAGTAACAAGTATTGGAAATTCAGACCAAAGGGGTACCGAAGTAACCTTTAAACCTGATCATGAAATTTTCAAGCAAACACTAGAATTCAATTTCGAAACCCTATCTCTTAGGATGAGAGAACTTTCTTACCTTAATAAGGGAATTAAAATTACCATATCGGACAAGAGAAATAAAAATGATGATGGAGATTTTATTTCTGAAACATTCAAATCAAAAGAGGGTTTGAAGGAGTTTATTCATTATTTAGACGAAAATCGGGAACCTATAATTGGGAATGTCATATCGATGGAAGGTGAGAAAAACATGGTTCCTGTTGAGGTTGCTATGATATATAATACATCTTTTACTGAAAACTTACATTCATACGTAAATAATATTAATACACATGAAGGAGGAACTCATCTTTCAGGATTTAGGAGAGGTTTAACAACTACATTAAAACGTTATGCTGAAAATTCAGGTCTTTTAGATAAACTCAAATTCGAAATCTCAGGAGATGATTTTAGAGAGGGCCTTACTGCAATAATTTCTGTTAAAGTTGCAGAACCCCAATTTGAAGGTCAAACCAAAACTAAACTTGGAAATAGGGAAGTAACTTCTGCTGTTTCTCAAGCGGTATCGGAAATGCTTGAAAATTATTTAGAAGAAAATCCAAGTGATGCCAAAACTATTGTTGACAAAGTAATTCTTGCTGCACAAGCCAGACATGCAGCCAGAAAAGCCCGTGAAATGATTCAAAGAAAAACGGTAATGAGTGGTGGTGGATTACCAGGTAAATTATCTGACTGTTCAGAGCAAGATCCATCATTGTGTGAAATTTTTCTCGTAGAGGGGGATTCTGCTGGTGGAACTGCTAAACAAGGAAGAGACCGAAACTTTCAGGCTATATTACCCTTAAGGGGTAAAATCTTGAACGTTGAAAAAGCAATGCAACATAAGGTTTTTGAGAATGAAGAAATAAGAAACATCTATACTGCACTCGGTGTTACGATTGGAACAGAGGAGGATAGTAAAGCTTTAAATATAGAAAAACTACGATATCACAAAATTGTAATCATGTGTGATGCGGATGTTGATGGAAGTCATATTTCGACCTTAATTCTAACATTTTTCTTTCGCTACATGAAAGAACTTATTGAATTAGGATACATCTATATTGCAACTCCACCTTTATATTTAGTTAAAAAAGGGCAAAAAAGTGATTATGCTTGGAATGATGATCAAAGAGATAAACTAATTCAGGAATTTGGCTCTGGCACATCAGTTCAAAGATATAAGGGTCTTGGAGAAATGAATGCGGAACAATTATGGAACACAACTATGGATCCTGATCGACGGACTTTGCGAAAGGTTACTTATGACCCAGAGGATAAGAAAGCAGACAAAGTATTTACAATGCTAATGGGTGATGAAGTTCCACCACGAAGAGAATTCATCGAAAAAAATGCTATATATGCTAATATCGATGTTTAAGTTTTGATTAAATAAACCTAAATTTAAAATAATGAAAGTTACAGTCATAGGTGCAGGGAACGTAGGTGCATCTTGCGCAGAATACATTTCCCAGAACGAAATAGCTAGTAAAGTAGTAATCCTTGATATCAAAGAGGGATTTGCTGAAGGCAAAGCTTTAGACCTTTATCAGACAGCTACTACACTTGGTTTCAATACATCAATAAGAGGTGTAACTAATGATTATTCTGAGACAAGAGGAAGTGATGTAGTAGTAATTACTTCCGGAGTTCCTAGAAAACCTGGAATGACTCGCGAAGAACTTATTGGAATTAATGCAAGTATCGTTCAAAAAGTTTCTGAAAACGTATTAAATCACTCTCCCGATACAATCATAGTAGTAGTATCTAATCCAATGGATACTATGACTTATTTAGCTCTAAAAGCTACAGGTTTGCCAAAAAATAGAATTATTGGAATGGGTGGTGCCTTAGATAGTTCACGTTTTAAAACTTACCTTTCCCTTGCTTTGGGTAAACCTGCTAACGATATACAAGGAATGGTAATTGGTGGACATGGTGACACAACAATGATACCAATTCACAGACTAGCTTCTTATAGCGGTATTCCTATTTCACAATTTCTAGAAGAAAAAGTTATCCAAAAAGTTGTCGCAGATACTATGGTTGGTGGTGCTACATTAACAAAATTATTAGGTACTTCTGCTTGGTATGCCCCTGGAGCCTCTGTTGCTTATCTTGTTGATAGTATTTTAAATGATTACAAAAAAATTATCCCGTGCTCTGTATTTTTGGATGGAGAATATAATTTGAGGGATATATGTATTGGCGTTCCTTGTATTATCGGTGCTAACGGTGTTGAGTCTATTATCGACATTAATTTAAATCAATCTGAGGAAAATTTATTAAACGAAAGTGCAATTAAGGTTAGGGAAATGAATTCTGCTCTTTCAGATTTTCTTTGAAAAGAAGTAGAAATTAATTCAATATTATTTATATGAGTTGTCAATTCATAGGTTTAGCACTATATTTGCACGCCTCTATATTAAAACATTTATAAATACGTAATGCAAAACAATTCGTTGGTAAGAGTATTCGGTATTTTATTTGCCCTTGTGAGTATTTATCAACTCTCATTCACATTTATTACAAGTAGTGTTGAGGAAAAAGCTAAAACCTTCTCCAGAGAACTGATTCCAAACAACATACCAAATTACTTAGAACTGCGTGATCAAAAAACTAACTCATTTTTAGATTCAATTGGAAACAATCCTATATATGGATTTACAACATACAATGATGCTAAAGAAAAAGAGTTAAATAAGGGTCTAGATCTCAAAGGAGGTATTAATGTTATATTACAAATTTCTATAAGGGATATTCTTAGTGGTTTAGCTGAAAATTCTAAGAATGTAGTTTTTAATAAGGCATTAGATGAAGCAGATATTTTACAAAAGTCCTCAGATGATCCCTATGTTGAATCTTTTTTTAAATCTTTCGATTTATTAAAAAGTGATGAGAAATTAGCATCACCAAATATTTTTGCTAATCGTACACTTAGTGATGAGATCAATTTTGAAATGAATGATTTAGAAACACAGACTGTTATCAGGAAAAAAATTGACGAATCAATAGTTTCAGCTTTTGAAGTATTAAGAAAAAGAATCGATAAGTTTGGAGTAACTCAGCCAAATATTCAAAGACTAGGTAGTTCAGGACGAATTTTGGTCGAGTTGCCTGGAGTAAAAGACGTAGATAGAGTACAATATCTTCTTCAAAGCACAGCTCAACTTGAATTTTGGGAAACATATAAAAACGATCAATTAGTTAATTTTTTAATCGAAGCAAATAATTTATTAGGTGAACAGGAAAAAAACAAGCAATCTATAAAGGATAGACAAGGGAGTACAGAAACTTCAGAAATTGATGAACTTCTTGCAGATGTTGCTGCTCAAGACACTATAGCGTCTTCTTCTAATCCTATTCTAGATAAAGTTGTTGGACAAGGATTCCAAGGTGGACCTGTTCTAGCCCAATTTTCTTCGAGAGATAGAGACATAGTAACTAGCTACCTAGATAAACCTGAGGTAAGAAGACTTTTGCCACCAGAATATCGTTACACCCGATTTGTATGGGGAAAGCCTATCCAGGATAGTGACATAATTGAGCTATTTGCTCTTAAATCCAATCGAACTAATACAGCACCACTAAGTGGAGGTGTTGTAGTAGACGCTCTTCAAACATTTGACCAATTAGGTAATCCTGCGGTATCCATGCAAATGGATTCAAGAGGAGCCCGAATATGGGAAAATTTGACTGGAAAGGCTTATAATCAAAGAAGTAACATTGCAATAGTTTTAGATGAGATTGTATATTCTGCCCCTGGAGTTTCAAGTGGAGCAATATCAGGTGGACGTTCAGAAATTACTGGAAATTTCTCATTAAATGAAGCTACAGACTTAGCAAATGTTTTAAGAGCAGGAAAGCTACCTGCCTCGGCAAATATAATTCAGTCTGAAATCGTTGGGCCCTCACTTGGAAAAGAGGCAGTTCAAGCAGGTATTTATTCGTTTCTAATTGCATTAATAATTGTTTTGATTTGGATGGTTTTTTATTATGGAAGCTCTGGAATTTTCGCTGATATAGCATTACTACTAAATATTCTTCTAATTTTTGGAATATTAGCTGGTCTAGGAGCAGTACTAACCTTACCAGGGATTGCGGGGATAGTTCTTACTATAGGTATATCTGTAGATGCAAATGTTTTAATTTTTGAAAGAGTGAGGGAAGAACTTGATAAAGGAAAAGGAATCCGTAAATCAATTTCAGATGGTTTCAACAATGCTCTTTCTTCGATTTTAGATGCAAACATCACAACTGGCTTAACAGCATTAATTTTATTTATTTTTGGTACTGGACCCATCAAGGGCTTCGCAACAACACTTCTTATAGGTATTGGGACCTCGTTATTTACAGCAATTTTTATAACGAGAATTCTTGTAGATTCTAGAAATGAGAAAGGTAAGCGTATATCATTTTCTACAAAATTAACTAAGGGGTTCTTATCAAAGATAAATATCTCATTTTTGAAAAGAAGAAAAATAGCTTATATCTGTTCTTCTTTGCTGATTTTAGTTAGCTTATTTTCACTTGTTAATAATGGTTTAAACCAAGGTGTCGATTTTGTGGGTGGAAGATCTTACACAGTAAGATTTGATCAACCCGTAAATGCTGCAGAAATAAACTCCTTACTTAATAATACCTTTGGTAGCGCCGAGGTCAAAACTTTTGGAGAAGAAAATCAGCTGAAAGTTACAACTAAATATAAAGTAGATAACGAAGGTGTAACCGTTGATGAAGAAATTCAAAATATGCTTTTTAAGGCGTTGATATCATTTTTACCTCAAAATATATCTTATGATGATTTTGTTAAAGGTAGTTCTGAAAAAAATATTGGAATAATGTCTTCAATAAAGGTCGGGCCAACAATTGCAGATGATATAAAAAACAATTCATTTTTAGCAATTATCGGGTCATTAATTGTCGTGTTCCTTTACATTTTAGTCAGATTTCGAAAATGGCAATTTTCGTTAGGAGCAGTTGCAGCTGTTTTTCACGATGTATTAATTGTTTTAGGGATCTTTTCTTTGACATATACTTTCATGCCTTTCAATATGGAAATTAATCAAGCTTTCATAGCAGCCGTATTAACAGTAATTGGTTATTCCCTGAATGACACAGTGGTAGTATTTGATCGAATAAGAGAATTTTTAGGTGAGAAAGGTAAAGTGAATTTTGATTTTACTGTGAATAGTGCGCTAAATAGTACACTCAGCAGAACCTTAAATACCTCCTTAACCACCTTGCTAGTTCTAATCGCAATTTTTATTTTTGGAGGAGAGTCGATAAGAGGTTTTATGTTCGCACTAATTATAGGTGTTATTGTTGGGACGTATTCTTCTGTTTTTATTGCGACACCTGTTATGTTTGATACTCAAAATAAAAGTGAACTGCAAAAGGAAAATACATAGTTATAAAAATTAAGTTTTTTATTTAGTCCAATTTAGCAAACTAAATCTATTTTACTTTTCTATTAATTTTGATGACTTAAAAATCAAATAAAAACCAAAGAAAATTAAAGGAATACTAAGCCATTGACCTGTAGAAAATATACCCAGTATATCTTCTAAACCTCCTTGGCTTTCTTTTAGATATTCTATTAAAAATCGTATAGTGAACATACCAACAAAAAATGATCCGATAAGATATCCTTGTCTATTTTTTTTATCAGATTTGTATATTTTTCTTAAAAATAAAAACAAAAAAAGATAACAAATTGATTCATAAATTTGGGCAGGATGCCTTGGGAGATTCTCTCCTCTGTTAAGGAATACAACTCCAAAATCTGTATTACTGTATTTACCTACGATTTCTGAATTAAAAAAGTTCCCTAAGCGAACAAAACATGCACCGAGTGAAACAGGTATAGTAATTCTGTCTAATAACCAGAGCAATGAACGCTTTTTAAATTTTAACTGATATAGATAAAGACCAATCAGGCTGCCAACAACAGCCCCATGACTTGCTAGTCCTCTAAATCCAGTAAATCTATATCCATCTGTGGTTTCCTTAATGGGTAATAAAATTTCAAGTAGGTGATTACTGTAATAATCCCAACTATAAAAAAACACGTCACCAAGTCGAGCACCTAAAAGAATTGACAAAACCATATATACAAATAAAGACTCTAAGTATTCTTCAGATACATTTTCGTTTGAGAAAATTTTTTTCATTATATAATAGCCAAGACTAAAAGCTACTATAAACATTAAACTATAATAATGTATACCAAAGTCACCAATTTTAAAAAGTGTTTCGCTCGGGGCCCATTCAATTTTTATTAGATGCATACAAATATTTTAATTAATAAATGTAAATAAATTCATAGATAAACTTAATAAATAATTAGGGAATTGGATCATAACCTGACCCTCCCCAAGGATGACAATTTATTATTCTTTTAAACGATAAATAGACTCCTTTAAAGAGACCATATTTTATTAGAGCTTGAACAGTGTATTCTGAGCAAGTTGGCGTATATCTGCAAGTCGCTGGAAACAAAGGAGAAATGATTCTTTGGTAAATTTTAACTAGAAATATAAGAGGAAAAACAAGAATTTTTTTGAGCATTTTATGGGCTATTTTATTTCATAATTTGTACCATTTTCAGTATCATTTAATTCAATTTTTAATTTGGTTAATGATCCTCTTATGAAATCTGAAATTTCAAAGTCTTTTTTAGATCTTGCTTTATTTCTTACCTCTAAAAGTAAATCCAAAATTTCTTTGTTTTTCTCTGATATAGCATTTTTTTTAGAAGAATTTGAAATCCTAAAACCTAAAACATCATAAATGAAATCGTGAATAGACTTTTTAAGAATAACTAAATCAGAATTAGAAATACTTTTTTGTTTATTTTCAACAGAATTTATAAACTTTACCGCATCAAAAAGATACCCTATTAATAGCGGACTATTAAAATCATCATTCATTGATGAATAGCATTTTTCTCTCCATAATGAGACATTAAAATCTGTAGTAGATTCAGATGGAGTAATTTTTTCGATAACATCTAAAGCAGTCACAAGACGGTTAAAACCCTTTTCAGATGCTTCTAATGCTTCTTCACTAATATCTAATATACTTCGGTAGTGAGCTTGCAGCATAAAAAATTTAATTACCATTGGTGAAAATGCTTTTTTAAAAAAAGTATTTTTACCATTGAATATTTCTTCTGGCAAAATATTGTTACCAGTAGATTTAGCCATCTTTTTGCCATTTAGCGTAAGCATATTTGCATGTAACCAATAATTTACTGGTGAATCCTTTTCAACTCCTTCCGCCTGTGCAATCTCGCACTCGTGATGAGGAAATTTGAGATCCATTCCACCTCCGTGGATATCAAATTTAGTACCTAAATATTTTCTACTCATGGCCGTACACTCGAGATGCCATCCTGGAAATCCATCACTCCAAGGTGAAGGCCACCTCATAATATGCATTGGTTCAGCTTTTTTCCATAATGCAAAATCTTGGGGGTTCTTCTTATCACTTTGACCATCTAAGGCACGCGTGTTGTGGATAAGTTCATCAATATTTCTGCCACTTAGTTTACCATAAGGCACATCTTTATTAAATCTTTTTACATCAAAATATACTGATCCATTTATTTCGTATGCATACTCGTTTTTAAGAAGTTCTTTAATTAATTCGATTTGTTCTAAAATATGGCCACTTGCTGTCGGTTCTATACTTGGAGGTAAAGTATTAAATAGCTCCATAATTTTTCTGAAATCCAACGTGTAGCGTTGCACTATTTCCATTGGTTCAATTGATTCAAGACGAGCTCTTTTTGAGATTCTGTCTTCACCTTCGTCAGAATCATTTTCTAGGTGGCCTACATCAGTTATGTTTCTGACATATCTAACTTTATATCCTAAATGTGTAAGGTAACGATATATTAAATCAAATGAAATAAAGGTTCTGCAATTCCCTAGATGGACATTACTGTAAACTGTTGGCCCACACACATACATACCCACTTTTTTGGGTAAAATAGACTTGAAGGCTTCTTTTTTTCCACTTAAAGAATTATATACCTGAAGTGAACTACTCATTAAAATCAGTTTCGAGATTAATGTAATCTAAAAACTCACCTTTTTTTTCTTTAGTTTTAAAAACACCACCAAACTCACTTGTCACTGTACTACTTAAAACATCTCTAATCCCCCTTGAATTTACACATAAATGTTTTGCATCAACAACACAAGCTACATCTTCAGTTTTTAATACATTTTGTAGTTCTTTAACGATCTGTATTGTTAAACGTTCCTGAACTTGGGGACGTCTAGCAAAATAATCAACAATTCGATTCATTTTTGAAAGTCCTACAACGGTTCCTTTAGAAATGTACGCAATATGAGCTCTTCCAATAATTGGAAGTAAATGGTGCTCACATGTTGAGTAGACTATAATATTTTTCTCAACCAACATTTCTCCATATTTATATGAGTTATTGAATGTTGATGATTTAGGCTTTCTATTCGGATGTAACCCACCAAAAATTTCTTTAACATAGGCCTTGGCTACTCGTTTTGGTGTACCTTTTATGCTGTCGTCAGTTAAGTCCATTCCCAGTGTTTCGAGTATAGAGTGTACGTGTTTTTCTATGATTAAAATTTTCTCTTCGTCGGTTTTTAAAAAAGCATCGTCTCTCAAAGGTGTATTTACATTTGAAGAGAAATGGTCTTCTGCAGAATCTTGTTGATTGTCAGGAATTATTTTTTCAATTTTCATAAGCCTAAAATAGCCACAAATATACTGAAATTAAAAGGAAATCAGATTTTAAGTAAGACTAGAATTTTATATTATAACTTAACGTAAGTTCTGTAAATTTATTTTCTAAATCATACTCATCTGTCAACCCTGCTGAAAATAATTGTAAATTTTTATTTATTTTTGACTGAATAAAAGACACACTAAAATTACTTGATCCAAAATCGAATCCTATTCCAAAAGTTAATGAATTATCATTTTTGAAAATATCCCGTTTACTGTTTGATCTTTGATAATAGCCCGCCCTAAGACTAAGATCTTCTATTCTATATTCACCTCCAAATTTAATTATATTAACTGATGTAAATGCCTGTTGGGAATTAGAGATTAATTCATCTAGATATGAGCTAATTGATTCGGAATTCAGTTTAATATTTGATAAATTCTGGTGATTATATTCAATAGATAATAGTCCTTTTTTATTTAAAATATATGCAAAACTTATACTTGATTTAGCTGGAATTCTTAATTCATATGGACTAAATGAGTTAATCACATTAGGCTCAAGGATTTCTTTTATGGACATACCGTTGTCAGATCTAAAGCTGCTGATTTTTTGTTGAGTCTCATCAGCAATATTTATCCATTGAGGACTATCATAGCTTAGACCCAGCCTAAAATTATCAAACTTTAGGATTGCGCCAAACTGCAAAGAGAAACCTTGGCCGAGGCTTAATAAAGAATTTTCAAAATTCACATTACTTACTAATGAATTCGAATCATGGTCTTTTTCATAAAAATCTTGCAAATTACTAAATTCAATTCTGTGTTGATTGATATTAAAACCAAGGTGTAAAAAGTCTTTGTATAGTCCGCTGAAATTAAAACTTGTTTTTCTATGATAACCCTCATTAAATTGATTTAAAATGTGATTAAATCTGTCAGATTTGATATTTGATACATAAGATCTCTCAGATAAATTATTTGTTAAAGGGTCAATTATATAGGATTGATATCCCAGGAAAGCTTGTTGAGCATCAAAACCTATCTCTTCACCTAAATAGCCATAAATATCAGAAATGGTTTCATCATCATATATTTGAATATCTTCAAGCAAAACTCCATCTCCGTAATAAAGAAAATAATCAGATATACTATTTTTTCCAGCTCCGTTAATAGAGCTTCTTTGATCAAAACTCGTTATTCTGTTAACACTTATAGAGGCAGTTATTCTTTTCCAAGAACTTTTCTCATTAGTGTTATTAAAAACAAATGCTGCACCAAATTGGTCAAAATAAAAATCTTCATCTTGAATAGTTCTTGACTGATCTGAATAAATCCCTTTTACGTTTTTCGAATTATAGTTTATTGATGCCCCAATTTCATTATATAAAAAAACTGATGAGCCAGCTGGGTTATTTGATATGGATGACAAGTCACCTCCTAAAGCACCAAAAGCTCCTGCCATAGACTTATATCTAGCTGAACCATTTAGAGATGAAAATGTCATGTAGTTTAAATCATTAAGGGTTTGTGAATTAATTAAATTCGAAACCAAAGTGGCAATGCCTATATAAAATAAGTTTCGCATTAAATTATTTATTTTGGATTCTTAATGTGTATTTCCTCTCCCTCCAGATGAAGAACTTCTTCCTGAAGAGGATCTATTTACACCTCCAGAATTAAATGAAGAATTGCTTCTGCTTAAATTATATGACCTCCTGTAAGAGCTATTACTAGAAGAATTTTTCGATCTTACCAAATTACTTCTTCTAACATTACTATTTTGAACTCTTACGTTATTTCTAGGGTCTCTGTAACTACCTTCTTGAACTCGTGTGTAAGATCTATTTCCTCTACCCATATTACTCTGAGTTTGTCTAGCTTGAGGACTATTGAAAATGACAGACGAGCCTCTATTTAGATTTCTTTCAACCATTCGATTTTCAGTTTGTAGCCTACCTGAGCCGATTGATCTTTGGTTTGGTGTTTTTAAAATATTTGTATTCGTCTGCGGAAAGCTTGATGATCTGTTTCTGTTTACTAAATAATTTAAATTATTTGAATTTCTTATCGAGTTGGAATTATAATTTTGACTACTTCTTATTCGATTTCTATCGTAACCAATAGAAGAGATTCTTCCGATGGAGCCACTTCCTCTCCCAAGATTGAATCTAGTAATTGTTTTTTCAATATTTCTTGATCTAGAATTATTATCATTAGACTTCCCAATTAAACGTGAATTTGAATTTCTATTGGATCGTTCACCCCTTCCAGAATTAATTCTTGCTATTGTATTCCTATATGTTCTCGAACCTCTTCTTCTCATATTATTCCCATAGTAATCATTAAATCTATTATAATTGTAATATCTATTAAACCAATTATTCCTGTAACCAAATCCGGAAGCAAATCCTAATCCATAAGGGTTGTAAAAACCTCCAAAGAAATTATAAGGATTGTAAAAGGTATCATATCCCCTCCATCTCCAGAAATCCGCATATCTACCATAAGGACTCCACATCGGAAAGTTTGACCATGGACTCATAAATCTATTCAATCCAAATTGAAAAGGGGAGTAAAAATAATTGTTCCAAAAGGGCGAATTATTGAAAGCAAAACCTGACAAACCCCATAAAAAGTTTGAATTATTATTAAATAATATAACCTCTGTTTGTGATGGATTTCCACCCCATGGTATTTGACTATTATTTAGCTCAATATCTGTAACATCATTTTCATCAAAAGTGTTGTAAGAATCAATATCAGTAAAATAAGTTTCATTTGAATCTGAACTTACATATCCATTTTCAGCAGCATCATTAAAATATTTTTTGTAGTAATTAACATTTCCATCCCTTTTAGTATTATTGGGTCTCGCACTTTTATTTGACACATATATACCATCGTTGTCAAAGTATGATGATCCTTGAAAGCTTCCACAACTATATAAGAGTAGGGATAATAAAAGCAATAAATTTTGGCTATTTGTTTTTGAAATTAAGTAGAATGTTTTCATGTAAATTCATTTTAAATATGTGCTACAAAAGGCTTAATTTTGTATCACAATGTTACTACATTATATTTTATTTCAAATTCTATGCCAAAAAATTTATGCCAAAGAAATTAACACCCAGGGATGAAGATTATTCTAAATGGTACAATGAGATTGTAATTAAAGCTGATCTTGCTGAAAACTCATCTGTTAGAGGATGTATGGTAATCAAACCCTATGGCTATTCTATATGGGAAAAAATGCAACTTGAGTTAGATCAAATGTTTAAAAAAACTGGACATCAAAATGCTTATTTCCCCCTTTTCGTACCTAAAAGTTTGTTTGAAGCAGAAGAAAAAAACGCAGAAGGATTTGCAAAGGAGTGTGCTGTTGTTACTCATTACAGACTTAAAAATGATGAGAATTCCAAAGGAAAACTAGTAGTTGATCCAAAAGCAAAATTAGATGAAGAACTTGTAGTTAGACCTACTAGTGAGGCTGTAATATGGAATACTTATAAATCATGGATTCAGTCTTATCGAGATTTACCATTACTAATTAATCAGTGGGCTAATGTAGTAAGATGGGAAATGCGGACTAGACTTTTTTTAAGAACTTCTGAATTTCTATGGCAAGAAGGCCACACTGCTCATTCCACAAAGGAAGAGGCTTTAAAAGAGGCAAAATTGATGAATCAAGTGTATGCCGATTTTGTTGAAAATTTTATGGCTATCCCAGTGATTCAAGGCACAAAGTCAGAAAGTGAAAGATTTGCTGGTGCTGAAGAAACTTATTGTATAGAGGCGTTAATGCAAGATGGAAAAGCGCTTCAAGCTGGAACATCTCATTTTTTAGGCCAAAATTTTGCAAAGGCATTTGATGTAAAATTTACAAGTGATTCTGGAAAATTAGATTACGTTTGGGCAACTTCATGGGGAGTTTCAACAAGACTTATAGGTGCACTTATTATGACACACAGTGATGACAAAGGATTAGTCTTGCCTCCTAATCTCGCTCCTTATCAGGTAGTGATAATTCCAATCTATAAAGATTCAAATGAGCATAAGTATGTGGAAAAAGTTTCTGAAAATTTAATGAGTGAATTGCAAAAAAACAATATAAGAGTAAAGTTCGATAATCGTGACAAGTTTAAACCAGGCTTTAAGTTTAATGAATACGAGCTTAAAGGAGTTCCACTTAGACTATCTATTGGTCCCAAAGATGTAAATGATGGCACTGTTGAAATCGTTAGGCGAGATAATTTTTCAAAGGAAATTATAAAACAGAATGATATAGTTAAAGTGATAAAATCTAAACTAAATGAAATACAAAACACTCTTTATTTAAATGCGCAAAGATTCAGAGATGAAAATACCACATATGTTGATAATTTCAAGGATTTCAAAGAAACTCTGAATAATAAAGGAGGATTTATCGCAGCTCATTGGGATGGCAGTAATTCCACAGAAGAAGCCATAAAAAAAGAAACGAAAGCAACTATAAGATGCATACCCTTTAATGCAAAAGAGGAGAAGGGTATTTGTGTTTATTCAGGAAATCCTTCTGATAAAAGAGTACTTTTTGCTAAGGCTTACTAATTAATGTAAATTTTAGAGTATTTTTTATTATAATGATTTTTGATGTTCTTGTATAATAATATTATTACATGTACATTTGCGCTCGAAAATTATGGCCCGTTCGTCTATTGGTTAGGACGCCAGGTTTTCATCCTGGAAAGAGGGGTTCGATTCCCCTACGGGCTACAATAAAATATTAAAATATGGCAAATCATAAATCTGCACTTAAACGAATTAGATCAAACAATAAAAAGAGGTTATTAAATCGCTTTCAGCACAAAACGACAAGGAACGCAATTAAAAAACTAAAAAGTCTTACTTCTAAAAAAGAGGCAAAGAAACTCTTCCCCGTAGTCACATCATTAATTGATAAGCTATCTAAAAAAAATATAGTACATAAAAATAAAGCTGCAAATCTAAAATCAAAACTTACAAAACATGTAGCTTCATTAAAATAGGTTAATGTGATTTTATAGCTTACTTTTTACGAGTTCATAGAAATTAAAAACTCTTCGTTGTTTTGTGTTCTTGTAAACCTGTCATTAACAAACTCCATTGCTTCAACGGGATTCATGTCAGCTAAATACTTTCTCATTATCCACATTCTTTTTATTGTATTTTCATCAAGCAATAGGTCGTCTCGTCGAGTACTAGAAGATACTAAGTCAATAGCAGGAAAAATTCTTCGATTAGCAATTCTTCTATCTAACTGAAGCTCCATATTACCAGTACCCTTAAATTCTTCAAAAATAACTTCATCCATTTTTGAACCAGTCTCAGTTAATGCTGTGGCAATTATAGAAAGAGAACCTCCCTTTTCAATATTTCTAGCTGCACCAAAAAACCTTTTTGGTTTATGTAGAGCATTAGCATCTACACCACCACTTAAAATTTTACCTGATGCTGGTTGAACTGTGTTATAAGCTCTCGCTAAACGAGTAATTGAGTCTAAAAGGATAACAACATCGTGACCACACTCAACTAGTCTTTTAGCTTTTTCTAAAACAATATTTGCAACTTTTACATGTCTTTCGGCAGGTTCATCAAATGTCGAGGCAACTACTTCACCATCAACATTTCTTTGCATGTCTGTCACTTCCTCAGGCCTTTCATCTATTAACAAAATTAGTTGGTAAACTTCAGGATGATTTGCAGCTATTGAATTTGCTATATCCTTGAGAAGCATTGTTTTTCCAGTTTTAGGTTGCGAAACTATCATACCACGTTGACCTTTACCTATAGGGCAAAATAAATCCATGATCCTCGAAGAAATTGTGCTTTGTTTTTCTGCAATATTGAATTTATCATCAGGGAACAGTGGTGTGAGGTGCTCAAAAGATACCCTGTCTCTTACAACTTTTGGATCTAAACCATTTATTTTATCGACTTTTATTAAAGGAAAATATTTTTCACCTTCTTTCGGTGGTCTTACAGAACCAAGGACAGTATCACCTGTTTTTAATCCAAATAATCGTATTTGAGACTGGGATACATAAACATCATCGGGAGATGATAAATAATTGTAGTCAGAAGATCTAAGAAATCCATATCCTTCTGACATTATTTCAAGAACGCCTTCAGTTTCTACTATACCATCAAACTCAAAGTCGGGTTGTCTATATCTACTCTTGTTGTCTTTATTGTGGTTGTGATCTGTGCGATTATTTACTTTACTTTTTTGGATATTATTCTTCGAAAAAGGATTGTTACCCTGCTTGTCTCTCTGATGAGTGTGTTGCTCTTTTTCAGGTTTATTTTTGTTTTTTATTTTCTGAACTGGTAAAATTTTATTTATTGTTTTCTTTTCAAAATCAGTTTTCGTGATAGGTTTTATTTTTTCTTTATTTGATTGATCTTTTTTTTGATCTTCCTCTGGTTTAGTGGCTATTAAATCAACTATTTGGTAAATTAAATCAAGTTTTTTAAGTCCAGCCGAACCCTTAAGACCAATATTTTTTGCTATATCCTGCAATTCGGATAATTTCTTTGTTTTAAGATTTGCTATTTCGTACATTAAATATTTATGATTAAGTCTAAAATCTGAAGTTAATAACAGATACTTAGTTTTGTAGATTGTAGATAGCAATAATACAAATTTTATTTAAAATAGAAAGTTTTAAAAAAAAATTAATTTTGTAAAAAGTAAAAATGATTCTTCGTATACAGACTTTTTATTTGTCGCTGGCTTTTTTCCTTTCAATTTTAATTTATACATATTCATTTGATACTCTTCATAATACTATTATAGGTAAATCGCATTTTTTTTTGGTTTCAGCAATTATTTTAGTTTTCACGATTTTACTTTATAAAAAAAGATCTTTCCAATCATTTATTTGCTTATCATTATTGATCTTAAACCTATTTGTTTTAATACTAATTGCATACAATTTTATAAACAAATTGTATCTCAATTTAGTTCACATTTTGCCTATCTTAGTATTAATAAAGCAAAGTCTTATTTTTTTTGCTCGCAAATCGATAATAAAAGATGAAAATTTAATTCGATCAATCGACAGATTGAGATAATTTTTCTTTTAGTTCTATAACAAATAAATTTTTTACAACTCCTTTTTGTAAAGTAAATTTCAACATAGTTCTTTTTTTGTGAAAACC
The DNA here is from genome assembly GCA_902520765.1 of uncultured Bacteroidota bacterium. Classification (GTDB taxonomy): domain Bacteria; phylum Bacteroidota; class Bacteroidia; order Flavobacteriales; family Flavobacteriaceae; genus MS024-2A. Next base: position 60,202 of record CABYPG010000002.1, read on the forward strand.
GTAAACCCCAGCTGCTCCTGGATTAAAGTGAAGGTGATCATATTTTTTATCTCGAATAACTTTTAATATATGTGAATGACCACATATAAATAATTTCGGTTTATATTTTTGTATTAATTCAATAGCATTTTTATTATACCTTCCTGGGTAACCGGCAATGTGAGTCATAACAACTCTTACTCCTTCAATCTCAAAGATTAGATTTTTTTCAGTTGACGACCGAATCATTGCACTGTCAATGTTGCCAAAGACAGCTCTAATTGGTTTTAATAATTTGATTTTATCAATTACGATAGTGTGCCCAATATCGCCAGCATGCCAAACTTCATCAACGTCACTTGTGTATGAAAGTATATTTTCATCTATATATCCATGCGTGTCGGAAAGTAGTAATATCTTTTTTACCATTAATAAAAATAAATTAATTGAAAATGACTTTTATGAAGTTGGAGATGTTATTTTAATTGTTCTAAAAACTAAATCAAAGTATATTTGACCTGAAACACAAAAGAGTGAGATTTTTTATTAATTTTTCGTATAAAGGTACAAATTATCATGGATGGCAATCCCAATCCAATGCAAACTCAATTCAAGAGGAAATGGAAGGTGCAATGTCAACTTTATTAAATATACCAATAAAACTTGTTGCTTCTGGAAGAACAGATTCAGGTGTCCATGCACATAAAATGATTGCACATTTTGATGTAAAATTCTACTCAAATTCGGATAACAATTTCATTCATAGGCTTAATCAATTTTTACCTGAAGATATTTCGGTTAATTCAATCACAAGAGTTAAAGATAACGCACATGCAAGATTTGATGCAGTTTGTAGAACATATGAATATTTTATTAATTCGAAGAAAACTCCTTTTGGAAATGAATTTCATTATAATCTTAACCAATCATTAGATATAAACTCAATGGAAGAAGCCACAAAAATACTTTTACAATACAATGATTTTGAGTGCTTCTCGAAGTCGAAAACAGATGTAAAAACTTTTATATGTAACATAAGTTTTGCAGAATGGACGCTTTTAGATAATGGTTTAAAATTTACAATCACGGCAAATCGATTTTTGCGTAATATGGTTCGGTCAATAGTTGGAACCTTATTAGACATTGGTTTAAAAAAGAAATTTTTAAGTGATTTGCCAAAAATAATTGAAAATAAAGATAGATCTCTGGCTGGCTTCTCAGTCCCAGCAAAAGGACTTTTTTTAAAGGAAATTTTATATCCAAAAAATATTTATTTATAAGATGGCCAATATAACAGGTAAAATTTTTGATAGAAAACTTTTTAAAAAATTAAGCTTTTTTATTACTCCATATAAAGTAACATACTATTTTGTAATGTTTACAGCAATTTCACTTTCACTGTTTTCTACCTTGACACCATACTTATTAAAAGTTACTGTCGATGATTACATTAGACCCAAGGATTATTCGGGTTTGCTATTTTTTGTCATACTCATGCTTGTAACATTATCTCTTGAAGTTGTTTTTCAATTTCTTTTTGTCTTTTATGCTAATTGGTTGGGTCAAAGTGTAATAAAAGATTTGAGAATTAAATTATTTAATAAAATAATTAATTTCAAAATGGCTTACTTTGATAACACAGCAATTGGTCGTTTAGTAACTAGATCGGTAAGTGATATTGAGACTATAGCAAGTATTTTTTCTCAAGGTTTATTCATGATAATTGCAGACTTGTTAAAAATGTCTCTCGTTGTACTTATAATGCTATATGTAGATTGGGAATTATCAATCATAGTTTTTTCAGTTCTTCCAATTATTATTTATGCAACTCGACTTTTTCAAAAATCTATGAAAAAAGCCTTTGAGGAAGTGAGATCACAGGTTGCAAGTTTAAATTCTTTTGTTCAAGAAAGAATAAGTGGTATCAAAATAGTTCAACTATTAAACAGAGAAAAAATTGAGTACAAAAATTTTCTTGTAATAAATGAAAAACATAAAAGAGCATGGTTAAAAACTGTATGGTTTAATTCAATTTTTTTTCCAGTTGCTGAAATTGCGTCATCAGTCACTATTGGATTAATTGTCTGGTATGGCGGATTAAATATTATATCAAATGGAAAAATTTCATTAGGTGTCATTTTTCTATTTATTCAAATGTCGCAAATGTTATTTAGGCCATTGAGACAAATAGCAGATAAATTTAATTCACTGCAAATGGGTATGGTTGCTGCAGAAAGAATTTTTAGAATAATAGAAACCAATAGCAAAATACAAAATCATGGTAAACTCATTGCAAAGTCTATTAGTGGTAAAATAAATTTTAAAAATCTAATATTCTCTTATGTTCACGGACAGACTGTTTTAAATAATTTTTCACTCAATATTAGACCGGGTGAAAGGATTGCTATCGTTGGAGCAACAGGTTCAGGAAAATCGACTATTATTAACCTTTTATGCAGACTATATGATTTTAAAAGTGGTGATATATTAATTGACGATATTTCTATAAAAAAGTATGATCTTTTTTCTTTACGCAAGCATATTTCACTTGTATTGCAAGATGTGTTTTTATTTGCAGACAGCTTGTATAATAACATTACGCTTTTCAATAAAAAAATTAGTAAAGAAAAAGTTATAATAGCATCTAAAGAATTAGGAATTCACGAATTCATCGAATCACTTCCAGGAGGTTATGATTATGATGTTAGAGAGCGAGGAATAATGCTTTCCTCAGGCCAGCGACAATTAATTGCTTTTTTGAGAGCATACTTAACTGATCCTTCAATATTGGTTCTTGATGAGGCAACTTCATCGGTTGACAGTTATACAGAAGAATCAATTCAGCGAGCAATTGAAAAAATAACAACAGGTAAAACATCTATAATTATTGCTCATCGCTTGACAACAATTAGGAATGCTGATAGAATAATAGTTTTAGAAAATGGTGAAATTGTTGAACAAGGACCTCACGAAGAATTAATTAAAGTTCCAGGGGGCCATTATTTGAATCTATACGAAATGCAACTTGCAAAAGAGCTTTCGTCTTAATAAACTACTACTCATTTAGATCTGGAATTAATTTTTCCTTTAATTCCTCAGCGGATTTGATTTTTATAAATTCACCATTCTTGACATAAACTAGCTTTCCTGTTTGCTCAGAAATAACTATAACTAAAGAATCTGTCTTTTCAGAAATGCCTAATGCTGCTCTGTGTCTTAAACCGTACCTAGAAGGAACTTCTGAACTATCACTAACTGGTAAAATTACCCTAGTAGCTATAATTTGGTTATTTTCTATTAATATAGCACCATCATGAAGCGGACTATTTTTAAAAAAGATTGTTTCAAGAACCTGAGGGGTCAATTTTATTTGTGAGAGATTACTTTCATTTAGAGTAAAATCTAAGGAATTACTTCTTTGTAATACGATTATTGCACCAGTTTTTCTTTTAGACATCTCAGAACATGAGTTTATTAAAACGTTAATGTCTAAACTTGACGAATCTCTGTTTTGATTTAAAAATTTAAAATAACGGACAACATTCCGTCTATTTGTAAAGTTTGTTGACCCTAGAAGTAACAAAAACTTTCTAATTTCTTGCTGAAAAACTACAATAAGAGCAAAAAAACCAACGCTGATAAATTTTCCAAGTAAGTTACTTAATACATCCATATTTAAAAGATCAGTTAACTTCCAAATGAGATATACTATTACTATGCCAATAAAAATGTTAATTGCTACTGTACCCTTAACAAGTTTATACATGTAAAAAAGTAATAAAGCAACTAAGATAATGTCAATTATATCAACAAAAGAAAAATCAATAAAATCCGTTATCTTCAATCAATTAAATTTTTATAAAATTAACAAAACTATTGAAGTGTTTCCCATAAGGTAATGCATTCTTTCGCTTCTTTTACGTCATGAACTCTTAAAATTTTTGCCCCTCTTTCCAAAGCCAACATATGAACAGCTGTTGTCCCGTTCAAAGCAAATTCAGGCAAAATATCTAATTTATTGTAAATCATTGACTTTCTGGAAACACCAACAAGAATAGGATAATTAAATATTTTGAAATCACTGAGATTTTTTAATAATTCATAATTATGCGACTCTCTTTTACCAAATCCAAATCCTGGATCAATTATAATATTTTTAATTCCTTCTCTTTTAACTTGATTGATTTTTTCATGAAAAAAATCAATAATTTCTGTAGTTACATTTCTGTATTTAGGTTGTTTTTGCATTGAAATTGGTTTTCCTTTCATATGCATTACCACGTAAGGTATATTGTATTTACTTATTAATGAGAACATTTCATTATCAATACTTCCAGCTGAAATATCATTTATTATACTAACCCCCATTTCAATTGATATTTTGGCTACCTCACTATTATAAGTATCTATTGAAAAACAAAAGTTGTCAAATTCTTTCAATATTTTTTCTAGATAGGGCATCAAAAGTTCAATTTCATCACTGGGACTTATAATTTTACTCCCGGGTTTACTCGAATGTACTCCAATATCAATAAAATGGGCACCTTCATGTATCATCTTTTCACATTGGAGCAAAGACTTTTTTATGGTATTATGCTTTCCTCCATCATAAAACGAATCCTCAGTTAGGTTAAGAATTCCCATTATTTTAGGAGATTTTAAATCAATTATATTATCTCGAATATTTAAAAAATTGGGTGTGTATTTCTTTTTAATAAATTTTAACCGTTTTAAAGATTTTAAGGAAATAAGTTAGAAATTTACATCAAATTTAATTAAATGAAAGCTACTGATAAAGAGTATAAAAAAATTATCTCCAAATGCCGCAGATTGTTTGAAGAAAAAATGAGTGACTATGGTCCTTCATGGAGAATTTTAAGATTAACCTCTTTAACCGACCAAATTTTTATCAAAGCCCAAAGAGTAAGAAATATACAAGTACTGGCAGAAAGAAAAGTAGATGAAGGCCAAGAACAAGAGTTCATGGGTATTGTTAATTACTCACTCATAGCGTTGATGCAAATTAAATTAGGTTTGACTGAAAAACCAGATTTGAGTTCAAATTCTGCATTAGATTATTATGACAAAGAAGTTAGTGGAATATACGAATTGATGAAAAAGAAAAATCATGATTATGGTGAGGCATGGAGAGATATGAGAATTAGTTCTTTAACAGATCTTATTTTACAGAAACTTTTAAGAATCAAACAAATTGAAGGAAATCAGGGCATAACAATTATAAGCGAAGGAATTGACGCTAATTATCAAGATATGGCAAACTATGCAATATTTGCTCTTATACATTTTAAAAATCAATGACACATATCCTAAATAGAATTTTGCAGGGTTTTTTTTCTTTATTAGGTGTAGCGAGTTTAATTTTTTTTATGTTTTGTGTTCTTCCTGGTGATCCTGCAGAAATGATGCTTGATCAAAATCAAAATAAAAAACAACTTGAGGTTTTAAAAGATAAATTTGGACTTAATCTACCAATATTAGACCAATATTTTTACTATTTGAATGATTTGTCTCCAATATCAATACACAGCACAAATAAAAGTGAGTTTTCTCACTATGAGAAAAAAAAATATGGTGGAATAGCTTTATCTAATTTTAAAAATAAAGTTATTGTTTTTAAGTATCCATATCTTAGAACATCTTATCAAAGGCGAGGTAAACCTATTTTAGATATTTTATATGAAACTTTACCCAACACCGGCATATTGGCAATATCTTCTATTATCATTGCAATTTTAGGAGGTCTTTTTTTTGGAATCACTGCTACTATTTTCAAAGACCATTGGATTGATCGTTTCCTATTATTTTTTAGTACTTTAGGAATGAGTATTCCTTCTTTTTTTAGTTCAATTTTATTCTCATGGTTTTTTGGTTATTTACTCCATTCTTATACTAATTTGAATATGACTGGAAGCTTATTTGAGCTCGATGATTTTGGAGATAATTACAGAATAGTTTTAAAAAACTTAATACTTCCATCTTTTGTTTTAGGTATTCGCCCTTTAGCAATTATCATTCAATTAGTTCGAAATAACTTACTAGAGGTTTTATCGCAGGATTATATAAAAACTGCTTTTTCAAAGGGACTCTCAAAATATGAGGTAATTTTCAAGCATGGTTTGAGGAACTCAATAAATCCGGTAATTACTGCGGTTTCTGGTTGGTTTGCCTCACTTTTAGCAGGTGCAATTTTTGTAGAATATATTTTTGGTTGGAAAGGCCTTGGAAAAGAAATCGTAGAAGCCCTTAATCACTTAGATATACCTGTGGTAATGGGATCAGTCTTATTCATAGCATTTATATTTATAATAATTAATATTGTTGTCGATTTAATATATATTTATCTAGATCCAAGAATTAAAATTGATTAATATATGAGAGATAAAATTGTTGCTGGAAACTGGAAAATGAATAAAGATTTTAAAGAAACTGAAAAAATGTTAGCACATTTAAAATCTTATTCTGAGCCCCCAGACATAAAAATCATGATCGCTCCATCTTTTACCCAACTTTATCAGTCAGTTCAATCACTAAAATCCACAAATATTTCAGTAGTTGCACAAAACATAGGTATAGCACAATCTGGTGCCTATACAGGAGAAGTATCTCCAAAAATGCTTCAGGGAATCGGAGTTAATACAGTCATAATAGGACACTCTGAAAGGCGAAATATTTTTCAAGAGGACGATGCCTTTCTGACAAAAAAAATTAAAATTGCAATAGAATCAAACATTAGAGTAATTTTTTGCCTTGGTGAAAAATTAGAGGATAGAATATCAAATAATCATTTTGAAATTGTAGCAGAGCAGCTTAAAAGAACACTTTTCAATTTTTCAAAGGAGAGCATGAAGAACATTATATTGGCATATGAACCTATTTGGGCAATAGGTACTGGAGAAACTGCGACAGCAACACAAGCTCAAGAGATGCATTTTTACATTAGAAATTTGATATCCTCACGTTTTAATTCAAAACTTGCTAATAATGTTTCTATATTATATGGAGGTAGTGTCAAACCTAATAATGCAAAAGAAATTTTTAGTGAATCTGATGTTGATGGAGGATTAATAGGAGGTGCATCCTTAAACGCTGAAGATTTTATGAAAATTGCAAATTCATTTTAATATCCTTAAAAATTGGTTATTAAGATTTAAGATATTTGATTATAAAATGAGATACCCTGGTTTATACATTGTAAAGGTTCAAGAATCACCAAAAATTAATCCAGAAGAGCTTGAAGAGATTGAACTACTAGATGAAAAAAAATTTCAGATAATTCTTTATAATGATGATGTAAACACATTTGAACATGTCATCGATTGTTTAGTTAAAATTTGTGATCACAACTATCTTCAAGCTGAACAATGTGCGTATATCGTTCATCATTCTGGAAAGTGTTCTGTAAAAACAGGTAGCTTAGATGAATTGGTCCCTAAATGTAAAGCTCTCCTAGAGGAAGGCCTTAGTGCAGAAGTTGTTTAAGGTTTAATTTTTTTCTTTGCACAAAATAATCGTAATTTGCAAAAATTAAATTGATTTTGAAAAGAAATTTTGCATCAGAAATTTCCCAAATCATTTGATGATTAAAAAAAAATGAAAATGAAGTATAGAAATTTAATTATCACACTATTTATGATTGCCTTACTTAAAACAACAGCCCAAAAAAATATAGATACTACAATTTATCAGTTCAAAGTTGAGAATATTGAAGGAGAGGAATTTAATTTTGATTCTCTTCGGGGGAAAAAGATCATGATTGTTAATACTGCATCCAAATGTGGTCTGACACCTCAATATAAAAAACTACAATCTCTTTTTGAAAGGTATAAAGGGGAGAATTTTGTTATTGTAGGTTTTCCAGCAAACAACTTTTTATTTCAAGAACCAGGGACCAATGATGAAATATCAGAGTTTTGTGAAAAAAATTACGGTGTTACGTTTCCGATGATGAGTAAAATATCAGTTAAGGGTAAGACTATGCATCCATTGTACCAATTCTTGACAGAACAGACAAAAAATGGTGTAATTAGCTCAAGAGTGTCATGGAATTTTCAAAAATATCTAATAAATGAAGATGGAAAATTGGCTAAAGTAATCTCCCCCAGGACTCAACCTGATGATCCTACAATATTATCATGGATAGAAAACTAATAAAAAAAAAAGGAAATCTTAAAACCCAATGTGTTCATGCTGGTGAGTTAGTTGACAATGTCAATGGTGGTTCTATTTCACCCCTTTATATGGCCACTTCATATAAATTTAATGATGTTAAAGTAAATAGATATCCGCGCTATTTTAATACACCAAATCAAAAAGGTCTAGCAGACAAAATTGCTGCACTTGAAAATGCTGAAACTGCAATTGTATTTAGCTCAGGTATGGCCGCAATAAGTACTTCTATTTTATCAAATTTAAAAATAGGAGACCATATTATTCTTCAAAACGATTTATATGGCGGAACAAGGAATTTTATAAAAACTGAATTGCCAAAATTTGGAATTGAATTTAGCTTTACATATGGTACTTCTTCTAAAGACTTTGAGAAAGAAATAAGAAAAAACACTAAAATCATTTATATCGAAACACCCAGTAATCCCAAACTGAAAATAATTGATTTAAAATCTATAAGTGATTTAGCAAAATGCAATAGTATCTTAACGATTATAGATAATACTTTTGCTAGCCCAGTAAATCAAAATCCTATAGAATTTGGAATTGATATTGTTATCCATAGCGCCACTAAGTATTTAGGTGGACATAGTGACATATCTGCTGGTGCTATTGTTGGCTCTGAGGAAATTATTAAAAACATTTCTGCTAGTGCTAAAAATTTTGGTGGAAACTTGAGTGATTATACTGTTTGGCTTCTTGAAAGAAGCATAAAAACGCTTTACCTTCGAGTTAAAGAGCAAAATAAGAATGCATTACAGATTGCGGATTTCCTTGAAAATGAAATCTTGATAGATAAGGTTTATTACCCAGGTTTAGTATCACATCCAAGCCACGAATTAGCAAAAAAGCAGATGAAAGGTTTTGGCGGTATGTTGTCTTTTGACTTATCATCAAAAATCGATTGTAAAAAATTCCTTTTAGGACTTAAGCTTATTAAGCCAACTATGAGTTTAGCAGGAATTGAGACAACAGCTTTAAGCCCAAAACTTACATCACATTCTTTACTAACAGATGAAGAACGAATTGAACAGGGAATAAATGATCAAATGGTAAGATTATCTGCTGGTATTGAAGATTACGAAGATTTAAAAGATGATATTATACAATCCATTAAAAGACAAATTTAATGAAAGTTGATATTTTAGCTTTTGGTGCTCATCCAGATGATGTAGAGCTTGGATGTGGAGGTACAATTGCTTTATCTGTTGCTCAAGGGAGAAAGGTAGCAATTGTAGATTTAACTCAAGGCGAATTAGGTACTAGGGGAGATGAACAAACTAGAAAAAATGAAGCTAAAAGAGCATCAGAAATCCTTAATATATATAATCGAGAAAATATAGAACTTCAAGACGGCTTTTTTGAAAATAATTTGAAAAATCAACTTGTTTTAATTGAAAAAATTAGAAATTACCAACCAAACATTGTTTTATGTAATTCTAGAAAAGATAGGCATATTGATCATGGTAGAGCAAATCAGCTAGTCAATGACTCTTGCTTTTTGAGTGGTTTAAATAAAATAGATACATTTGATCAAGATGGAAAAAATCAGTTATCCTGGCGACCACATCTTATTTTAGAGTATATACAGTGGAATGAAGTTAAACCAGATATAGTAATAAATATTACTGGATACTTGGAGAAAAAAATTGAAGCAGTTAAAGCTTATAAAAGTCAATTATTTGATTCAAAGAATAACGAAAATAACACACCAATAAGTACTGAAAACTTTTTAAATAGCGTAAAGTATCGTGCGCAAAATCTAGGAAGATTAATTGGTGCTGAAGCGGGTGAAGGTTTTACATCTAAACAATTGTTAGCCGTAAAAGAGCTGGACTCTCTAATTAAATGAACATGCCAAAGACCGTTAGATGGGGTATTTTGGGCCTTGGGAGTATTGCAAAAAAATTTGCAGATGATATAAAGTTTGTTCCTGATTGTAAAATTGAAGCAGTTGCCTCCTCAGACATGGAACGTTCTAAGAATTTTGCCAATATATATAAAGTTAATCGTTTTTATGATAATTATGATGATCTTTTTAAAGACGGAGAAGTTGACATAATTTATATTGCTTCTCTTAATAATAATCATTACAAATTCTCTGCAAAGGCTTTGAAACATAACAAAGCAGTCTTATGTGAAAAGCCTCTAGCTATAAATGAATCACAGGTTAAAAATTTAGTTTACCTTTCGAATGAAAGAGGGGTTTTTCTGATGGAAGCTCTTTGGACAAGATTTAATCCTGTCTTTGATCAACTACTTAAATGGATTTCGGAAGGGCAAATTGGAAAAATCAAATATATCTATGCCTCCTTTAGTTTTAAAGGGATAGATAGATCTCATGATTCCAGATTATTTAATCCTGAAAAAGGTGGAGGCAGTTTACTTGATATAGGTATTTATCCACTTTTTCTTTCTTATCAACTTTTAGGATATCCAATCTCCATTATGTCTGATGCAATAAAATCAGAAACAGGAGTGGATAAGCAAATGGCAATGATTTTTAGGTACAAAGATTCTCAAGCATTATTATATTCAAGTTTTTCGCATAATGAGGATATGTGCGCTAAGATTTGTGGTGAAAAAGGTGAAATTTATATCGACTCTAGATGGCACGAATCAAAAACGATAATTCTATCTAATAATAATAAGATCAAAAAAAAATTTGAGTTTATTGGTAAGGGTTATGTTTATGAAATAGAGGAATCAAATAAATGCATCAGGGAAAAACGTATTGAATCAAAAAAATGGACACACAAAAACAGTTTAGATCTTGTTAAGTTAATGGATAAAATAAGAGCACAGAATGATATTTTTTATCCAAATGAATAGATGTCTTTCATATTTAATTTTGACTTGAATGAAATTTAGTAATGTATATTTGATTTCTATATTTTAATCTAAATTCTATTATATTTGAAACTAAAATGGTGGTTGTAGCTCAGTTGGTTAGAGCGCCTGATTGTGGTTCAGGAGGTCGTCGGTTCGAGACCGATCTTCCACCCCAAAAAGGGATTCTAAAGAGTCCCTTTTTTTTGAAAAAATTAACCATAAACAAATGCGAAACCTTATCATAATCTCACTTTTTCCTTTGTTTGCAATTAGTCAAAACAATTCACAAAGCGCTGGTGGTTTTCGATTTTATGATACCAATAGGTCTGATATTGCTCTTTACCAAATAACTGGAAGTAGATTTTACCATGAAAAGTTTTTAACCTCAATAATTAAAGGTAAAAAGGTTGAAGTAAGATTTGATGCATTCAAAGATGCAATGTATATAAGATTTAATGATAATTATTTTGAATACCTATTGCCATCGAAAAATAATGTTTCAATTTTATTAGGAGGAAAAGAACCTTGGTTGGCATATGATAACAAATGGTACAGATTATTATTTAAGGATAAAAAAAAATCTTACTTATTTAAACCAATTGTGGAGTATAGTAAGCCAAGTGTGGCTAATTCAGGTTATTCAGTAAATAAATCTGCTGAATTTAAATTGAAAAAAAGATTTTTTGTTTTAGAAGCGGGAATATTAAAAAAAGTTTCTAAAAAAGAATTAAAAAGGATAGGTGTTATTAAAATGATAAATTTATTATAAATATTAAATATTTTACTTCAATAGTTATTTGTATATTTTGAGAATAAATTTTAAAAACACTCTATGAAAAAGCTAACACTTATTTTGTTTTTTTTACTCACTAATATATCCTTTGCTTCAAAAAATCCATTAGAAAGTTATAAGATAAAAGTTAATGCAGAGAGTAGAAACAATTATGAATTATCTGGTAATGACTTAAAAGGTATTGTTAAAGGGACTGATCCTGAATTGACATTTTTAGTAGAATCAAAAATTGATTTTTTGATCGATGCACCTGGCCACCCTTTTTATTTAAAAATAAAGGCGGGTATAGGTAAGAAAGATCAAATAGAAAATATTAAAAATAATGGAGATACAACTGGAATTATTTCATGGATTCCAGAAAAGCCAGGTAGATATTATTACCAATGTGGTAAGCACAAAAATATGTTTGGCGTAATAAATATTGTTGGTAAATAACTTATTGCTAATATTTTATATTTAATCTTTAGAAAATCTTTCATAAGATAATAGTTTTTCTTCAATAATATTTTATCTATTTTTCGATTAGTAAATATTTAGTATTAGACAAATAAATTAAATTTCCAATGAAAAAAAATATTACATATTTTATTCTTTTGTGTTTCTATTTATCATGTGCATCATTACAAAAAACTGAAAGTGACCCTTTTATTGGAAAGTACAAAATGACGGTATTTAATGTTGATGGAGTAGGTGATGTGCCAGCGATTTTAACTATTACTAAGAGAAAAAAAATTTATTACTCTGAAGCTAATTACAAAATTTTTGAAGAAGAAAGATCTTTAGATGTAATATCAACCTACTCCATCGACAGCTCTACAATAATAATAGAATCTTTTATTGACGGTTATCAAAGGGATTTTGAATTAAATTTTGAAAACTCAGATTTTACGGGTACAGCTGGTGGTTATTACAAAATTGAAGGCAAGAAAATTGAATAAGAGAAATATTATATGTTTTGCTATGTTTGAATTTGGAAGGCAATATGTATTCTTTTATATGAAAATTTTGTTTACTATTTTGATATTTTTCATCTTTTGTCAAGCCAACGCACAGCAAAAAGTAAATTTAAAGGGACTTACAAAAAAAGAAATAAAATCACTAAAAAAACAAGAAAAAGAGAAAAAAAAAATTGCCAAGCTTACAAGTATGGGACTAAATCAATGGGGTATCGATGAGAATGCACAAACTTGGTATCTTGCATTAAAACATTACTTGCCCACTGCTAGACAAGCTGGCGGACTTCCAATTTTGAGGCAATACCAAACATTTACTCAGGAATCATCAAAAATATTTCCATTATGGATAATAAATGGGCAGCAATTCAGTTCACCACCTCAGGATGTACAGGCTTTATCTTCCCACATACGTAAAGTAAAAGTTCTTATTAGCGCTGCTGAGACTAATAGATGGGGTAAACAAGGAAGGGCAGGGGTAATAATGTTGACGACTATTGACTTATAATGGATTATTAAGAAGAAATTATTTTTTTGCTAGCATCGCTAACAAATCTTCCAAATTTGCCTCTTCTCATTTCAAGTTGTTTTGCTTTAGTGAATTCTTCTTGTGTGTATTTTCTCCCATCGACATATATATGAGCTACATTTTCAGGAAAATTTATATGTAAAAGTCTTCTTGACATTACTACAATTTACAAAAAAATTTATGAATGTTATTAGTTATACCACTAACAAATTATATATATATAAGAATTTACTATATATGTATTAGATATTAATATTTAATTAGATTGATATTGTGAAAATCTTAAACAAAATTTGTATTGATTCTACAGTCAGTGGGGTGAAGTAATGTTGTTGATTAATGATTTGTTGAAAACTTCATTATCGAGTCCCCACTTTTTATGGCGTTTGTATGAATTTGTTTGATTTAATTGGTTTGTTTATGTGGGAGTTAAAATTGCTATGAAAAAGATTAATTCTTTTAATTCCCACATTTTTACCTAACAATCTATTTAAAAACTCAACTTTTATTTTTTAATCTAATCCTTTTTTTATACTTTTAATTTGCAATTAAGTATTAAACTTAAATGCTTATCACTAAACCAATTTGTTTTTAAAACCGCCTACTAAGGCGGTTTTTATTTAATTACATAAACTATTTCTGATACTTCAGACATTCTAAAATATCCAAATGCATTCTCATTTGAATTTTTTAAATTAACAATATTACCTTTAAGATTCACTGGTGTACCTACAAAAGGTCCACCTTGTTGAGTATTTTGTAAAATAAGAAGATACCAATAATTATAACCAAAATTTGATAATCCAAATTGACGAACTTTTACTTGATCTCCTTTTTTAATTCCTGAATCTAAAAGGAATCCATAATATTCACCTCCGCTGCTAAAGTCATCTCTAAAAATATTATACTCTGGAAAATCTAGTTCAGTGCTTGTAAATTCAAAATAACTATAATTATTTTCTTCCATTGGATCAAAACAATAAGCTTCCAATTGAATAGCTTCATTTCCAAATAATTCAACAGATTCTTGCTCTATTCTATATATACTACTAACAGTCCTAAGGGATTCTTCACCTGTAAAAGTTTGATTTTTATATTCAATGTTTATAGTATATGAATTTTCAGTATCGTAGGGTATAGTATCTATAGGAATATAGTTTCCACTTTTTTCTTCAGTAAAATAATAAATTTTTCCGTATTCATCCTCTATATATACATTAGCTCCGGTTGCTGGCTGAAAAGTCTTTTCAAAATAGGGACTACTCAAAGACAGATTAACTTTTTGCTCCGTTTTATTTGTTTCTTTTATCCAATTAATATAGGCATCAACAATTAAGATCTCTTTCGAATCATTTAATGAGATTTCGACTACATCTTCACAGCTGAAAAAGATAAGGTTTATAAGTAATGCTAAAAATAACTTTTTCATGATTAAAACTTAAAATTATAAGTAACCGAAGGAATAATCCCAAAAATAGCTAATCTAATAGCTTCGTTAGTTCCATTATTTATGTTTTGTTGAAATCTAACTGAAGCTGCATTTTTCCGATTGTAAATATTATAAATTCCAAAGACCCATTCACCTGCTTTATTTTTTGGTTTATAGATAGCGGAAATATCTAAACGATGATAAGAAGGAAGTCTACTGCTATTTCTTGTTTCATAGTTTGGTATTGAAAAACCCTGAAATTGATATTGTGCATTTGGATAAGTTATAGGCTGACCAGTTTGAAATATAAAATTAGAATTGAGATTCCATCTAGAGTTTATTCTATAGTTTGAAACCAAAGAAAAATCATGAGTTTTATCATATGGTGTAAAATACCAATTACCGTTATTAATTCCTGTCTCTTTTTCGGTTCTTCCAGGAGTCCTTTGCTCTGATTTGGAAAGAGTATAAGCTACCCATCCAGTTAGCTTACCTTCATTTTTTTGAAATAAAATTTCAATTCCAGAGGCTCTTGCTTCACCATTTAGCAAAACTTGTTCAATAGCATCATTGGCTATTAATTCAGCACCATCAATGTAATCAAGGCGATTTTTAATAGTTTTATAAAACACCTCAGCCTGAAGGCTGTAAATTTTATTATTGAAAGTTTCAAAATATCCAACTGCTACTTGATTTAGTAATTGTGGATCTATGTATTTTCCACTTGGAGCCCATACATCAATAGGTGTTGGTGAATTGGTATTTGAAATTAAATGTAGGTATTGAGCCATGCGATTATAGCTAATTTTAAAAGATTTGTCATCAGCAATTTCATATGCTAATGAAAAACGTGGTTCCAAATTAGTAAACTGTTTTATAACCTCACTTTTAGAATATTCAATAAACCCTAGAGGAGTTGCTTCTTCATATATTTGGACTGAATTAATAAATAAAAGAGGGTTGTCGTTTTCATAAGTGTTAATTTTTTGTCCAAGTCTTAAAAAATTGCTAAGTCTCAGACCAAAATTTAATTGAAGTTTAGGTAGTAATTTATAGTCTAAACTACTGTAAAAGGCACTTTCCACAGCAAATTTATCCTCTAGTTTTTTATTTTGAATTGTAGAATTGTCAGTTGTTGGTTGAATTAACCCTGGATCAAATTTGTAGTAGATACTATTTACTCCATATTCAATTTTAAGTTTTTCATTCAAATAATATTTTAAATCATATTTTAAATTAAAATTAGTTATCCCAAGATTCCAGTCAAATTCTGCAAGACCAAAATCTAGGGTGTAATCATAATCTGAGTATATCATTGAAAGATTGGAAAATAACTTATTAGAAAATAAATGATTCCACCTAAAGTTTGCCACCGAATTTCCATATGACAGGTCAAACAAATTGTCAATATCAAAAACATCTCTTCCGAAATAACCAGAAAGAAAAATTGTATTTTTTTCGTTTACCCTATGACTTAATTTGGTATTTAGATCATAAAAATATGCCTTGTTGTTATCAACAGATTCAATTAAGGGTAAAAATAGATGTGCGTAACTACTTCGTCCTCCAAATAGAAATGAGGTAGTTTCCTTCTTGATTGGACCCTCTAGGAGTAATCTAGAGGAAATCAATCCTATTCCACCCTGACTATTAAATTTATTCTTATTCCCTTCCTTTTGAAATATATTCAATACAGATGATACACGTCCTCCATATTTTGCAGGAATTCCACCCTTATATAAACGAATATCTTTGATAGATTCTGGGTTAAAAACAGAAAAAAATCCAAAAAGATGTGAAGAATTAAAAATTATAGCCTCATCAAGAAGAATTAAATTTTGATCAGCTCCTCCACCTCTAACATTAAAACCTGATGCTCCTTCACCAGCATTTGTTACTCCAGGTAACAATGTTATAGATTTAATTACATCTGCTTCCCCAAGGACTGCGGGGATTTTTTTTATTGTACTTATAGAAAGCCTGTTAACACTCATTTCTGGACTCCTAAGATTAATAAACTCAGAACTTTCTTCTATAACTACTTCATCAAGGACTTGAATCTCTTTTTGTAAATTGAAATTTTGACTGAAATCTGATAAAATAATTAAATCAATTTCCTGATTTTTGTAACCCAAGAAGCTTATTTGAAGTTTATAATCTCCTCTAGGTACGGTAAGTGAAAAAAATCCATATTCATTCGTTGTTGTTCCAATTTTAAGATTTGGAATTATTACATTAACTCCTATCATTGTTTCATTATTTTCAATGTCTGATACATACCCACTAAGTGTTACTTTCTCTTGACAGTATAATCTACTTTGAGTATAAACAAAAACAATAAAAATTAATTGAAAATAAAAATAGCCTCTGCTAAAAGATAGATTACGGAAGTTATTCATTTAAATTAATCGTATAAAACTGAGATTTTCATATGATTTTATAAAACCGAACGTTTTTAGCGTTAATCTTTCAATTAATCTTGTCTTAAAATGATAGACCAAATCCAATATTACCTATAAGTATTCCTCCGCTGTTGACGCCAGGTATGGGCGGAATCTCTTCTGTAAAACTATCTGAGATTCCATTTGCAGTTGCATTAAATTCAACAGTTTTTTGTATACTCCCGAATCCATACCCAACTTCAAAACGAAAATAAAAAGTGCCTCCTGTTTTTATTCCTGTTTTGATGTTAGTAGTACTAAATTTAAGGTTTGTTGAAGCATCACCTATTGTGCTTTGACCATTTTCATTGAATTCTAAATTATAAAAATTTAGATCAGTGTTGAATTTTCCTTGCCCAAGGGATATAAAAAATCCGTTTCCTTTTTCATTAAAATAAAAATTGGCACCATATTCTAAATACGAAAAATCTGTTCCAACGTCATCAATATCAATATTAAGTCCACTAAAATCTAAGAAAGGTGCTATTTTATTATTTAATATAGGAGGTAGTATCTCAATAGAACCCCCAATCACATTTGGAATACCGAGTTTTAATCCAAAATTTATTCTTCGAATCTTAATGCTATCTTCTATTTCATTTGTATACTCTTCGTTTTGAGATTGTAAATTCTGGCTAAATAAAAATCCAATTATAATGATTAATAAATTTATTGATCTGCTTACCATTTTAAGTCAATTTTAATTTTTTCCCCTCTGTTCGCTAGTTCCCATGCTGTATGAAAAATTAGTCTAGTCCTTTTCTCTAATGTTGAATATAGTATTTTATCTGCTGTATCACTTATTTTATGATAATCTTCGTGAGTACCACTAAAATAAAAAATAACGGGGATGTTATTTTTTGCAAAATTGTAATGATCACTTCTATAATAAAATCTATTCGGATCATCGTCTTTATTATATGTATAGTCTAATTCTAATTGAGTATATTTTTCATTCATCTCCTCTGAGATATTATGCAGATCCATACTTATTTTATCTGATCCTATTAAGTAGATGTAATTTGGATTATTTGAATTTCTTTTTGGATTAATTCTTCCAATCATGTCAATATTTAAATCAGCAATTGTAGAGGGTAGGGGATAAAGCGGATTTTCGGTATAGAATTTTGAACCAAGTAGGCCTTTTTCTTCCCCAGTAAAATGAAGAAAAATAAGACTTCTTTTTGGACCTTTTCCATTGTCAAAGGCTAGTTTAAATGCTTCAGCAATTTCTAGCAAAGCGACAGTTCCAGAACCATCATCATCAGCTCCATTATAAACATCCCCATTATCATTTGTCCCTAAGTGATCTAAATGCGCCGAAAGAATGACGTATTCATTTGGAAAATGACTTCCTTTGATGACTGCTGCTACATTTTCAGTTTTAACTTTTTTCTTATTAATTAAAAGCTCCATTGGTTGAAAATAGTTTTTCGTGCCTTTAGCTGGATAAATATTATTTGATTTGTAGTAGTCCCTCAAGAAATCACAAGCCCTTTTTTGACCAAGTTCACCTGTACCCCTTCCCTTGAAATAGTCAGATGAATAAACATATAAAAGCTCCATTAATTCTTTTCCAGTAATGGTGTCTGAATAATAGTTTGAGTCAGATGCTAATTTCTGTGAATTACACCAGAATTGACATAAAATAAAAATTAAAAAAAAATTTCTCATTTTAATGTAATTCAATGTTTAATTAATTAGCTGTGACTAATTTACTTTTAATTCTTATTGAGGAAAGAATCCCATCCCAAAGGTTAATACGGTTTTTTAAAGCTTGTTTTGAATACGAAAGAGCTTCTTCCCATTTAGTTTTGTCGTTCTGGCAGAGCTCTTTTATCATTTCTAGTGCCAATGGCCCATGTTCTCCTGAATCTACTTCAATGTGTCTTTCAAAGTAGTAGATCAAATCAGAAAGATCTTCATTTGTCGAGGCTTTTAAATTTTTTATAATTTCAATAAACATGTCAGGTATCAAATCTTCTCTACCGAATGTAAATACAGCAGCGATGACATGTGGTTTTTCAGTTTGAATAACTTCAAAAGTAAAATCCACGAAGTTTTTTACATACTTTGGCAATGACGATTTATTAATTATATCAAAGATATCATTACTAGACCTGACTTCATTAATTAGATGGTTGATCTCTTTTGTATTTGCCTTAATATTTTTCATGGCATCCAAGTACATTTCAAAATGACTCATAGGGATACCATCTTGATTTACATCTGACTCTTCTCCCCATACAATTTCATTTATAAGTCTAGATGCCTTAGGAAATCCAGACGGGTACCATGGGATCTGGTTACAGCTAAGAATACTCTGTAGTTTTTTCAAAAGGGACATAAAATCCCAAACTGCAAACACATGAGACTCCATAAATATTTGAATATCACCTAATGATTCAATTTTATTATAAATGGAGTGGTTTTTTAGCTTAATTCGTAATGGAAGCAATTCGCTTTCTAATCTTTCTATCATCTTCAAAAACTTTATTCTAATTGCAAATATATCGATAATTTTACCTTTAATGGATTTAAACACAATTTTACTTTTCCTTATTAGTAGTGTTGTTCTTACACTATCTCCAGGACCTGACATTTTGTTTGTAATTTCTACAACCATTTCGCAGGGTTTCAAAAAGGGATTCAAAGTCTCCTTAGGGTTGTGCTTAGGACTAATTATCCATACTTTTTTAGTTATTCAAGGTTTGGCGACTCTACTAGAAACCTTTCCAGAGATCTTTCGCTCTATTGAAATACTTGGAGGTATATATTTGATTTTTATAGCATACAATAATTTTGTAGTTGATAAAAAAATAGAAAATCAAAAAAGAAGAAAAGAAAGTTATTTTGTAACAGGATTCATAATGAACCTAACTAACCCAAAAGTAAGCTTGTTCTTTATTAGCTTTTTTCCAGGTTTTATTTTCTCATTAACTTTAAGTTTAAAAACTCAATTTGCAATCCTTGGTAGCTTATTTATAATACAAGCACTTATTATATTCTTTATAGTTTCTTTTATTTCTCATCATTTTGGCAAACGCATTAAAATAATGAGCCAACATAATATTTGGAACAGAATCCAGGCATCTATTTTATTTCTAATAGCCGTTTTTTTATTGTATCCATAAATATTATTTTTTTTAACGTAAATAAAATCAATCTTTTTAAACTTTATTTAAAATAATTCTAAATAATTTTTATTTAAAAAAATAATATAGCTAGTTTTGTTATTTATAATTAGTCTAAATTAAATTAAATGAAATGTTTTCTAAAATTTATAACGTCCACTATTTTATTAACTAATATTATTTTCAGTCAAAAAAAAACTTTAGACAGCATTCAAAAATTGGATGAAGTCATCCTAAAGGCAAATACTATATTAGGAAGTAAATATGTAGCTCAAAACAGAACTGGGGCATCATATTATTTATCAGATGATGATTTAAGTAAATTTGGAAATACAGATATTAACAGAGCTTTACGCTCAGTACCAGGTGTTAACCTTTATGAAGAAGATGGTTTTGGTTTAAGACCAAATATTTCTTTAAGGGGTACTTCTCCACAACGAAGTTCAAAAATCACAATAATGGAGGATGGAGTTTTAATCTCACCTGCACCTTATAGTTCACCTGCTGCATATTACTTTCCAACTGTCTCTCGAATGGAAGCTTTAGAAATACTCAAAGGGAGTAGTCAAATACAGTATGGTCCGTTTACAACTGGAGGTGCAATTAATATGGTTTCCACTAGTATCCCAGATTCACTTAAGGTTAAAATAAAATCTAGATTTGGAAATTTTAATACTGGACAAGTTTATGCTGCAGCCGGGCAATCAAATGGCAGACTTGGTTACCTTTTGGAATACCACAGTAATAAATCCGATGGATTTAAGAAATTAAAAAATCTTAATACTGGCTTTGATATAACTGATTTGATGGGGAAAATACGTTTCTCTTCAAAAAAAGAATCGAATATTCCGCAATATATTGAGTTTAAATATCATTATTATGATGAAGTATCAAATGAAACGTATTTAGGTCTTACATCTTCTGACTTTGAAAGTGACCCTTATCAACGTTATTTAGGCTCACAAAAGGATCAAATGAATGCTGAACAATCACAATTTATGATTACCCACGTTATTGATATTTCAAATAATATTAAAGTTATCACAAATGCTTATCAAAATAGTTTCTCAAGAAATTGGTATAAACTGGATGATGTAATATTTGGTGGTGTAAAAAAGAAGTTATCAAATGTTCTCGAAAATCCTTTTAATTTTTCAAATCATTTACAAGTTTTAAAGGGAGAGAAAAACTCACAACCAGACGCATTAAAAGTAAAGGCTAACAATAGAGTTTATTTTGGCAGAGGGATACAAACTAAATTTGACTATCATTGGTATGATTCGAGTGGGTCTTTTCATGATATTGAAATAGGAGGTCGTATTCATTATGACGAGGAAGATCGTTTCCAATGGGAAGATGGGTATAGTATTTTTAATATGGATATGACCCTTACTTCAAACGGCTCGCGCGGTGCAGAAGGAAATAGAATTTCAAGTGCTAGAGCAATAGCATCGTACATTCTATATAAATACAAATGGAAATCTTTGACGATTACTCCAGGTGTTCGCTACGAGAATATTAAATTGATAAGAGATGATTTTGGTAAAAATGATCCAAACAGGACTGGGAAAGAATTAAAATCCAGAGAAAATAGTTTAGGTGTAATTATTCCAGGATTTGGTTTCAATTATAATTTACCAAAAAACCTCTCTTTATTTGGTGGTATTCATAAAGGTTTTTCACCTCCTGGAAATACTCCTGGAGAACTAGCTGAAGAAAGTGTTAATTATGAACTTGGAACCCGATTCTATGCTCGCAGATTAAGAGGCGAATGGATAGGATATTTTAATAATTATTCTAATTTATTGGGATCAGATCTGGCTGCTACAGGAGGTACGGGATCATTAGATCAATTCAATGCAGGAAAAGTTCATGTTAGTGGTTTTGAATTTCTTTTAAATTTTGATCTGTTGAATGAAAGTTCTAAGATTAAGATTCCACTTTCTTTCGCTTACACATTGACCAATGCTTTTTTTAGAAATGATTTTGGAAGTACTCAGGGAATTTGGGGTGATGTTAGCTTCGGAGATAGAGTACCTTACATACCTCAAAACCAGTATAATTTTAGCTTAGGGATTATTGATTCATCGATAGAATTTAATTTTAATTTTAGATATAACGGTTCTTTTGATACTCAAGCATCGAATAATGGTATGAATGATACTATAACAATTGATTCAAACTCTATAATTGATTTGTCTCTTAAATATAATCTTGTATCTAAAATAGATTTAACACTCAATGCTATAAATCTTTTAAATAAAAAATACATCGCTTCTAGAGTGCCTTCTGGATATCGCCCTGGTCATCCTTTTGGAATTTATGCTGGAATAGAATTTAAATTATAATTGAGTCACATTTTAATAAACAATTTATTAAAAACTTCCATTCAGCTATAAAAACACTATATTTGTATGCAATTAATTTAAAATTAGTTGCTCGTGGATTCTTCAAAGTTTATCGGTCAAGGCTACACATACGATGATGTCCTTTTAGTACCTTCTTACTCAGAAAAATTGCCTAGGGAAGTATCTACGATATCAAGATTCAGTAGGAACATACCATTGAACATACCTATAGTTTCTGCTGCTATGGACACGGTAACTGAAAGCGAAATGGCTATTGCTATTGCTCGTGAAGGGGGAATTGGCGTCTTACACAAAAACATGACTATTAAAGAGCAGGCTGAAAATGTAAGATCTGTAAAACGTTCTGAATCAGGAATGATTTTAGATCCTGTCACCCTTCCTGTGACTGCATTAGTTTCTGATGCTAACACTAATATGGAAAAGTATAAAATTGGTGGCATTCCGATTGTAAGTTCAAATAGAGAATTAATAGGTATTGTAACAAATCGTGATTTACGTTTTGAAAAAAATAGTGAGAGGCCAGTTAAAGAAGTGATGACAAGCACAAATTTAATAACAGTAAATGAAGGAACTTCACTTAAGGATGCGGAACAAATTCTTAAAAAACACAAAATTGAAAAATTACCTGTAGTTTCTAAAGAAAATATTTTAGTTGGCTTAATTACCTTTAGAGATATCACAAAACACACTACAAAACCGAATGCTAACAAAGATAAGTTTGGTAGGCTGAGAGTAGCCGCCGCTGTCGGAATTACAAGTGATGTTATAGACAGAGTCCATGAACTTGAAAGCGCAGGGGTAGATGCTATAGTTATTGATACTGCCCACGGACACAGTAAAGGAGTAGGTGGTGTAGTTAAGAAGGTAAAATCAAAGTTTTCAAATCTAGATTTAGTTGTTGGAAATATTGCTACATCTGAGGCTGCAAAATACCTAGTAAAAATAGGGGCTGATGCAGTAAAAGTTGGAATTGGTCCTGGCTCAATATGCACCACAAGGGTTATAGCGGGGGTAGGATACCCACAACTCTCAGCAATTTTAGAAGTAAAAAAGGCACTTAAAGGAAGCGACATCCCCATAATTGCAGACGGAGGTATTAGATATACTGGAGACATTCCTAAAGCAATAGCTGCAGGGGCTGACTCTGTTATGTTAGGTTCGCTTCTTGCTGGCACAAGAGAATCACCAGGCGAAACAGTAATTTATGAAGGGCGAAAATTTAAAACATATCGTGGTATGGGTTCAGTAGAATCAATGAAGATGGGTAGTAAGGACAGATATTTCCAAGATGTTGAAGACGATATTAAGAAACTTGTGCCTGAAGGAATAGTAGGAAGAGTTCCATTTAAAGGAGACTTAAATGAAAGTATTCATCAATTTATTGGAGGTCTTAGAGCAGGTATGGGTTATTGCGGTGTTGAGGATATAAAATCACTAAAAGAAAAAGCAAAATTTATTATTATCACAACGTCAGGGATTAAAGAGAGCCATCCTCACAATATTAATATAATAAAAGAGGCACCAAATTATAGCCCGAGTTAGGAAGTAATTATTTTAAAAGTTTTCACTTCATTTTGCGATATGACTCTTATAATATACATATTACGTGACTCAAGCTGTATCATGAAATTAAAATTGTCTAATTCCTTAATATTAATTTCGCTTATTTTATTACCTATTATTGAATAAATTTCAATAGATCCAGATCCATTGAACCCTTTAAGATAGATATTTCCATTATTATACGAGACGTTTTTGTCAGTTTGTATTAGAGATATGAAAGTCGTAATATTGGAGTCAGAAATTTCCTTTGCTGAAGCAATGCTAATAGGGAATAACAGTATGAAAAGAAGTAGTTTTCTAATCATAGGCTTTACTTAATATTTGCTAATTTAAGACTTTTTTATAAGTTATTAAAATTTTTTTAACAATATAATATGCACTTAATCAATGTTTTAAATAGTTTATTAAAAAAAATAATTAAAACTCTTAATAAATTTAATATTGATCTGATTTTTAATAAAATTTTACATCTTAATAAAACAATTCTTTTTTCAGTTTTTTTTTGTGCTTCAATGTCATGTAACGAATTTATACCCGATAATGAAGAAGTTATTGCTAGGGTAGGATCTAAATATTTATATAAAAATGATTTAATTAATGTATTGTCAAGTTATACAAATAACTCTGATAGTTTAATCAAACTAAAAAGTCTGATTGACGATTGGGCTCGAAATGAATTGCTTATTCAACAAGCAAAACTAAACTTTTCAGAAGATGATATATTTGAATTAGAAGTTTTAGTTGATAATTATAGAAAAGATTTATATGCTAATACTTATATAAATTCGGCAATCAGTAAAAGTCTGGATACCTTAATTACGAGTCTTGAAATACAAAAGTTTTTAGAAAATAATCAAGAACTTTTTAAGTTGAAAGCTCCATTATTTCAAGTAAGATATATACATCTACCACCAGATAACGTTGATCAATATGAGATACAAAGAAGTTTCCAAAGATTTAATGATTTTGACATTAAGTTTCTTGATTCTTTATCATTTCAATTTCATAGCTATATACTTTCGGACTCTATTTGGATTGATAAAAGTAATTTGACTTCTCAAGTTTCTTTTCTAGATCAAAAAAACTTTAACAAGTATATTAGAAAATCAAAATTTTTTAAAATTGAAGATACATTAGGAGTATATTTGTTTTACGTTAAGGATTTTTTGAAAAAAGGTGATATAGCGCCCAATGTGGTTTTTAAAACAACAATAAAAAATATAATTTTGAACCGTAGGAAACAGGAGTTTATTAAAAAATTTGAAAATGATATTTTGCTAGATGCAATTAAATTAAAGACTTTTGAGGTATACTAAAATATTATTTGGGTTTTTCATAAGCCTGACAGTAATAGCGCAGGGAGAAAAAATAAAAATTGATGGAGTATCTGCTGTTGTTGGTGATTACGTGATATTAGAATCAGACATCGACAAAACATTAGTCGAGATGAAATCTCAAGGTATACCTACAAAGGGAGTAACTCGATGCCAGTTATTAGGAAAACTTATGGAGGACAAATTATATGCTCACCATGCAGTCCAGGATAGTTTAGAGATAAGTATTGAGGAAATATATAGTACCGTAGATCAAATTGTAGAAAATTTCACACAACAACTGGGTAGTATTGAAAAAGTATTAGATTTTTATAATAAGGAGGATGAATCGAGTTTCCGTCAAGAGATTTTTGATATAAATAAAATTCAAAAACTTTCAATGTTAATGCAGCAAAAAATTGTAAAAGATATTGAAGTAACTCCTGAAGAAGTTCGAATTTTTTTTGAAAATATTCCAAAAAAAGAACTGCCGATTTTTGGAACTGAACTTGAAATTTCTCAGATTGTAATTGAACCTAAGGTTAGCGATAATGAACGCGATAGAATTATCAATCAATTAAAGACTTTTAGAGAAGATATATTGGAGCGTGGATCCAGTTTTGCATCAAAAGCTATTTTATATTCCCAAGACCCTGGATCAAGATCCTCAGGAGGTAAGTATACGCTTCACAGAAAACGCCCACGTATGGTAAAAGAATTTCGGGATGAAGCATTCAGTTTAGAGGAAGGAGAAATCTCACAACCCTTCAAAACAGATTTTGGATGGCATATACTGCAGGTTGACAAAATTAGAGGTCAAGAAGTTGACATACGACATATTTTGCTAACCCCTAAAATAGAAGCAAATCAACTAAAAGACGCTAAAACTAAACTAGATTCCATTAGGAAAAGAATATCGGATGATGAAATTAGTTTTCAAGATGCTGCTTTAGCCTATTCAGATGAAAAAGAAACAAAATTTAATGGTGGCATTTTAATCAATCCCCAAACGGGAGATACTAGGTTTGAACTTACAAATTTAGACCCAATGCTTTATAGTCAAATTAGAAATTTAGATGATGGAGAAATTTCTCAACCTCTAATTGAAGAAGAGCGTTCTGGACTAAAAAAGTATAAGATTCTTAAGGTAAGTAACCGTTATGATGAACATGTTGCGAATTATTCGTTAGATTACACAAAAATTAAATCTCTAGCTTTAAAGGAAAAGCAATTAAAGCTTATTCAAAAATGGATGAATGAAAAAATAGAAAGTACTTATGTTAATGTTAACAAGGAAAGCAAATTATGCAATTTTACTAATAATTGGGTTAAAGAATAAGCTACTTAAGATATTTAAAAGGGACCCAAAGCATACCAAAGCATTCCCCTTTTTCCTTATTTACATTTTTATGATGAATTTTATGAGCTCTTCTAATTCCCCTTGCGTATTTATTATTAGAATTTCGGAAAATTTTAAATCTTTGATGGATAAAAATATCGTGAACTAAAAAATAAGTTAAACCGTATAAAAATATGCCAAAAGCAATTGGAAGACAGAACCAAACTCCATAATTTCCCCACAATAATGCAAACCCTAAACTTACGATAGCATAAAAAATAAAAAAGAAGTCATTCCGTTCAAACCAAGATTTGTGATCTTTCATATGATGATCTTTATGTAGTGACCAAAGAAATCCGTGCATAATATATTTATGTGAAAACCATGCAATAAACTCCATAATTAAAAAGGTTATTAGCATTATCAAAATCCACATAAATTTAAATAACATTACAGCAGGTTTAATCTATATTTCAAGTAACTATGAGCAAAAACACTAACTTTTTGATAATTTGGAACTCTAATTCTATTCTGTCGAATACTAATTGATGGTGTTTTTTTTAATTTTGATAATAGCTTGGTATAATATTTATATGCAGTGTAGACCCCAAAACGAGCTTCTGAAGGTAATTTGAAAATTCCATTTAGAGCAATCGAAAAGTCTTTTTCAATTTCATTTATAATGTTGTGTTTAGTTTTTTCATCGAATTGAGTGAAATCAACATTAGGGAAGTACACTCTTTCAAGATTTTGAAAGTCATTTTTAAGATCTCTTAAAAAATTTACCTTTTGAAAGGCAGATCCCAAAGACATTGCAGCAGGCTTTAAATTTTCATAATCACTTTTTTTTCCTTTAACAAAAACTTTTAAACACATTAAACCAACAACATCTGCAGAGCCATAAATGTATTCTTTGTATTCTTTTTCAGTTTTGTATATGTTTTTGTTTAAATCCAATCGCATACTTTTCAAGAATGCGTGTATTAGTTTATGCTCTATTTTATAAGTATTGACCGTCTTTTGAAATGAATTGAGTATAGGATTTAAACTTATTCTGTTATTTATACTATAAAATAAATCTTCTTCAAACCTATCCAGTAACTCTTTTTTCGGAAAGTCATGGAAGGTGTCAACAATTTCGTCAGCGAATCTAACGAATCCATAAATATTGTAAATATGATTTCTAATAGATTGGTCCAACATTTTAGTTGCTAATGAAAAGGAAGTACTGTAAGATTGTGTAACAATTTTGCTACAATCTTCACTGACCGAATCGTAAAGGCTCTTCATAGCGGTTAGTTGAATTATTTCATAATAAATATAAAGATAATTTAATGAAGTAAGCGTTTAAACTAAAACGTCCTCAGAGAAATATTTAAATACAAAAGACTCCACAGACCTAAACAATTCAATTTTTTCAGGAAGTGTTTCTTTGTCTATTGCTATTTGTTGAGGCCCAAATAATATCAATTTTGAATTCTGATTTTTTAAAATTTTATCATGAAAATTATGAAGGTAAGGCATGATTTCATCTTTGCTAGGTTCTACAGTAATATAACTTACAAAATAATATTTCGTCTCATAAGAGTAAAGTGTCTGTAGACTTGAAGTTTGCAGGGATTGTCCTAGAAATATGGTACGGTATCCCTTCGACAAGATTAAGTAATTGAGGTAAAGGATACCAAGTTCATGTATTTCATTTTCTGGTAAAAATAATACAAAAATGGCATGATTATTTTGTTCAAATTTGTTTTTCTGCAAGTATTCTGTCTGTAAATGTATTTTTTGTTTGACCAGATTAGTTATAAAATGCTCATGTGAGGGCGATATAGCACCTGTTTGCCATAAAATTCCTAATTCTTTCATTAATGGCATAAAAATATTTAAAAAGAGATATTCAAAGTTGTGATGTTGCAGAATTTCCTCGTAGTTTGTGTCAAATAATTCATAATCAAAATTTATCATAGCAAGTTTAAAGGCATTTATGGACACTTGCTCCGAGTTTGCCTTTAAAGCGATGCTTCTGACTAGTTTTGGAATTTCGTCAGCATCTAAACTCGCTATTTTAGAAATCTTAAAACCATGATTATACAATAAGGTTATGTTTAGAAGTTTCCTTAAACTATCAAGACTATACCTTCTTATGTTAGTATCTGTTCTTTCAGGTTCTAGTAAGTTGTAACGTTTTTCCCATATCCTTAGTGTATGAGCCTTGATACCAGAGAGATTTTCTAAATTTTTTATACTAAAAGTGCTTTTTACCCTATCCATATGTTCAATTACCATTATAAAAGCTTAAACAAATATAGAAAAAAAAATTGAATGATTAAAAGAGTGCGCACGAGAAGACTCGAACTTCCATGAGATAATTCTCACTAACCCCTCAAGCTAGCGCGTCTACCAGTTCCGCCACGTGCGCATAGTAGTGACTTGGCTGGGTCTCGAACCCAGGACCCTCTCCTTAAAAGGGAGATGCTCTACCAACTGAGCTACCAAGTCAAATTAATAGTGATTCGGCTGGGTCTCGAACCCAGGACCCTCTCCTTAAAAGGGAGATGCTCTACCAACTGAGCTACCGAATCTTTAAAGGCTGCAAATATAATATCAAATATGAACTTATCATTCTCATTTAATATAAATTTACGTTGTTTTTAAAATTTTATGAACTTTTCAAAAATCATTCTGGTAGGCTATATGGCATCTGGTAAATCTGCTGTTGGTAAAAAGTTGCACGAGTTGTTAAAATATGATTATTATGATCTGGATAATTTTATAGAGACAATTTATGACACAACCATAGAAAATATTTTTAAATCAAAAGGAGAACTTTATTTTAGAGAAATAGAGCGCAAGTCTTTAGAAAAAATTATCAGAAAAAAAAAGAACCTGATAATTTCATTAGGAGGTGGAACACCATGTTATTATAACACTATTGATTTCATAAACTCATTTTACGATACAAAAACCTTCTTTTTACAAACAACAGTGAATACAATTTTCAATCGTCTTAAGAATTCAAAAACAAAAAGACCTTTGATTTCTCACTTAAATACTGAATTGGAAATTAAAGAGTTCATAGGGAAACACTTATTGGAAAGAAACCACTTTTATGAAAAGTCTTTAAAAAAAATTTATACTGATAATAAAACAATCTTAAATATTGCTAATGAGATACTTAACTTTTTAGGTTAAAAAAATCCCTGGGTCCGGCCCATCTAAAATTACGCTAATGTGTTCATTCATCGTTGTTGCTAATGAAATACCTTTAAAATCGACTTTTACGGGAAATTTTTTATGATTTCTATTAACCATTACTGCAGTTTTTATAGATTTAACGGGAACCTTTAAAAAATAGGATACAGCGTACATTAAAGTGCTACCAGTATTTAATACATCGTCAACAACTACAACTGAGCTGTGTTTTAAAATACTTATGGGTTTATCTGAGTTAACATTATTCAACGGATTTTTTTTGTCAATATTTAGTGTTATAAATTCAACCTTAATCTTACTGATTGAGTTTAATGATTTTCCAATTAATGAACTGAGAACTTCTCCTTTCTTACCAATGCCAACAATAAATACTGTATCCTCCTCAAAATTACTTTCATAAATCTGATACGCAATTCTATCAATACTTAAATAAATATCATTTAAATCTTTAATCTTACTTCCGGTTGATTCCATTATTTAATATTATGCTAATTATGTTAGTTTTTCTTATCAAAATCATCAATTTTTCTGCGCTCTTTTTTTGTAGGTCTCCCTTTTCCAGGACTTCGTTGTATTTTGAATGAAAGTTTTTTAAGATTTTCTTTCTCCAATAAATAACTTTCGGTAGTTTCTTTGAGATAAAGATTTACAAATTTCGGACCCATTCGGGTGATAGGAAAACCAATAATTTTATATTTATGCCAGACTTGATTTTTTCTTATCTGTAATATGTCGCTGATCATAACTTCTTTAGATGGCTTAACAGATTTGTTATTGATTTTGATATCACCTTTTTTACATCCAGAGGTAGCTAAATTTCTTGATTTGAATTGTCGTACACACCACAAAAATTGATCAATACGCATGCTTAAAACTTTATTAAGAAAGTTCTCAAAAATAAAGAAAATTGTATCTTGGGCATCAAAAATTAGTGTATTCTTGAAAAAAATATCTTTTTGTTTTATTGTAGTTTTAATTTCACTTTATTCATGCAAGAAAGAAGAAGAAATTGTACCTCCAAGAGATGTTGCAGAGCAAGTATCTGAGGAGGAAATTAAATTAGAGCAGTTTTTATCTTCACATTTCTATAATTATGAACAGTTTGAATCTAGTGATATCCCACTTGAAATATCTATTGATACGATAACTTTCCCAAACCAGGAAAAAACAGCACTAATCAATCAAGTAATAAAACAATTTGTAAAAGTTAAGACTTCAAGTGGTGATTTAATTGATCATCCGATTTATACTCTTATTGCAAAAGAAGGATCAGGCCAATCACCTTCAAGAGCTGATTCAACTTACGTCTCATATAAGGGTATGTTATTAAGCAAAAGTCAATTTGATAGCTCCTTAGAACCAATTTGGTTTGATTTAACAGCTGTAGTAAGAGGATTTAGAGAAGGGCTTGGACTCTTTAAATCAGGTGAGTTTACTGTTGATCAAAATAATGTAGCAACATTTTCTAATTATGGCCAAGGAATAATTTTTATGCCTTCAGGACTTGGATACTATAATAATAATTCGGGTTCTATTCCAGAATACTCACCTCTAATTTTTATAATCAATCTTTATTTAGTAAAAAAAACAGATCATGATGGAGATGGTATACTTTCAGGTCTTGAGTATGACAATGATGGGGATGGTTTACCGGACGACTCTGACGAAGACGGATTGGCCGACTACCTTGACGCAGATTAATTATAACTTATATGAAATTCCAATACTCCAGATATTTGATTGGAGATCAACAGTGCCATTTATGGGTATATTATTTTTTTCTAATAAATATAATTCATTTGAATTTAAACCTCTATCATATCTAATATCAGCATTTAATGGACCTAAATGTAATCGAATTCCTAAATGAATACCTAAATCAGCATTCTGTTGAATTTCAGATATAATTATTTCATCAGTTTTAGGATTGAAATTATATTGTAAATTAGGTCCGCCAAAAGCGCTAAGTATAGGTATAAACTTAAATCCTATAGAAACTGGTATTTCTAATTTAGATTGATTCAGTCTTAAAGAATTGAAATTCCTATTTTGAAGTGAAAATTGCAACTCAGGTCTTAAGTAAAAGAAGAATAATTTTAATGAAGCGTATCCTCCAAAAAAATATCCTGTGAGATTCTCTTTTAGATTTTCTGATGAGGTTAAATCAATAACGGCGTCTTCTATTTGACCAGAGGCAGTCATATTTATACCACCTTTAATACCATATTCGAGTTGAGCAAAAGTTATTGTTGGTGACAAAATTAACAAATAGAAATATTTTTTAATTTGATTCATATTATACTGCTTAAAGACGTTTTTTTAATTCTAAAACTTTTTGAATAATAGCGTCTTTATTTAATCCATATTTTGCCATTAGTTCTGCAGGTGTGCCAGATTCGCCAAAAGTATCTTGTGTAGCTACAAATTCCATGGGAATTGGGTATTTTGCGGCCAGTAAACCTGAAATACTTTCACCTAGGCCACCTATATAGTTATGTTCTTCAGCGCTTACAATACATCCTGTTTTTTTTACTGATTCTAATATAATTTTTTCATCTAGTGGTTTTATAGTATGTATGTTAATAACCTCTGAGTCAACTCCATATTTTTTTAATTCAATAGAGGCCTCAAGGGCTTCCCAAACAAGGTGACCTGTTGCTACAATTGTTACATCAGAACCTGGTTTTAGAAGTATACCTTCGCCTATTTTAAAACCAAGATCATTTGTTGTAAAATTAGGAACAGAAGGACGTCCAAAACGCAAATAAACAGGACCGTTATATTTAGCTATAGCTAAAGTGGCAAGTTTTGTCTGGTTGTAATCACAAGGATTAATTACCACCATTCCAGGAATCATTTTCATTAATCCAATATCCTCGAGTATTTGGTGTGTAGCTCCATCTTCCCCTAGGGTTATGCCAGCGTGTGAGGCACATATTTTAACATTTTTGTTTGAATATGCGATAGACTGTCTTATTTGGTCGTAAACTCGTCCTGTTGAAAAATTAGCAAATGTACCGGTAAATGGAATTTTACCACCAATTGTCAAACCAGCTGCAATCCCCATCATATTTGCCTCAGCTATGCCAACCTGAAAAAAACGAGTAGGATTTTCATCGATAAATGTTTGCATCTTTAAAGATCCAACAAGATCTGCACATAGCGCAATTACATTGGGATTAATTCTTCCTAATTCAGCCAACCCTTGTCCAAAACCTGAACGGGTGTCATTATTTCCCAAATTTGAAAATACTTTCATTTAGATTTTGTAATTAATAATCACCAAGAGTTTCTTTATTTTGACTTAATGCGATTGATAATTGTTCATCATTTGGAGCTTTTCCATGCCAGGCATGTGTATGCATCATAAAGTCAACGCCATTTCCCATTTCTGTTTTCATCAAAAGTACAATAGGTTTTTTAAGGCCAAGATCTGATTTAGCAAGCTCAATTTTTTTAATGAGCAGAGAAATGGAATTTCCATTTTCAATCTCATGAACTTGCCAACCAAAAGCAATAAACTTATCTTTTAAACTTCCCATTGGAAGTACATCATCAGTATTTCCATCAATTTGTTTGCCATTTAAGTCAATTATCGCGATTAAATTATCTACTTTTTTAGCTGCGGCAAACATAATAGCTTCCCAATTTTGTCCTTCCTGTAATTCACCATCACCCATAAGTACGTAAATAGTTTTTGGATCGTTATTTAATTTTTTTGACAATGCAGCTCCAACTGCAACTGAGAGGCCTTGTCCTAGTGAGCCTGATGCAACTCTAATCCCAGGAAGTCCTTCATGAGTCGTTGGGTGTCCCTGCAACCTTGAATTAATATGCCTAAAAGAGTTAAGTTCCTTTAAAGGAAAAAATCCTTTTCTAGCTAGCACACTATAGAAGACTGGTGATATGTGTCCGTTTGATAAAAAGAACAAATCTTCGTTTTTTCCATCCATGGAGAATGGAAGATTAAATTCCATTTGATCAAAGTAGAGGACAACAAAAAACTCGGCGCAACCCAGTGAACCCCCAGGATGTCCTGAGTTTACTTTATGAACCATCCTAAGAATATCTCTTCTAACTTGAATTGTTAAACTTTCTAAAAAATTTAAATCTGGCATAAAAAACAAATTTAACTTAAGTAAAAGCATTATCAAAGGTCAATTTCTAAATTTTCTTATGATATTTCATTAAGTAATTAACAATTATAACTTCAATTAATTTTTTTTTTAAGACACTATATTTGCAACTAATGGAATTTCAACTCACAAAATCTGACAATCATACAAATGCAAGAGCAGGAAAATTAATTACTGATCATGGTGCGATCGAAACACCCATCTTTATGCCAGTTGGAACATTAGGAACAGTCAAGGGGATTCATAAGAATGAATTGCAAAATGATGTTAATGCAAAAATAATTTTAGGAAATACTTACCACTTGTATTTAAGGCCAGGTATGTCTACAATAAGAAAATCAGGCGGTCTTCATAAATTTATGGGATGGAATCGACCGATTTTGACAGACTCCGGTGGATATCAGGTATATTCACTTTCCGCAAATAGAAAAATTAAAGAAGAGGGTGTGAAATTTAAGTCACATATTGATGGATCGTACCATATGTTTACCCCAGAAAAAGTTATTGAATTGCAGCGACAAATTGGAGCTGATATAAT
The DNA here is from genome assembly GCA_902520765.1 of uncultured Bacteroidota bacterium. GTDB lineage: Bacteria > Bacteroidota > Bacteroidia > Flavobacteriales > Flavobacteriaceae > MS024-2A. The sequence continues at coordinate 94,950 of CABYPG010000002.1, forward strand.
TATGCCACTAGATGAATGTACACCTTACCCATGCGGCTACGATTATGCAAAAGAGTCCATGGAAAGAACTCATAGGTGGCTTAAACGTTGTATAAAAGAGCATTTAAGATTACCCTCTACATATGAATACAATCAAGCACTTTTTCCTATTGTACAAGGAAGTGTTTATTCAGAACTTAGAAAAGAATCTGCTCATTTTATTGCAGCACAAAATTCTTATGGTAATGCTATAGGAGGGCTATCAGTAGGGGAGTCAATAGATGAAATGTATTCTATGACAAATGATGTATGCGAGATACTTCCAAAACATAAACCGCGTTATTTAATGGGAGTTGGAACACCTGTAAATTTATTAGAAAATATTGCTTTAGGAGTAGATATGTTTGATTGTGTTATGCCAACAAGAAATGGAAGAAATGGAATGATGTTTACATCAGAGGGTACTATCAATATAAAAAATAAGAAATGGCAAAATGATTTTTCAGCGCTAGACAGTTTTGGATCTTCCTATGTTGATAAAGATTATTCCAAAGCATACGTAAGACATTTATTTAGTGTTAATGAAATGCTTGGAAAACAGATTGTATCACTTCATAATTTGAGTTTTTATTTGTGGTTGGTTCGAGAAGCTAGAAACCATATCTTAGAGGGTAGCTTTTATAGTTGGAAAGAAAAAATGGTAAAAAATATGCAACAACGTATATAATTGAAAATTATTGATTTATATATAATAAAACGTTATATAGGCACATTTTTGGTAATGATCTTGTTATTCATTCCAATTGGAATAATGGTCGATATTGCAGAGAAAGTTGACAAGTTAAAAGAAAAAGAAGTGCCGCTAAATAGTATTTTAGAGTACTACATAGATTTTACTTGGTATTTTGCAAATCTTCTCTTTCCTATTTTTTTGTTTCTTTCAGTCATATGGTTTACCTCAAAACTGGCAAATAATACCGAAATAATAGCAATTTTAAGTTCGGGTATCTCCTTTTTTAGATATTTAAGACCCTTTTTAGTTAGCGCATCAATTATTGCTGTTTTTTCTTTTTTAGCAGGAATGTTTATTGTTCCAAAATCTAATAAGGGATTTAATGATTTTCGATACAAATACCTAGTAAAAAAAGAAGCTAGAGATACAGACAAAGTATATTTGCAAATAAATGAAAATGAATATATATATGTAAATAACTATGATCCTGTTCGTAAACAGGCTTCAAATTTTACTTTAGAACATTTTGAGCAAAATAATTTGAAATTTAAAATTGCTGCCAGAAGAATCCGCTGGGTTGAAAAAGATAGTATTTTCAGATTATCTGGCTATAAAAAAAGGATTTTTAGAGGAGATAAAGAAATTTATGAGGATATTAAAAGAAAGGATACAATATTTGATTTTGAAATTAATGACTTGGCTCCTGTAAATTATATAGCTGAAACACTAACATTTGGTCAGTTGAACAAATTTATTTACGAAGAAAGACAAAGAGGATCTTCTCTTATAAATAATCATTTATTAGTTAGGCACAAAAGGTGGAGTATACCGATTTCATCATTTATTTTGACATTGATTGCTGTAGCAGTTTCTTCATTCAAGCGAAGAGGTGGTATGGGAGTTAATTTAGCATTTGGTATAAGTTTAGGGTTTCTTTTCATCTTTTTTGATAAGATTTTTGGTGTAATGGTAAATAAATCCACTTTTTCTCCTTTTCTAGCAGCTTGGTTACCTCTTTTTCTTTTTGGTTCTTTAGCATTCTTTTTATTACGTCATGCTAAACGTTAGGGAAAAAAATTTAATCTTATATCACTTCATTGTCTTTCTTTATGGATTTACGTCAATACTAGGTGCATTAATTTCACTTGAAGCTTTACCTATTGTAATTTATCGAATGTTAATTGGGGCTCTAGGTTTGGCGATATTTTTTCTGATTATTAACCCTACGTATTTTAGAATTGATAAAAAGGTTTTTAAAAAAGTTTTTTTTTCTGGAATAATTATAGGTGCACACTGGGTGACTTTTTTTTATGCAATTAAAATATCTACCATATCAATCACTTTGAGTATGATGTCTGCTGGAGCTTTAATAACTGCATTTGTTGATCCTGTTTACAACAGAAAAAAAATATCACCTTATGAGATTTTTTTTGGATGTATCACAATCGTAGGTGTTATTTTAATATATAGTGCTGAATTTGAGCATTTAATTGGAATAACCATTGCATTATTTTCTGCTTTTTTGTCATCCTTATTTACAATTCTAAATCGCAGTTTAGTCAAAAAAAATAATTTTATAACATTATCCTTTTATGAACTATTAATAGGTGGGGGGGGCTGCCTATTTTTTTATCTTTTAACAAATGAATTTAAATTATTAGATTTTAAACTAAAAGGATATGATTTTTTATGGATTTTGATATTAGGAATATTATGTACATCATATGCTTTCAATATCTCTATAAAAGTCTTGCGACATCTTTCTTCTTTTACAGTCATGATGATAATCAATCTTGAACCAATTTATGGTATAATACTATCAATTTTAATTTGGAAGGATAAAGCTATTTTAAGCTTTAATTTCTATATTGGATTTGTTATCGTTCTATGTTCGATTTTCATGAATACCATTTACAAAAGGAACAAAGAGACTAAAATAATTTAAATCTTATTGTAAAGAATTTTTACATTTGTTTCATCAATTTATGTATATGGAATATTTAGAATTTGAGTTACCAATTAAGGAGATGCATGAACAACTCGAAAAATGTAAATTAATTGGATCAAAAAGTAATGTAGATGTTTCGGAAACTTATTTACAAATTGAAAGAAAGCTTGAAAAAGTAAAAAAACAAATTTATGGTAATTTGACAGCTTGGCAACGAGTTCAATTATCACGTCATCCATCAAGACCGTACACCTTTGATTATATTAATTCATTAACAAATGGAACCTTTTTAGAACTTCATGGTGATCGAAATGTAGCTGACGACAAAGCCATGGTAGGAGGCCTAGGTAAAATAGATGACCAATCATTCATGTTTATCGGTACCCAAAAGGGATATAATACGAAAACCAGGCAATACCGTAATTTTGGAATGGCTAATCCTGAAGGATACCGTAAGGCCTTAAGGTTAATGAAATCTGCTGATAAGTTTGATATTCCTATCATTACTTTTATAGATACACCTGGGGCTTTTCCAGGGTTAGAGGCCGAAGAAAGAGGACAAGGAGAAGCAATCGCACGAAATATATATGAAATGATGTCATTATCAGTTCCTATTATTGTAGTTATTATTGGTGAGGGTGCATCGGGAGGAGCGCTAGGTATTGGAGTAGGGGATAAAATATTTATGCTTGAAAATACGTGGTATTCGGTAATATCTCCTGAATCGTGTTCTTCCATATTATGGAGAAGTTGGGAGCATAAAGAGGAAGCTGCTGAAGCATTGAAGTTGACCTCGAAAGATATGTTACAAAACAAATTAATCGACAAAATCATTAAAGAACCCCTTGGAGGAGCCCACTATGATAGAGAAACAACATTTTTAAATGTAAAAAAAGAAATTCTTTTAGCATTTAAAAAAATCTCAAAAATTAATCCAAGAACAAGAGTCGAACAACGGCGAACCAAATTTATTGGGATGGGTGAGATTTTAGAATAATTATCGGTTCTTAACAAAAACTCATAACTTATAAACATCTATTTTTCATAGATTGGGGATAACCATTTTATGTAGACGTTGATAAAATTATTTATTTTAGTCCAATGGAAAATAAGAAGTCTGAGGGTTTAAAAAAAATTGTAGAACCTACCATCATAAATTTACAAAAGGGGAAAATACCGCCACAAGCTATTGAATTAGAGGAGGCTGTTTTGGGTGCAATGTTAATTGATAAAAAGGGTGTGGATGAAGTTATTGATATATTACAACCAGAGGCCTTCTACAAGAAATCTCATCAATTCATTTTTGAATCAATATATAGTCTTTTTCATGACTCACAACCAATTGATCTTCTGACTGTTTCTTCTGCATTAAGAAAAGAGGGAAAACTAGATCAAGTCGGTGGGGAATTTTATTTGGTTCAATTGTCACAAAGAGTAGCCTCATCTGCTCACATAGAATTTCATGCACGAATAATTCTGCAAAAATTTATTCAACGCAGTTTAATTAGGATTTCAAACGAAATTATTGAAACTGCATATTTGGAAAGTACGGATGTCTTTGATTTACTAGATCAAGCAGAATCAAAATTGTATGACGTAACTCAAGGGAATATAAAAAAATCATCGGAAACAGCTCAAAACCTCGTTTTAGAAGCAAAAAAGCGTATAGAAGATATTTCCAACCGAGAGGGTTTAAGTGGTATCTCAACAGGTTTTGAAAAGCTTGATAAATTGACATCGGGTTGGCAATCTAGTGATTTAATAATAATTGCTGCTAGACCAGGTATGGGTAAAACAGCACTGACTCTTTCAATGGCAAGAAAAATTTCAGTTACAAAAGGAATTCCAGTTGCATTTTTCTCCTTAGAAATGTCCTCTGTGCAACTAATTACAAGATTGATATCGGCTGAGACAGGACTATCATCGGAAAAATTGAGAACAGGAAAATTAATAGATCACGAGTGGCAGCAATTGAACATTAAAGTAACTGACCTAGAAAAAGCTCCGCTTTTTATAGATGACACTCCTTCTTTGTCAATTTTTGATTTGAGGGCAAAGGCTAGACGCCTGGCTTCTCAAAATGGAATTAGACTCATCATTGTCGATTATTTACAATTGATGACATCTGGTACAAATAGTAAAGCTGGAAATAGAGAACAAGAAATTTCAATAATTTCTAGAAATTTAAAATCACTTGCTAAAGAACTTGATATACCAGTAATAGCTTTATCACAATTATCAAGAGCTGTAGAGACACGTGGTGGAACCAAAAGACCTATGTTATCTGATTTAAGAGAGTCTGGAGCAATTGAGCAAGATGCCGATATAGTTTCATTTATTTACCGTCCAGAATATTATAATATAGATGAATGGGATGATAATGAGCGAAGTCCTGCTCAGGGCCAAGCTGAATTAATCGTAGCTAAACATAGAAATGGTGGTTTAGATAATATTAGAATGAAATTCGTTCCTCATCTTGGTAAATTTGAGGATCTAGAATCATTCGATACTCCCTTTGAATTTCAATCTAAAATGAATCCTAATAGTAACGAAAGAATTGAGTCAAGTAACTCAAAAGATTCAGATGATTTTGACTCAGAGTTTGATGATAATAAACCAGATAAACTATCACCATTTTAATTTTTTTTTAAAGATCTATTTCCAACAAATAATCTGTTTGCATATCTTTTCCCAACTTAAAATTGTGTTGTCCAAATTTTTTAAAACCGTTTTTTTTATAAAATTTAATTGCCCTAAAATTATTCTCCCAAACACCCAGCCATAACTTTTTGTAACCCATTTCTTTTCCCATATTTAAAATTTTAGCTAAAAGTTTTTCCCCTAGTCCTTTTCCTTGAAATTCTGCGGTTAAATATATTCTTTCAATCTCAAAGCCATTATGGAGATACATTTTTTCTCTTTGAGATTCATAAAAATTTAATTTTAAATAACCAATTATTTTATTTTTTCCTTTGACAAAGTAAAATTTAGAATTAGGTTCACTTATTTCTTTTTTTAACTGTTCACAACTAAGATTATTTTTTAAGTACAAAAGAATATTTTCATTAGTGTTTTGAGCAGCGAATGTTTGCTTAAAAGTTTCAATCGAGACTGATCTTAAATTTTTTAAATCATTAATTGATATTAATTTTAAAAAAACAGATTCCATCACTTATTGTATGATTCCATTTATTTTTAGATCGGACTTTAATTGTAATGGATTTTTAAAATGAATTGTTTTAATACCAAATTTATTTGCAGCTTTAATATTACGAATATTATCATCGATAAAAATAGATTCAGATGCTATTAAATTATATCTATTCAAAATTATTTCATAAATATCAGAAAATGGTTTTCTGGTTTTTTCAGTACCAGATACAACTATTCCCTCAAATAAATGCAGAAAATCAAATTTTTTTAAAGCTATTGGAAAGGTTTCTGCGCTCCAATTAGTCAAAGCCAAAACACGAAATTTATTTTCATTTACAATATTTTTTAATACTTTGACAACCACTTCGATTTCACCGCCAATCATTTCTTCCCATCTGCCATAATACATTCTAATTTGATCTTCATGCTCAGGAAATATCTTAATTCTATCTTCGGTTGCTTTATCTAGTGGATATCCTGCATCCTGATTTTCATTCCATTCAAAAGTGCATACTTTTTCATAAAACTCCTTTAATTTTACTCTATCCCCCTTAAATTCTTTTAAAAAAACATAATCAGGATTCCAATCTATGAGTACTCCGCCAAGATCAAAGATTATGTTTTTAATATTAATACTATTTTTCTTGTTCATTTTGATTTATTGTCATTAGGTAGGCCTTTAAAAAAGAATCAATTTGTCCATTCAGTACAGCATTTACATCGTTAACTTCGTGTTGAGATCGAACGTCTTTTACTAGTTTATATGGATGCATTACATAGTTTCGTATTTGTGATCCCCACTCAATTTTCTTTTTTTCAGCTTCAATCTTATCTCTTTCAGCAAATTTTTTTTGAAGTTCTATCTCATAGAGTTGAGAACGTAAAAGTTGCATTGCTTTATTTTTGTTTTCTAGTTGTGATCTAGTTTCAGAATTTTCAATTATTATACCACTGTTTTTATGACGAAGTCTAACAGCTGTTTCAACTTTATTTACATTTTGGCCACCAGCACCACTAGCTCGCATTGTTTCCCAGGAAATATCGGCAGGATTAATATTAATCTGAATATTATCATCGACTAGTGGATAAACATAAACAGATGCGAAAGATGTGTGTCTTTTCGCATTACTATCAAAAGGTGAGATACGTACTAAACGATGAACTCCATTTTCACCTTTTAGCCAGCCAAAAGCAAATTCACCTTCAAACTCTAAAGTTACAGTTTTTAATCCAGCAACATCACCAGCCTGATTATTCAATTCTTTTATTTTAAATTCTTTTTTTTCAGCCCACATTAAATACATCCGCATTAACATTTCGGCCCAGTCACAGCTTTCTGTACCACCTGCTCCAGCAGTTATTTGTATTACAGCACTAAGATTATCCCCCTCATTTGAGAGCATATTTTTAAATTCAAGATTTTCAAGAAGTTCCAATGTATCATTATAAGTAGTTATAATTTCGTCAGAATTAGATTCACCGTCTCTAGCGAATTCCATGTAAATTTCTAACTCTTCAGTTTTACTTTGGATTTCTTTAAAATGAGTAACCCATTTTTTAAGGTTACGTAAATTTTTCAGGTGCTTTTCAGCTTCCTGAACATTATTCCAAAAGTGAGGAGACAAAGATTTTTCTTCTTTGTTTTCAATTTCTATTTGTTTTGAATCAATGTCAAAGATAGCGTCTTAGTGCACCAAGGCGATCGATAATATCTTTGTATTGTTCTGAAGTAATCATCATTAAATTTATAAAAAATAATAAACTTTACATTAAGCAACTATTTCCTCCTTATTACTAGTATCTTACTACATAAGATGTTATTAGTTTTTAGTAATTTTATTTATACAATAGGCCCAATGAAACTTAAAATATTTATATGCTTTTTCTTCTGCCTGATTTTTAATATAAATTCAGCTCAAAATAAAGGCAAATCAAAATCAAATAAATCTTCAGAAAAAATTCAATCTTTTTCTGGACTTTTTGATTTCATATATAATCACGATAAAGATCGCATCTATTTAACAGTTAGTGAGCTTGAGAAAGAATTCCTTTATGTTAATAGTTTAAGCGCTGGTATGGGTAATAATGACATTGGCCTAGACCGAGGCCAGCTTGGGAATCAACGTATTGTATATTTTTCAAAATTTGGTAACAAACTAATGCTTATTCAACCAAACCTAAGTTATCGTTCAACATCAGATAACCCTCAAGAGAAAAGGTCTATAAATGAGGCTTTTGCAAGATCAATCTTATTTGGTTTTCCCATAATTGACACTTCTGAAAAGGGATATGAGATTGATTTAACACCCTTTTTGATGCAAGATGCTCATGGAGTTGCCAATCGTTTAAGTTTTATGGATGAAGGTGATTATGAAATAGATCCTTCTCGGTCTTCAATTTCTTTACCTAGAACTAAAGCTTTTCCGAAAAATATTGAATTTGACATAATGTTAACTTTTTCTGGAACACCCAGCGGCACATTAATATCGTCTGTGACACCAACCCCAGAGTCAATAACATTGAATCAGCATCATTCATTTGTTTCATTACCCGATTCAAATTACAGTCCACGTCATTTTGATCCTAGGTCTGGAGCAAATGCTTTGACCTTTTATGACTACACTACTCCTGTCAGTCAATCTACTAAAAAACAATACCTATTACGCCATCGTCTCATAAAAAAAAATCCTTCTGCCACCTCTAGTGAGGCTAAGGAACCTATTATTTATTATTTAGATAATGGAACACCTGAGCCAGTTCGCAGCGCTCTGATAGAAGGTGGAATGTGGTGGAATCAGGCTTTTGAAAATATTGGTTTTAAAAATGCATTTCAGGTAAAAATGCTACCTAAAAATGCAGATCCATTAGATATCCGCTATAATGTAATTCAATGGGTTCATCGTTCTACAAGAGGATGGAGTTATGGATCAAGTGTTATAGATCCTCGTACAGGCGAAATCATCAAAGGACACGTAACATTAGGGAGTCTTCGAATACGTCAGGATTTTATGATAGCACTTGGACTAATTGAGCAACCCTTTTTAAAAAATAATAATAGAGAAAATATTGCACTTGAAATGGCATTATCTAGAATCCGTCAATTGTCAGCACACGAAATTGGTCATACCCTCGGCTTTGCGCACAACTTCACAGCAAGTACAAATTTAAGAAGCTCAGTTATGGATTACCCGCACCCAAATATTACGTTTAAAAATGGAGAGATTTCTATTTCTGAGGCTTATGAAAATGGAATAGGTGAATGGGATAAAGTAAGTATAGCTTATTCATATAGTCACTTTCCGAAAAATATCAATGAAGAAAAAGCTCTTGATTCTATTTTGACGAAAAGTGCTCTAGATGGACATCGTTTTATAACTGATAAAGACGCGAGGCCCATTGGTGGCGCACATCCACTTGCTCACTTATGGGATAATGGCAGTATCCCCACAACTGAGCTTGTACACTTATTAGATATTCGCAAGAAGGCCCTAGAAAACTTTTCCATAAATCATCTGAGAGATGGAGAAACCTATAGTACACTGGAAGATCGAATGGTTCCAATTTATTTGCTCCACAGATACCAAATGGAAGCCGTTGTCAAATTAATTGGAGGGGTTGATTATGACTATGCAGTAAAGGGATCACAAAAATATAATGTGAATGTTGTTGACCCAACAATACAAAGAAATGCTTTGTTGGCTTACCAAAAAGCTTTATCTCCTGAATGCTTAGCTCTTCCTGAAAACTTTCATGGTCTTCTTCCTCCACGCTCCTTTTTTAATCCTCGTAGTAGAGAAAATTTTTTATCAGATACAGGCATAACGTTTGATTATCTAGGAATTGCTAACAGTTTAAGCGAAAACTTTATAAAAATGTTACTTAATCCTGAACGTGCAAATCGATTAGTCACACAATATGGTTTTGATAGCAATCAACTTTCTTTGGAAGAGACTTTAAATAATTTAATAGACTCTCATTTTAAAGCTAAACATAGAAATAAACATTTTCAGCAATTAAACGACTTAGTGAAAAATAATATTCTTAAATATATAATAATACTAGGTCTTCAAACAGAGTCTAACCCAATTGTAAAAGCTACTGTCTTTAATCAGCTAATTAAACTAGACCGGTGGCTTGCGGCACAAGATGAATACGGTTTTTCTGAGGTATATCGTTCCCTAATTGATAAATACTTTACTGATCCCTCTTCAATTAAATTACCTGACTCACAAAAACTTCCCGATGGATCACCTATTGGGAATTATTCATGTGATTTTTGATTTATGATTGTTAATTTGATAAGTGATACTATAACAAAACCCTCTCCTAAAATGCTGGAGGCAATGTTTTCCGCTACCGTGGGTGATGACGTTTTTAAGGAAGACCCTTCGGTTAATAAACTTGAGAGTGAAGTAGCTTCTTTATTTGGAAAAGAAGCAGCACTTTTTTTTCCTTCTGGTACTATGACAAATCAAACAGCCATAAAAGTCCATACCCAACCAGGAGAGCAAATTATATGTGATCATTATTCACATATATTCAATTACGAAGGAGGTGGTGTCAGCTTCAACTCAGGTGTTTCATGTAAAATGATTTCAGGAGATAGGGGAAGAATAAACGCAGAACAGATTTCGGAATCAATTAATCCCTCTGATTTTTATCATAGTCCTAAAACAAGTTTGGTATGTTTGGAAAATACAACTAATAAAGGAGGTGGTGCTATTTATGATTTAAATGAAATACTGAAAATTAAAGAGGTTTGCGTCAAAAATAAACTTGGCTTGCATTTAGATGGAGCTAGACTTTGGAATGCATTAGAAGTCACTAATGAAAATCCAAAAAAATATGGTGAATTATTTGATACAATATCACTTTGTCTAAGCAAGGGCTTAGGATGTCCTGTGGGTTCTGTTCTAGTAGGATCTAAAAAATATATTAATAAAGCACTAAGAATTAGAAAGGTATTTGGCGGAGGAATGAGACAAGCAGGATATTTGGCAGCAGCTGGAAGTTATGCATTAAAATATCATCGTTCAGATCTCAACAATGATCATAAGAAAGCAAAAGAGATAGCTTGTGCACTAAAAAAATGCTCATTTGTAAAAGAGGTAAAACCTGTAGAAACAAACATTATCATTTTTTCATTAAAGAACCAACATGATGAAATTTCATTTGTAGAAAAATTAAAAAATAAAAATATATTGATATTAAGTCTTGGTAAAGGGAAATTAAGAATGGTAACCCACAGAGACTACACCGACGGTCAACACTTATATCTTTTGGAAACATTACCCAAAATTGAATATAATGATTAAGATTGTAAAAATAATGATCATCATCTGTACATTTGTATGCTGCAAAAAGAAAATTGTGATGAAATTCGATGTAACACTTAAAGCTCCAAAAGCTGAGAAAATTCCATATCAGTTAAAAAAACACGGTGATATTAGGATTGATAATTATTACTGGATTAAAGAAAAAGAAAATCCTGAAGTAGTTGATTATTTGGAAAGAGAGAATGATTATTACCAAAGAATGACAGAGAGCTCAAAATCTCTTAAAGAAGATTTATTTTTAGAAATGAAGAAAAGAATAAAAGAAGAAGATGAGTCAGTACCTTATTTCTTAAATGGTTTCTGGTATGTAACACGTTATGAAAAAGGAAAACAGTACCCTATTTACACTCGGAAAAAAGATTCTTTAACTGCAAGTGAAGAAGTATTATTTGATTGTAATAAGTTGGCTGAGAACCAAGATTATTTTCAGTTAGTAGGGATTAATGTAAGTCCAGACAATACAAAAGTTATATATGGGATTGATACTGAATCAAGACGTAAGTATACTCTTTATGTAAAAGACTTATTAACAAACAAGGTGTTAGATACCAAAATTAAAAACACCACTGGTTCAACTGCTTGGTCATCAAATAATAAAAATTTTTTCTACGTAAAAAAAAACGAACAAACATTACGTTCAGAAAAAGTATTTCTACATGACATTTCAAAGCCTAATGATTTGGATACACTCATTTTTCACGAAGAAGATGAGACATTTTCAGTGTATGTAAACGAGTCGAAATCAAAAGAATATATTTTCATAGCTTCTTACAGTACATTAACTTCAGAATACCAATTTATTAAATCATCTCAACCATTATCTGATTTCAAATTAATTCAAAAAAGAACAAGAAATCTTAAATATTCCGTTTCTCATTTTAAAGAGAAATTTTACATAATGAATAATAAAGATGGTGCATACAACTTCAAGATTTCCAAAACCTCAATTAATAATCCTTCAAGTGAAAATTGGATTGATATCTTAGAACACCGTGATCATGTTTTATTAGAAGATTTTGAGATTTTCAATGATCATTGGGTTGTAACAGAACGCAAGAATGGTCTTACAAAACTAAAAGTAAAACGATGGGATGAAACAGAAGATTATTTCATACCAATATCAGGTAAAACTTATTCACTATCAGGAAGTTTTAATCCAAACTTTGAAACTTCAAGTTTTCGATTTGGTTATACATCATTGACCACGCCAACAACTATTTTTGAATACGATATGAATTCAAAAACAAAAAAATTATTAAAGCAAAGAACAGTTCCCAATTCAAAATTTAAGTCTAATAACTATATTGAAAAAAGACTTTGGGCAGATAGTAGAGATGGGGAGAAAATCGCTATTTCTTTAGTATATCATAAGGATACAAAATTAGATTTAAACACGCCATTACTTTTATATGCTTATGGATCATACGGTTATACAATTGACCCTTATTTCTCCTCAAATCGTTTGAGTCTTCTTGACCGAGGTTTTATATATGCTATTGCACATGTTCGTGGTGGACAATATCTTGGGCGTTCTTGGTATGAAGATGGTAAGTTATTGAATAAAAAAAATACATTTGATGATTTTATTGACTCTACTAAATTTTTAATTAAAAATGGAATTTCTAGTGCTGATCACATCCACGCAATGGGGGGATCAGCTGGCGGATTATTAATGGGAGCAATATTAAATGAAGCACCCTTTTTATATAATAGTGTAATAGCATCTGTGCCATTTGTAGATGTTATTACGACAATGCTTGACGAAAGTATTCCACTTACAACAGGGGAATATGATGAATGGGGTAATCCAAATAATAAAAAATATTACGATTATATAATGTCTTATTCACCTTATGACAACGTAAAAAAGCAAGATTATCCAAATATAATGGTTACTTCAGGATACCATGATTCTCAAGTTCAGTATTGGGAGCCAACAAAATGGGTAGCAAAATTAAGGGCTCATAAAACGGATTCAAATGTGCTGTTTTTAGTAACAAACATGGAAGCTGGCCATAGTGGACCTTCCGGTAGATTTAATTCACTGAAAGAAATTGCAAATGAGTATGCTTTTGTGTTACAACTAGAAGGGAAGGTAGAATAATATTTTTTCATTAAATTTGCACAGTTTTGTATAAGACTTAATTATGAATCAACCTGTGAATGCCTATCGAAATATTTTAAAATTGATAGGAGACACACCTCTTATTAAGCTTAACCGGACAGTTGAAGGTTACCCAGGTGAATACTTCGCTAAGTTTGAGGCTTTTAACCCAGGCCACTCAAATAAAGATAGAATTGCTTATTATATTGTAAAAGAAGCTGAGCGTACTGGTATATTAAAAAAGGGTTCAACCATTATTGAGACTACATCTGGAAACACTGGTTTTAGCCTTGCTATGGTTTCTATTATTAAAGGTTATAACTGTGTATTAGCAGTGAGTTCAAAATCATCGCAAGATAAAATTAATATGCTTAGTGCAATGGGTGCTGAAGTTCACGTTTGTCCTGCTAATGTTCCAGCGGACGATCCCCGTTCGTATTATGAAGTTGCTAAACGCTTAAATAGCGAAATAAAAGATTCACTCTATATAAATCAATACTTCAATCAACTTAATGTTGATGCTCATTATAATTCAACTGGTCCTGAAATTTGGGAACAAACTAAAGGTAAAATCACACATTTGGTTGCATCTAGTGGAACTGGAGGCACCATCTCAGGAGTAGCTAAATTTCTAAAAGAAAAAAAACCAAACATTAAAATTATTGGTGTTGACGCATACGGATCTGTACTAAAAAAATATCATGAAACAAACGAATTAGATCCAGACGAAATTTATCCATATAGAATAGAAGGATTAGGTAAAAATTTAATTCCAGAAACAACTTATTTTAATTACATTGATCGTTTTGTAAAAGTAACAGATCAAGATAGTGCACATACGGCAAGAAGTGTTACAAGGAATGAGGGTATGTTTGTAGGGTACACATCTGGCGCAGCAATGCAGGCAACAATTCAGTTAGTAAATGAAGAATATTTTAATCATGATAGTAAGGTAGTAATAATGTTTCCTGATCATGGTTCCAGATATATGAGTAAAATTTATAGTGAGGATTGGATGGAAAAACAAGGTTTTTTTGATTCTGATCATGGATCACATCAACAGATAGAATATGTAAATGAGCTAAATGAAAAAAAATGAAAGATTTATTTGATAGAATTCATGAAAATAAAGGTCCCTTGGGAAAGTGGGCTTCACAAGCTGAGGGGTATTTTGTTTTTCCAAAACTAGAAGGGCCAATCTCAAATAGAATGAAATTTAAAGGAAAAGAGGTTATCACTTGGAGTGTAAATGACTATCTTGGATTAGCAAACTTACCTGAGATTAGAAAAGCAGACGCCGATGCGGCAGCTGAATTTGGTTCAGCCTATCCAATGGGAGCTAGAATGATGTCGGGGCACACGGAACTTCACGAACAACTCGAAAGAGAGTTAGCTGAGTTTGTAGATAAAGAATCTGCTTATCTTTTGAATTTTGGATATCAGGGAATCCTTTCCACAGTTGATACCTTAGTTGGTAAAGATGACGTTATTGTGTACGATGCAGACGCACACGCATGTATTGTTGATGGTGTTAGGCTACATATTGGAAAACGGTTCACTTATATGCATAATGATGTTGAAAGTTTAGAAAAAAATTTGCAAAGAGCTACAAAAGTTGCTGAACAAACAGGTGGAGGTATTCTAGTTATTTCAGAGGGAGTTTTTGGAATGCGAGGTGAACAAGGTAAACTCAAAGAAATAGCAAATTTAAAATCAAAATATAAATTTAGATTTTTAGTAGACGATGCTCATGGTTTTGGCACTTTAGGTGAAAATGGAAAAGGTGCTGGTAACGAACAAGGTGTACAAGATGAAATAGATGTTTATTTTGCAACCTTTGCAAAATCTATGGCATCAACTGGAGCATTTTTAGCAGCTGATAAAGGAATAATTGATTATTTAAAATATAATATGCGTTCTCAAATGTTTGCAAAATCTTTACAAATGCAACTCGTTAAAGGTGCACTTAAAAGACTTGATTTATTACGTTCTAGACCTGAACTAAAAGAAAAACTGTGGGAAAATGTCAATGCATTACAGAATGGGCTTATTAAAAGAGGATTTGATATTGGAACAACTCAAAGTTGTGTAACTCCAGTTTATTTAAAGGGTAGTATCCCTGAAGCAATGGCACTTGTACAAGACCTGAGAGAAAATTACGGTATATTTTGTTCAATAGTCGTATATCCTGTAATACCCAAAGGATTAATCTTATTACGTTTAATTCCAACTGCGACTCATTCTCTTGAAGATGTTGAAGTTACCTTAAATGCATTTGCGGGGATACGTGAAAAATTAGAAAACGGCACATACAAACGTTTATCTGAGTTAGTTAAATCAACAACATGATAAAATCACCAAAAAAAGGTGACCCCGGTTATTCTTCAAATAGAAAATATACTATTAAATACCAAAATATTGGAATCAGGAATTGAGCATAACCGGCATTACTAACATTGTAACTTCTTCGCCATTATCAAAGCTATCTAAAGGAGCTATTAAGCCAGCCCTGTTAGGTAGAGACATTGACAACTTGATATCTTCACAACTAAGACCATTTAACATTTCAATTAAAAATCTTGAATTAAATCCGATTTTTATATCATCCCCTTGATAGTCACAATTTAAGCGCTCTTCAGCACTATTACTATAGTCAACATCCTCTGCAGATACTATAATTTGGGCTCCGGCAATATTGAGACTAATTTGATATGTTGTTTTATTTGAAAAAATACTAACCCTTCTAACGGAGTCTAGGAACTGAATTCGATTTACAACCATTTCATTTGGGTTTTCCTTGGGAATTACAGCTTCATAGTTTGGATATTTTCCGTCAATAAGTCTAGATGTCAAGACAGAATTACCAAATCTAAATTGGGCATTAGTATCATTATATTCAATAGTTATGTCATTATCAATACCCTGAAGAATTCCCTTTAAAAGCTGGAGTGGCTTTTTAGGCATTATAAATTCAGAAGTCTGATCAGTTTTCAGATCATGCCTAGTGTATTTTACAAGTTTATGTGCATCGGTTGCAATAAATTTTAATGATTCTGAATCAAATTGAAAAAACACACCACTCATGACCGGTCTTAAGTCGTCATTACCAGTTGCGAAAAGTGTCGAGTTAACTGCTTTGTGCAGAATTTTACTTGGTATAAGTGTTGTTTTCGAATCTGTGATTTGAGCTGCTAAAGGGAATTCACTTCCATCGATATATGCCAAAGAATATTTACCACTATTAGCATTTATTTCAACAGTATTTTTTTCAGTTTTTAAAAAAGTAAGTGGTTGGTCTGGAAATGTTTTTAATGTATCTAATAATAATTTAGCAGGCAGTGCAATTCTTTCATTATCTTCAGATTCAATTTTTAATTGTGTGGAAAAAGTTGTCTCAAGATCAGACGCTGTCAATGTTAATTTATCATTATTTATATCAAACATAAAGTTTTCTAAAATAGGTAGGGTAGTTGTACTATTTATTATACCCCCTATCATTTGAAGCTCTTTAAGAAGTAAACCACTTGAGGTAATAAATTTCATCGCTATATATAAATTATGTATTGCCCAAATTATGGATAAAAGTGGTGTTTATGTAAAATAATAAAACATTCAAATATATTTGAAAAGCTTCTAATCTTAAAAGAAACTTATCAACAGTTATATTTTTAGATGTTTATTTCTAAAGCTGTTGCTAATTAATAGAGTAGATATTCCTATTAAAAATGGTAAAAAAATTATGAGCAACTTCCAATATAAGCCAATCGTTTTTACTTTTTTAATATCAAAAAAAGCAAAATTCCATTTTTTAGCTTTCGTACTAAGATAATCTTTATTGCCAGTTAGAAAATGAATAACATTTATTATCCATGATTTATTAGAATAGAAATTGTTAGTCCATTTGTCATACCCTAATGTAAGCGGAATCCCTCTATCAATTTGATTTTCAGCAATATTTCCATCACCTATAATCACCATTTCAAAAATCCCTTTTTCTATATTACCATTGAATTTGAATGGTTTAATCCGATTTTGAAAAAGTGAATATTCTTCTCCTTGGATTAAATAACTAATTGCTTTTGATTTTTGAAGAAAAGTTGAGGGTTTTATTTTGTTAGTAGCTTGTTCTAAATTTATCACTGCAGGAAAGGTTGATATTTTTATAAAATCTGAACTTTTCAAAAGTAAAAATTTAGAAAGCTTATTTTCAATAGTTTTAATTGGACTAGCAAATTGACAAAGAATTGGCCCCGTATCTTTTCCAATTATAGAGTCTTTAGGTTTTATAATTGGATAGTACACCCATGGATATGGAATGTATTGAGTATTATTTTCGTAACCGCTAGCGAGTACTATAGGGGCACAATATAGATCTTGAATTAATGTTTTTTCTATTTTAACTCCCTTATGAAAAAAATAATCTTCAAGATTTAGTTCTTGAGGTAAAGCATAACTTTTCCCAGATTTATTGAATAGACTATCTCGATTTATTGCTACTCCATTAATCATCCACATTATTTTTCCGCCTTGAAGACTATATTGATCCAAAATATATTTATCACTTGTCGAAAATTTTTTAGAAGCATTTGAAATTACAAGCAGATCAAACATCATTAAATCATTTAGCCTGTCTAAAGGTGAGGCATTCGATTTTTTTAAATCAAATGCTGATAAATTATAATATGGGTCTAAGTTTTTTAGTAAGTCTGCTATTTTGTTTCTTTTTGAAGTTCCGTGTGAATTTAGAACAGCAATATTTTTCTTTTTTCTTATATTAACTTTATATATTCCATCCATGATATTATTCTCAAGGAGCTGTATAGAATGAATAATATTTTCGTTCTGGGTATTTCCAAGTTGTTTTTTTAGCAGTCCTATCTTTTCAGATTTTCCTTTATAATTGAAAATGGCCCATGGGAAAATTAAATTTTCTTCACGATTTCCATTTTTATTTTGAACCACAATTTCTGGGGTTAATCCAAATTTATTCATTTCTTCAATTATCGAATCTGAATCACCATATTCTAATGGGTCACTATATTGAATTAGAATTTTATTATTATAATACTTTAATCTATTTAATATGACATCTAGCTCATTTCGAAATGGCAAATAAGTTTTAGGTAATTTCCCTGCTAGAAAAATGTCTATTATTAATGGTTCGTCAATTTTATTTATTTCGTTTAGAGAACTTTTTGATAAACTATATCTTTTGTCATTAGTAAAATCAATTTGAATAAAAAATATATTACTTGAACACATTAATGCTACAATAAATAATGTCGTTAATAACAGTTTATAACTCAATTTCATTTGCACTGTTCATTTTTTATTTGATTAATACTCAGCATACTGAAAATTAATACTAAACCAATTAGATAGACAACATCATCAAGTTTAATAATGCCAAGATTTAAACCTATATAGTGAGTTTTCATACCAATATTTGAAATAATCTTATAAGTCCAAGGATTATAAACAAGTTTAGCTAAGAAATCCCAAACGAAAAATTGAAAAAAGCAAAAAATAAAAGCTGTTAAAAATGATACGACTTGATTTTTAAACAAAAGTGAGCTAAATAAGCTAATACTTATAAACACAAGTCCAATTAGAAACAATCCTAAGTAGGAAGTAAATATTGAAGACCAATTTAGTTCTGATTCGAACGTCAATAATGAGTTTAGAGCAACTACATTCAAAATAGTCATAAAAACGCATACAGAAAAAATAAAAGTTATCCCCAAAAACTTTCCGCCAAATATTTCATTTGCATTTAAGGGTTTTGTGATTAATAACTCCATGGTTCCACTCGATATTTCCTCAGAAAAACTTCCTATTGATAACGAACAAATTAGAACTATTAAAAGCCAAGGACTTATTTCAAAAAACAAATTCATATCTACAATTTCATAATTTAAAAAATTGTAGGGTGTATCAAAGAACCATAAAATTAGTGTATTAATTGTTAGGTAAGACCCCATAACCAAATAGCCCGTTAAGCTTTTAAAATAAAAATTAAATTCTTTCTTTGCTATGCTCCACATATTAATCAAATTGAACGGTTACAGGATCACGATAACCCAATCCAAAAAGTGATCCAGCGCCACCTACAGTTAATGGATTACTTTTATAAACAGCTAATTCAAGATGACCAGCAGTGTTAAATAATGCGATTTTTTTTCCATCTTCTTCCCTTTTCCCTTTTGGCAAGTTGAAATCAATTGCCTGACTGTAACTTTTATATATATTTTTAAATTTTATACTTCTTGCAAAAATTGTAAAACTTCTGGATTTACCAACTTCATAAAAAAGAGATTCTTTTATACTAGTCACTAAGTTGCCATAATTATCAATATAAATAACACTACCTAAAATTTGGTTCTTATCTTTATTAATTACTGGTTTAATATTTGTTAATTCTTTGATATCTGTAATTGATTTACCAATCACCTCAAGTTTTCCTTTTCTAGAAATGTGAGCTGCAACATTTATAAAAACATCTAACACAGGAAATGTAGAGATTACCTTTTTATGGATGTTTATTTCGACAATTTTACTTGCATTAAGGTCTTCTTTTATCAAAGATAAAACACCATTATCAGACGATATAAAATAATGTTCTTCGAATTCCATAACTATATGAGAATTTTCGGGCGTCCATTCGGATTCTACACCAATAATGTGAATGCTTCCATTTGGAAATGAGCGAAATGCATTTTTTAGAATATATGCAGTTTCGGAGGGATTATAAGGACTGATTTCGTGGGATATGTCTATGATTGTTACATTAGAAATCTGTTGAATCAAGGCACCTTTTATAACCGAAACGGAGAAATCTTTATGTCCAAAATCTGTAGTTAATGTTACAATTGGCATAAAGTGAGGTTATAATTATTAATTATGTTAAAATTATCTAATTTTATAGAATACAAATTAACTAAAAATAAAAATAAACCATTTTAAATTTGTAGCCTTTGAATGAAATTAAAATTGATTTATCTGGAGTAAGTGTTCAAGAATTTTTTGGTAATCAGAACTCAAATATTGATAAAATAGGTAAATATTTCCCTAAGATCAAGATAGTTGCCAGAGGTAATACGATTAAAGCATACGGCGAGGAAAATATTCTACAAGAATTTTCGATTAAAACAGATATGCTTATTTCTCATTATGGTAAGTATAACGTGTTAAATGATGAGATAATTGAAAGAATTATTTTTGCTGACAAAAAAGAAAAAATAATTTTGAATGGTGGTACCGAAGCTAATATTTTACACGGAGTAGGGGGAAAAATCATTAAAGCCAAGACATTTAATCAAAAAAGACTAGTAGAATCAATGAACGAAAACGATATGGTTTTTGCAATTGGTCCTGCTGGAACTGGAAAAACTTACACAGGAGTTGCTTTAGCGGTAAGAGCTTTAAAGGAAAAACAAGTCAAAAGAATAATTTTAACTCGACCTGCTGTTGAAGCAGGAGAAAATTTAGGTTTTCTTCCTGGTGACTTGAATGAAAAACTTGATCCTTACATGCAGCCATTATATGATGCATTAAGAGATATGATACCTAATGAAACATTGCAAAATTATTTAGTAAAAGGGACTATTCAAATAGCTCCATTAGCATTCATGAGAGGAAGAACCCTAGATAATGCTTTTGTAATTCTTGACGAAGCACAAAACTCAACACATTCACAAATGAAAATGTTTTTAACTAGAATGGGTAAAAATTCTAAATTTATGATTACTGGCGATCCAGAGCAAATTGACCTTCCAAGAACCATGGTGTCAGGACTAAAAGAAGCCCTTTTAATTCTTAAAAATTCAAATGGTATAGGAATCATAAGGCTTGACGATAAAGATGTGATAAGACATTTATTGGTCAAAAAAATAATTGAGGCATACAAAACAATTGAACACAACAACTAAAAATGTCTAATGTATTAGTAAATACAGATTTCAAAATAGATGGACTAAATAATAAGTATACTGGGAAAGTTCGTGATGTTTACAAATTAAAAAATAATCTGTTAATCATTGTTGTAACAGACAGAATATCCGCATTTGATGTAGTTTTGCCCAAGGGAATACCATACAAGGGTCAAATATTAAACCAGATAGCTAGTAATATGCTCTCTTTGACTGAAGATATTGTGCCAAATTGGCTTTTGGCAACTCCTGATCCAAACGTTTCAGTTGGTAAAATTTGTAAACCATTTAAAATTGAAATGGTGATAAGAGGATATTTAACAGGCCACGTAGCAAGAGTATATAAATCTGGGCAAAGAGAAATCTGTGGTGTCAAACTTCCTAATGGTATGAAAGAAAATGACAAGTTTGATAGACCTATTATAACACCTTCAACAAAGGCTGATAAAGGTTATCACGATCAAGATATTTCGAGAGAAGAAATAATTAGTCGTGGTATTGTAAGTATATCTGATTATGAAACTCTTGAAAAATATACTGAAAAACTATTTGAGCGTGGAACAGCTATTGCAAAGAGACAAGGATTGATACTTGTTGATACAAAGTATGAATTCGGTAAAACTACAGAAGGTGAAATTGTTTTAATTGACGAAATACACACACCTGATTCATCTCGATATTTTTATGAGGATGGTTATTCCGAAAGACAAAATAAAGGTGAGAGTCAGAGACAACTTTCAAAAGAATTTGTAAGAGAATGGCTTATTGGGAATAACTTTCAAGGACTTCCTGGGCAAAAATTACCTAAAATGGGCGATCCCTTTGTATTATCTGTTACTAAAAGATATATTGAACTATTTGAAAGTATTATGGGGAAGCCTTTTGTAAAGTATTCTTCCAACAATATATTAGAAAGAGTTCAAAGTAATATAAAAAATTACTTAGAAAAATTTAACATATCGTAAACTTCTATAATAGATTTAGTAGATGAAAACTTAAGTGCATTATCGTATTTTTTGAACCATGTAATTTGCTTTTTTGCAAATCTTCTAGTATTTTTTTTTATTTCACTGATAGCAGTATCTGAAGAAAGTTTTCCCTCAAAAAATTTGAAAAGTTCCTTATATCCAATAGTTTTTAAAGGTGTTAAGCTTTTATATTTGATTAATTTAAACGCTTCTTCTTTAAGTCCTCTATCAAGCATTAAATCGACCCTTTTATTAATTTTACGATAAAGTTTTTCCCTTGGACATTCAAGAATAATCATTTTTGAAATAAAATCACGTTTTTTAGTTGACTTTCCTAAAAAGGATGAATAAGGTCGACCAGAGCTAATAGAAACTTCTAGTGCTCTTATGAGTCGAATAGGATTATTTTTATCTACTACATTGTAATATTTTGGATCCTTTTGAAAAAGTAAGTTTTGCAACGATTTTAGACCATGAGCTTCATAAAAATGGTTTATTTGATTTCTAATTTCTTTTGAAACTTCTGGGAATTTATCTAATCCAAACATAACTGCATCTGCATACATGCCTGATCCTCCAACCATTATAAGTGTTTTATAATTTTTAAAAAGCTTATCCATTCTATAAATAATTTCTTTTTCAAAGTCTCCTACAGTATAAGTATCTTTAATAGATTTGTGCTGAATGAAATGGTGCCTAATCTCTGATAATTCTTCTTTACTTGGCACGCCGGTGCCAATGGGTATTTCATTGTAAAATTGTCTCGAGTCACATGAAAGTATTTCTGTTTTAAATTTTTTTGCAAGTTCAATACTAAATTTAGTTTTACCAACACTTGTTGGTCCAGCAACATAAATTAAAGTATTATTTTTCATCATTAAGTATTTTACCACACTCATGGCAATAAATTGCATCCTCTTTATGATCAGAATTCATACAATATGGGCAAGACTGGGTATTTAAATCTATATTTTTGCTTTTTGTCATTTCAGCTGTAACAATTCCAGTTGGAACAGCAATTATACCATAACCTAAAACCATTATAATTGACGCTAAAAATTGCCCAAATGGAGTTATGGGTGCAATATCTCCGTAACCAACAGTTGTTAAAGTTACTATACACCAGTAAATACTACTTGGTATGCTAGTAAAGCCACTTTTTTCACTTTCAACAAGATACATAAAACTGCCAAAAATAACGCACAAAATGACTACACTAAAAAGAAATACAAATATTTTCCTTCCACTTGCTCTTAAAGCTTTTAATAAAGCATTAGACTCGCCTACATATGGAGCAAGTTTAAGTATTCTAAATACTCTTAATAGACGAAGTGCTTTTAAAGCTACTAAACTGTTTGTGCCAATTATAATCAAAGAGAGGTATTTTGGCACAATTGAAACAAAGTCAATCATCCCATAAAAACTGAAAATATAACTAAAGGGTCTACGGACACAGATTATCCGCAGTAAATATTCAATCGTAAACAAAATTGTAACAATCCATTCAGCTGTATTTAAGTATTCACTATAAACATCACTTATTGATTCAATACTCTCTAGTGAAACAAAAAAAACACTTAATAATATAGTAATCAATAGTAAAACATCAAAAAGTCTTCCTGCAGGTGTATCAGCTTCATATATTATTGTGTGAAGAGAATGTTGCAATCTTTTCATAATTATAAGTTAAAGAAACTTCTACTTCTAATCTATGATATTTTGTGAATACTTATAAATTTATCAACTTTAAATATTTCTTTCTTATTAAGAAACTACAAATTAATTTTTTGGCATCATTATTTTCTTCCATTGAAACAAGACGTGAAACTATCTGTGACATTGATTTGATTTGATGGTTTAATTCAAAATATCCGTAACCTTTAAATTGATAATTTTTTACTAAAATAAAAGTGAATTCTCCGTACTTTCTGCCATTTTCAGTTAAAAGGAAATCGGAAAAAGGATATGATAATGATTCACATAATTCCATTATTTTTTTATTATGCTGTTTAGAACTTTCATTTTCCTGAATTATCTTGTTGAAATTGGGAGTTATAATATTTGAATTTTTATTTTTCAATGTACTGAAATTAGAATGCTTCAGTTGTATTCCAAATTCCGATGCCAAAATTAAAATCGCCTTTTTTGCTAAATTTTTATTTTTATAGACGGCTATATATTTGAAATTATTTTTGACTTGCTCTAGAATTATATTATGGTAAGTTTTTGTGTTGTCAATTCTAATTCCAATAGGATAAATTCTGTATTTAGCAGAACTATTTAATGCAGGACGATTAATTTTTATTTCATTTTGCTGCTTCAGATGCGTAGTTAGTTCTCCGCCAGTTATAGAAAACGAGACTTTTGATATTTTATTTTGAATAATTAATGATTTTTTATTTGATGAGGTTAGATCTCGAATTACAGATTGTTTTATATTTTTACTTTTCCCGATATATATAATTTCATTATCTGCATCAAGAATATAATATATCCCCATTTTAGAGGGTAATTTGTCAATAATTTTTAAATATCTTTTTGGAGTTTTATTATTCTTTAAAACCTTTGTGTGTTCTCTAATTATATTTTTACCTATGTCTTTTTCAACGAGCAATTCGAAGAGCTTTAGGGTTACTTGGGCATCTCCAAAGGCTCTATGTCTGTCTGAAAAAGGGATGCCAAGATTACTAGCTAGTTTACCTAAACTAAATACTTTTTGATCAGGTAGTAGTTTCTTTGATAAAGTTATTGTACAAATTGTTTTCCTTTCATAGGCGTAACCAAGTCTTTTAAATTCTGTCTTTAATACTCTATAGTCAAAAGCGGCATTGTGGGCAATTATTATACAATTGTTTGTGATTTCAATAATTCGTTTGGCAACTTCAAAAAAGGCAGGTGCGTTTTTGAGCATCTTTTCATTTATTCCAGTAAGCTTTTTTACAAATGGTTGAATCTGTTTTTTAGGATTTACCAAACTACAAAATTGGTCTGTAATTTTACAACCATCATATTGATATATTGCAATTTCTGTAATTCCTTCCTCATCATAATCACCGCCAGTTGTTTCAATATCTATAATGGCATACATTCTAAAAACTTCTCTCTCCAAAAATTTTACTTCCAATCCTTATCATTGTTGAGCCCTCCTCAATTCCTATCTGATAGTCGCCACTCATACCCATTGATAATACTTTAAGATCATTAAAATCATTATAAAGTTTTGAAAGTATTCTAAATTCATTTCTAATCTGATTTTTGTTGTCCGTAAAGCTCGCCATTCCCATTAGTCCTGTGATTTTAATATTTGGTAGTATTTTGGAAAAGTTTAAAAAATCATTTAACTCTGAAGGCTCTATACCAAATTTGGTATCTTCATTAGCAATTCTAACCTGTATAAGACATTTTATTTTTCGATTGTTTTTAAACGCCTGTTTTTGAATTTCCTTTAATAGTTTATGGCTATCGACTGAGTGGATAGTATTAACAAAAGAAGCCATATATTTTACTTTATTTGTTTGTACATGTCCAATCATGTGCCACTCTATATCTTTTGGTAATTTATCAAATTTCAATACCATTTCTTGAACTTTATTTTCGCCAAATATTCTCTGCCCGGCGTGATAAGCTTTTTTCAAGTCTTTAATGGGTTTAGTTTTTGATACAGCAACAATATCAACATATTCAGGGATGCTTTTTTTTAAAGCACTTATGTTATTCTCTATTTTCATGAACGTTTAGAGGATAATGAGATTAGAATTTCCTAATTAAAATTTATTTTAAAAAATAAAAAGAGCTACTTCATAAGAGTAGCTCTTTCAAATTTTTATGAAGTAAACTTAACTACTGTGCAGACTGCATGCCCTGGTCTATAAGATCATAAAATTGATCTAATTTTGGTAGGACTACAATTCTAGTTCTTCTGTTTTTTGCACGATTAGATGCAGTATCGTTATCTGCAATCGGTAAGTAATAACTACGACCAGCAGCAGTCATTCTAGATGGTGCAACTCCAAAATCTTTTTCTAAGATTCTTACTACGGCTGTGGCACGCTTAACTGAAAGCTCCCAGTTGTCTTGAATTCCATCAATCTTAATAGGAACGTTATCAGTGTGTCCTTCAACCATAAATTCTATATCAGGTTTTTCGTTTACAACCTTAGCAACCTTTCCTAAAACTTCTTTTGCTCTAGAAGTTACAGTATAACTACCACTTCTAAATAACAGTTTATCTGAAATTGAAACATAGACAACACCTTTTTCGACATTTATCTCGATATCATCGTCACTAAGATTACCAAGTACACCCTTAAGACTTGTAACTAGTGCTAAGGTAACGGAATCTTTTTTTGTAACAGCGTCTTGCATTCTTTGGATTCTGACATCTTTCTCTTTCATACTTTCTAGAGACATCTCAAGATTTTCTGCACCTTTTGTAGAAAGAGTTGTAAGATTTCCAATATTATCAATTAAATCTTGGTTATTTTCTTTTAAAAACTTATTTTGCTCGCTAAGAGTAGCAAGTTGTGCCAATGCAGCCTCTTTTTCTTCGCTTGTAGCATTTAATTTTACTGTAGTAGAATCCAATAGATCTTTTGTATTTTGTTGTAATTCTTCTAATTCTGTGAATTTTTTTTGCGATACACACGATGCAAGTAAAAGCCCAGACATCACTAAAGTTATAGCTCTTTTCATAATAAATTTGTTTAAATATTTTAATTTTTACAAATTAAACGAATTTATTTAATTTTTGTGCTTTAAATCTCTGAAATATCTATGTCCTCTCACAAAATATGCATACAAAATGCTCTTATATTTAAAATAATCTGATTTTTTATTCACTTTAACCTCTTTAGCAGCAAATCTTCTAAAACAAGCATAAAATGCTATATGCGCACGAAATATCGAGACTATATTCAATAGTTTTAATGAAAATAGATAATAAATAGCAATAATGAAGTCTATAAATAACCGTGTAAGTAAAATATTAAATTTATTTTTATTGGGAAGATTTTTAATCAACATGAAAAGTGAATTTCTGTGGTTTAAATATGTTTTGTTAGGAGATTTTGGTAGAGTAGCACCGCCTATATGAAAAACTTTAGATTCACTTAGTGCACATATTTTGTAATTCTGATTAAAAATTCTCCAACAAAGGTCGATTTCCTCTTGATGCGCAAAAAAATCGGTATCAAATCCATTCAGCTTCCAAAAAATTTTACTTTTTATTACAAAACAAGCGCCACTAGCCCAAAAAATTTCTTTAGGTAAATTATATTGACCTTTATCAGCCTCAACTGTTCTAAAAACTCTTCCTCTACAATAAGGAAAACCATATTTATCAATAAAACCGCCAGCAGCTCCAGCATATTCAAAATATTTTTTTTTGTTGAAATCCAAGATGTGAGGTTGAATAACCGCTATATCACTCCTAGCCTCTAATTTTCTTATAAGTGGATTAAGCCAATTTTTTGTAACAATTAAATCAGTATTTAAAAGGGCATAATATTTATTCTTGACGTGTTTTAGTCCTTTATTATATCCACCTGCATAGCCATAATTTTTGTCTAACTGAATACAAAGTAAATTTGGATAATTTGATTTAAACCAGGATACTGAATTATCACATGAACAATTATCAATTAAAACAATATCTGCTTCTGGACTATGTAAAATGGTTACTTTTAAAAATTTTTTTAATAATTCTAAGCCATTAAAATTTAGAAGAACAACTGCAACTCGTTTCATTTTTCTTTTGAATAAAATGGAATAGAATCTACGAACTCAACTTTTTTTTCATTTTGATTAACATTGCAAACATAATGATTTAGTCCGTTTGTAATCATAAGATACGGACATTTGAGTTTAAGGTTGTATTGAATGATTTGATCAAATGTTTTTTGATTAATTCTTACTGATGGTGATTTACACTCTATTAAAATAAACGGTGAAATATTAGTATTGTAAATTAATATATCAAACCTCTTTTTTAATCCATATACATCTATCTGATGTTCGACTCCTATTAAAGAAGGTGGGTACCTTTTCGTGTGAACAATATAATTGATACAATTGACCCTAACCCATTCTTCAGGAGTACACAAAAGCCATTTTTTTCTTATAGGTTCAAAAATATAGTCTTTATTTTCTATACTTTTAATTTGTAAATTATATTTTGGGAAGTTTAATTTTTCCATAGCATAAAGTTGCAATAAAATTTTCAGATGCAAGATTATATCAAAATACTCTCAAATATTAAAAAGGAGAACTATTCACCCTTTTATCTATTATCAGGAAAAGAAACTTATTTCATAGATTCTATTTCATCTACTCTTATAAATAAAATTGTTCAAGAATCTTCAAAGGACTTTGATTTCACAAAATTTTATGGTCAAGATACAAGCGCATCTGAAATCATTGAATCTGCGAGGCGTTTTCCAATGTTGTCAAAATATAATCTCATAATTGTAAAAGAAGCTCAAAATATGCGTACTTCAGAATATGATTATTTGTCAAAATACGTATCCCTGCCTTCGAAGCATTCGATAATAGTTTTTTGTTACAAAAACAAAGAATTTGATAAAAGGAAAAAGCTATACAAGAATGTCAAAATTTATGGGGAGTTTGGAAATTTTAGAAATATAAATGATAATCAGTTGCTAAATTGGATACGAGATCGTGCTTATAATATTAAAATAGAAATTTCTCCTATTGCAATTGAGTTACTTGTATCGAATATTGGAAATAACTTAAGTCGTCTAGATTCTGAATTAAAAAAATTAAAAATTATAGTTTCTGAGGGAGAAACAATAAATCAAGAACATATTGAAAAGTATGTAGGGATTAGTAAAGATTTTAATACTTTCGAATTACAGAGTGCGATTGGGTTAGGATATTTTTCAAAGGCATTTCAAATTGCCAAGTTCTTGAGTAGTAATTCGAAGGAAAACCCAATTATGCTTATTCTGGGGGGATTACATACTTATTTTCATAAATTAATTCTTTTGAAAACCCTTGGAAACGACTTAGGTAAAGTTGGTATAAACCCATATTTTCTTGGAGAATATAAAAAAGCTTCTGAAAGATTCTCTGTAAAACAAATTTCTCAAGCACTTGAATATATTATGAAAGCTGATTTAAAATCAAAGGGTATTGAGGGCTACAATAAAAGAAATGATACAATTCTTGAAGAATTGGTATTAAAACTTTTTTCTATTAAAAACTAATATTTATTTATAAGAGATGAGAGGGTATTTATTAGGATCACATTCGTTCATAATTTCGTAGGCTGCATCAAAAATATCATCCTCTGAAGGTTTTGAAAAATAATCACCATCACCTCCGTAGGCAGGTCTATGTGCCTTTGCTGTCAATAATTTGGGAGCGGAGTCAAGTAAATTAAATATATTTTGTTTATTAACTAATTCATGAAGTATGTAAGCTGAAGCTCCCCCCGGCACATCTTCATCGATAATTAATAAACGATTTGTTTTTCTTATACTTTCCTTAATTTCATTTTTAATATCAAACGGTATCAAGCATTGCAAATCAATTACTTCAATCGATATTCCTTCCTGTAGTAATCGTTTAGCTGTATTCTCAACAATTCTTAAAGTAGAGCCGTAAGATATTACGGTAATATCTTTTCCATCTAAAATAGTTTCTATCTTTCCTATTGGAACCGTAAATTCTCCTAGGTTTAATGGCATTTTCTCTTTAACTCGATATCCATTTAGAGATTCAATGACTAAAGCAGGTTGTTCTATTTTCATTAGCATATTATAAAAACCAGCAGCTTGAGTCATATTACGAGGAGTCAAAATATAAATACCTTTAAGTAAATTAATTAGTCCACCCATTTGAGATCCTGAATGCCAAATCCCTTCTAAACGATGACCTCTTGTTCTAATTATTAGAGGCGCAAATTGCTGTCCTACAGTTCTATAGCTCATTGTAGCTAAATCATCACTTAAGATTTGTAAACAATAAAGAATATAATCTAAATATTGTATCTCTGCTATAGGACGAAGTCCACGGTAAGCCAGTCCTATTCCTTGACCAATAATTGTTGCCTCTCTAATTCCTGTATCTGAAACTCTGAATTTGCCATATTTTTTCTGCATACCCTCCATGCCCTGATTAACATCGCCAATTTTGCCAACATCCTCTCCGAAAATTATAAGATTGTCATATTTTTTAAATAGCGCATCAAAATTATCTCTTATAATTATTCTACCATCAACCATTATTGACTCTTTTTTAAAAGTTGGTTGAATATTGTTAATCTTTTCCAAATCTTTTGCAGAGAGACTATATAAATTAGACGAAATTTTATTTGACACAAATGCATATAAATCCTTAAACCATTTTATATAATTTTCAAAACCACTGTAATCATACCTCGCAAGAAGTAGATTAATTTTTCTACCTGCAGAAATGAGATCCTTATATCCAATTTCTTCTACTTTTTCTAAATGAGAAAAAATTAAATGTATTTGAGGGTCATTATGGGTGATCTTTTTAAGAGTTGATTCAAATTTTATCAAGTTTTCTTTTTCTCTAATAATAGGAGATTGATAGTTATTCCACGCTTCACGCCTTATCTTTCGAACATCACTTACAATTTGCTTTTCTATGTCCTCTAATTCTAATTCAGTGGCTAAACCTTCATTTATTATCCATTCTCTCATTTTAAAGTTACAGTCATACTCTTTTTCCCATTCAAGGCGTGATTTAGATTTATATCTTTCATGTGATCCAGAGGATGAGTGTCCTAATGGCTGAGTTAACTCTTTGACATGAATTAAAACCGGAACATGTTCAGACCTTGCAATTTTTGAAGCGAAATCGTACGTCTCAATTAAGCTTAAATAATCCCATCCATTTACTGACAATATTTCAAAACCATCTTCACTATCAGTCTTTTGAAAACCTTTTAGAGCCTCAGAGATGCTTTGTTTTGTTGTTTGGTCTTTATTTGAAACTGAGATCCCGTAACCATCATCCCAAACACTTATTACCATCGGAACCTGAAGAACACCTGCAGCATTTATAGCTTCAAAAAACATACCCTCACTGGTACTAGCATTACCAATTGTTCCCCATGCAATTTCGTTTCCGTTGTCAGAAAAATTTTCACTGTTTTTTATATTAAGATTTCTATAAATTTTTGATGCTTGCGCAAGACCCAATAATCTTGGCATTTGTGATCCTGTGGGAGAAATATCGCCACTATGATTTTTGGTTTTTAATAAATTTAACCATTCATTATTTTCATTTTTATTAGCTGTCATGAAGTGACCGCCCATTTGTCTTCCACCAGACATAGGTTCTCTTTTAATATCTAAGTCAGCATACAAGGATGCAAAAATATTTGAAACACTTAGGAGCCCTTGTGCCATAAGGAGTGTCTGATCTCTATAATATCCTGCTCTATAATCACCTTTTTTAAAAAAATGGTTTAAGGCTAATTGAGGTAATTCCTTCCCATCTCCAAAAATTCCAAATTTTCCTTTTCCAGAAAAAACCTCTCTTCTTCCAAGAACACTACACTCTCTACTTGTTACAGCAATCTTATAATCACTAATAACTTGGCCTTTAAAATCATCATATGAAATCTTATGTTCCTCTCCTTTATTTTCAATATTCATAAGCTATTGCAAAATACAAAAAAGGTGGCCTTAAATCACCTTACAGTTAAATTAAAAGTATTTAAGTTTAAATTATTAAAACCATTTTCGAGTGAAAAGACTACTTAACGTGCTTAACCTAGGATAAAAAAGAAATCTAATTTTGGTGGAGTAAAAGTCCTGTGATGGTTCAAAACCATTTGAGGAATATAGAGGGAAAAACAGTTCAAAATAATCTTGGACAAGATTTAATTTAATTCCTGAATCAAAATAACTTACCGAATTTCTTCCTTGATTTTTTAGAGTTCCTATATCGCCATAAAGCTCTATCCATTTCCAGATTCCTATTGAGGCATTAATCGATAGCATATAATTATTCGATGAGGACTCATCAAAAAACGATTTAAATCCACCTTCTGCAGGTACAAATTGTTGACTCCAAATACCAGTTTCATCAGATCTGCCTAAATAATCGTATCGAAATAGATAATCAGGCGAACGGTTAAGATTAAAATCAAAAAATTGAGTTTCAAGTGTATTATGCCAAATAAATTTTCCAGCGAAAAAACGAACTGAAAATTGGCGACCACTAGGGAATAATTTTCTGTATTGACTTGTAAAATGAATTTTGCCAAATTTACCAGATATTTCAAGATTTGATGTTGTTGAAAAAACATTCACTGCATCTGAGTTGTTGTAACGATGAAGAAAGCTTAGAACACTGTAATCTGGATTCACTTCAATTTCAGGATCTCTTTCTCTGAAAACATTATACCATGAAACATTTAATTGTTGTCGTTTATTGGATCTCAAATCTAAAGGTCTGAAATACATTGAAAAAGAGGGTTGTATTGAGGTATATCTCAAATTTGTGTTGTAATGATAACTTTTACCGGTTATAAAAGCCTGATTTAGATAATTTTTACTTTTATGGTTGATAAACCTGTATCGTGTTCTGAAGAAACCAACATAATCATTTTCCTTAAATGAGTATTGCGGATGAACATCAAGTTCGAAGGGCTGATTTTTCACCCTTGTATTGTAAATTCTCATCCCTGCGGTAAATCCATCATATACATTGAAATCAGATATTGGGTGATAAAATAGTTGATTGCGCTTTAGGTTCTCACTGTCACCATAAAATGTTAATTTTAGCGGTTTAATACCATGAGATGGTTTTAAGTATTTCCAATTATTATGTCTGTTTTTTTCAGGTAAGTATCGATTAGAATTTATAGCTACATAATCGTATTTTCCTCTTTTCAATTTATATGTTGAATCCTTTCCTGAATGAAAATACCACTGTTCTTTTACAATGCTATCTTTTTTAATAAAATCTAATTTGAACGGCAATTTTCTACCGTTCTTCTCGCTAATAGTAATCGATGTTGTTGTTTTATTTTTTAGAGTATTTTTAATATGAAGATCAAATGCTTCTCTGTCAGATATATAGTCATTAAAAAACCAATTTAAATTTTTATTAGATTTATTTTCTAAAATTGTTTTAAAGGGCTCTTTTCCATTGCTTGATGCGAATTCACGCAAACTTTCTTCTAATATCTTATTTCCTAAATATTGGTCAAGATAAAATAAACCTGATCCAACATGATAGGGTGAGGTATAAAGCTCATTAGATTTTGTTAACTTTTCCCTACCTAGAGTATCTGATTGCTGGTTATTTGCATGTTCCCCAAACTCATATATAAAAGAAAAACTTTCATTAAATCCTATGTTGGGAGCACTATACCCTTTAAAAAAGGGGATTCCTAAAATTTTAAAATCTTTTAAAGCTCCTAGAAATTTTGTTTCAGAATAAAATTTTTCAACATATTTCATCATAGTATACGTTTGAATTCCCCCAGGAATCCAATGATTTTTTCTCTTGTTTATATCTAAAAGTTCGTGCAGATATGATGCCAAAAATGCTTTAATAAACTTTGTTTCAAAAATAAACTCTTCACTGAATGGCTTTAAAAATGAAAATGCTTCACTTATTCCTACTAAAGGATTTTTTATATAGTCTTTCCTTAGAACTAGCAATCTGTCTCTTTCCAGCGGACCTAAGATATTTTTTGTGAATAAATAAATTTTTTGCAGAGATTTTTCTAGCTCAACGTTTCCATTTTTTTTTGGCAAAATATCAGTCTCAACAACAAATCCGTCGCTAAAAACTATTTTTTCAAAATCATTCTTTTCATCGAATATAAATTCAGGACTTGATAATTCGGCTGCTTCAAATTGACTGGAGATTAGATCGACAGCATAATTTTTTTTTGAGGTATTAGTTAAGTTTGAAACTAAATTGTAGTTGCTAGGGTATTTCCAGTTAATTAAATAACTAGAAGGTGAATTGCTATTGTCCCTTAAACCAAGATTACTCTGTAAAATCCATGCATCTTTTTTTAAAGGACTAATACTAATAAAAAAATCTCTGAAAAATATCTTGTTATTTGAATTCACACCATATCCAGTAAATTTATCGTCAGGTAGTTTAACTGTATAATTAATAGAAAAGTTTGTTATTTCTCCTGGATTCAAGGTTTCGTAAAGCATAACTTCAACTATGTCAAGCTGACCCTTAAGCCTTGACCACATTAAAGAACGTTGATTATTATTTATACTTTCAATTTCAGTGTATCCAAGCTTATTTTTCGCACTAAAATAAAAACTGCGATTAAATTGGTTTGCTAAATGATTTACAAGTTGAGATTCTGTACCTTCATATGAATTGGCCCAATCATTTAAATATATTTTATTTAGTTTATTATTTGATGTGTTTTTAAATGATATTGTTTGAGAAATTGTTATAGTTTTTTCTTTTGAATCTAGTTCACATTCAATATCGTAGGTTGTTTGGGATATTAATTTGAATTGTAGCAAAAAAATAAAGAAACAAATGAAAGGATTGAATTTCTTTTTCATTTTAAATTGTTACATATTTCATTTCTAATTCTTTCTTCAAAAACTTTGCAGTATGACTAGTATGATTTAATATTAGCTCCTCGGGCGTGCCTTTACATATTAGTTCACCTCCATTTCTTCCACCCTCGGGTCCTATATCAAAAATATAATCTGCCTGTTTGATCACATCTAGATTATGCTCAATAATCATTACAGTATTTCCCTTATCAACTAAAATATTTAAGATATCCAGTAAAACACGTATATCATCAAAATGTAGGCCAGTTGTAGGCTCATCTAAAATATATAATGTATTACCCGTATCTTTTTTGGAAAGTTCAGAAGCAAGTTTAACTCTTTGTGCCTCTCCTCCTGAAAGTGTTGTTGAAGGTTGTCCCAGATTAATATAACCTAAACCAACTTCTTTTAATGCTTTAAGTTTTCTATATATTTTAGGAATTTGTTCAAAAAAATCACAGGCTTCATTTATTGACATATTAAGAACATCTGAAATGGATTTCCCTTTGTATCTGACCTCAAGAGTTTCTCTATTAAATCTCTTGCCATGACAACTTTCACATTCAATGTGAACATCTGGTAAAAAATTCATTTCAATTATTTTCATTCCTCCGCCTTGACAATTTTCACAACGGCCACCGATTACATTAAAGCTAAATCTTCCAGGTTTATATCCTCTAATTTGTGCTTCTGGAGTTTTTGTAAATAAACTTCTGATTTCACTAAAAGCTCCACAATATGTAACAGGATTGCTTCTAGGAGTTCTTCCAATTGGACTTTGATTAACATCAACTATTTTATCAATATTTTCTAGGCCACTAATACTTTGATAGGGGAGCGGAACTTTGAATGATTTATACAGATAATTGCTTATTGCTGGATACAGTGTTTCATTTATTAAAGAAGACTTTCCACTTCCTGAAACTCCTGTTATTCCAATCATAATACCTAGTGGGAATTCAATATTAATATTTTTTAAATTATTTCCTGAACAACCAACTAAATTAATTTTTTTACCGTTTCCTTTTCTACGAAAATCGGGAACACTAATTTGTAATTTACCATTTAGGTAATTTGCTGTCAAAGTATTTTCTAAAAGAATTTTTTTTGGTTTTCCTTGAGATATTACATTGCCTCCTTTCTTTCCTGCTAAGGGTCCCATATCAATAAGGTGATCTGCACTTAACATCATATCTTTATCATGTTCAACTACTAAAACTGAATTTCCTAAATTCCTTAACCTAATTAACGAATCAATAAGCCTTTCATTGTCTCTTTGATGTAGTCCAATACTTGGTTCGTCAAGTATATATAATACATTCATCAATTGAGATCCAATCTGAGTAGCAAGTCTTATTCTTTGGGACTCTCCGCCAGAAAGAGATTTAGATGATCTACTAAGCTGGAGATAATTAAGACCTACATCAAGTAAAAACTTTAATCGATTTGATATTTCCTTTATAACTTCTGTTGCAATTTTTTTCTCATTTTCATTTAAATATTTGTGAAGTGATTTTATCCAATTAAAGAGATCATTTAAATCCATTTCAGTAAGTTCAGATATATTTTTATTATTGATTCTATAATTAAGCGCATCTTTCCTTAATCTTGATCCAAAACATTCTTCACATTGAAACTTATCCATGAACTCATCTGCCCATCTTTTTAGGCTTGCTGTAGGGGATTCCATGTAAATATTTTTGATATAGTTCACTATTCCCTCAAAATCAATATTATATGTTCGTGTTATTCCTAAATTTTTAGATGGGATTTCAAACTTCTTTTTACTTCCCTTCAAAATAACTTCAATCGCCTCACTTGGAATTATTTTTATTGGATCAGTCAAATTAAAACCATAGCAAGTTGCAATAGTTTCAATTTGACGATAAGTCCAATTATTTTTTTTTGTTCCTAAAGGTGCAAGACCGCCTTGAGCAATAGAGAGCTCATCATCTGGGATTATCTTTTTTATATTTACTTTATTTTGAACCCCTAAACCTTTACATTTAGGACACATTCCTTTTGGCGAGTTGAATGAAAAGGTATTTGGTTCTGGTGATGGATAAGAAATTCCTGAAGAGGGACACATTAGGTTTTTACTGAAATAGCGTGTATGTTCTTTTTCTAAATCAAATACCAATACAGTTCCTTCACCGTAATACATTGCCGTTTTAATTGACTCTTCAAGACGTTTTTTAAATTCGCCATTATCTTTGGCTATAAAACGATCAATTACCAAGTCTATATCATGTGTTTTGTATCGATCTAATTTTAATCCAGGTGATAAATCAATTATTTTTTGATCCACCCTTACTTTAGAAAATCCTTGCCTCGAAAGAGAATCCAGTAACTCTCTATAATGACCTTTTCTAGACTGAATTACTGGAGCTAAAAGAGATATTTTTTTGTTTGAATATTCTTCAATAATTAATTCTTGAATCTGTGAATCAGAGTAGCTAACCATTTTTTGATTTGACTTGTAGCTATATGCCACACCAATTCTTGCAAATAACAGTCTGAGATAATCGTACAATTCTGTTATTGTTCCCACTGTTGATCTTGGACTTTTGGAGGTAGTTTTTTGTTCTATTGCAATTACTGGTGAAAGACCATCTATTTTATCAACTTCGGGACGTTCCATATTTCCCAAAAACTGCCTTACATAGGCTGAAAATGTTTCCATATAGCGTCTCTGTCCTTCAGCATAAATTGTATCAAATGCAAGCGAAGATTTTCCACTTCCTGAAAGTCCTGTAATCACTACTAATTTATTTCTAGGAATTTTTAAATCAATATTTTTTAAATTATGAACGCGGGCTCCTTCAATATTTATGTAGTTACTTTTTGACATACAATGATTTAAATATTAATAATACAAATGGGATGCTTTATCGTCACCACGTGGGTCAGCTCCAGTTGTTATATCTCCACTTTTTGAAATTAAAATAGCATCTACTCGCCCAATTACTCTTCTATAATCTTGTTTTATATCATACCCTTTGTCTTGTAGTTTTTTCATCAAAACCTTGTCAAATACACCAGTTTCAAATTCGACCTTATCTGGTAGCCATTGATGATGAAAGCGTGGGGCATTTATTGCTGATTGAATACCCATATCAAATTCGTAAACATTCAATATTGTTTGTAGCACAGATGTAATAATTGTTGATCCGCCCGGAGTTCCAAGAATCATATAGAGTTTATTATCCTTTGATATTATTGTTGGTGTCATAGAGCTCAACATTCTTTT
Source organism: uncultured Bacteroidota bacterium (assembly GCA_902520765.1). Taxonomy (GTDB): domain Bacteria; phylum Bacteroidota; class Bacteroidia; order Flavobacteriales; family Flavobacteriaceae; genus MS024-2A. The sequence continues at coordinate 132,894 of CABYPG010000002.1, forward strand.
TTCTGGTTTTATTGAATTTGCTTCACTGCCAATCAAGCCAAACATATTTGCAAATCCTGGTTTAATACTAAAATCGTCCATTTCATTGTTGAGAAAATATCCACCATCTTCTACAAATACCTTTGATCCATAACTCCCATTTAGAGTGGTTGTAACAGCGACTGCATTTCCTGACTGATCTAATATTGAGTAATGGGTAGTTTCTTCACTCTCTGTCCATGGAATTTTACCTGCTTGAATGTCTTTTGATTCAGAAGCTAGATCGAAGCTAAATGAATTCATCCTATTATTTAGATACTTATTACTAATTAATTGATTATATGGTATTTTACTAAAATCAGGATCTCCTAAATACTTGCTTCTATCTGAATATGATCTACGTTCGGCTTCAACTATAAGCTGTATTGCTTTTTCAGAATTGTGATAATACTGACCTATATTATATGGCTCAATCATTTTAAGTATTTGACCAAGACAAACTCCACCACTTGATGGTGGGCCCATTGAGTATATATTTAAGTTTTTATATTTGAAATTTAAAGGCTTTCTCCAAACAGGCTTATATTTAATTAAATCTTCTTTAGTAATTATTCCTCCAGCTTCACGAACTCTTTTAACTAATGATTCAGCTACAGGACCCTCATAAAAGCCTTTAGCTCCGTATTTAGAGATACGTTTAAGGGTTTCAGCTAAAGCTATGTTTTTTACTGTGTCACCAGCTTTAAAATTCTGAGCATAAAAAGTGTTTTCACCATTTATTTTGATAAAATCATCTTTTTTATTTCTAAAGCTTTGTTCCTGTTTTTCAGTAACTATATACCCATTGATAGCAAGATCAATCGCGGGTTTAACAAGATCTTCCCATGGCAAAGAGCCAAATTTGCTATGAATTTCAGCCAAACCTGCGACCGTTCCTGGAACACCTACTGCCAGTCCACCCAATGTACTTTTTTCAGGAATAACGTCTCCATTTTCATCCAAATACATTTTCTCATATGCATTTAGTGGAGCCTTTTCACGATAATCCAAACTACCTACTTCACCGGAGGCAGTTCTGTAGACTAAAAATCCACCTCCAGAAATATTCCCAGCATTTGGGAAACAAACAGTAAGAGCTAAATCGATTGCTATCATAGCATCAAATGCAGACCCTCCTTTATTTAATATAGATATTCCTATATCAGAAGCCTCTTTACGAGCACTTACAACAGCAGCTTTAATATCTTTAGTCTTATTACAACCACTAAGAAGAAAAGATAAACTTAAAGTTAAATGTGTGAACTTTATTAAAAGTCTAATTATCATAAGTCTTTAATTTTATTTTTTGTAAAAAAAATTACATCCTCCATAAAATGGAAAAAATGACCTTCAAAATAGGTATATTTTTCAATTAAATCATAAGTTGAAGCTGCTAATTTAGAAGGGAATTTTGTCCTTTTTTCCATTCGTTTCAAAATAATCCTAAGATCTTTAAGATTTGAATATTTTTCTAGCCATTTTTGATTAATCAAGGTGCATATAAAGTATTGAACTTGATCATTGAAATAGAAACACGATTTTTCAAGTTCTTTATAAAAACTCTTTGAATAGATTTTTAAAGGTATTTTGTGAAAATTATCCCAATTAGCTGCTAAAAAGTGATCAAAATACATGTCAATAATAACTCTACTATAATGTCTGTAATTTGGAAATAATTCACGAACACATTTTTTGTATGAACTATGATTATCTGTAAATTCATCAATTAATCTGTGCAAGACAATCCCACTTTTTATTTTATCTGGCAATTCTGAAATTTTACTACCCTTTATTTGGTCAGCCACTAAATTGCCTATAGCTAATTTTGTATCCGGACCTGACAAATAAATGTGACCTAAAAAATTCATCTCGCTAAATTAATTCTTTTAATAACTTTTTTAAAGAATTTATAATTAGGTAAAATGATTTTCTATTATTGGATTGAATATTATAATAAAAACTTGTCAAGCAGCTAGATTTGCTTATTATAATTTAAATTGCAAGGTTTTAATGTTTCAAATAATATGACCTTAATAAAATCAATTTCAGGAATTCGTGGTACAATAGGGGGTATACCTGGTGAAAATTTCACTCCACTAGATATTGTTCGATTTACCTCAGCTTATGGAAAATGGATTAAAGAAAATAGATCAGGTGAGTTAATGATTTATACTGGAAGAGATTCAAGGATTTCTGGTTCAATGGCTCATTCATTGGTTAATAACACTCTTGTTGGAATTGGAATTAATGTTGTTGATTTAGGTGTTTCTCCAACTCCTACCTTAGGAATAGCAATAAATTCAGAAGAAGCTAGCGGAGGTATCATGCTATCTGCTAGTCATAATAAAAAGGAATGGAATGCATTAAAGCTATTTAATTCAAAGGGCGAATTCATAAATGAACAAGATGGAATAAAAATTTTAAAATATGCTGATAATATCAATTTCAGTTATGCAAATGTTCATGAACTTGGCAAAATAACCTCTCGCAACGATTATATTGACAAACACATAAACAAAATATTGAAATTAAAATCTGTGGACAAAATTGGAATACAAAATTCAAAATTTAAAATAGTTGTAGACGGAATAAATTCAATTGGTGGCGTAGCAATTCCAAAACTTCTTGACTCTTTAAATGTTGAAGTCGTTAAAATTAATTGTAATCCAAATGGAGATTTTGCTCACGATCCAGAGCCAATAGCAGAAAATCTTAGAGAACTATGTGATGCTGTGTTAGAAAACAATGCTGATCTTGGAATAGCTGTTGATCCAGATGTCGATCGTCTTGTATTTGTAGATGAAAAGGGAAACTTGTTTAGCGAAGAATATACTTTAGTTGCTTGCGCTGATTATATACTATCTCAGCAAAAAGGTAAAACAGTTTCTAATCTTTCCTCTACACGTGCTCTTTCTGATGTTACTAAAATATATGGCGAGTCATGTTTTGCGAGTGCAGTTGGTGAATTGAATGTTGTGAAGGAAATGAAAAAAGTTAGTGCTATTATAGGAGGAGAAGGCAATGGTGGTGTAATATATCCTAAACTGCATTATGGAAGAGATGCAATGGTTGGTACAGCACTATTTTTGTCGTTAGTCACGAGTAAACAAAAAAGTGTTTCTGAGATAAGATCATCTTACCCGAGTTATTTTATGAGTAAAAATAAAATTTCGGCTAATGAAAATGTTAATTTAGGCAGCATATTAGATCAACTAGCTAAAGAATACAGTAATGAGAGAATTTCAATAGTAGATGGTTTAAAAATAGATTTTCCAGAAATGTGGGTACATTTAAGGAAGTCTAATACTGAGCCTGTGATTAGAATATACACTGAAGCGACTACAAAGTCAGAAGCCGATAAATTATCGAATAAATTTATTTCAAAAATTAATCATCTCATTGAGAAAATTTAAATCTTTTGTGAGTCCATAAATATTGAGTAGGGTCCTCAAAGATTTGTTTTTCAAGCCATTTTGTATAAGTATTTGTTATCTCATTTTGCTTTGTCTTTATTGGAATTCTTGATAAAATTTTAAATTCAACATTATAATAACCTCTTTTTACTCTATTAATTTTTGAGTACACAACAGGTATATTTAAATCTCGAGAAAGACGTTCTGCACCGGCATATGTTGGTACTTTTTTGCCTAAAAAACTTATCCAATATGTAGATCTTTTGGGTCTTGGAGATTGGTCACTAGCAAAACCATAAATTCCTAGTTCTTTTTTCAATTCTTTTGATTTTATAATTTCTACAGCTTTTTTTTGAGGTATCATTTCAGAGTTGTGGACTCTTCTTATTTTATTGATGAGTCTATCGAAATAGGGGTTTCTTATTGGACGATAAATACCATAGCCTTTGTGTTTTATATGATATCCTAATGACATCATCCATTCCCAAGAAGAATAATGACCACAGAGTAAAAATATTGAACGGTTCTCTTTTTCAAATAATTTCAATACTTCAAGGTTTTGAACATTAAATCTTTCTAGCATTTCTGTTTTAGACATACCCATAGATTTGATTATTTCCAAGAAAATATCACAAAAATGAGAGTAGAATTTTTTTTCAATTTCTTTAATCTTAGATATATTAACCCTTGGGAAAGCAGTTATTAGATTTGATCTTACAATATTTCTTCTATACCTGATAATTCTGTAAATAAAAAAACAAGCTATATCAGAAAATATATAAAGAATATTAAACGGCATTCGTGATATTAGATATAAATATGGATAAATTATAATGTAAGTTATTCGATCCATCTGAAGTTTATTTCAAAAGTATGCTTTATAATATTTGCGGGTAGTAAAATTTTTCTAATGTAAAATTTTTTAAATCAAATTCCTCTTAAAAATTATTGAATATTCCTTTAGGTAATTTACTTTTATAAGATATACTTTATTTAATATGAAATTCGCTAGTGATACTGTAATGACAAGAATTTTAGACGAGCTTTTTAATATTTATGCTAAACGAGTTCCTGATGTGAAAAAAATTACAAGTGCTATGATAGAAAGAGGAATTGTTTCAAGCCAAAATGAAATAATTAACGATCACATAGCTTTTAGAACCATGGGAGTTCCAAATCTAGGTATAACGTCATTTGAAAAGATTTTTTTGGCAAATGGTTATAAACGTATGGATTTCTATCATTTTGATATAAAAAAATTAGATGCCTATTGGTATTCTCCTCCCACAGAAGATCTTCCTCGGATTTTTATTAGTGAACTTAAAGTAGAAAAACTTTCTCCAAAAGTTCAAAACATTATAAGGTTTTATACCGATTCTATTGTTCAAGATCCAGTTGATAAATTGAATTTAGATGATCATAAAGCTGTTGCAAAATATTTTCAAACACCTCTTTGGGATCTTCCTTCCTTAAAAGATTACGAACTATTATTAAGTGAAAGTGAGTATGCAGCATGGGTCATATATAATAGATATTACTTAAATCATTATACAATAAGCGTACATGATCTTCCAAATCCTTATAATAAACTTGAGTCATTTAACAAGTTTTTGAGCGATATAGGAATAAAACTGAATACATCAGGCGGAATAATAAAAATTAGCAAGGATCAATTACTTCGACAAAGTAGTTCTGTAGCTAATACGGTAAGAGCAAATTTCACTAACGGAAATACAAAAAAAATTGCCGGCAGTTATGTTGAATTTGCTGAAAGAAGTCCATTACCGGAGTTTAGAAATTTAAAATCAAAAGAATTAAAAAGAGAACATCGCCGAGAAGGCTTCGAAACATCAAATGCTGATCTTATTTTTGAAAGTACATTTACTTCTCAAATAAAAAATTCATAAATATGGAGGTTAAACAAATACTTGAAAATCTAAGAATAAAATCTCTTCAGGGTGGTTGTAATTTTGGAGCTGAGTGGTTTGGATCAGGTGATGAAATTTGTTCTTTCAGTCCTGTTGACGGAAGTCTTCTTGGAAAATTAAAAATGACCTCTATTCAAGATTATGAAATAGTTATTGGAAAAGCAGAGAAAGCTTTTAAAAGTTTCAGGAAAATTCCTGCTCCTAAAAGGGGAGAACTTGTAAGACAATTTGGTAATAAGCTTCGTGAAAATAAATTAAGCCTAGGATATTTGGTTTCATGGGAAATGGGAAAATCCATTCAAGAAGGATTGGGTGAAGTTCAGGAAATGATTGATATATGTGACTTTGCGCTTGGGCTTTCTAGACAATTATATGGATTTACAATGACATCAGAAAGAGAATCACACCGATTATACGAACAATATCATCCTTTAGGTCTAGTAGGTATTATTTCTGCATTTAACTTTCCAGTTGCAGTTTGGAGTTGGAATGTGGCCCTAGCATGGGTATGTGGTAATGTATGCATTTGGAAACCCAGTGAAAAAACACCTCTTTGTAGTATTGCATGCCAAAACTTAATTATAGATGTTTTAAAAGAAAATAATATTGATGAAGGAGTATCATGTGTAGTTAATGGTGGAGCTGATGTAGGGAGCTGGATAGCAGACGACCAACGCATATCTCTTGTTTCAGCTACTGGATCTACAAAAATGGGAGTAAATGTCTCAAAAAAAGTCGGTGCGCGACTTGGTAAAACCATACTAGAATTAGGTGGTAATAATGCAATTATAATAACACCTAACGCAGATTTAGATATTGCGATACGTGCAAGTATTTTTGGAGCAGTTGGTACTTGTGGTCAACGTTGTACGTCAACAAGACGACTAATTGTTCATGAATCGATATTCATTAAATTCACAGAAATTTTGAAAAAATCCTATAAGCAATTGAGAATTGGAAATCCAATTGATGAAAAAAATCACATTGGCCCTTTGATTGATGAAAATGCTGTGTTGATCTATTCAGATGCTTTAAAAAAAATTGAAAGTCAAGGGGGTACTTGGTTAATCAAGGGAGGTGTATTGTCTGAAAATGATTACGGTAGTAAATGCTATGTTAAACCAGCAGTTGCAATTATTGATCACAAGGCTAAAATAGTTCATAATGAGACATTTGCACCTATTTTATATGTAATTAAATATAAAGGTGATATTGAAGAAGCAATCTCAATTCAGAACGAAGTTAAACAAGGTCTTTCATCATCGATTATGTCTGTTAATATTAAGGAAACAGAAACATTCTTATCAAGCTGGGGTAGTGACTGTGGGATTGCAAATGTGAATATAGGTACTTCTGGTGCTGAGATTGGTGGTGCTTTCGGAGGCGAAAAAGATTCAGGAGGTGGTAGAGAAAGCGGTTCTGATGCTTGGAAGGCATATATGAGAAGACAAACTAACACCATAAATTTTTCCAACCAAGTCCCTTTAGCACAGGGTATTAACTTCAAAATATAAGCAATTAAATGCTCGAAACATTTCCACTAGTTGGAGCAATCATTTTAATTATAAATATTTTATCTAGTGTAGTAGGTTTTCGGGATAAAAGATTTTTTGAAAATTATAGCTTCGAAATTGATAAAATCCGAAAAGGAGAATATTATCGGTTGATAACTTCAGGATTTCTTCACGTAAACACTACTCATCTAATATTTAATATGATTACACTATACTTTTTTGTCTCTTTTGTAACCTATTCTTTAGGTGGAATCTCATTTCTAATACTATACTTCGCAAGTTTAATAATAGGAAATCTTTTAACTTTAATGATTCATTTCAATCAGCCTAATTACAGTGCAGTAGGAGCCAGTGGTGCTGTAACAGGTGTTTTATTTAGTTCATTATTACTTTTTCCATCAATTGAATTAATGATTTTCTTTATACCTATACCAATTCCAGGATATATTTTTGGTATTGGATATATTTTATATACACTTTATGGAATAGGAGCACAAAACGATAATATCGGCCATTCTGCTCATTTTGGGGGAGCTATAGGAGGTGTAATTTTAACATTATTCTATGATTTTAAAGTTTTATACAATTCAAAATTAATGTTAAGTATTTTATGCGTGACCACACTTATTGCAGGCTTTTTACTTTACATTAAAAGAAAATAGGATTATATATTGGAAAGTAATTCTTCTACTTTTTTATATAGCGCTGCACCACGTAAATTTCTAGCTATAATTACTCCATTTTCATCTAGAACAAATGTAGCAGGGATGGCAGAAACTTTGTATAATTTAGCGATTGGATCATTCCAAAACATAAGATTTGATACATGGTCCCAAACCAAACCGTCATCTTCGATTGCTTTTAACCATTTATTTCTTTCTTTATCGAGAGAAACTCCAACTATATTCAAACCACGATCTTTATTTCTATGGTATAATTGAACTAAATTAGGATTTTCGATTCTACATGGCCGACACCAGCTTGCCCAAAAATCTATGATTGTCACTTTTGCTAAGCTATTTTCAAATACAAAAGGTTTACCACTAGGGCTATTACCATCAAAGCGAGGGGCTATTTGCCCAACTTCTACAGAGTCTACGCTTTGCTCAAGTTGATTTTTTACAGATTTACCTGATCTAGTATTTTTGATTCTTTCTTCAAGGGAATCAAAAAGATTTTTTGCTTCATCTATTGGAATAACTTTACTAGATATGAAACGTTCTAGGATTAAAATTGATAGCAGTGAATTTGGAGATGCTTTTAAAAAATCAAGCTCATAATCCTGAATTTGCTCACGTACCTCTTTATATTGTTCCTGAAGATCTTGAGCTAATAAACTATCCTTTAAGATCATAGCTTGTTGTAAATCATTGCCAATTCCATTTAATGATTCTATGTATTTTTTGGTTTCTGACTTATATCGCATAAAATCATCATTTGAGGTAGTTCCTTTAGCTTTTGAAAGACCTAAACTATCTTTAAATAATGAAATATTTACAGTCCCACGTTCAGCTATAAACGGGAAGGTATTATTATCTCCTGCGATCTGGAGAAAATAAAAATTAGGTTCAATTATCTCAGTTTCTAATTCAAATGAACCATTATTTGAAATAATTGTATCAAGTGTTACAGGTTGATTATTTAGATCAGCAACGATTAGATAAATACTGGTTTGACTATCAATGTCAATTTCACCTTTAATTCTTAAAGTGTTAGAGTTATTACTTTGACAAGAATTTAGTAGTGTGAAAACAATAATTAGTGAAAAAAAATATTTATTCATGATCCCAATTGATATTTGTAAAATTAATCAATTGATTGGAAATGGAAAACTTATCATTATTTTTACTCTTCAAGTATGATTTATTTTAAAATAGATGAATTTCTCTAATATTATTGAAAAGTTTAAAGACCTAATCGGTAATCAATTTGTACTTACTAAAGAATGGAATAAATTACCACACACCAAAGGCTGGAGATATGGTAAGGGAAGCGCGTTGGCGGTATTGAAACCTGGCAAATTGACTCAGATATGGAAGATATTAGAGATTTGTGTTGAAAGTGATTTAATTGTCATAATGCAAGCAGCAAATACGGGTTTAACTGGAGGATCTACTCCTTTTGGAAGTGACTACGATAGACCTATTGTAATAATAAATACAATGCGTATTAAAGATATTCATATAATAAAAGAAGGCAGTCAGATAGTTGGATTGACTGGAAGTACCCTATATGGATTAGAGAAAAAATTAAAACCTTATGGAAGAGAACCCCATTCTATTATTGGATCTACTTCTATTGGAGCTTCAATAATAGGTGGGATCTGTAATAATGCAGGGGGTTCATTAGTCCAAAGGGGGCCTTCTTATACTGAAATGGCGCTCTATGCCAGAATTAGTAAAACAGGGAATTTAGAGCTCGTAAATGAGTTAGGAATAAATTTAGGTTCAAATCCAGAAGAAATTTTAGATAATCTACAAAATCAAAATTATGATGAATCGGATATTCATGAAACAGATCAATTGGGATCGGATAACAAATATTCAGAAATTGTAAGAGAGATACATAAAAGTACACCTGCAAGGTATAATTCTGATAGTCGACTTTTGTATGGAGCTTCGGGCAGTGCAGGAAAAATTGCAGTTTTTGCTGTAAGACTAGATACCTATGTTTCCCCAACTGAAAATAAAGTATTCTATGTCGGAACAAACGATCCAGATGTGTTTTGGAAAATTAGAAGGGATATTCTTTCAAAATTTAAAACTCTTCCAACACTTGGCGATTATTTACATAGAGACTGCTATGATGCAGCAAAAAAGTATAGTAAGGATACATTTCTAGTTATTGAAAGATTAGGAACAACATTTCTGCCAACATTGTTTGAACTAAAGAGGAGGGTTGATATTATAGCCAAGAAGCTTAAGATTTTACCTGACAATTTTTCTGATAGATTAATGCAATTTTTAAGCAAACTTTTTCCTAATCATTTGCCTAAAAGGATGGATAGATTTAGGGATTTATATGAACACCATTGGATTATAGAAATGTCAGATGAAGGAATAAATGAGGCAAGAAATTACTTTAGTAAATTTTTTGAAGACAATGATGGTGATTTTTTTGAATGCAATGATTTTGAATCAAAAAAAGCATCCCTACATAGATTTGTTTCTGCAAGTGCAATAGGGAGATATCATATTCTAAATTCTGAAACTCATGGGGAGATGATGTCACTAGACATTGCATTTCCTAGAAATGAAAAAAATTGGTTTGAAAAGTTGCCTAAAGATATTGATGATATGCTTGAAATGAAACTTTACTATGGCCATTTATTTTGTCATGTTCTCCATCAAAACTACATTGTTAAAAAAGGAATTGATGGTGAAAAATTAAAAAACAAGCTCTTAAAATTATACGATAAAAGGGGGGCTGAATATCCGGCAGAACACAATGTTGGCCATGAATATCCAGCAAAACCGTCATTAAAAAAATTCTATAAGGAACTTGATCCTACTAATGGTTTTAATCCTGGAATTGGCAGAACAAGTAAAAATAAAAATTGGGCTTAAATGTTAATTTATTTTATCTCAACTGATTTTTGTCAAATAGAAATTTTACCTAGAACACTTTTGAATACCAAATAACACATAAAGGTTTATCTTTGTTGCATATTTTTGGTAATATGGCTGGTAACATTTTTGGCTCACTTTTTAAACTCACAACCTTTGGTGAATCGCATGGACCTGCTATAGGAGGAATTTTAGAAGGTTGTCCTGCAGGAATTGAACTAGACTTAGAATCTATCCAAGAAGACTTAGATAGGAGAAAGCCCGGACAATCTTCAATTGTTACTCAACGAAAAGAATCTGACGAAGTTTTAATACTTTCTGGAGTATTTGATGGTAAAACAACAGGCACACCTATAGGTTTTTCAATAAATAATACAAACCAAAAACCAAAGGATTATTCTCATATTCAAGACTCTTACAGACCATCACATGCAGATTATGTTTATGATCAAAAATATGGTATACGGGATTATAGGGGAGGAGGAAGAAGTTCAGCAAGAGAAACCGCTAGTAGGGTAGTTGCTGGTTCTATAGCGAAACAGTTTTTATCTCCTACTAAGATAAATGCCTATGTCTCAGCAGTAGGACCTTTATCACTTGACATCAACCCCTCTGATGTTGATTTATCCCTCATAGAAAAAAATCCTGTTCGTTGTCCAGACCAAAAGATGGCTTTGAAAATGGAAGACTTTATCAAAAAAATAAGAAAAGAAGGAGATACAGTCGGAGGCATTATAACTTGTATTATTAAAAATGTAAAAATTGGTCTTGGAGAACCAGTGTTTAATAAACTTCACGCAGAACTAGGCAAAGCTATGCTTTCAATCAATGCAGTAAAAGGTTTTGAATATGGAAGTGGTTTTAGTGGAACAAAAATCAAGGGAAGCGAACACAACGATTTGTTTAATGAAGATGGGACTACGAAAACTAATCACTCGGGTGGTATTCAAGGTGGCATATCTAATGGAATGGATATTTATTTTAATGTTGCATTTAAACCCGTAGCAACCATTATGCAAAATCAAGAAACTATAAATTCAAAAGGTGAAAAAGTTGAAATGCAGGGTAGAGGTAGACACGACCCTTGTGTAGTACCACGTGCAGTGCCTATTGTAGAAGCTATGGCTGCTCTTGTTCTAGCAGACTTTTCTTTAATTAAGAGAACAAATAAGATATAATTTAATTTGAGAAAAATAGCTTTACACTGGAAAATATTAATTGGAATGAGCCTTGGAGTATTGTTTGGCGTTAGCTTTTCTTTTATTCCAAACGGGGACTTATTTATCGCAAATTATATCAAGCCCTTTGGGACAATTTTTATCAATTTATTAAAGCTGATAGCAGTACCACTTATTTTAGCATCCTTAATAAAAGGAATATCAGATTTAAAAGATATTTCTAAATTATCAAAAATGGGAGGTCGAACTATTGTAACCTACCTAATCACTACATTAACTGCCGTGACTATTGGCTTAATTTTAGTTAATGTAATCAAACCAGGAAAATCGATCAGTGTCGATACTAGAAATGAACTCGTTGAAGCTTATGCAACCGATACACAAGCAAAGCAAAAAGCAGCAGCAAAACAGCAGGAACTAGGTCCATTACAGGCACTAGTTGATATGGTACCGTCAAACATCTTCTTAGCCGCTTCAAATAATAGAAATATGTTGCAAGTGATCTTTTTCGCATTATTTTTTGGTATAGGAATGATTCTTCTAAATGAAAAAAAAGTAGCTCCAGTTAAGAATTTTTTTGACTCCTTCAATTCTATCATTCTAAAGCTTATTGATTTAATAATGCTCTCTGCCCCATATGGTGTTTTTGCATTATTGGCAGCATTAGTAGTGGAAGCTCCAAGCTTAGAACTATTCAAAGCATTAGCACTCTATGCAATAACCTTACTATTAGGTCTTGCTGCAATGATTTTAATTTATGTTTTAATTGTTCAACTTTTAACCAAACGAAAAATTTCTTTTTTTGTCCGTGGTATTGCTCCTGCACAGTTACTTGCATTTTCTACTAGTTCTAGTGCTGCAACCTTACCTGTTACTATGGAATGTGTTGAAGAAAATTTAGGAGTAGATAAAGAGGTAGCTAGTTTTGTCCTCCCTATAGGTGCAACAATTAACATGGATGGAACATCAGTCTACCAGGGGGTTGCAGCCGTTTTTATTGCGCAAGCTTTTGGATTAGATCTTAGTCTCTCTGCACAACTGGGTATTGTCTTTACTGCTACGCTTGCATCAATAGGTACAGCAGCAGTACCAAGTGCAGGCATAGTTATGTTAGTCATTGTTTTGGCTCAAGCAGGAATTCCTGAAGCTGGCTTAGCCCTTATTTTTGCAATTGATAGGCCTTTAGATATGTGCAGAACAATTGTAAATGTAACTGGAGATGCAGCTGTTTCAATGATTGTAGGAAAGTCAATAGGTAAGTTAAAAGACTAAATGAATTTTTTCTTGAGCGTTAAGGTCTAGAGTCATAAAAACTTGTGAGCATATTTTTTTTCTGGTAATGGACAAATATCGTGCTTCCCAAACCAATTATACCTGTTTTTTGCTATAAATCGATATATTATATTTAATAAACTCGTTGGTAGAAGATTAAAAATAAAAAATAAATTCCAGAAGCCATTCAAATATTTTAAAACTCTAAATACAGCTTTTGCTTCTGAACAATATTGCTTTTCACTATCCCAAGAAATTATTGAATCGCAATCTAGAATTGAACTTGGATTATTCTTAAAAAAAGACTTTGCATAGTCACTATCAAGATTGGTAAATCTGATATTGTCATTTTTATCCCATTTGCATAACTTTAGAATTATCGAGTTACATAATACACATGGCCCGTCGTAAAAGACTATGAGTTCTTTCATTTCTTATTTTGTTTATCTTCTACTATCTCTAAAAGATCTAAGCTGACTTGTGTTTTAAAGACTCCATAATTCACAATTGCTTTATTTTTTTCTATCAGGTCAATAGATCCCACGGAACGACCGTCAAACATTCTTACACTATCACCAACTTTAAGTTTAATATTTGATTTCTTCGGCTTATCAGTTTTATTTTTCTTTTTCTCCTTTCTAACCAGAGCAATTTCCTTATTTACCTGCTCATCAATTTTTTTCTTCTTTTCTTTTTCAGTTTTAAGCAAAAGGGTTGACTTTTTTTTACGTTTTGAGTTTTCATTTTCAATCAATTTTAAAAGTTCTGATATTAATGGTCTTTTTTTATTGTTTTTAAAAAAGCGCTCACCGATTTCATTAAATTTATTTCCTAGAACAATCATTTTTTGATTGTGGTCAAAAAGTTCTTGATAGCTTGAGAGTTTAGATTTTAATTTGGCCTTAATTTGAGCCGTTTGTTCACTTTGCTCTTCAGCTTTTGATTCTTTTTTCTTCAAACTTTCCCCAGTTTTTAAAAGTTGATTACGTTCTTTTTGAAGTTTAGCAATTGTAGCGTCAAATCTGACCTTACCCTTTTCAATTTTCTTTTTTGCACGATTAACTAGGTTATATGGAAGTCCATTTTTTTGTGCTACTTCAAAAGTAAATGAGCTACCTGCTTCACCTAAAACTAGTTTAAAAATTGGTTCTAACGTCTTGCTATCGAATTGCATATTAGCATTAATCATTTTTGGAAGCTCTGTTGCTAAGACTTTTAGGTTAGAATAGTGGGTGGTTATTAATCCTAATGCCTCTCTTTCATAAAAATCTTCCAAAATAACCTCAGCTAGTGCTCCGCCTAATTCTGGATCAGAACCAGTCCCAAATTCATCTATTAAAAATAAAGTATTCGAATTGCATTTTTTTAAAAAATACTTCATATTATTTAAACGATAAGAATAGGTACTTAACTGATTTTCTATTGACTGATTGTCTCCAATATCAGTTAAAATCAATTCAAAAATACACGCAACACTGTTTTCTTTTACTGGAATAAGCATTCCACTTTGTAACATTAGTTGTAATAAACCGACTGTTTTTAATGTAATACTTTTCCCTCCAGCATTAGGTCCAGAAATTACGATAATTCGGTTTTCAGAATTGAGTTTTATATCTTGCGGATAAGTAGATTTATTTTGTAATTTATTTGTCTGAAGTAAAAGAGGGTGGAAGGCCTTCTTATAATTGATCTCTTTTTCATCTGAATTTATTTTGGGAAAAATTCCGTCAATTTCGTTACCATAACAAGCCTTTGCATAAATAATGTCAAACTTGAGTAAAAAGCTGTGTTGGTTTTGAAAGTAGGGGAGGTAAGGACGAAAAAAATCAGTTAATTCGGATAATATTTTTTTTATTTCCTCTGTTTCTTCATATAGCAGATTCTGTAATTCTTGGTTTTGTAAATATGTGGTTTCAGGCTCAATAAAAACGATGCTACCTGTTTTTGAGCTTCCCATTATAGTCCCTTTTACCTTTCGACGATACATTGCTTTAACAGCAAGAACTCTTCTATTATTGACAATTGATTCTTTTATGTCATCTAAGTAATCTGCTCCGTTATACTGGCTAAGTGATTTGTTAAAACTACTACTTATTTTACCTCGTAATTGCTGTAATTTTTTACGTATTGAAAACAAATTATCAGATGCCTTATCCCGTATTTCACCAAAACGGTCAATGACTCTTTCTATTGCTGGAATAATATCATTTTCAATGCTAATATTATTACTAAATTCATAAAGCGTCGGATAGTAAGCTTGAAACTTTATTAAAAATTTAATTAGCTTATTAGTTGTCTCAGTATTTGTGGCCATATTCCGAAACGAGCTAATTGCTAAGACACTATTTTCAATTTTTAGTAAAGGGAAAATATCCAAAAGTGATTCAAATCCATGGTTTGGTATTCTATTTTCATTATCAAATGAAGATTTAAATTCAGATACAGATTTTAACTGCTTTTGAATTTGTTCTGTGTCTACAGAGGGTTGCAATTTCTGTATTGCATCTTTCCCTAATTGAGTAATTGCGAAGTTTGCGCATTGATTTAAAACTTCAATATACTCTAAATCTTCAAAGGTTTTATTAGGAATAAGGCTTTCCACTTTTTCTTAACTTAGCCTTACAAAAGTAGTAAATTCATGAAGGTTCAAATAAATTCTAATTGGGAAAAACTTTTAAACCCTGAATTTAGAAAGCCTTATTTCACTGATTTAGTAGATTTCGTTAAAAATGCATACAGAAAAACTGTTTGCTATCCACCTGGTAAAGACATTTTTAGAGCATTCAACGAATGTCCATTAGATGATATTAAGGTTGTTGTTATTGGGCAAGACCCATACCATGGTCCAAAGCAAGCTCATGGTTATTGCTTTTCGGTTTCCAGTTCAATTTCGCATCCACCTTCATTAATTAATATTTTTAAAGAGATTGAAACGGATTTAGGACTCGAGTATCCAAAAAGTGGTGACCTGACTCCATGGGCAAGGCAAGGTGTCTTTTTACTAAATGCAACATTAACCGTTGAGGCCAATAAAGCGGGCAGTCATCAAAAAATAGGATGGGAAATATTTACTGATTCGGTAATTAGAATAATTTCTGAGAAAAGGGAAAATATCGTTTTTATGTTGTGGGGTAGTTATGCAAAACAAAAAAGTAACTTAATAGATAGTTTTAAACATTGTGTTCTGAAAAGTGGTCATCCGTCACCACTTAGTGCTAACAGAGGCTTTTGGTTTGGGAATAAACATTTTAGTAAATGTAACAGCTACTTAAAAGAGGTAGGTAAAAATGAAATAAATTGGTCACTAGATTAGTGATTTTATTTTAAATGAAAAGGGTTCATAATTTATTTGAGTCTTTAAAATCATCAGAAATAGCATATTTAATAGTAACTTTCAAAACGCAATTATTCTAAATGAAAAAGAAATTTGTAACTGCATCATGTTTTATAATATTTTCGTGTTTTAAAACAGATATAGTTCAATTCGAGAAAAAAAATAAGCTTGCCCCTAGAGATGCGAGTGGACTTCAATACGGTGGTATTGGAGGTATGACTGACACATCAATAGTTTGTAATCCAGCAACTCTTGGAAGAAAGTTTTGTCGATTTTTACGAAAATATGATAATACATTTTGGGCAGATACAGAAAATTATTACAGTGACTTTTCGGATATACAATTTTTAAACTCTAAATATTTTATATCCTTCTTTGATATTACTAATGATGTATCATATTGCAAAGGATGGAGGCCAGGTGAAAATACTTATGATGGAATAAAATGGAACATAGAAATCAAAAGAGATGAGGAGGATATATTTTGGTTTGATTATGAGTATTATGGGACAAGTCAAGAAGCTGAATATACTATACTGTATAAATATGAAGTAATTGATAGTTTACTTCATTTTTCTAGTTCTGATGATGAAAATTTTATTTTTAGTCCTTCAGAAAAAAATTATTCAAAAGATTCTATTGATACAAGTGAAATAATTGAAATGGAAGGATGTACGTTTTATGGAGCATGAAAAAAATTCTTTTGCTAATTCCGTTTTTTGTAATTTCTTCTTGCTTTAAGTCAGATATAGTTCAATCCCAAACAGCTAATACAGACCCTGCAAGTATGCATAATGGACAAGTTTACCCAACGGTTCCTCGTAGCTACACCAGTTTTTGTAATGCACCAAAAAACTGTAAATTTTTATTCAAATATGATTACACATTCTGGTCAGATACAGAAAATTATTCCAGTGATTTTTTAAGTATCAGATTTTTGAATGCTGGTCCATATTTCATCTCTTTTTTTAATATTGATAAAGATATTTCATATTGTAAAGGATGGAAAAAAGGAGATAATACTTCGGGTGCGATAAAATGGAATATTAAAATTAAAAAAGATGAGTGGGATGAGTTTTGGTTTGACTATGATTATTATGGAACAGACCAAGAAATTGAATACACCATAACCTATAGATACGAAGTAATTGATAGTTTACTTCATTTTTCAAGCTCAGAAGGAGATTCTTTAATTTTTTATCGGACTAATGAAATAAAAGATTTTGTTGATTGCATGCTTTATAATTAGATTAGACAAAGAATTAAGAATAGCAATTTCATTAATCTTAGAACAATAAGTAAATTTAAGTCAAATCATAAATCAATGCGAAAGTTATTCATTAGCTTTTTATGTTTAGTTATGTTTTCGTGTTTTAAAACAGATATAGTTCAATATGGTTCAAAAAATTTAGATCCTGCCACATTCGCTAGTGGACAACAACTTCCTACTGCGCAACAAAGTTATACTCGATTTTGTAATCCAGGAGGTTTGGGTAGAAAGGGCTGCAAGTTTTTAGCCAAATATGATAATACATTCTGGTCAGATATCGGAAATTATTATAGTGACTTTTCTGATGTACAATTTTTAAATTGGATATATTTTGTATCCTTCTTTGATATTAACAATGATGTTTCATATTGCAAAGGATGGAGAACAGGTGAAAATATTTTAGATGGAAAAAAATGGGATATAAAGATCACAAAAGATGAGTGGGATGAGTTACGGTTTGACTATGATTATTATGGTACTAGCGATGATATTGAATATACCATAACTTATAAATATGAAGTAATTGACAGTTTACTTCATTTTTCAAATACAGAGGGTCAAGAATTTATTTTCCACCCATCTGATAAAAATTATTCAAAAGATATTGTTGATACTGGTGAAATAATTGAATTAGAGGGATGTATGTTCTACTAATTTTAAGTAATTATCATTAACAGATGAAAAAAATATTTGTAGCTTCTTTGTGCTTAATGCATTTTACTTGTTATAAGACAGATGTAATTCAACACGGAACAGCAAATTTAGATCCGCGTCAATGGGCAAGTGGAGGACAAATAAACAGTTTATCGCAACAATATAACGTCTCTGTGGTGGAGTAAAGACTTGCAAATTTTTATACAAATATGATGATTCAATATGGGCAGATACAGATAATTATTACAGTGAGTTTTCGGATATAAAATTTAAAAACGCAGCTACATATTTTATATCCTTCTTTAAAATTGATAATGACCTTTCATATTGTAAGGGATGGCAAAAAGGTGAAAATATTTATAATGGAATAAAATGGGACATAACTATCAAAAAAGATGAGTGGGATGTTTTTTGGTTTGATTTTGATTATTACGGGACTAGTCAAGAAATTGAATATACAATAACTTATAAATACGAAGTAGTTGATAATTTACTTCATTTTTCAAACTCTGAAGATCAATCATTTATTTTTCATCCATCAAAAAAAAATTACTCAAAAGAATTAATTGATACAAACCAAATAATTGAACAAGAAGGCTGTTTATTTTTATAATCAGGATAAACTAAGAAACAATAATCTATAATTTTAATTAAGTTTTATAAATTATATTTGATAATCATAAATCAATGAAAAATTCGCTAGCAGCTGCCTTATTGAGTATTTTAATGTCTTCTTGTTTTAAAACTGATGTTAGGCAATACGATTCTTGGAATCAAGATCCATTTACTAAAACAAGTGGTTATCAAGTTAATCGGTTACCAAGACAATATAATTCATTTAGTGGTGCTAGATTTTTAAGTAAATATGATGGTACGGTGTGGGCAGATACAGATAATTATTACAGTGACTTTTCAGATATCAAATTTGAAAGACATGGCCCAGTATTTATATCATTCTTCAACATTGATAATGATGTGTCATATTGCAAAGGATGGACAGAAGATGAAAATGTTTATGACGGAATAAAATGGAATATTACATTTAAAACGAATGAAGAGGATGTTTTATGGTTCGATTATGATTACTATGGAAAAGGTCAAGAGATTGAATATACTACAACTTATAAATATGAAGTAATTGATGGTTTACTCCATTTTTCAAATTCGGAGGGTCAGGAATTTATATTCCATCCATCAGACAAAAACTACTCAAGAGAATTAATTGACACAGGTGAAATAATTGAGCAAGAAGGCTGCCTATTTTTGTGATCAATTTAACATTAAGGATTTGGATATATTATACTTCATTAAGTTCAGGGAGTATTTTGTATATTACTACTTATTAACCATAAATCAATTAAAATGAAAAAAATATTTCTACTAGCAATTTCTTTATTCACTATATCAATATATGGTCAAACTAAATTGTATGATAATGTTTTCATAAAAGCTGAAAATATTTATGAATATGATCAATTTGTTAAGGAACATTATGCCAAAATTCATAATGAAAGAGTCAAAAATGGAATGTTACTTCAATGGGATGTATGGAAAGTTGTTGATACCCCACAGGAGGACTTTACTCATATGGTGACTTACATTTATGACATTAAAAAATATCCAAATGAGGCCACACCTTATGAAATGGTCGGAATGACAAATCTCCAGTGGGCTACAATTCAAGAAGAGGTAAATCAAATGAGAGATCGAGTGGCACAAGTTAAATGGATTGATTTAGGGTCAGCTAGAAAAAAAGGAGTAGACTACCTTCCAGAAATTATGGTATTAAATATGATGAAAGTAGTAAATGGTAAAGCTGGTAGTTACGAGAAAGAAGAAATTAAAAGAACAAAATCTATAAGTAATAATTCAAACAAAGTTGGATGGAATTTCCATAGAAGAATTGGCGAATATGGGAGTGACGTTTATTTTACACACGCCACAATTGACTGGTATGATAGCTATAAAAATTATTTAAGCGGATGGTTTGGTGATTTGTCTGATAGTAACGGACAAGGATTTAATTGGGATAGTTTAAGAGAACTTAAAAAAATGGTAGTTATGGAAAAACTAATTAGTTCAACTGATAAATAATTCTAACACCCTCCCAAGTGGAGGGTTTTTTATATCATTTCAAAATCAGATAATTATCCTCCAACACGTTTTATTTTATGTCCCATATCCTGAAGTATTTGAATTATTTTATCCCTAAAATTTCCCTGTATGATTATTTCCCCATTTTTTATACTTCCACCAACACCAACCTTATTTTTAAGTGTTTTAGCAAGATTTTTTATTTCACTAGGACTACCTGAAAATCCTTTTAAAATTGTGACTGTCTTTCCAGCTCGCCCTTTATTACTAAAATGTGCTTCAAGATTTTGCGAAACAAAAACAGGTGCTGAAATACTTTGGTCTTCCTTAGGAGTGGGCTGAAGATTATCAAATTGAATTTTACCTAAATCTTCAAGTGAGTTCAATTTCTTTGACATATTATAGTTCTAGTTGAGGGACTAAAATAGTATTTTTATATATGAAATTTAATTTTTAAAAGTTTTGATCATGGCAGATAAAGCTCCTTTCCATATAATTCCTGATTCACCCGATACAATATCCTGTGTTAACATAATGACTCGAATGTTGCAAGGTTTAGGTTTCAGATACCACTGGGCTACTAAAGGACTTAGAAATAAAGATTTAGATTACAGACCTACAGATTCAGCAAAAAACTGTTTAGAAACATTAAAACACATTTACATATTAGTAGAAATTATTAATGCTGCTACTCAAAATAAAATTTCTGTTCGTCCTGCACCAATAGAAAATATTCCAAATGAATTTGAAATATTAAGAGAAATAACACTAAATAGAATTAAAGAATCATGTGTTTTATTTGAATCAATGACATTGGATGAATTAGGATTATTAAAAATAAAATTTAATAGGGGAGGTGCATTTTCAGAATTTCCTGTTTGGAATTTAATTAATGGTCCTATTTCTGATGCTATTTATCATGTCGGACAAATAGTAAGCTTCAGAAGAACAAGCGGAAATCCAATAGAAAAGGGAGTAAATGTATTCTTAGGTGAAAAAAGATAACTTTTTAATTATCACGATCTTCAAAATTTTCACTTTTTTCTTTGTTGATTTTATCTATATATAAGTATACCAAAACTCCAGCAACTATTATGATTAGTACTAATGTCATGGTAAATTTACTTTATAGTGACAGCTGTACCATAGGCTAAAATCTCAGAACAACCTTGCATGACCATTGATGTAGTGAGTCTAACATTAACAATTGCATTCGCTCCAAGGGACTCTGCATCATCAATCATTCGTTTTAAAGCTTGTTCTCTTGATTGTGCTTGAAGCTTTGTATATTCTGATATTTCTCCACCGATTATGTTTTTTAAACCAGCGAATATGTCTTTTCCAATGTTTCGAGCTCGAACAGTACTTCCTCTGGCTATACCAAGAGTTTCTACAATCGTTTTATTTGGGATTTGTTCTGTTGTAACTATTATCATATAGATTTGTGGTTAAATTATTGGGATTTAGATTATCAAGGATTCTATTTTACATAATATAAATTATAGTTTTTTTATTAATTAGTTTTTCAACCATGCAGTTCGTAGAATAATCGCTTTTTCGGCTGCATTAGGATCTTCAACAACCCCACTAACTTTTGCATTAGGTTTCCCCGTAATTCCAATTAAAGTTTGTTTATCCATATTTCTCTGAATTGTGATTGTAAACTCTTTTTTATCATCCCACATAAAGCTTGGTGTAAATACTGCATTGATTTGTTCAGCATTTTCTTTTTTAATCTCTGGTAACATCTTACCATCTAATCCTAAAAAGACGTCACCTATTTCAACACCCATTGATTCTATTGTATCATTTAAACCAGTGACCACATATCTTACCTTTCCATCTTGGTCTGGCTGTGGCTCAAAAAATGGATTTTGGTTGTCTTTAAAAAGAATACTTGGTAACGGTACTTCAGTTTGTCCCATTGTAAGGCCAACCTTATTTAAATATTCCATATAATTTATTGGTACTTTCCCTTCAACATGATTTTTGAAAAAATCTGCTACTTGTGGATAAGTCATTGAAATAATTTCGTCTATAAGTAAGTTGTCTTTAAATGGTTTTTCTTTACCATATTTCTTTGCAAGATCTTGCATCACTGACAAAATCCCTCTTTCACCACCACTATTTTCACGAATTATTATGTCAAGGCACATATTAATCAGTGCACCTTTTTGATAAACATTACCATAATTAGTTTGATAGGGCTCATCTACAATTTTTGAACTCATTTCGGTAAACGACATTGTATCATCGTAGCGTTTCGAATAGTTTAATTTTTCAAGGATTCGATTATAGAAATTCTGTTCATCAATAAGGCCTTGGTTAATTTGGAATAAGTTTGCGAAATACTCTGTAGTTCCCTCATACATCCACAAATGTTTTGACATCAAAGGGGTATTATACTCAAAATTGTGGATTTCTTCAGAATGAATATTCAAAGGAGTTAAAGTGTGGAAAAATTCATGCGATACAACATCAACTAAACTCTGGGTTAATTCTTCAGCCTGCATTTGATCAACAAAAACAACAGTCGTTGAAGTGTGATGTTCTAATGCTCCCATCATTCCACCAAAATATTGTAAATCTTCCATTCCCATCAGGTGTAATAGAATATCGTATGAAGCTGTATTATTGGCATCGCCTAAAAATTTTTTTTGCGCAATCATCATTTTTTCAATGGCATCTTGATAGTCTTTTGCTTTATGTGTACCGGTAGGCGAATAAATAGCTAATCCAACTTTTATATCGTCTAAATTAAAAGAAACAGCATTGGGCTCACTGTACAATATTGGATTATCAATTATATGAAAGTATCTTTTGGCTGAAAATATATCCAGTGTATCACTTTTTGAAATAACTGACAATGATGTAAAGGCTTCAAGATTTTTTGGTGATCGAATATTAAGTCTGTAAGAGTTTTCTTTCATACCATCAAAATATCCAATCATACTATGTAAATTCAATAGAAAGGTTTCATTTTTTTTATAATTAGTTCCTCCCATTGGGTATATGGCTTTTCCATCAGGGCCATCAAAAGTATCGTTAGTAAGGTATGATATCTTATCCAATTTTTTTGCTTCAGTTATGGACCAAGTATTTTCATCTTCTTGGTTTAATTTCAATTCATTACCCTTGTAATCAAAAGCTTTAATATTTTCAATGAAACGACCAAAATTTGAATATTCATAAGTTCCAGGTACAATTTGAGGAATATAAAAAGTAATTTCATCATTATTAATCTTAGGTGGATCAATTACTACTTTAACTTTATCGTCATTTACATCAACCAAGTCAATAGAAGCGTTAATTTCAACTTGTTTGACAGTATTATTTTGTTTCAGAGTAGCACAACCAAAAAATATAATTGATAAGGAAAAGATTAAAAGATTATTTTTCTTCATTTTAAAATTAAGTTTAGAATTAAATAATTGGGACGCCGTTAAGATCAGTTGTTAAGATGTTTGTCATATGATCAAAAAATGGTCTTATAGCTATAAAATTATTAATTACTTCATTAAGAAAATCAGACGAAAGTACACTTTTATCATTAAATTTTTTAATAAAAATATATTGTTTATGTCTAATCAGATCAATATCAGGATGCTTTTTATTAAAATTTTTTGGTGCTGTTTTAACCTTTTCACCCTGTAATTCACCCCAAATTAAATTGAATTTTTTTTCGTTAATTATATTTCTAAGTTCTTGAGCATCAAACTCTAATTCTTTTCTAATACGAAACAAATCCTTAGGATTTGGATCCCAGAAACCGCCTGCTATAAATGAATTTTCGGGTTTTATATGCATATAATAACCTCCTCTTAATTTTGGTTTTTTTCGATGAAATGATACACCGACATGTGTTTTATATGGGGTTTTATCTTTCGAGAATCTGACATCCCTGTAGATCCTGAACATTTTAACTCTTTCAATATCGTCTTCTTTATCCAAACCATTCTTCACCTCTTCATTAAACACTTTAAGCTCAGATTCTAAAGCTTTGTGTCTTGACTTTTGCTTTTCAAACCACTCACGATTATTATTTTTTTCTAAGTCTTTATAAAAAACTAATATATCCGGATTAATTTTTATCATATGTATCCTATTTAAATATTTTCAATTAATAATTAATTCTTTTGATAATTTGAGAAGATTACTCTTTTCACTAATGCTTCTTTTAATAGGTAACTGAGCATAGCCAATTAATCGTCTTACAATCTCAATAGCGCAGTAGATGGCTACTTCATTGTTATCAATTTTATCTGGATAATTATCACAAATTTTCTTTAAATAAGATATTTGACCGGTTGCCAGAATTAAATGACCACTCATTACCCCTAAATCGAATTCTTTTGATCCTAAAAATGTAAATTCAGGATCAATAATATAGATATTATCATTTCTTTCCATCCAACTTCCGGGGTAATAGTCCCCATGTAGAAGTATACTCCCAGTATCTAAGTAATTTTTCCCCGCATTATTTACTCTACTAATAATATCCGTATTTTCTTTAAATGGTATTGCTAATTCTTCTAATCCTTCTTGAATATTATTTAATTGTAAGCCATTATCTTTTAAAAATGGGAGAACAAAAATGTGATCATGATTAAGTTTTCGAAGAGTTAAATTTGTTGGATAATTTTTGTGTGCGCTTGTTACATGAATATTGTGGAGAATAAGAGTAAGTTTATTTACTTTATCGTTATCAATTTTCCTACTATTATAGATATAATTTAGATCACGACATTTTGTTAAATCTTCCAAAAACAATATATAGTCTTCACTAATAAATCCTAAAACTTTTGGTAAAAAATTCTTTTTAACTAGATTGTAAAAGCAGTGTTCAGCAAAAATTCTTTCTAATGGAGCTTTAATATGAGCAAATTTTTTTACATGGGATCTAGATTGTTTCAAAATAAATGATTTAAAATTTGTCTTTATCCGTAAGACTACATTCATATTCCCCTCACCTGCACTCTCAACTTTCTTTATTATTTCATTCTCTCTGAGTATTGAGGTGTTTTTTTTAATGTAATTAGTTATTATGTTAGTTGATGTTGATTCATCAAAAAAATTCATATTAATTATTCATTAGTTTTTTGTAATGTCCCCAGAAATCAATTTTCATATTAGTAGAATCAATATAAGTGTAAATCTTGATATTACGCTCTAGATTTTGAGGTGGTGTTTTGAAAGTATTAATTTTTGAAAACTCGGGGTTAACTATGGCTTCAATTAATGCTAAATCCCACATTATCCATTTTTTTTGTTCAGGGTCTTCCGATGTCCACCATCTTTTATAATTATTCCAACGCTTTTTAATAAAATTACCTAATTTATTATTTCCTAAATTTTTAAAGGTTTCATTTTTATTAAAAATTAGATTTTTCGATACACTAGCACTCATCACATTAAAATCTAACCCCTCTTTATCTAGCAGAAAATTTGTAGCAATAGAATCATTTCTTGTATTAAATTCATTTTTATCATATTCATTAGTTAGTGGATTATGCCAAAAACCTACATATGAAATTTTAAGTTTACTGACTATTTTAGGCTCATGCACAATAGCAGATGCTGTGTTTGTACAAGACCCTAATATAACTATATGTAGTTTTTTACCAGCTGGAATTAATTTAGCCTGGTTGATTATAAATTTAGTTGCCTCAGAGGGCTTTGATCTTTTTGTTTTTGACATTGGCTCTGGACTTCCAGCCTTAAGAACTAAATCATTTTTTTTTAATAATCTTTTGAACAACTTATTCAATTTATAGCTTTCTAATGCGGTATTTTTCGATGCATAAGGGGAGCTGTGAAATTGAGATGCTGTTACTCCTAATATTTTAAATTTGGGTTCATTTATTGACCTGATAATAGCAAATAAATCATCAATTTCATTTGCACTATCTGTGTCTATAATCATATAAGTTTCATTATTTATATTTTGAGAATATGTGTTTGAAACCGTAAGGCCTAAAATTATTACACAAAAAATCTTCTTAAAAAACAATATAACTTATCGTTTTCGGGTTAATAAAACTTTTTCAACATCACTAAGTCTAAAGCCTTTTGCTTGCAATAAAATTAGATAGTGAAATAATAAATCTGCACTTTCATTTAAAAAAAGTTGTTTATTTTCATCTTTAGCTTCTATAATTGTTTCTGTGGCTTCCTCCCCTACTTTTTGAGCAATTTTATTTATCCCTTCTCGAAATAATGAAGCAACGTAACTGTTCTTTTTATCATCTTTTTTTCTTTCTGCAATTATTTCTTCTAATTGAGATAGATAACCAAACTTGCTTAAGTTTTTCTCTCCCCAACAACTATCGGTACCCAAATGACAAGTTGGCCCTTCTGGTTTTACATAAATTAAAATAGTATCGTTATCACAGTCCACTTTCATATTTACTAAGCGAAGAAAGTTTCCACTTTCCTCACCTTTAGTCCATAAGCGTTTTTTTGTTCTGCTATAAAATGTAACATTACCTGTTTTCTTGGTTTTTCTGACAGCTTCATCATTCATATATCCGAGCATCAAAACAGTCTTTGAAATACTATCTTGAATAATTACTGGTATCAGACCATCTTTATTTTTTGAAAAATTTAGTTCCATAAATTCAAATTCTAACAGCAATATGCTGTGTTTTGAGTTGTTTTTTTAAGTTAAATAAGTCAATTTCATCATAGTGGAATATGCTTGCGGCCAAAGCAGCGTCTGCATTACCTATTTTAAATACTTCTGTAAAATGTTCTATTGTCCCAGCACCTCCTGATGCAATAATAGGTATATTAACAGTTTCAGAGAGTTTAGCTAAGGCCTTATTAGCAAAACCATTTTTAGTACCATCATGATCCATAGATGTAAATAAAATTTCTCCAGCCCCCCTATTTTCTACTTCTCTTGCCCATTCAAAAAGATCAATTTTAGTGGCTTCTTTTCCTCCAACAAGGTGGATTTTCCAATCATTATTAATTTGTTTTGCATCTATGGCAACCACCAAACATTGATTTCCAAATCGTGTTGCAACTTCATTAATTAAGTTGGGTCGTTTAACTGCTGCAGAATTTATAGAAACCTTATCCGCACCATTTTTCAATAGTACAGAAACATCTTCAATTGAACCTATACCTCCGCCAACAGTGAAAGGGATATCAATTGCTGCAGCAATTCTTAGAACAAGCTCAGCTAGTGTCTTACGCTTTTGCTCTGTTGCTGAGATATCTAAAAAAACTAATTCATCGGCATTTTGATAAGCATATTTTGTTGCAAGTTCAACTGGATCGCCAGCATCTCTAAGATTAATAAAATTTACACCTTTAACAGTTCTACCGTCTTTAATATCTAAACATGGAATTATTCGCTTTGTTAACATCATTTTTCATTTAAATTTCTATCATCGTAAAACCCTAAATCAGATTTGGTCAATTGTTTTACCCAAAAGGCAATCTGACCCACATGATATGAAAAATGTTCTACTGCATGTAAAACAACTCCAAGTCCTGATAATTCAAAACCCTGAACCTTGCGATATTCAATAAATTGATTTTTAGTGGCCTTATTGATTATTAATTTAGATTCTGTTATTGTTTTATCTAACTTTTCTAATAATTCAATTTTATTGAATCCTCGATCAGTTGAAAATTCTAAATCACGTTCTCTTTTATCAATATTTTCTCCAAGTGAAGAAATTATGTATTGAGTCATATTACCAGAACAATGTAATAATTGATTACCCAAAGCCATTCCATTATCGACTGGCACCTTCCATAAATCATTCTCTGCTACTTTTGCTAGTGCAATGTGAATCATGCGCTGACCTTCATTCAAACGATAACAGCAGTTTTTTTTAAACTCCACAAGAAATGGTTCTTCCATCATTAATTGTTTAAATTATATTTTTCAAGTTCTTTTAATGAAATACTTTTTTCATAAATAGCTTTTCCTATAATTGCGCCCTCACATCCTATTTCACTGAGTTGATTGATATCATCAATTTTTGAAATACCTCCAGATGCAATAAGATCTATACTATTTTGTTTTAAAATTTTTTTATAAAGACTAATCGAAGGGCCTTTTAAAATTCCGTCCTTGCTAACATCGGTACATATAGTTGTTCTAACCCCGTTATCAATGTAAAATGATAAGAATTTATTTATTGTTTGATTAGATGTTTCAAGCCACCCATTTATTGCTATTTTTTCCCCATTTACATCTGAGCCCAATATAATTTTATCAGGCCCATATATATCTATCCATTCCAAAAATAAAGATGAATTCCTTACAGCTACACTACCTCCTGTAATTTTTTTTGCTCCACATTCAAAAGCAATAGCAAGATCTTTATTTGATTTTAGACCCCCACCAAAATCTATATTTAGATTTGTTTTTGTTGCTATTACTTCTAAAACTTTATGATTTACAATATGGTTTGATTTTGCACCATCTAAATCAACTAGGTGTAAAAACTTAAATCCATGATCTTCGAAAGCTTTAGCGACTTCAATAGGATTTTCATTATAAACTTTTTTCTTACTATAATCACCATTTGTAAGGCGTACACATTTTCCATCTATTATGTCTATTGCAGGTATAACTCTCATAATTCTAAAAAATTCTTTAATAGTTGAGAGCCTGCAGAACTACTCTTTTCAGGATGAAATTGAACACCAAAAAAGTTTTCTTTCTGAACAGCAACACTATAAGTTAAACCATATTCACTTTGACCTATTGTTTCATTTATTGTGGGAACAAAGTATGAATGCACTAAGTACATATAATCACCCTCATTAATCTTATTAAAAAGCCTTGTCCTAAGTTTTTTCACTTTATTCCAACCCATCTGTGGTACTTTTAATTTATCAGAAAATTTGATGACATTACATTTTATAATTCCTAGCCCATCAACATCTCCTTCTTCAGTATTTTCACATAACAATTGCATGCCAAGACAAATTCCTAAAACAGGTTGTTTTAAATTTGGAATTAATTTATCTAAACCAACTTCTTTTAACTTATCCATTGCAGTAGATGCAGCTCCTTGACCAGGGAAAATTACTTTTTCTGATTTTTTTATGAGTCCATAATCGTTTGTTAAGATGCTTTTTACTCCTAATCGTTCAAGAGCAAATTGTAAGCTTTTTACATTTCCAACATTATAGTCTATTATAGCAACCATTATAAATTCCCTTTAGTAGAAGGTAATATCATTTTTTCAGGGTCACGTTTTATAGCTTGTTTAATGGTTCTTGCAAAGGCTTTAAAGATGGCCTCTATTTTATGGTGTTCATTTTTACCCTCTGCTTTGATATTTAGATTAGCCTTAGCTCCATCACAAAAAGACTTAAAAAAATGCATAAACATTTCAGTAGGCATCTTACCAATCATTTCACGTTTAAATTCAGCTTCCCAAACAAGCCAGCTACGACCACCGAAATCTATACTTACCTGTGCAAGACAGTCATCCATTGGCAAGCAAAAGCCATAACGTTCAATGCCAATTTTTTCTCCTAAAGCGTCATGAAAAGCCTCCCCTAGAGTTATTCCAGCATCTTCAATTGTGTGATGTTCATCAACATCTAAATCACCATTAATTTTAAGATCTAAATCTATACCGCCATGCCGGGCTAGTTGATCTAGCATGTGATCAAAAAAACTAATTCCTGTATTAATTGTGCTTTTGCCTTTTCCATCAAGATTAAGGTTCATAACAATATCAGTTTCGTTTGTCTTCCTTTTCTTTTTTACCACCCTGTCTTTTAACTTTAAATGTGAATAAATCTCAGACCAAGAATTAGTTTTTAGAGATATAACATCGTCAAAATCATTTTTTGTTTCCTCTTTAAGTTTTATGTTATCTATGTTTATTAATATACCTTTTGAATTCAAATTTTTGGCTAATTCCATGTCTGATATTCGGTCGCCAATAACATAAGATTCAGATAAATTATACTCGCTGTTATCTAAATAATTGGTTAACATACCGGTTCTAGGTTTTCTAGTTGAAGCATTATCTTTTGGAAAGCTTCTATCAATGAAAATTTCAGAGAATGTAACTCCCTCATTTTTAAAACTATTTAAAAGTTTATTATGAGCTGGCCAAAAAAATTCCTCCGGAAAACTTTTCGTACCTAATCCATCTTGATTAGTCACCATAACTAACTCATAATCTAATTCTTTTGAGATTTTTCCTAGATAAGTAAAAACCTCTGGATAAAATTCAAGTTTTTCTAACGAATCTATTTGTTCATCATCAGGTTCAAGTACAAGAGTTCCATCACGGTCGATAAATAAAATCTTTTTCATTTTCTATCAATATTATTCAAAACATCAATTAACCTCGTATTTTCCTCACTCAGACCAACTGTGATTCTTAACGTATTTTCACAATTCAAATTTTTGGATGAATTTCTAACAACAATACCATTATCAATTAGTTGCTGGTATCTTAAATTACTATCGTCTACTTTAATAAGTAGAAAATTCGCATCTGATTGATATACAGTAATAATAAAACTAATTTTTCTTAGAGCTTTTTCTATTCTTTTTCTTTCTTTAAGTATAATTTTCGCTTGTTTTTTAATCAAATTTTGTTCCTCTAATCTTAATAGGGCAGCAGACTGTGTAAGTGAATTTAAATTATAAGGTGCTTTAATTTTATTCATATAGGCTATAAGTTCGGAATTTGCAAAGGTCATTCCTAATCTTGCACCTGCCATGCCTTGCCCTTTAGAAAAGGTTTGACAAACAATTAGATTTGAGTTTTTTTTAATTGAATCTATAAAAGATGGAGAATTTGAAAACTCAACATAGGCTTCATCAATAACTACAAGTCCACTAAAATTTTTAATAATTTTTTTTATTGATTTTAAATTAAAGCTATTACCTGTAGGGTTATTAGGTGTCGGGATAAAGATAATTTTTGAATTTTTATTGGATTTTTCTAAAACTAATTGAGCATCAATTTGAAATGAGCTGTCTAAGGGTACTTCTTTAACTTTAATACCGTGGACATGAGCTGAAACTTTATACATTCCAAAAGTTGGAGGAAGAGTTATTATATTGTCTATTCCAGGTTCACAAAAAGCCATTATTAATTGTGATATTGATTCGTCACTTCCGTTGCTGAGATAAATTTGATTTTCATTTATATTTTTCCAATTTGCAATACGATTTTTCAATTTTGTTTGCATAGGATCTGGGTATCTATTTGAACTTGATGTAAAAGGATTTTCATTTGCGTCCAAAAGAATCATTTTTACACCTTGATTTGCATATTCTTCTCTAGCAGATTGATAAGGTATCAGATCAATTAGATTTTTTCGAAAAAACCTATCAATTTTATTTTTCATTTTCTAATTTTTTTAATCTAATACTAACAGCATTTTTATGTGCCTGTAAGCCTTCTGCATTTGCCATTAGTTCAATTGTTTCGCCCAAAAGTTGGATTCCTTTTTTACTTATTTTTTGAAATGTTACAGATTTAGTAAAGCTATCCAAATTTACTCCACTGTATTGTTTTGAATAACCATTTGTAGGCAATGTATGGTTAGTTCCTGATGCATAGTCACCAGCACTTTCAGGTGTATAATTACCAATAAAAACAGATCCTGCATTTTTTACATTTTTTATATAGTAATCCTCATTCTTAACACATATAATGTAGTGTTCAGGACTATATTCATTAA
The DNA here is from genome assembly GCA_902520765.1 of uncultured Bacteroidota bacterium. Lineage (GTDB taxonomy): Bacteria > Bacteroidota > Bacteroidia > Flavobacteriales > Flavobacteriaceae > MS024-2A. The sequence goes on from CABYPG010000002.1 coordinate 164,820, forward strand.
TAAAATCAACAGCGCTTTTATCATTATCAAATATTATTGCCTTAGAATTTAAAAGAGCTTTTTTCACTATATCATCTCGCTGTAATTCATCTATTTGATAACTAATTGATTTATTTACTTTCTCTACAAAATCTTTTTTTGTACTTACCAAAACTACCTGACTATCAGGTCCGTGTTCTGCTTGAGATAAAAGGTCCGAAGCAACAAAATCAGGATCCGCAGTCTCATCAGCGGCAACCAATAATTCACTAGGACCAGCTGGCATATCTATTGAAACACTATAGCGAGTTGCAAATTGCTTTGCAGAGGTGACATATTGATTACCTGGACCGAAAATTTTATAAACTTTAGGTATACTTTCAGTACCAAATGTCATAGCAGCAATAGCTTGAATTCCTCCAATTTTAAAAATTTTATCAATTCCACAAAGTGAAGCCGTAAAAAGAACTTCATCAGGTATTTTACCGTACGAGTTAGGTGGAGAGCATAATATGATTTCTTCACAACCAGCAATCTTTGCGGGAGTAGCTAACATTAATATCGTCGAAAACAAAGGTGCAGATCCGCTAGGAATATATAACCCTATTTTTTCTATTGGTAATTTTTCCTGCCAGCAAACTACCCCCTCTTGGGTTTCAACCTTAATCCTATTTGTTTTCTGGGCTTTATGAAAAGCATGAATGTTATCCTTTGCATTTTTAATTGCTTTCCTAAGATTCTTAGGAATATTTCTAATTGCTTTTGAAATTTCACTATCATTTACAGCAAATTCTTTAAGCTCGAATTTATCAAATTGTTTCGCGTAATTTAATAAAGCTTCGTCTCCATGATTTTTAACATTTTCAAAAACTTCATTAACTAGTACCTGGTGATCATCCAAAGTAAATGTAGGTCTCTGTATGAGATTTTTCCAAGTAAGTTTTGAGGGATTATAAAATTGATTCATTACAAAACCATCTTTTCTATTGGACATACTAATATATCTTCTGCACCAGCTTCTTTCAATTGATCTATAACTTCCCAAAAATCCTGATCATTTATAACTGAATGTAATGAGCTCCAACCCTCTTGAGCTAAGGGTAAAACAGTAGGACTTTTCAACACTGGAAGTATAGAGCTGATAGATTTAATTTTATTATTGGGAGCATTAAGTAAAATATATTTTGATTTTTTAGCTCTTAAAACAGATTGAACTCTGAATTGAAATTTCTTTATATAATTTAATTTTTCTTTGTTCAATTTATTGCCCTCCACAAGTACAGCTTGAGAATCACCAATTTTTACAACTTCTTTAAGATTATTTTTAAATAATGTACTTCCAGTTGATACGATATCGCATATTGCGTCAGCTAAACCAATATTAGGTGCTATTTCCACTGACCCGTTAATTATATGTAAATCAGCCTTAATTTTATTTTTCTTTAAAAATGAATTTACTGTGTTAGGATAAGATGTAGCAATACGTTTTCCCTCTAAATCTTGAATACCATTGTATTGCATATTATTGGGGACAGCAATAGATGTTCGGCAGGACGAGAAACCAAGTTTTTCAATAACCCTTAAATCAACTTCTTTCTCTTTGAGAAGGTTTTCACCTACTATGGCAAGATCTACCACACCATCTTTAAGATATTGAGGAATATCACTATTACGCAAAAAGAAAATTTCAATAGGAAAATTACGTGCCGAAACCTTTAATTGATCCTCACCATTTTCAACTGAAATCCCACAATCTGATAACAAATTTAATGAACCTTTATTCAGCCTTCCTGATTTTTGTATAGCAAGTCGTATCATAATATTTAAATTAAAAAACCCGTTTGATTTCTCAAACGGGTTTAGAATTATTTCATAGACAACTAATCTACATCACGTTTGAGTAGTTTGTAAATTGGTGTGTATGGTGTAAAAATGCATTCATTTAAGTGCAAATATATTTATTTTTTTTAAAATTCAAATTTATTTATTGATTCCCCAAAATTATCGGAAGACCGTCTTTTCCACTTCCGATAATAATAACCTTTGAATTTGCTGAACCTGACAACTTTGTTGTAGCTTCTATTCCTTTTTCTTGGAGAATTTTTTGGGTTAATGAGGCACTTAAAATTCTGTTAGCTGTTGCTTTTCCTTCAGCATCAATTCTTTGACGCTCAGCTTCTTGCTTTGCCTTTTCAATTCTAAATTCGTATTCTAAGGCCTCTTGTTCCTGACGTAGTTTTCTTTCGATGGCTTCCTTTATGGCAACCGGGAGTGTAACGTCTCTAACAAGAACCGCATTTACTTGAATGTGTTGAGATTCAACATTTTTTAGGGTCTCCTCAAATATTTCATTTTGAATTGCATCTCGTTTAGTCGAATACAATTGTTCTGGAGTATAACGACCAACTACCGATCTTGCAACAGCTCTAATTTGCGGAATTAAAACAATATTTACGTAGTTTTCACCTTTAGTTTTGTGGAGTAATCCAAGCTCACTGTACTTGGGTTGATACAAAACAGAAACATCTAGTGATATTTCCAATCCATTTGAAGAAAGTACTTGCATATTTCCTTCAAAAAATTCTTGTTGCTTCACGTTGTATATGAATACCTTATTCCAAGGAGCTATAATATGGAATCCCTCTCCAAGTGGTGCTTGTTCGGTTACAACTCCACCTCCAAAAGTCTTAAAAAGAACACCAGCTTCACCATAACCAACATTAATTGATGATTTTGAAATAAATATAAGTAGAACGATAACCAATAAAATTATTGGTAATCCAATTTTAGGTAATTTTTGCATAATTATTTTTTTTTTTAAGTTAACATACCTCCATCAACATTAAGAACTTGTCCTGTAATATAGTTTGATAAATCAGATGCTAAAAATACACATGTATTTGCAACATCGTATGGTTTTCCACCTCTTTTTAGTGGAATTCCGTCTCTCCATCCTTGGACAACATCCTCGGGAAGTTTTTCCGTCATTTCAGTTTCTATAAAACCAGGTGCAACAACATTTGATCTAATGTTTCTAGATCCAAGTTCTAGTGCTATAGACTTTGAGAAACCTATTATACCTGCTTTTGAAGCAGCATAGTTTGCTTGACCAGCATTTCCTTTAACTCCAACAACAGAGCTCATATGAATTAAAGAACCTTTTCTTTGTTTTAGAAATGGTCTCTGAATAGCTTTTGTTAGATTAAATACAGACTTTAAATTTACTTCTAAAACCTGATCAAAGTCTTCTTCACCCATTCTCATAAGTAAATTGTCTTTTGTTATTCCTGCATTATTTACTAAAATGTCAATGTTGCCGAAATCATTTAATACATCATTTATCAAATTTTGAGCTTCATTAAAATCAGCAGCATTACTTTGATATGCTTTGACATTACATTCTTTATTTTCTAATTTATTCACTAATTTTTCTGCTTCAGCTTTACTGGAGTTGTATGTAATAGCCACAGAGCACCCATTTTCAACAAAAATTTCAGCAATACCCTTTCCAATACCTCTACTTCCTCCTGTAATAATTGCAACTTTTTTTTCTAGTAATTTCATTTTTATTATTTAGAGAGTATTTCAGCAACTTTTGATCCTATTCGGGCAGGAGAATCAACAACATGAATTCCACACTCACGCATAATTCTCTTTTTTGCTTCAGCAGTATCATTAGATCCACCAACAATAGCCCCAGCGTGACCCATTGTTCTTCCCTTAGGAGCCGTTTCTCCTGCTATAAAGCCTACTACCGGTTTTTTATTACCAGAGGATTTAATCCAATAAGCAGCGTCAGCTTCAAGTTGACCTCCTATTTCGCCTATCATAACAATACAGTCTGTCTCATCATCATTCATAAATAATTCTACAGCATCTTTAGTAGTAGTTCCAATTATTGGGTCACCTCCTATCCCAATCGCTGTGGAAACTCCTAAACCCTGACTTACCACCTGATCAGATGCCTCATATGTGAGTGTTCCTGATTTAGAAACAATACCTACTTTACCTCTTTTAAATACGAAACCTGGCATAATACCAACTTTTGCCTCGCCAGGTGTTATTACACCTGGACAATTCGGACCTATTAGTGTTGATCCTTTTGACATAACATATTGAAAAGCTTTTGTCATGTCGTTAACCGGTATTCCCTCTGTAATTGCAATAATCACCCTAATTCCAGCCTCTGCAGCCTCCATAATTGCGTCTGCAGCAAATGCTGGTGGAACAAAAATTATTGAGGTATCAGCACCAATTTTATCTACAGCTTCTGCAACTGAATTAAACACAGGTTTATCAAGATGTGTTTGCCCACCTTTTCCTGGTGTTACACCACCCACTATATTTGAACCATATTCAATCATTTGAGTTGAATGAAATGTTCCTTCACTTCCAGTAAAACCTTGCACAATAATTTTCGAATTCTTATCTACGAGTACACTCATTTTTAGTTGTTATTAAATCAGTTTAATTGATCTTAATTCTTTCAATGTAATGTCCTTTTTCAGTGTCAACTTTAATTTTATCACCTTCATTAATAAACAATGGTACATTTACAATTGCTCCTGTTTCCACAGTAGCAGGTTTTGTAGCATTAGTAGCAGTATTACCCTTTAAACCAGGCTCTGTATGTTTTATCTCTAATATTACACTAGCTGGCATTTCTGCAGATAATGGGGTGTTATCTTCAGTATTAATTGATATTGAAACCATTTCTCCCTCCTTCATTAATTCTGCGTTATCTATAATGGTTTTATTTAAACTTATCTGATTATAATCAACAACATTCATAAAGTGATAATCATCATTATCGTTGTACAAAAATTGGTATTTATGAGTTTCAACTCTAATATCTTCAATCTTATGTCCTGCAGAAAAGGTGTTATCTAGAACTTTACCATTGGTAATGCTTTTAAGCTTGGTCCTTACAAAAGCTGGTCCTTTTCCAGGTTTTACGTGTAAAAAGTCAACAATTTTATATATATCATTGTTGTATCTAATACAAAGCCCTTTCCTAATATCT
>CABYPG010000003.1:0-160608 GCA_902520765.1 uncultured Bacteroidota bacterium
CAATATCTCTTGGGTCGCAATTGGTATCGACCATCGCAAATATTGGGATTTTTAATTTCTTAGCTTCTTTGACAGCAATGTGTTCTCTGGTAGTATCAACTATGAATAAAGCTCCTGGTAAACGTGTCATGTCTGAAATGGAACCTAAATTTTTCTCAAGCTTGGAACGGAGTCTATCAACTTGTAGACGTTCTTTTTTTGAGAGTGTTTCAAAAGTACCGTCCTTTTTCATCCTATCAATTGCAGCCATTTTCTTAACTGCTTTTCTAATTGTGACGAAGTTTGTCAGCATACCTCCTGGCCACCTTTCAGTAATGTAAGGCATGTTAACTGATTTTGCTTTTTCTGCAACTATGTCCTTTGCTTGTTTCTTTGTAGCTACAAAGAGAACTTTGCGTCCGCTTGTAGCAATTTTTTTCAATGCTGCATTCGTTTCCTGAATCTTTACAGCAGTCTTATATAGATTAATTATGTGTATACCATTACGTTCCATATAAATATACGGAGCCATATTGGGGTTCCACTTACGCGTTAAGTGTCCGAAGTGGACGCCTGCATTTAGCAGGTCTATTACCTCTGGTTTTGCCATTTTATTTAGTTTACGTTCCTTCGATTAGCAACAAGACCTTAGACTTGTTTAGATGCTAAACTAACTTCTGCCTTAGCAGACTAAGCAACTTTGATTATTTATTATATTAATGAACATTGTTTTGTAAAACAAAACGGTTCCAATTAACGTTTCGAAAATTGGAATTTTTTTCTTGCCTTTTTTTGGCCAAACTTTTTTCGTTCAACCATCCTAGGGTCTCTTGTTAAGAAGCCTTCTGGTTTTAATTCCGCCCTATGCTCAACATTAATTTTGCATAAAGCTCTTGATATAGCAAGTCGAACAGCTTCAGCTTGACCATTACTTCCACCTCCCTTGACAGTAACTTTTAAGTCAAAATTCCCCTCAGTGTTTGTTACCATAAAAGGTTGCATTATTTTGTGTTGTAGACTTGGAGTTGCGAAGTATTCTGTATATTTTTTTTTATTAACCACAATTTCACCCTTTCCTTTACTTGCAAAAAGGCGGGCAACTGATGTTTTACGTCGGCCAATTGTGTGAACAGTTTCCATTATAGATAATCTTTAATATTAATAACTTTTGGTTTTTGCGAATCTTGAGTGTGATTTTCGTCTCCATACACTCTTAAGTTCCTAAATAAGGATGCACCTAGTTTATTTTTAGGTAGCATTCCACGAACAGATTTTTCCACAAGACGTGTATTATTTTTATTGTGTATTTGAGTAGGGTTCAATATGCGTTGGCCACCAGGATAACCTGTATGCCGAATATATTTTTTTTGCTCCCATTTGTTACCAGTTAATTTAATTTTAGCCGCATTTAATACTATAACATTATCTCCACAATCAACGTGAGGAGTGAAGTTAGTTTTGTATTTGCCTCTCAAGAAATTTGCGATTATTGAAGATGCCCTACCAAGTGGAATGTCTTTTACATCAATAACAACCCATTGTTTGTTAACTGTGGCTGAGTTTGCTGATATTGTTTTATATATTAAAGAATTCAAATCAAAAAATTTATTGGAAATCAATCCAACAGCGTGCAAATGTACAATTATAAATTGCTTTGGGAAATTTTTTCCGAATTAATTTAAAGTTTTTGAGATATAGAAATTCATTTAATGTGCCTCTAACCAATTAGCCCCTATCCCTACATCTACAACCAGAGGGACTCCAAGTTTAAAAGTGTTTTCCATCTCTTCTTTAATCAAAATTTTGATTTCATCAATTTCATTTTTAGGAACATCAAAAACTAATTCGTCATGAACTTGTAAAATCATTTTTGAGTCTTTATGTTCACTTTTTAACCTTTTTTGTATGGCAATCATTGCCAACTTTATAATATCAGCTGCGCTTCCTTGTATAGGGGCATTAATGGCATTTCGCTCTGCAGAACCTCTTACAATTGCATTTTGTGAATTAATATCCTTTAGATAACGCCTTCTACCTAAAATAGTAGTTACATAACCGTTATCTCTTGCAAAATCAATTTGTTCTTGAATATAAGACCGCAACTTTGGGTATGTAGAATAATATGCCTCTATAAGTTCTTTAGATTCAGTTCGACTTAAATTAGTCTGCTGACTTAAGCCAAATGCAGAAACCCCATAGATAATTCCAAAGTTTATAGTTTTAGCATTGCTTCTTTGTTCGCGGCTAACCTCATCAATATTGACATTAAAGACTTTTGCAGCAGTAGTAGCATGAATATCCTCACCATTTTTAAATGCACTTAGCATATCTTCATCCTTACTTAAAGCAGCAATAATTCTAAGCTCAATTTGTGAATAATCTGCTGATAGAAGTAAATGATTTTCATCTCTGGCAATAAAAGCCTTTCTGACTTGTTGGCCTCTTTTTGTTCTTATAGGTATATTTTGCAGGTTAGGGTTGTTACTACTTAGTCTTCCTGTAGCTGCAACAGCTTGGTTGTAGATAGTATGAATTCTCCCAGAATATAAGTTAATTTCATTGGGTAAGGCGTCGACATAAGTATTTTGAAGTTTCTGTAATGATCTCCAATCTAAAATATTTGATATAATTTTATGTTCTTTCGCTAAGCTAGAAAGGACGTCTTCAGAAGTGGAATACTGACCAGTTTTAGTTTTTTTGGGTTTTTCAACTAATTTCAATTCATCAAAAAGAACTGAACCTAATTGTTTTGGTGAGGCTAAATTAAAATCTACCCCTGCCTCATTGTAGATTAAATTTTCTAAACTTCTAATATCTTTTGAAAGAACCTTTGACAATTCCTTTAAAAAATTTGTATCTAGGTTTACACCGTCACATTCCATGTCTGTTAAAACCTCAACTAATGGTATTTCTACATTATTAAACAATTCTAATGTTTTTGTTGTTTTCATTTCTTTCTCAAAATGAGATTTTAGTTGAAATGTTATATCCGCGTCTTCTACTGCATATTCAGTTTGGTCTTTAATGGGAACTTCTCTCATACTCCCTTGATTTATTCCTTTTTTACCTATTAGTTCAGTTATTGACTTTGGGCTATAGTTTAGGTAGGTTTCAGCTAAAATATCCATGTTGTGGCGCATATCTGGGTTGATAAGATAATGAGCAACCATTGTATCAAATAATTGACCTTTTACATTAATGTTGTAGTTTCTAAGGACTTTGAGATCATATTTTAAATTATGCCCAATTTTTTTTATTTCTTTATTTTCAAAAAACACTTTCATGGGCTCTAATATTTCAAGTGCTTTTTCTTTTTCTTCCGGGATAGAAAGATAATATCCCTTTCCGACTTCCCAAGAAAATGCAATCCCAACTAATTCTGAATTTAATGCATTTAAGGATGTAGTTTCAGTATCAAAACAAACCTCTTTTTCTTTAATAAGGTTTTCCAATAGAAGTCTCCTTCCCATATGAGTCTCTACCAGTTGATATAGATGTTCTGTATTTGAAAGATTTTTCCTTTCTGATTTTTGATCTTCTCTAGTAAAGCCTTTTCCTGGAGATGCAAAAAGATCGAACTGTTTTCCTTCCTCATGTCCATCATCTAGATTATTTGATTTTTTCTTTTGAAAAATCTTCTGAAAAGTTTCCTTAATTCTTCGAAATTCTAATTCATCAAAAAGAGCAGTAACTTCGGAGTGATTAGGGTCGTCAAATTTATATTTTTCAGCTTCAAATTTTACAGGTACGTCTAATATTATAGTAGCTAATTTTTTGGATAAAAGGCCTTGAGCTTTATTCGATTCAATTTTTTCTCCAAGTTTTCCTTTTATTTCATGTGAATTTTCCAAAACGGCCTCAATATTTCCATAAGTTTTGAGAAGTTTTTTCGCTGTCTTATCACCAACACCAGGTAATCCAGGAATATTATCTACTGCATCACCCATCATTCCTAAATAGTCTATTACTTGCTCAGGGCGTTCTATTTCAAATTTTTGTTTGACTTCAGGGATTCCCCAAATTTCAATTCCGTTTCCCATTCTTGAAGGGCGATACATGAATATATTTTTTGAAACCAATTGGGCAAAGTCTTTATCTGGGGTAACCATAAAAACTTGATAATCTTCTTTTTCAGCTTGTTTTGCAAGGGTGCCAATTATGTCGTCTGCTTCGAATCCTTCTTTTACTACTGTTGGTATATGCAATGCATTTAGTAGCTTTTCAATATATGGTAAAGCTATAGTTATTGGTTCTGGGGTTTGTTCTCGATTAGCCTTATAATCTGAAAAAAGCTCTGTTCTACTTTTCGAACCTCCCCTATCAAAACAAACAGCTAAATGATCAGGTTCTTCACGATTAATTAGGTCCAGCAACGAGTTTGTAAAGCCCATAATTGCTGAGGTATCCATTCCCTTAGAATTAATCCGAGGGTTTTTGATAAATGCATAATAACCTCTAAAAATTAGAGCATAAGCATCAAGTAAAAAAAGACGTTTTTTGGAAGCCATGAGATACTTTCTGTTAAATTAATAAACTTTATCTAAGTAAAAATCGAAAACTCTATAATAACTCTTCAAACTTTTAATCCTCTTACATATAAAATTTAATGAGCAAAATTTTATGATTTAAAAATATATTAATATGTATTTTTAATTTATGGAACTTGATGATTCATATTTTATGAAAATTGCATTAAAAGAAGCAGAAAAAGCTGCTTCGATTGGTGAGATACCAGTAGGAGCAGTTATTGTAAATAATAAAAAAATTATAGCACGCGCTCATAATCTGACTCAAAGACTTAATGACGTGACTGCCCATGCCGAAATGCAGGCTATTACTTCTGCTGCAAACTATTTGAATGGTAAGTATTTAGTTGGCTGCACTCTATTCGTAACTTTAGAGCCCTGTATTATGTGTGCTGGAGCATTGGCTTGGAGTCAAATAGAAAGAGTTGTTTATGGCGCATCAGATTCCAAGAGAGGTTTCCACCAGGCTGGAATAAAACTGCATCCTAAAACAAGTCACAAGGGTGGAGTCTTAGCTAAAGAATCAAGAATTTTAATAGACAGTTTTTTTTCTAAAAGGAGAAAATAAATTTATTTTCTCCTAAAATCAAAACGTTTATTCCACAAGAGTTATGTTGGTAGCTTGCTTACCTTTTTTGCCCTCCTCTTCAACATATTCTACTTTAGAGCCTTCTTTAAGAGAATTTCCATTAAGTGATGAAACATGAACGAAAACGTCTTCTCCAGACTCATCGTTGGTAATAAAGCCATATCCTTTTGCTTCATTAAAAAATTTAACTGTACCTGTCATTTTTATTATTATAATTTAGTCAAAGGTAACTTTATTATTTATGGAGAGCTCTTTTTTTTCAATTTTATTTTTAATATAGATTATTACTCTTAATTAAAAAAAACTCAAGTTTATTTTAATTTTCTATTTTTAATTTTTCTCAAATTCTTTTCACTGAGCACGTAATCCTTAAGTTTTTTTCCTTTCCAACGGTGATAAAGAAAAATAGGTAAGTAAATAAATGCAGCAATAATAACTGTAAAACCAACGATTCTTTCGCCAAAATTAAAATCGATAAAGTTTTTATGATAAAGACCATAACTTAAGCTAATTGTAATGAAGGAAAATAGAATTCGAAGAAAAACTTTCATTCACCTTTTGTGTTATCAATTTTAAGGGAGAGCTCTTTAATTTGAAGAGGGTCAATATGGGACGGCGCATTAATCATAATGTCTCTTCCACTATTATTTTTTGGAAAGGCAATGAAATCGCGAATAATTTCTTCTCCTGCAAGAATAGCGATTAGACGATCTAGACCAAAGGCAATACCTCCGTGAGGAGGTGCTCCATAACGAAAAGCTTCCATAAGAAAACCGAATTGCTCCGTAGCATCTTTTTTTGAAAATCCAAGTAAATCAAAAATTTTAGATTGAAGATCTTGGTTATGTATCCGTATTGAGCCACCTCCAATTTCATTACCGTTAATTATTAAGTCATAAGCATTCGCTTTGACTGAAGATGGATCTTTTTCAAGTGATTCAAGATGTTCAGGTTTTGGAGCGGTAAAAGGATGGTGAATGGCTTGATATCGTTTGGTTTCTTCATCCCATTTAAAAAGCGGAAAATCTGTGATCCAAACTGGGGCATAAATTTCAGGATTTCTCATTTCCAAACGTTCTGCTAATTCCATACGAAGAGAACTTATTTGGAGACGAGTAGCATTTGTTTCTCCCGAAAGTATAAAAATTAAGTCTCCAGGTTTAGCTTTACAATTTTCTACCCAAAGTTCAAAGTCGGCTTCACTATAAAATTTGTCAACGGATGATTTAAAACTTTCGTCAGTATTGAATTTTAACCAAATCATTCCTTTTGCTCCAACTTGTGGGCGCTTAACCCAATTTATAAATTCATCAATTTCTTTTCTAGAAAATGTTGCAGCACCTGGGACAGCAATTCCAACAACAAGTTCACAATTATCAAATATTTCAAAACCCTTACCTTGTGTAACACTATTTAACTCAGTTAGGGTCATTTCAAAACGAGTATCAGGTTTATCAGTTCCATATTTTTCCATTGCTTCATCGTAGGTCATTCTGGGTATTTTAGTAATCTCTACACCTTTAATTTCTTTAAGTAAATATTTTACTAGATTTTCAAATACAGCCAGAATATCCTCTTGCTGAACGAATGACATCTCACAATCAATTTGAGTAAACTCAGGTTGTCTATCTGCTCTCAAGTCTTCATCTCTAAAACATTTTACAATTTGGAAGTACTTATCAATCCCGCCGACCATTAATAATTGCTTGAAGGTTTGTGGAGATTGGGGCAAAGCATAAAATTGTCCTGGACTTGATCTTGAAGGGACTACGAAGTCACGTGCTCCTTCAGGTGTTGATTTTATTAAATAGGGTGTTTCAACATCAATAAAACCAGCATTTATCAAATACTCACGAATTAACATACTTACTTTCGAGCGAAATATTAATTTTTCTTTAACTGGATTTCTTCGTATATCTAAATATCGAAACTGCATTCTAAGTTCTTCACCTCCATCAGTATGGTCTTCAATTGTAAAAGGTGGGATATTTGCTTCATTTAAAATAGATAGATCTTTAACTAATATCTCTACAGCCCCAGTTTTAATGCCAGTATTTTTTGCTTCACGCTCAATTACATCGCCTTTCACTTTAATTATAAATTCTCTTCCAAGTTTTCTAGCTTTTTTGAAAATTTCATTCGGGCTTCGTTTTTCATCAAAAACCAATTGAGTAACTCCGTACCGATCTCTGATATCTACCCATATAATAAAACCTTTATCCCTAATCCTATGGACCCATCCAGACAAGGTGATACTTTTATTTAAATCTTTGATTGTTAATGCACCACAGTTATGCGATCTATACATAATATTTCTAGTTGAAGTAAAAATAAAAAATCCTGATACGTTTGCGGTATGATTTTGTATTCTTTATAATTTTTTCTTGATCCAAACTTTAATTGAATATATAATTGAAAAAGTTGCAGGCACGATTACAAGGGTTAGGAATGTGGCAAAAGTTAAGCCAAATATTACGGTCCATGCTAAAGGGCCCCAAAAAATAACGTTATCACCTCCAATATAGATTTTTGGATCTAGGTCTGACAATAAAGAGAAAAAATCAATATTGAGTCCGATTGCAAGAGGTATTAAACCTAGAACAGTTGTTATTGCTGTAAGTATAACAGGCCTTAACCTTGCGGTACCACCCTCTATCATTGCTTTGATCGCTTCATTTTTTTCTAAAATAGAACCTTCAGGAAGTTTGAGCTCGATAGTTTTTCTATCAATCAACAACTGTGTATAATCTAAAAGAACTACTCCGTTATTCACAACAATTCCTGCTAATGAAATGATACCCATCATGGTCATTAAAATAACAAATGGCATCTGAAAAGCCATCAATCCAAGAAATACTCCTGTAAAACTAAGAAAGATAGAAAGTAAAATAATAATTGGTTTAGAAATTGAATTAAATTGAAACACGAGTAGTAACAATATTAATCCTAAAGCAGCTAAAAGTGCATTTGATAGAAAGGACATATTTTTTTCTTGTTCTTCGATTTCACCAGAAAATTTGAATTGAATATTATCTGCTAAATTATAACTTAGTAAAGCTTTTTTTATGTTATTGACAACAGCATTTGCATTAAAACCTGCTAAAACGTCAGAATATAACGTAACTACCCGATTAAGTTGTCGATGCTTAATGGTATTAAAGCTGGTAATATTATTTCTTTCAATTAATGAAGTAACCGGAATTTCTTTAATTTGACCATTTGCCGGATCCCTAAAAATAATATTCTGATTAAATAAAGCATTATTATCGTAACGATTAGATTTATTAAAACGAACGTTGATTTCATAATCTTCTCCGTCTTTTTTAAATATTCCAGCTTTAGTTCCGAAAAGTGAGCTTCTTAAAAGTTGCCCTACTTGAGATGTTGATACCCCTAATTCACCTGCTTTTTTACGATCAATATTTATTTTTACTCCAGGTTTATTTTTACTTACATCAATTTTAAGTTCCTCAACACCAGCAACATTTATTTGATTCAGGTAATCTTTCATAGATTTTGCTGTTTCAACCAATTCTATATATTCTTTCCCAGTAATTTCAATTGTTATTGGATATCCTGCTGGAGGACCATTCGCATCCTTCTCTACTGAAATAGCAACTCCTGGAAACTTACCATCTAACTGTTGTTGAATATCTTTTCTTAATTCTTCACTAGATATACCCTCACGCAATTTAAATTCTCGCATTGTAAGTGTAATTTTCCCCTTATGAGGGAGTTCGTTTGTATTTCCACCGTCTATAAAGGGATTTCCAGCACCTTCACCAACTTGAGCTACTCCTGATTCCACTAGGAGATTAAATTTATTTTTGTTGTATTTCGGGCGGTCCATTACTTCGAAAACCTGCGATTCAATTTTTTTTGTAATTCGATTAGTTTTTTCAATGGCAGTCCCCTCAGGATATTCTATTAACACAAGTATTTGTTGAGGTTGGTTTTCAGGAAAAAATTCAACACGTGGTGGAAAAATTCCCATTAAAACGAAGGAAGTAAATAATAAGAAAAATGTCCCGCCTAGAAAAAAGACTGGTTTATAACCACTTAAAGCAAACGTCAAAAACTTACGATAACCATTTTCAAGTTTGATTAAAAAAGTATTTTGAAATGTATTTGCTAAATTTTTAATAAAAAGTTTGTACATCCAAAATAATATTGGTGTCAGGAGCATTAAATTTCCAAAAAGCCGGAAATTTTGATTTCCAAGTAATAGAATAATTCCTAAACTACCCAAAATAATAGTTAAACGCCAAAGAGACTTACTTGTGATTTCACGATCCTTAATCTCCATAAATTGTGACACTAACATTGAATTGAAAAAAATTGCAACTATTAATGAAGAGCCTAAAACCACTGAAAGAGTAATTGGGAAATAAATCATGAATTCTCCCATTAAACCTGGCCATGCCCCAAGAGGTATAAAAGCTGCAATGGTAGTTGCAGTTGAGACAATAATTGGGAATGCAATCTCACCTATTCCTGCTTTTGCAGCAGATATTCTTGACATGCCTTCCTTTTCCATTAAACGATATACATTTTCTACAACAACAATTCCATTATCTACCAGCATACCTAATCCCATTACAAGGCCGAATAGAACCATAGTATTCATTGTGTATCCAAGCGTTGAAAGTATCATAAATGACATAAACATCGACATTGGTATAGCAAATCCTACAAATAATGCATTTCTAAATCCTAAGAAAAACATTAGTACTGTTACTACGAGTAAAATTCCGAAAATGATACTATTTACAAGCTCATTTACTTGATTGAGTGTTACATTAGAAAGGTCATTTGAGATCGTAACCTTTATATCTGAGGGGAAACCAGTTTTTTTTAAATTTGCCACAATTTTTCTTATCTCACTGGAAGCTTTAATAAGATTTTTACCACCTCTTTTGATAACATTTAGTAAAATTGCTTTCTCACCAAAAGAACGCGCATATGACGTTGCCTCTTTTTCTTTAAAACTTATTTTAGCAATCTCACCTAGATATACTGGACCTCCGTCAGTTTTTACAACAATATTTTCAAGTTCTTCAGGCCTTTCAATCTCACCTGTTAAACGTATGTTACGCCTCTGCCCTCCGATAACAATATTTCCACTTGAGATAGTGGAGTTTTCATTTGAAATAGCACCTAAAATATCATTAAATGATACTCTTGATGCAGTCATTTTATAGATATCTACAGCTACTTCGACTTCGAAAGTTTGAATCCCACGAATTTTTACTTCTTTTACCTGGGTTAATTGTTCAATTTGATTTTGTATGCTTTCGGCATAAGTTTTTAGTTGCTCAATAGGATAGTCTCCTATTAGACTTATACTTAGAATAGGTTGAAATTCTGAAAAGTCTAATTCAAAAATATTTGGTTCAACTTTAGCATTATTAAAAACAGGCCAATCGGGGCCCGAAGTAATTCCATCAACTAAGTCTTTTACTTTTTGTTTGGCATTGGCAACACTTATATTTTCGTCAAATTCTATATCTATAACAGAGAAATCTTCTGATGAATTAGACTTAATTTCAACTAGGTTTGAAACACCTTTTAATGCTTCTTCTAAGGGATCTGTAACAATACGTTCTATATCTTCAGCAGTGTTCCCTGGATAAATAGTACTAACAAAAACTTTGGTATCATTTATTTCAGGAAATGCCTCCCTTGGCATTGAGAAATAGGCTGAAATTCCAAGTACAAAGAAAATAGTCATAATCACATAAATGACAGTTCGGTGTTCTATTGCCCAAGAAGAGAGTAAAAATTCTTTAAATTTTATAATATTTTTTTTTGAAGTCATTATTCAATAATTCTTTTTACTTTCTGATTATCCACTAAGAGATTTACTCCATCGTCAACTATTAATTCTCCTACAGTTAGCCCTTTAAGGACTTCAACCATTTCATTTTTACTCTTACCTAATTTGATACTTCTTTTTTCTGTTGTGTAACCATCCTTTTCCTCAGGTTTAATTAGTACAAAAACAAAAACTTCTCGGTTCGAATCTTCTCTTAATACTCTTAACGGAATTGTTATAGCCTCTGGATTGAAATAATCTACAACATTAAGCCTAGCGTTGAGATTTGGCTTTATAAATCCATTTGGATTTTTTAGCGGTGCTTCAACACGAAATGTCCTATTGCTAGCTGTAATAAAATTTCCTGTCTTTTCGATTTCTGTTTTTTGAGACTGATTTAACGCAGGTATAGTTACAGTTGCTTTACTTCCAACTCTTATATTTGGAATATAGTTTTCTGGAACATCTGATTCAGCGAACATATTATCAAGATTAACAATTCTGAGTACAGGGGTTACCCCGGGGACAAGATTACCTCCTAGTCTTGCTGATATTTCGTCAATAATACCATCAAAAGGGGCATAAATCTTTGTCCTTGCTAACTGTTTTCTCATTTGCGCCACTTGTTTTTGTGCTCTTTTAAAACGAGTTCTTGATTCCAAATACATCATCTCCGAGCCAATTTTTTGCTCCCATAGTCTTTTTGTCCTATTATAGGAAGTTTTAGCTAATGATAATTCCAATTTCATTTGATCTAATTGACTTTTCAAACCTGCATCATCAATGACAGCTAAAAGTTTCCCTTTTTTTACTCTTTGGCCTTCAGTAACTTTCATTTCGATTAATCTTCCCGAAAATTCTGGAAATATTAAAACATTTTGGCGAGTCTTGATATTTGCCTGAACTTCAATTTCATGTTCAAAGGGTTGTTTTTTGATTTCAAAAGCGGTGATCAATGAACGTTTCTCTTCTCCACCCATTGATTTTATAGCTTCATTTATTTTATCTAGTTCAAGATTTAGTTCATTTATCTTTTTGGAGTACTCCGCTTTTTTTGCATTTAGATCAGAAATACTGTTATTTGATTGAAGATCATTAGTGGTAATTTCTGATTTTCCTGGATTGCAGCTTATTAAGATCATATATATGCAATAGAGACAGATAATTTTTTTCATTTTTATTTGTTATTGAGGTGTGTTTATGAGGGTTTCTAGGAATAATTTTTTTTGAATTACCTCTTGAATTGATTTAACATATTTATTTTGAGCACTATAAAGTTGTAGTTGTGCCTCTCTTAATTCAAAAGAACTGGCAACTCCCTCAAAATATTTGACTGTATTTTTCTGTTCAATTCGATTAGCTAACTCAAGATTTTCCTTATTAGTAAAATAATTTTCTATTGCTAGTTGGTATTCATTATCGGCAGCTTTCACCTCGATTAAAATTCTTTCTTTAGTCTCTTTTAAATCGTTTTCAGCTTGGGAAACAGAAATTTTTGCTTTTTGAGAAAGTGCACTCCTTCGTAATGAACTAAAAACAGGGATTTGAAGATTAACTCCAAATAATGCAGCTCCAAACCACTTTTGATCTGTTTGTGTAAAAGAAAAGCTGTCGCTATTTCCGGTGTAGTTTCCGTTTAAAAATGCTGTCAATTTTGGTAGCCCCTTTGATTTTTCGTAACGGTACAACAAAGTCTCGGAAAGTAAATTATTTTCAGCAATTTTTATGTCGATGTTATTATTTAGATTCATGTCTTCAGGGATCTGAAATCTAAATAGACTTTCATTAGTCATTTTATCTAAAGTGTCAGATAAAATTAAGGGAGAATTTGTCGGAAAACCCATTAGAAATTTAAGCATATTTAAAGTTATTCGCTCAATGTTTCTAGCATATCTAACTTGCGATTCAATTCCGGATAAAGTTAGTCGTATTTGTTCTACGCTTTCTTCTTCTTCAAATCCATTAATGAACAATTGGTTTAATTCATTTAGCGTACTTGTTAAGTTATTTCTATTTTTTTCTAGTAACCTAATATTTTCCCTAGCTAAAAGGACTGATGAATAAGCATTAACAATATTTTTTCTAACCTCAAGAACAGTCTTCTCAAAAATATTTTCTGATATTTTCAGGAAAATTTTGGATGCTTCTAGACCAACTATATAGGACCCGTCAAAAATTAGTTGTTGAATTGTAACACCAGCTGTCATTGTCTGTGGGGTTCCAAACTGTACTTCTGCAAAATCACCTTCATTTCCTCCAAAGAATTGTGCTGGAATTAGGGAGGTAGGTAATTCTAAAAAATTTTGATAGTTTGCATTTGCACTTATTTGTGGCAAACCAATAGCAATTGTGCTCCATTGATCCTTGTAAGCTTTTCTAATTTCAAGGTTAGCTTTCTGAATATTACGATTATTTTTTTCTCCAAAAGCAATAGCTTGTTCTAGAGTTACTTCCTCAGGTAGTTGTTGAGCAAACGTAAAATTTAAGCTACATATAAGAAATGAAATGCAATAATATTTTGAAATCATACGTTTAGCTCTTTTTTGTATTGATTTAATTTTTCAATTCCGTTTTGAGTACAGATTGCTCTTAAATGATACTCTGTGAAGTGAATTAGTAATTTTTCGTTTTTATATTTTTCAATTGGGAAAAGTTCTAGATCTTGAATCCCCCTGATGCCATTAAAAAAAATCCTAGTAACAAAATCTATATTGATTTCTGAACGAAAAAGACCTGTTTCAATCCCTCTTAAAAGACTTTTTGAAAACATCTCTCCCAAAACAGTAAACTCCTTTATTTGCAATTTTTGATAGATGTTTTGGTAATATTTTTGCAGTTGATAAATAGGTGAATTTTTTTCGTTTGATAGATGCTTCAAAGCCTCTTTATTCATTTGGTATAATTCTATAATCGGATCTTTAGAATGTTTAGAAATAAAAAGAATTTTTTCTATAACAATTTCAAAATGTTTCATGACACTTGTTTCGACTAGAGTCTCCTTTTTTGGGAAATGAGCGTAGATTGTTTTTTTTGAAACACCCATTTTCAATGCAATGTCATCTACAGTAACACTCTTAAAACCGTAGTTCGAAAATTCTGTAATAGCAATATCTATGATTTTTTCCTTCATGTTTTTACAAATATAAAAAAGGAAACTTAAATACAAAAAAAGTTTTCAAAGTTTCTTATTAAAAATCTTAATTTTATACTTATATGAAAAATGAAAAAAAATACAGGGATGCTTTCGAGTCTGGCTTAAAAAATTATTTAGATAAAAAATCACCCGAAAATCTTTACGAACCTATTCAATACATACTTAATCTAGGAGGTAAACGAATACGTCCATTATTAGTACTAATGTCAGCTGATTTATTTGGGCACAAATATAAAGAAGCAGTAAGCGCTGCTTTAGCAGTAGAAATTTTTCACAATTTCACTCTAGTTCATGATGATATAATGGATAGTGCTGAATTAAGAAGAGGTTCTGTAACAGTACATAACAAATGGAATATTAATACGGGTATTATTTCTGGAGACGTTATGCTAATAAAAGCCTATCAGGCATTAGAGGATTACGAAAATCCACTTTTTTCTAAACTTACAAAACTATTGAATAAAACTGCCCTAGAAGTATGTGAGGGACAACAATATGACATAGATTTTGAGGAGAAAGTTGATGTCAATCAAAATAATTATTTAGAAATGATAAGATTAAAAACAGCGGTTCTAATAGGATGTGCTTTAAAAATGGGTGCTTTGATAGCAGATGCATCACAGGATGATTTAGAGGCTATTTATGAATTTGGAGAATTACTAGGAATAGCCTTTCAGATTCAAGATGACTATCTTGATGTATATGGTGATTCAATTTCTTTTGGGAAAAAAATTGGAGGTGATATAATTGAAAATAAAAAGACGATACTGTTCCATTATGCGATGTCTAATGGTTCTACAAATGAAAAAAAAGAATTATTAAAATGGTATGACAAAAGAACAGGTGATGAATTAGGCAATAAAAAAATAGATGCAGTTAAGTCTATTTTTGACAAAACAAATGCTGGAGAAGCTTGCATGAAATTGGTAAACGATTACACAATAAAGGCATTTAAAAAACTTTCTAATCTAGAAATCAGTGCGGAGGTAAAAAATATATTTAAAAACTTTGGGGAAAATTTAATGAAGAGAGAATTTTAAAAAATTCTTCGGCGAATTGCATTAAGAAACCAGACTTGTTGCTTAAATGAAAACGAGATAAAAATCTTAAGTTCTTTTAAAAAATTAGATTTTTCGTCAATAAAACGCAAAACATCTACGGGGTGATTTTTTTGAAACATACGAGCAAATAAATTACTCCCCTGGTCATTATATTTTGTTAAAACATCAATAAATAATAAATCATAAAATAAAAAGCGGTTTTTAAAACTAAATACATCAAGAGGTTTTTTTGTTTTTAAAAAAGAGAGTAAACTGTCAATTTTTCGCCGAGTATTCATAAACGTAAATCCTGTACTGGGTTTAGTCCAACCGCCTGCAGTGCCAATATGTAAGAGACTACGAGTATTTAGTTTATAAAAAGGGAAACAGGTCATAGGAATACTTCCTTTTTCTTTTTCCTCAATTATAAAGTCAACTATTCCTTTAGATTCCAGATATGATTTTATGCCATTTTCGTATTCTTCTATACTCAAAAGATTTTTTGAGAAAAGTGTATATTCAACTAGAGCTTCATGACTATTTTGTGGAAGCAAATAAATAAAACGAGTTTCATTTTCTTGAGGGATATTAAAATCCATAAAAATAATTTTTTTAGGATCGAAAACGGGTTTTTTTGTTTTAATAAACCACCCCAAAAAATGTTGTTTTAATACGGGGTATTTATTTTGGTTTAATAAAGACTTTAAATCAAAAAGACTATTAAAAACACGTTTTGATTTAAAGCTTCCTGAACTTGTGATTACTTCTGTGTATGTTTCTCTTGATGTAATATCTTTAATTTCCGCTAAAAGAAATTTTGTTTTTTTTAGATTTTTAACTTGCTTATGAAATTTGTCATAAATAATTCCAGATCTCAACATTTTATATTGAAATGGATTCAGTTCAAATTCGCTTGTATGCGTTTTTGAACTAAATTGAGCGCGATCCCATTTTTGTGTAAGAATTGAATCAAATTCACCAATTGGCTTTTCCCAATAGCACCATGTTCGGTCATTGCCACTTTTTAATTCTTTATCAATAATTAAGATTGTTTGATCTTCAAAATAACTATCTTGACGTAAAGCTCTCAAAAGGAGTATTCCTGAGGCACCACCACCACAAATTATATAATCAAAATATTTATCATTCATAGTTGAAGTATAAAAGTAATTAAAACACTTGTACATGTTAAAATATTCGTACAAACTCTCTATTTTCGTCTAAAATTTTAATTGGTGGAAGCAATAATTGAATTTTTTAAAAGTACAAATCCTGTTTATGGGGCGTTTTATGCTACTTTATTTACCTGGGGAGTAACAGCACTTGGAGCTTCTCTTGTTTTTTTTGTGAGGGGTATGAACAGAGCTTTATTTGACGGAATGCTTGGTTTTACAGGTGGAGTAATGGTTGCTGCCAGCTTCTGGAGTTTATTATCTCCTGGAATTGATATGAGTCCAGGAGAGGGATTTATAAAAGTTTTACCTGCAGCTATAGGTTTTGGATTAGGTGCCCTATTTATTTTTGGAATGGATAAGGTTTTACCACATTTACACATAAATTTTAAAGAATCTGAGGGAATTAAAACCCCTTGGCATCGAACTACTTTACTAGTTTTAGCAATAACATTACATAACATCCCCGAAGGGCTTGCAGTAGGTGTATTATTCGGAGGAGTAGCTGCAGGAATACCAGAAGCCTCAATAACTGGTGCAGTTGCTTTAGCTTTAGGTATCGGAATTCAAAATTTTCCAGAGGGTATAGCTGTATCAATGCCAATGAGAAGGCAAGGAGTTTCAAAACTTAAAAGTTTTTGGTACGGACAGCTTTCTGCAATAGTTGAGCCTATAGCAGCTGTGGTTGGTGCTGTGGCTGTAACTTTTTTCACACCTTTGCTTCCATATGCAATGGCATTCGCCGCAGGTGCTATGATTTTTGTTGTCGTTGAGGAGGTAATTCCTGAAACCCAACAAGACAAGTTTACTGATATAGCCACATTGGGATTTATATTAGGCTTTATAGTTATGATGACTTTAGACGTATCTTTAGGCTAATTAAATCTTAGGAGAAGGATTGCCATCCCTGAGCAGTTAATTCTATTTGTTGTCCTAGACCCGTAATCATTTGACAGCCTATTTTTTTATCACATGCGTGACCTATTATTGTTAGGTAAGGATGATCTTTAATTTTGTCAAAGTCATTTTGACTAATTGTAAAAAGTAACTCATAATCCTCTCCTCCATTCAAAGCAGCAACTGTAGAATTAAATTTAAATTCTTCACAAATTAAACTTACATGAGGATCTATCGGGATTTTCTCTTCAAAAAGGTGAAAGCCAACATTAGAAGATTTTGAAAGATGTAAGATTTCTGAAGACAATCCGTCACTTATGTCAATCATAGAAGTTGGTATAACTTCTAAATCATCTAAAAGTTTAATAACATCTTTTCTTGCTTCTGGCTTCAATTGTTTTTCAATGCAATAAGAATATTTGCTTAAATCTGGCTGGGTATTTGGATTGACTTTAAAAACTGCTTTTTCACGTTCTAGTACTTGTAATCCCACATATGCTCCCCCTAAATCCCCACTTACAACCAATAAATCATTTTCTTTCGCACCTTTCCTATTAACAATTCTATTTTTATCGCCAAATCCAGCTGCGGTAATTGATATAATTAAGCCAGTTTTACTGCTTGTAGTATCGCCTCCTACAAGGTCTACATTATAATTTTTACATGCCAGCTGAATTCCTTCATAAATTTCCTCAAGAGCTTCTAAAGAAAAACGATTGGACACTGCAATTGATGTTGTGATTTGACTTGGATATATATTCATTGCGTAAAGATCAGAAAGATTGACCACAACTGATTTATAACCCAAATGTTTTAGAGGGACATAGCCAAGGTCAAAATGCACACCTTCAATTAACAAATCAGTAGTAATTAGAGTTAATTTATCTTTATCATTGATAATAGCTGCATCATCACCTATTCCAAGAAGACTTGACTTATTTGTGAGACTAAATTTTTTTGTTAAATGTTCGATAAGTGCAAACTCTCCTAGACTACTTAAGGGAGTATTGGGGGATTTTTTATTTTCTAACACATCACAAATGTAAACATCTTATATAATTATTAAATATGAATTCTATTTCTGTTTTTATAATTTTAGAACTATGAAAAAGTATTCACTATATCTTTTGTTCTTTGCCTTAAGTTGTAATAAAAGTGAAATACCTAGAGAATTGGTTTTAGGTGATGATGTCTTTGATACAGGTGTAGTTATTGATGATAAAAATTTTAAGAAACCCTGTTTAGATGGTTTTGCAGGTAATTATCCCTGTTTGGGATATGATCTATTAGCTCAAATATCTCTAAGAGAATTTGGCAGTAATTCAGCAAATGATAATTGGGGATGGAAGGATCCTGAAACTGAAAAAGAATATGCACTTTTAGGGCTAGACGACGGTACAGCTTTTATAGATATAAGTGATCCGGAAAATCCTATTTTTTTGGGAAAATTACCAACAGCTTCAACAACTAGCCCATGGAGAGACGTCAAAGTATTTAAAAACCACGCTTTTATTGTAAGTGAGGCACAAAATCATGGATTACAAGTTTTTGATCTGACAAAGTTAAGAAGTGTTAAAAATTTTGAAATTTTTGATTCAAGTGCGACACTCACAGATTTTGGGAATGCACACAATATTTGGATTAATGAAGAATCTTCATTTGCCTATGTTTTGGGATCAAATTTACATGCGGGGGGTCCAGTTTTTATAGATATTAGTGACCCAAAAAATCCCAAAAATTTAGGAGGCTATTCTAGGGAGAGATACACTCATGACGCACACGTTGTAAATTATATAGGCCCAGACCCAGAATTTCAAGGAAAAGAAATTTTTTTTGGTAGCAATAGTGATGGAGGAGAAAATAATAGGATTGTTATTTTAGATGTTACTGACAAATTGAATCCTTCAATAATAAGTACAATCGATTATTCTGGTTCAGGATATACCCACCAAGGATTTTTAACCGAGGATCATAGATACTTTTTTCTTGGTGATGAGTTGGATGAATTGAAATTTGGATTAAAAACTCAAACTCGAATATTTGATTTTTCAATCTTAAAAGAGCCTAAATTACATTTTAAATATTTTTCAAATTTTGATGCAATAGATCACAATGGTTACATAGTGGGAGAATATTTTTTTTTAGCCAATTATAGTGCGGGTCTTAGAGTAATTGATATTAGTGAAGTACAAAATAAAACAATATTTGAAAAAGGTTTTTTTGATACATATCCATCTGATAATAATCCTAAATTTAACGGCGTTTGGAGCATATACCCATTTTTTGATAGTGGAGTTATTGCTATAAGTGATATAGACTCAGGATTATTTTTAGTAAAGGCATCAGCTATAGATGAATAATTACATAATTGCACTCATCATATTAATTTTCTTAGGATGTAATTCTATTAGTGAAACAAATTGGTCTTTTTTGCCACCTACTAAAAATCAATGGCAAGAGGTTAAAACTTATGGTGGTAGTGATGAGGATATTGCCAATTCAATCGTTAATACAAATGATGGAGGATTTGCATTAATAGGAAATACAAAAAGTATTGATGGTCATTTTTCAAATAAAAAAAGAAATGGAAGTGATATTTTCTTAATGAAATTTGACTCAAATTTAAATCTACAATGGACAAAAACTTATGGTGGATCAGAGGATGACAGAGGTCAAGACTTAGTTCAATTGTCTGATGATGGGTTTGTGTTAGTTGGTTATAGTAAAAGTAGTGATGGTGATTCTACTGAGAATAGGGGTCAACATGATAATTGGTTAATTAGAACAGACTCTAGTGGTTTAATAATATGGGAGAAAAGCTTTGGTTTTTCGGGCCACGATCATGCATACAACATAATAGAAACTTCAGATGGAGGCCTTCTTTTTAATGGTTTTTTGGATGTATCTGCATCCCAAGGTTTGGGAAGAAAAAAAATCAAATCTAACAATTCATCACGTCATGGTATTGGAGAATTTTGGGTTCATAAAATTGATATGAATGGTAATCTGCAATGGCGAAATTATTTTGGGGGTTCAAATAATGATCGATCATATGATGCTATTGAAACCTCTAAAGGTGAATTTGTAATTGTAGGTTCGTCAGAAAGTGATGATATCGATATAACTAATCCGAAAGGCAGCTATGATATTTGGGTCGTAAAAATAGATGGCAAAGGACAATTAATTTGGGAAAAATCTATCGGTGGTAGCGAATATGACAGCGGAAAAGCTATAATTGAAGCTCCAAATGGGGACTTTCTTATTTTGGGTCAGACATATAGTTTAGATGGTGATATAAAATCGGCGTATGGATCATCAGATATTGTACTTGCAAGATTATCATCAGACGGTAAACTAAAAGATTTGAGAAATATTGGAACATCTAGCTTTGAAAAGGCAAACTCATT
The DNA here is from genome assembly GCA_902520765.1 of uncultured Bacteroidota bacterium. Lineage (GTDB taxonomy): Bacteria > Bacteroidota > Bacteroidia > Flavobacteriales > Flavobacteriaceae > MS024-2A. Next base: position 20,580 of record CABYPG010000003.1, read on the forward strand.
TTTAAGGCGTAAAGATGGAACGCTTATTATTGTTGGCCAAAGGAGTAATCAAAATACATTTTTAAATACGGAAAGTGTAGGCAACGATATTGTATTATACTATACTCTTGAGAATGGGAGCTTAATTAAAACAACTACTCTTGGAGATTATGGTATTAATCAGGCCAATGATGTTATTTTGAGTCAACAAAACAAAGTTATTGTTATTGGCAGTTCAGAAAGTGTTTTAAAACCTTTTCAAAATTCAAAAGGTTCAAAAGATATTTTTCTAGCTATTTGGTATTAAGTTATGCAATCTGTCAATAGGGTAAATCAATCGCTTTACCAATAAAATCAACAGAAATAACGTATATTTGCATACTGTTAAATGTAATGTTAACCAATTATGATAAAAGTTCACGAAACAGCTAAACAAAAAGTTTCTACTTTGATGAAAGAGGAGGGTTATGATCCATTAAGAGACTATGTCCGTGTTGGTGTCAAAAGTGGAGGTTGTTCAGGTCTTTCCTATGAATTAAAATTCGATTCTGAATTAAAAAAAGAGGATAAGATTTATGAAGATAATCAAGTTAAAATTATAGTTGACAAAAAGAGTATACTTTATTTGGCGGGTACAATATTAGAATATTCAGGCGGACTAAATGGTAAAGGATTTGTATTTAATAATCCTAATGCCCAAAGGACTTGTGGCTGTGGGGAGAGTTTTTCACTTTAATAAATTATGGCATACACAGAAGAAGAGTTAAAAAAAGAATTAGAAACCAAAGAATATGAGTATGGATTCTACACCGATATTGAATCGGATACATTTCCTGTGGGTTTAAATGAGGACATTATTAGAAAAATATCAGAAAAAAAAGGTGAGCCAGAGTGGATGACTAAATGGCGCTTGGAAGCTTTTTCAAGTTTCAAAAAAATGGTTGAACCTGATTGGTCAAATGTAAAGTACAAAAAGCCAGATTTACAAAAGATTTCATACTATTCTGCTCCTAAACAAAAGCCAAAGTATAATAGTCTTGAGGAGGTTGATCCTGAGTTACTAAAAACATTTGATAAGCTTGGCATTTCTATTGATGAACAGAAAAAGCTTTCGGGTGTTGCTGTAGATATTGTTATGGATTCAGTTTCAGTTGCAACCACTTTTAGAGAAACTTTGGCAAAAAAGGGGATAATTTTTTGTTCTATATCAGAGGCCATTCAAAAACATCCTGAATTAGTAAAAAAATATATTGGTACAGTTATACCTCCAAGGGACAACTATTATTCAGCATTAAATAGTGCTGTATTCACAGATGGCTCTTTCTGTTACATTCCAAAAGGAGTACGTTGTCCAATGGAATTGTCTACTTATTTTAGAATTAATCAAGCTGGTACTGGCCAATTTGAAAGAACACTTGTCATTGCAGATGAGCAAAGTTATGTCAGTTATTTGGAAGGATGTACAGCTCCCTCTAGGGATGAAAATCAACTTCATGCAGCAGTCGTTGAATTAATAGCTCTTGACGATGCTGAAATAAAATATTCTACAGTACAAAACTGGTTTCCTGGTGATAAAAATGGAAAAGGAGGTGTTTTCAATTTTGTTACTAAAAGGGGAATTTGTCACAATCGAGCAAAAATTTCTTGGACTCAAGTAGAAACTGGATCTGCTGTTACTTGGAAATATCCCTCATGTGTTTTAAAAGGAGACAACTCGATTGGAGAATTTTATTCAATAGCTGTTACTAACAACTTCCAACAAGCAGATACTGGAACAAAAATGGTCCATTTGGGTAATAATACCCGTAGTACTATTATTTCTAAAGGAATTTCTGCAGGGAAATCACAAAATAGTTATCGTGGCCTTGTGAAAGTGGGGTCTAGAGCAAAAAATGCGAGAAATTTTTCACAGTGTGATTCATTATTAATGGGAAATAATTGTGGGGCACACACATTTCCTTATATCGAAGCTAAAAATAATTCAGCTCAAGTTGAGCATGAGGCAACTACAAGTAAAATTGGTGAAGATCAAATTTTTTACTGCAATCAAAGAGGTATTGATACAGAAAAAGCCATAGCACTTATAGTTAACGGGTTCAGTAAAGAGGTTCTAAATAAACTTCCAATGGAGTTTGCAGTTGAAGCTCAAAAACTTCTTGAAATTAGTTTAGAAGGAAGTGTTGGCTAATTCTTTATAGACATAAATTAAAACAAATAGCAAAGTAATGTTGACAATAGAAAATTTACATTCTGAAGTTGAAGGGAGAACAATTTTAAATGGCATCGATCTTAATGTAAAAGCTGGTGAGGTACACGCAATTATGGGACCAAATGGATCAGGTAAAAGCACCTTGTCTTCCGTTATTGCTGGGAATGAAGATTATGATGTCACCCAAGGTAAAATTTTATTCGGAGGGAAAGATTTATCTGGGCTTGATCCAGAAGAAAGAGCACATTTGGGAATCTTTTTATCTTTTCAATATCCTGTTGAAATACCGGGTGTAACTGTTACAAACTTTATAAAAACAGCAATCAATGCAAATCGGAAGGCTCAAGGTTTAAGTGATTTGGGAGCAAGTGAATTATTAAAAAAAATACGAGAAAAGTCTACTCTATTGGACATTGATTCAAAATTTTTATCCCGATCCTTAAATGAAGGATTCTCTGGAGGCGAAAAAAAACGAAATGAAATTTTTCAGATGGCTATGTTAGAGCCAACTTTGGCAATATTAGATGAAACAGATTCAGGATTAGATATTGATGCATTGAAAATAGTCGCAAATGGAGTGAATAAGTTTAAAGCTAAAGAAAATGCAGTAGTTGTAATAACACACTATCAACGTCTCTTAGAATATATAGTACCAGATTTTGTACATGTGCTTTTTGGTGGGAAGATAGTAAAATCTGGTACTAAAGAGTTGGCACATGAATTGGAGGCGAAAGGGTACGATTGGATAAAAGAATTAGCATAAATGGAATTTAAAGAGAAATTAATTTCATCCTATTTAGCTTTTGAAGAAGACTTAGATTTATTAGATAGTGTACATCAAACTCGAGCAAAAGCATTAAGAGTATTTGAAAAAAAAGGATTTCCAACAAAAAAAGATGAATCTTGGAAGTATACTTCTTTGAATGCACTAGTTAATGCTGATTATGCACTTTTCCCAAGATCTGAAGCAAGTATTGAATTAAAGGATGTAAAAAAATACTTTCTATATGACACTGATACCTACAAAGTAATTTTTATTGATGGTGTTTATAGCCCTTTTTTATCAAATACTACTCATGATGGTTTAGATGTTTGTTTAATGTCCGCGGCTCTTACCAAACCAAAATACAGGAATTTAATAAATACATATTTTAATAAAATCGCAAGTTTAGAGGAAAGTCTCACAGCTCTTAATACTTCTTACAGCAAGGAAGGAGCTTTTGTTTATATACCTAAAAAAACAGTTGCTGAAAAACCTATTGAGATTATTCATTTTGCATCTGGTGAAGAACATTCTCTCTGGCTTCAACCTAGAAATTTAATTGTGGTTGACAAAAACTCTCAGGTTCAAATTATTGAGAGGCACCAAAGTTTAAAAGATCACCCTGTAGTTACCAACAGTGTTACAGAAGTTTATGTTCATGAAGAAGCATTTGTAGATTATTATAAATTGCAAAATGATTTAACATCGGCTTCTTTAATTGATAATACTTACATACAACAAGCAAAAAATAGTCATGCAAGTGTCCACACATTTTCTTTGGGTGGTAAGCTAGTAAGAAATAATCTGAGATACTATCATACTGGCCAACGTATATTATCAACTCTTAAAGGAGTTACAATTTTAGAAGGCAAGCAGCACGTTGATCACTCGACAATGGTTCATCATTCTCATCCAAATTGTGAGAGCCATCAAGATTACAAGGGTATTTTCTCAGAACGTTCAGAAGGGGTCTTTAATGGACAAATACTTGTAGAGAAGATCGCACAAAAAACTAATGCTTTTCAGCAAAATAATAATGTCCTATTAGATGATAAAGCAACTGTAAATAGTAAACCTCAATTAGAAATATACGCAGATGATGTAAAATGCTCCCATGGTTGTACAATTGGCCAGATGGATGAAGAAGCGTTATTTTATCTTCGGTCAAGAGGTATTCCTAAAAAAGAAGCTAAGGCTCTAATGACCTATGCGTTTGCAAATAATGTACTTGAAAGCGTACAACTACCTTCTTTAAAAAAGAGAATTAATGGACAAATTGCAAGTAAGCTTGGTGTGAATCTAGGATTTGAATTGTAATGATAGATATTTTTAAAATCCGTGAAGACTTTCCAATATTAAGTAGAAAAGTAAATGGGAAAAATCTCATTTACTTTGATAATGCCGCAACTTCTCAAACCCCTCAGCAGGTAATTGATGTGATTACCGATTATTATACACGTTTAAATTCAAATATTCATAGAGGCGTTCACAGGCTAAGTCAGGAGGCAACAGATGCATATGAAGAAGCAAGAATAAAAATACAACAGCATTTTAATGTTGCCAAACCCTATGAAATCATTTTTACCTCCGGAACAACAGAAAGTATAAATCTAGTAGCATCTGGATTTAGCAAATTATTGAAACCTGAAGATGAATTAGTTATTTCAGCATTAGAACATCATTCAAATATTGTTCCTTGGCAAATGTTATGTGAAAAAGCAGGAGCTAAACTTAAGGTTATTCCTATGACCCAAGAGGGAACCTTGGATATTAAGACTTACAAAAAAATTCTTAACAAAAAAACAAAATTAGTTTTTGTAAATCATGTTTCAAATGCCTTAGGTACTCTAAACCCAGTTGATGAAATTATCGAAATGGCGCATAAAATTGGTGCTTATGTTCTAATCGACGGTGCTCAAGCGTGTGCTCATATTAAACCCGATTTGCAGAAAATGAATGTTGATTTTTATGTTACTTCGGCTCACAAGCTATGTGGCCCAACAGGAGTTGGCATGCTATATGGTAAAACTGAACTATTACAGAAATTACCTCCCTACCAAGGTGGAGGTGAAATGATTTCCAGTGTTACATTTGAAAAAACAACTTATGCAGATCTTCCACATAAGTTTGAAGCTGGTACTCCAAATATAGCTGGTGGTATTGCTTTTGGTGCAGCTTTGGATTATATGAACAGCATAGGATTTGAAAATATAATAAAATACGAGAATGATCTTTTAAAATATGCTACTGAAGAAATAAAAAAAATTGACGGGATTAAAATCTATGGAGACTTACAGAAAAAGACTGCGGTTATTTCATTCAATATAAAAAATATTCACCCATATGATATAGGTAGTATTTTGGATCAAATGGGTATTGCCGTAAGAACAGGCCATCATTGCGCGCAACCCATTATGGATTATTTTGAAATTCCGGGTACTGTAAGAGCTTCTTTTTCCTTTTATAATACTTTTGACGAAATTGATATTATGGTTAAAGGAGTTCAAAAAGCAATTAAAATGTTACAATAATTTAATAATTTTAAAAATGAGTGAAATTGAGTCTATACAAAAAGAGATTATTGAAGAGTTTTCATTTTTTGAAGACTGGACTCAACGTTATGAGTATATGATTGAATTAGGTAAGGCTTTACCATTGATTCACAAAACACATAAAACTGAAGAAAATATAATTAGAGGTTGTCAGAGTAAAGTATGGATTCATGCACACCTAGATGGAGATAAGGTCAAATTTACAGCAGACAGTGATGCGATAATAACTAAAGGTATTATTGCAATTTTAATAAGGGTATTTTCAAATCAGCACCCACGCTCAATTATTGATTCAAATATAGATTTTATTGATAATATCGGGCTTAAAGAACATTTATCACCTACACGTGCAAATGGTCTAGTTTCCATGGTTAAACAAATAAAAATGTATGCTGTAGCTTTTCAAACACAATTAAATTAAAAATTATGTCAGAAGATATGGATACTAGCCTTTTGGGAGAAAAAATTGTTGGGACCTTAAAAACTATTTTTGATCCTGAGATTCCAGTTGATATTTATGAATTGGGATTAATTTATGATGTTTTAGTTAATGAAGATTTTGAAGTAAAAATTTTGATGACATTAACCACACCGAATTGTCCCGTTGCTGAATCTTTACCGAAGGAAGTTGAGGAAAAAGTTAAATCTCTCGATGAAGTGAAGTCTGCTGAAGTCGAGATAACTTTTGACCCACCTTGGACACAAGATTTAATGAGTGAAGAAGCTAAGCTTGAATTAGGAATGCTCTAAAGATTATGAACAATACTATTATAAATAAAGTTTCTAATAGTTCACTTATTGTTATTGATCTTCAGGATTATAAATCAAAAGGTGTGCGAACTTCAGTAGATATTTCTCAATGGCTAGAAGAGGGTGTACTTCGAGAAAAGGTATTTAGACAATCTCTAAAAGAACATAATTGGACTCAGTATAAAGGTCATTTAGTTGCTCTGGATTGCTCTGCAGATTTAATTTTACCTGCTTGGGCTACACTTTTGATAACTACCTATTTGTCACCATTTGCAAAAATTGTCATACTAGGAAGCTTAAATGAACTTGAAAAGCACCTTTTTTCTAAAACAATTGATCAATTAGATTTAGAGAAATTTAAAGGTAAACCACTCATTATAAAGGGTTGTTCAGATTATTCAATACCAGAAGCATCCTATATTAATTTAATACAACGATTACAGAAAGTTGCAAAAAGTATATTCTATGGAGAGGCATGCTCATCTGTACCTCTATGGAAGGCAAAAAAATAATATTGAACGGGAATAAATCCAAAATTTTAATCATCACCTATTATTGGCCACCATCTGGAGGGTCTGGTGTTCAGCGGTGGATGTATTTTGCTAAATATTTAAAGAGGCTAGGATATTTACCTTTTGTAATCACAGTTGATGAATCTAAAGCATCATATCCTGTTCTAGACTACACTTTAAATGAGGAAATAAAAGACATAAGAGTTATTAAAACAGATACTTTCGAACCATTAAAATGGTATTCAAGGATAATTACTGGAGACAAAAAAATTGGAATACCACAAGGTGAAGTAAAAACAAACAATATTTTCACGAAACTTGCTGCATATATCAGGGGAAATTTTTTTGTACCTGATGCAAGAATAGGTTGGATCAAATTTGCATATCGGGCTGCATTTAATTTAATTAAAGAAGAAAAAATTAAAAAAATAATAACTACCGGGCCTCCTCATTCTACACATTTAGTTGGGTTAAGGCTCAAGAAATATTATGATTTGAATTGGTGGGTTGATCTAAGGGATCCTTGGACAGATATTTTTTACAACACTTCATTATATCGTTCTAAAAAAACGATTTCTAGAGATGAAAAACTTGAGAAACAAGTAATCCAAAATGCAAATGGAATCATTACTACTGCTGGTGGAATTTTTATAGATAAACTTAAATTGAAAGCTCCTAATCAAAAGTTTATAATTCTACCTAACGGGTATGATTCAAGGCTTATGAAGATGACCAAATCTTTACCCAAGAAAAATGGATTTCACATTGTTTACACTGGATTACTCACAGAAAATCAAAATTATATAGTTCTTTTAGAGGTTATAAAAAAGCTTTCAAATTATTACTCAATTTGTTTTACAATAGCAGGAAATATAAATTCTAACATTATTAATGAAATTAGATCTAAAATACCTAAAGCAGATTTTAAGTATTTAGGTTATATAACTCATTCAAAAGCAATTGCGCTTATGAAAAGTGCAGATCTTTTATGTAATTTCATTTTTAAAGAAGCTGAAAATCAAATGATGTCAGGGAAATTATTAGAATATTTAGCAACAGAAATTCCGATGCTATGTATTGGAAGTCCAGATACTAATACCTCTAAATTTTTATTACAAGCAACGAATGTTTGTATAGCTAGAGATTATGAAATAAAAATTATTGAAGATTACGTTAGAAATTTAATTGATTTTGGAAAAAAATCTAAAAATAAGTTATTAAATATAAACCATTGGAGCCGCGAGGAAATCACAAAACGTTTAATCAGAGAAGTTTTAATTGAAAGTTAATTAAGCAGAATAAAAATTATTCTCTTTTATATACTCCCAACTTTTAATTGGTATTTGAGAACTAACATCGCTGCCTTCACGAATTTTTTTTCTTATTTCTGAGGAGCTCATTATTAAATTTGGAGCTATGGGCGAAAAAATTTTTGAATGCTCTAAAAACTTTTTTGGAATTGAATCATTGGTTTTCCTTGGATAAATTAATAATTCAAATTCATCTAAAATTTTATCATAATTTTTCCATTTATCAAAGGAAATAAGATTATCAGCTCCCAGTATTAGTTTAAATACTTTTTCAGGATATTGCTTTTTTAATTTTGTAAGGGTTATGTATGTATAATTTGGCTTAGGCAGTTCAAATTCAATCGTGTTCACTTTAAATTTTGGGTGAGATACCAATGCCTGAGATACTATTTTAAAACGTTCAGTTTCATTTAATAAACCACTTGTTTTTTTCCATGGACTTTGAGGTGTAATTACAAACCAAATAAAATCTAGTTGATCGTTTTCATAAAAAAAAGAAGCTAGATTTAAATGACCATTATGTATAGGATTAAAAGTGCCAAATAACAAACCAATTTTCTCCATTTAAAAATTTATTATTTTGATCAAGATTTTATGAATTCATTTACGATTTCTACTAATTTATTTTTTGTTACTATAAAATTATCATTTACAACTACCACATCAAATTTTTTTGAAAAGGATAATTCTTCCTTTGATTTATTAAGACGATGTTTTATTTTTTCTTCACTTTCAGTACCCCTTTTTCTGAGTCTTATTTCTAACTCCTTAATTGAGGGTGGCATAATAAAAATGGATAATGTATTTTTGGGATATTGGGTTTTTATTTTGATACCACCATAAACATCAATATCGAAAAGCACATGTTTTCCAGATTTCCAAATTCTTTTAATCTCATTATTTAATGTTCCATAAAAGGTTCCTTTATAAACTTCTTCATACTCTAAAAAAGCATTTTCATTGATTTTTTCAACAAACTCATCATGACTCAAAAAGTAATAATCTAAATTATTCTTTTCTTTTCCTCTTGGGGCTCTAGAGGTTGCAGAAATTGAAAAACCAAGATTGAGTTTTTCATTCAATAGCTCTTTAACGAGAGACGTTTTACCACTTCCTGAAGGAGCCGACAAGACAACAAGTTTTCCTGAATCCAATCTATAAAATGTTAAGGAGCTGCTCTTTAATTTTTTCTAATTCATTTTTCATTTGAACAACAATTTTTTGGAGATGGGCATCATTAGCTTTTGAGCCTATGGTATTTATCTCCCTGCCCATCTCTTGAGAAATAAAGCCAAGTTTTTTACCATTAGGAGAATTTTCATTTGTAACGTCCCGAAAATATTTAATATGATTCATAAGACGCACCTTTTCTTCAGTGATATCGAATTTCTCAAGGTAGAATATCATTTCTTGTTCAAATCGATTAGTATCAATTTCAATTTTGAGACTTTGTATTGATGTCAGAAGCTTTTCTCTTATTTTTTCAATCCGTATAGGCTCTAATTCAACAATATTTTTCAGATGTGAATCAATTAAATCTAATCTTAATTCGATGTCTTTTCCCATTTCAAAACCCTCATTTTTCTGAAAATCTTTTATATCACTGATCACTTTATCTAGATTAGATAAAAGAATCTTTTTTTCTTCCTCACTTAATGTCTCTTTTTCTGAAGAAAACGCTTCTGGTAAACGCATTGCCATTAACATCCGCTCACTTTCTGTAGAAGTTCCAATTTCTTCCAATTGTTTCATGTAAGCTTTTACTATTTTATTGTTAATTGATGTAGGTGCCAAATTCCCGGTAAATTCAACATGAATATTCAAATCAATTTTACCCCTTTGCATTTTATTTATTAGTTTTTTTCGAATCTCAGGGTCTAGAGGTCTTAAGTAGTTAGGGGTTCTAATTGTAATATCTGTATTCTTACTATTCAAAGAGCGTATTTCAACACTAATGCACTTTTCCTCGTATTGGAATTCCTTTTTTCCAAAACCTGTCATGGATAGTATCATATGTAAATTTTAATTATAGTCTTCGAATCTTTATGTTTCTAAATGACACTTTATTTCCGTGATCTTGTAAACTTATTTTTCCAGATTTTAGTCTAGCGAATCTTTTGTACTCACATTCGTCACTAAATTTTGATTTTGCTATTAGAGATTCCCATTCTTCACCACTTAATGGGAATTCATTGATTTTTGTTCCATTAAGGACCACACTACCTTGGTTTTTATTATGATCTATTGTTAATAAAAAATGATTCCATTCACCAGCAGGCTTACAAACATCTTTGGTAGGTTCCACAAGATCATAAACTGCACCAGCTTGGTGAAATTTCAGTTTTTCTTTAGCGTCGGGATGTCTTTCATTGTCAATTATTTGTATTTCGGGTGCTGTTAAATAAGGATTGCTAATGCCTCCACCCTCTTGTACTCCCCAAAAAATTCCGCTGTTTCCCCCTTCTGAAATATTCCACTCTATAGAAAGTTGGAAACTTTTGAAAATTTTATCTGTTACAAGTGCATGAACATAGTCTCCTCTTGGTATTAAATCTGGATAAAAGGTAAGCACTCCTTTTTTTACTTTCCATATAGGCTTTACACCCTTAAGATTGTATCTATGCCATCCATTTAATGTTTTACCATCAAAAAGTGATTCCCATCCCTCATCATTTTTTTGAATTAAATTATTATTTGCTTTTTCATTACTCAAAAATAAAAACATCATTAGTAGAAGAAGAATAGTATTTTTCATTGTTTTTATATGTTTAAAATATTTTTTAAAAATTGCTTATCGATTTTACCTCCTGCAAAGTCATCAAAAGTTTTTTGAGTGGCTTCAATTATATGACTTTTAATAAATGGGGCGCCCTCTTTAGCACCTTGTTCAGGGCTTTTTATACAGCATTCCCATTCCATCACTGCCCATACATCACAGCCATATTCAGTAAGTTTAGTAAATATTGATTTAAAGTCAATTTGACCATCTCCAGGAGAACGATATCGTCCAGCGCGGTCAATCCAATCACCGTAACCACCGAACGCCCCCTTTTTGCCTGTTGGTTTAAATTCAGAATCCTTTACATGAAATGATTTAATAAAATCGTGGTAGTGATCAATATACTCAATATAATCTAGCTGTTGCAGAACAAAATGACTTGGATCATATAAAATATTTACTCTCTTATGGTTATTTGTTGCCTTTAGAAAACGCTCAAATGTAACACCGTCATGAAGGTCCTCACCAGGATGAATTTCATAACACACGTCAACACCATTTTCGTCATATATATCCAAAATTGGCATCCATCTTTTTGCCAATTCACTAAATCCTAGTTCCACAAGTCCTTCAGGCCTTTGAGGCCACGGATGCCAAGTATGCCAGAGTAAAGCTCCTGAAAATGTTGCATGTGTTTTAAGGCCCAAATGATTGCTTGCTTTTGCTGCTTTTTTCATCGTTTCAACAGCCCAATCTGTCCTCGCCTTAGGATTGTTTTTAAAAGCCTCTGGAGCAAAGTTATCAAACATCAAATCATATGCAGGATGAACAGCGACTAATTGCCCTTGTAGATGAGTTGAAAGTTCAGTGATTTCTAACCCAAAAGAATTTATTTTTCCTTTAAGTTCATCACAATAAGTTTTACTCTCAGCTGCTTTATCTAAATCAATTAGGAATGATTCCCATGTAGGGATTTGAATTCCTTTATACCCTAAATCAGATGCCCACTTACACATTCCTTCTAATGTGTTAAAAGGAGCCTTATTATCAACAAATTGGGCTAGAAAAATCCCAGGACCTTTTACTGTTTTCATTTCCTTTCCAAGCTTAGCCATACATTTCCATTTTTATGTGATTCAACAACTTTTTCAATAAAAAGCATACCCCTTACGCCATCATTCATTGTAGGATATTCTCCGTCAAATGCGGTTTCGCCCCTAAGGGCTTTGGCAACACCTTTGTAGATATTACCCATAGCATCAAAAATACCCTCAGGATGTCCTCCAGGTAGTTTTGTTCCATCAGCTGCAACTTCAGAAACATATGCGTGTCCTGGCTTAATAATTCTTTTAGGCTCGTCGTCAGTGATATGATAAAGTATGTTTGGATTTTCTTGCTCCCATTTGAAGGCTCCCTTTTTACCATAAACAGCTACAGTTAGTCCATTTTCTTCTCCTGTAGCAATTTGACTTGCACGAATAACTCCTTTAACTTTTTCAGAAAAACGAATGAGAATAGTACCATCAAGATCCAATTCATTATCATCATATAACATGTTGAGATCTGAAAGTACATATTTTACTTCCATTCCTGTTAGATATTCAGTCATCTGAAATGCATGAGTTCCAATATCACCAATACATGAGCTAATTCCTGCTTTTTTGGGATCTAGACGCCAAACTGTCTTTCGAATTTCAGGGTCATGAATCACAGGATTTATCCATCCTTGATAATATTGCACATCTGTTTTTTGAATCTCCCCAAGGGCACCTGAGGCTATCATATGTTTCATGTGTCGGACCATAGGATAACCTGTGTAGGTATAAGTAACAGCAAATATAGCCTTATACTTCTTTTGGAGTGTTTCTAATTCAATTGATTCTTTGTATGATGTAGTTAATGGTTTTTCGCAAATGACATGAAAACCGTTCTCCAAAAGTTTTTTTGCCATTGGGAAATGTAAAAAATTTGGTGTAAGAACAGAAACTACCTCAATACGCTCCTCCTTAGGTTTTTTTATTTCCTCCTCTATAAAAGTATCAAAGTCAATGTAGACCCTATCTGTATGGACCCCAATCTTATGAGCAAATTTCAAATTTTCTTCAAAATCAGGATTAAAAACACCTCCAACTATTTGATAGCGATCATACATATTTGAAGCAACACGATGAAGTATCCCTATTAAAGAGTCGCCACCACCTCCTAATATTCCAAGTTTAATTTTTTTCATACTGTTTTGATTTTAATAGTTTCATTCTTAAAGAAAATTAAAAATAAAGTTAAAACAACAAAAGAAAAAATAGCTGGTTGAACCCATATATTCTTCCATAAATGGCCCGAATCAGTGATATATTGGTCGGTTAACCATCCTGCAAATCGGAATCCAATGAGCATTCCAACGCCATAAGTCGCCAAAGTTATTAACCCTTGGGCAGTACTTTTAAATTTTTCACCAGCTTTAAAGTCAGTGTATATTTGGCCTGAAACAAAAAAGAAATCATAGCAGACACCATGTAGAATGATTCCAAAAATCAACATCCATGCTTGACTTCCCACATTTCCATATGCAAACAAAATATAGCGTAATCCCCAAGCTAAAATACCCACTATCAATGCATTTTTAATTCCATATCTTTTAATAAAAACAGGAAGTAGAAGTAAGAATAATACTTCTGAAATTTGTCCAAAAACCATTTTCGAAGCAGCCGCTTTCATCCCTATTTCATTTAAAAACTGATTAGCATGTTGATAATAAAATGCTAAAGGGATACAAATTAGAATTGATGCTATAAAGAAAAATAAAAACCCTCTGTCTTTTAGCATAGACAGAGCATCAATACCCAATATTTCACGATAAGAGATCCTTTTGTTAGCAGCTAATTTCGGGGGCGTGTTAGGGAGAGTAAAACAATAAAGCCCTAGTAGGGCAGATGCAGCTGAGGACATATAGAAAGAATATTTTAATGTTTGGTTTCCTTCCCATGCAAAGAAACCAATTACTAATCCAGCTACTATCCAACCTATGCTTCCTAAAACTCTGATTGGCGCAAATTGTTTTGATGGCTCTTCCATTTGGTGAAATGCCACGGAATTTGATAAAGCTAATGTGGGCATATACAAAAGCATATAGATAAAAATATAAGGATAAAAATTTGAAAAATTGGTAGAGTTGCTAGCAACATACAACAATAATGAACCCATAATGTGAAGAACACCTAAGATTTTTTGGGCCTCGAAATATCGATCAGCAATTAGCCCTACTACAAAAGGAGCAATTATAGCACCTATAGATTGAGTTTCATAGGCTAACGCAAGCTGCCCCCCAGAGGCATTAAATTCTTGAGAAAGAAATGTTCCCATAGTAACAAACCACCCTCCCCAAATAAAAAACTCAAGGAAAAAAAGTAAAGAAAGTTGGATACGCTTAAGCAGGGCCATCTCTAAATTTTAGAAGCTGCTTTTTCTAATAATTTTTTTGTTGCAATTATACCGTCTATTTCTGAGAGCTTGTTACCTTCATATTCTACACCAATATATCCGGTATATCCAGCATTTTTGGCAATTGATAATAGTTTATAGTAGTCTAATACAGTCTCATCTCCATTAGAATCAAATTCATATGATTTTGCACTTAGACCAAACGCTCTTGGCAACATTTCTGAAATCCCTAAATAAGGGTCGTATAAATCCCTACAATTTCTGTCCCTTAGAGCTCCGTAACCCTCACTCATACAAAAGTTACCAAAATCTGGTAAAGTCCCACAATTTTCTAAATTCACTTGGTTTATAACTTTCATCACTAAACTTGCATTGGATGATAATCCTCCATGATTTTCAACAATTACATTAATGTCCATGGGTTTAGCGTATTTTGCCAGCGCTTTAAGACTTTCTACTGAATATTTAATCCAATTTTCTATTTCTTTTTCTCCCTTGAGATTTACTCTTATCGCTGAACAATTCATTTTACTAGCAGCCTCAATCCAAGTTTTGTGATTTTCCACAGCCAACTTTCTTTCTTCTAAATTGGAACTTGCTAAATTACCTTCACCGTCAATCATAATAAGCACATTTTTTAAATTGTACTTAGCAGCAAGCTCATTGTTTCTTCTAATAAACTCTTCTATCGCAGATACTTTGTCTTCACTCCCTGTTACATCTGAATACAAAGCGTTTACATATTCTAATCCTTCAAAACCTAAATCATGTGCGATTTTTGCAAACTCATATGGAGATACTCCATCTTCACGAATAGAATTGTGTATTGACCATTGAGCTAATGAAGTCTTAAAAAAAGTTTTCTGATTTGAGGTACTAGTTTTATTTTCATTTTTGAATGAAAAAAAAATCAAAATTAGAAAAATCGATAAAGTCGTATAGGTTAAAATTTTTGTTTTCATATTCTTTGTTTGTTTTATTCATTATTATAATGCCAACCTAAATTTATATAAAATATAATGATCACGGAAGAAATTATATATATTTGAATGAATAGTCAGATGAGACAATAAATTTCTATGGAAACCAAATTTGATGCCATTGTTATTGGAACCGGTATAAGCGGTGGTTGGGCAGCCAAAGAACTTTGTGAAAAAGGATTGAAAACCTTAGTATTGGAGCGTGGAAGGATGATAAAACACATCGAAGATTACACTACAATGAATGATGATCCTTGGGATTACAAAAATGGAGATGTCATCACCCAAGAAATTAAAAGGGTACAACCAAAACAAAGTAGAACAGATTATGTAAACAGTGAATCTACTAAACACTTCTTTGTAAACGATCTAGAACATCCATACAAGGAAGAAAAACCGTTTAATTGGATAAGAGGGTATCACGTTGGTGGTAGGTCTCTTTTATGGGCTAGGCATACTTATCGATTAACAGATTTTGATTTTAATGCCAATTTAAAAGAAGGCATAGCAATTGATTGGCCAATTAGATATAAAGATATTGCACCTTGGTATGATTATGTTGAGCGATATATCGGTATTAGTGGGAAAAATGAAAATCTCCCTCATTTTCCAAATGGGATATATTTAAAGCCTATGGAACTTAATTGTGCAGAAGAAATTCTCCAAAAAAAAGTGAATAATTCATTTGATGACAGAATAGTCTCTAATGCAAGGATTGCTCACATTACCGAAGGTACAAAACCTGGCTTGGGAAGAGTTAGCTGCCAGTATAGAAATAGATGCAGAAGGGGTTGTCCATATGGAGCCTATTTTAGCAGTAACTCTTCAACCCTTCCAGCAGCAGAGCTTACGGGTAATATGACACTTAAGCCTAACTCACTAGTTCATGAAATTATCTATGACAAAAATCTTAGAAAAGCAACTGGGGTCCGTGTAATCGATTCTAATACAAAAGAAGTTTACGATTACAAGGCAAAAGTAATTTTTCTTTGTGCATCTACAGTTGGTTCGACATCAATATTAATGCAGTCAATATCTGAACGCTTTCCAAATGGGATGGGAAATGATTCCGGGGAATTAGGACATAATCTTATGGATCACCATTTTCAAGTAGGGGCAGATGCAATTATAGAGGGGATTGAAGAAAAATATTATGTAGGAAGAAAACCAGCTGGATTTTATATACCACGATTTAGAAATCTAGGGGGAAATACAAATAAAAAAAACTATACTCGGGGATACGGTTATCAGGGTGATGCAAGCAGAGGAGGAGTATCTAAGAATGCTTTGGAACTTGGATATGGGTCAGACTTTAAAAGATCAATCACAAAACCTGGTGATTGGAGTATTGGAATGCAAGCATTTGGTGAAATTTTACCATATCATGAAAATAAAATGTATCTGGATCAGGATGATAAAGATAGTTGGGGATTACCAAAGGTAGTATTTGATGCAGAGATAAAAGAAAATGAGCTCAATATGAGAAAAGACATGATGCAACAAGCTATTGAAATGTTTGAAGCAGCTGGAGCAAAAGAAATAGTTCCATATGATAAAAAATATATCTTTGGGAATGGTATTCATGAAATGGGAACAGCTAGGATGGGGAATGATTCAAAAAAATCTGTTTTAAATAAACATAATCAAATTCATGCAGTAAAAAATGTTTATGTAACAGATGGATCATGTATGACCTCTTCTGGAAATGCAAATCCTTCTTTAACATATATGGCCCTTACAGCAAGAGCTGTAAAACATGCAATTCAAGAGTTAAATAAGAAAAATTTATAAATTTATTTGAAAATGGATAGGAGAAAAGCTTTAGGGAATATTGGTAAAGGTATTGGGACTGTAATGATAACCCCTACAATAGTTAGTATTTTCCAAAGATGCCAAACTTCTAAAACTTTCAACCCAACTTTTTTTAAAGCAGAAGATTTCAATTTGATTTCACGCCTTATGGAAATTATAATTCCAAAAACTGACATTCCTGGAGCTATAGAGCTTAAACTACCAGATTTTGTAGATAATTATATTGATGCAGTATGGGATAAAAAATCAAAAGAAAATATAAACAAGAGCTTTAAGCTTTTTAAGGATGTTGCTAAAATTAAATTTGGACAAAAACCAACTAAGGATTTAACGTTTGATGAATTAGATAATCTATTACACAAATTTTTAAAAAGTAAAGATATTTATAGTGATGAAGAAAAAATAGCAGCGAGTTTTACCACTGAGTTAAGAAATCTAACTATTAATGCGTTTCGGACCAATGAATATATCGGTGAAAATATCCTTGCTTATCAACCAGTTCCAGGGAAAAATGTGGGTTGTGTCGACCTTGAAGAGGCAACTGGAGGAAAAGCTTGGTCCTTACAATAATTCTTATTTTACGATCAATTTGCCTTTCATTAATTGCCAATGACCAGGGAACGTGCATAAAAAAGTATAGTATCCTTTTTTTGGCGCATCAAAGGTTATTGTATCACTTTCACCTCCTCCTAAAAGCTTTGTATAAGCAATAGTTTGGTCTCCTTCAGGAATGTAATCTGTTTTTCTAGCCATTGCCGCTTTTTCAGCAAATTCACTCACGTTAGTGTCAGCTTTTAAAAGCACAAAATTATGGCCCATCCCAACTTTTGGAAATTTACCATTATGGTTGAGTGTTAAAGTAATTTTTTTACCTGCTGGTATCAATAATATATTTTTATCAAACTTCATTGTATCATCAGAGTTAATGACAATGTTTGTACTTAATTCTTCTACTGAGTTTTGTTCAGTTTTACTAGTTTTTTGTTTTTGTGATGGTTTTGATTCACCGCATGCATTTATTATTAAACCCATCATTAAAAAGTAAATAATCTTTTTCATTTTTTTTTTTTTCAAAAATATAAAAAGAATAGATTTATAAAAAAGATTTTATGTTTTTAAAAGAATTTGAAATTAGATGGAATGATCTCGATGCAAATAGGCATCTTGCAAATATTTCATTTTTAAGTTTTGCAAGTGACACGCGTATGAAATTTTTAAAAAATATAGGTTTATCATTTTCAAAGTTAATGCAATTATCTATTGGACCTGTAGTATTCAATGAACATCTTTTCTATTTTAAGGAAATTCTTCCAGATGAGAAAATTAGAGTTTCATTTGAATTAGCGGCTTTAAGTAAGGACGGTACTTTTTTTGAATTTGAGCATAATTATTATAATGATAGGGGTGAGAATTTAGCCCGATGTGAAATGTCCGGCGGGTGGATAAATCTTAAATCAAGAAAACTTACTTCATTACCCAAAGATATCTTGAAAAAATTTCAGACAAGTAATAAGACAAATTCATTCAAAGAAATTTCATCTAAGGATACAAGAAGATGGAACAGAGAACCTAAAAATTTAGAAAAATAAATTTTAAAAGATATTTATTCTTCAAATCCAGCTTTTGAATTTTTCTTTGAAACCATATAAACCCCAATAAAAACTAAAGCACAAGCAAAAAACTTAATACTATCTAAAATATCATTTCCAGTAATTACTGCATAAATTATTGTAATTAGTGGCTGTAAGTAAGTTAAGCTACCAATTACGGTTGGGGGTAATTTTTTTAAAGCATAAACATTAAGCATGTATGTTAAAAAAGTGGTTCCAATAACTACAAAACTCATTCGCCAAATTGCCTCAAATGGGAGTTTGCTCCAAGACACCTGACTAAATTCACTGTATGTAAATGGGAAGGTATAGATCATTCCAAGCAGAAACATCCATTTCATTAGTGTAATTGTGTTGTATTTTTTTGTGATTGGTTTAACTATGACAAGATATGCTCCAAAACTAATTGCATTAATTAAAAGAAGTACATTACCAAACGAAATATTTGGCGCATTTATAACCTTTGAATTGCTCCCATAAACAATGAGCATTATAGCACCTACAAAACCTAAAAAAATACCTATGACCTTTTGAGTGGTCAGTTTTTCTTTCAAAAAAAATGCTGAAAGAACCAAAATAATAATTGGTGTTAAAGTTACAATTACACCACTATTAATAGGTGTAGATAACTGAAGTCCTTTAAAAAACATTAACATATTAATACACATTCCCAATAGTGCAGCTGAGGCTATTCTAAAGTAATCTTCACGATGAATTTTTTCATTTTTTATAAATAAACTTACAAGCCAAAACAAAAACCCAGCACCAAATATCCTTAACATTATAAATCCAAAGGGGCCAATATAATGTGGCATAACTACTTTTGCTATAGTATGATTTAAACCATAAATGGTTGTAGCGCCAAATGCAGCAAAAAAGGCTAATGTTCTACTGTTCACTTAAAAACTTTTTCATCTCAATAGTCACTTTAGAAGAATTTCCAATAAAAAGATAATTATCATAAGCAAGCACAGGTCTTTTTAGAAAAGTGTAATCTTTCAAAAGTAACTTCTTAAAATCATTTTCTCCTAAGACTTTGTTACTTAAACCGAGAGTCTTAAAAAGTTGCGCTCTTTTATTTATTAAGTTTCCATAGCACCCTTCAATTTTGTATAAATAATTTAATTGATCCTTATTTATAGGATTTTTTTTGATGTCTATTTTTTGAATTGAATCATCTAAATCAAGATCCTTGATTATGCGTTTACATGTCTGACATGTGCTTAAATAATAAAATAATCTCATATTAAAATTTTCTTTGCAAAGAAAAATCATTTTACTCTAAACAGTATAGTTTTTGTAAAATCAAATAACTTTACCAAATATTAATACAACAATGAAAGAAGAACTTCATTTTAATACAGCTACTATTCATGGAGGTCAATCTCCAGATAAAGCCTATGGAGCAGTAATGCCACCAATTTACCAAACCTCAACCTACGCTCAAAAAAGTCCAGGAAAGCACAAAGGATTTGAATATAGTCGTACTCACAATCCTACTAGAGAAGCATTAGAAAAATCTCTAGCTAGTATTGAATCTGGTAATTTTGCTTTTGCTTTTGGATCGGGGCTTGCTGCTATGGATGCAGTTCTGAAAACTCTTAAACCTGGTGATGAAATTATTTCAACTGATGATCTTTATGGAGGATCATACCGATTATTTACCAAAATATTTAAGGATTTTGGATTAAAGTTTCACTTCGTATCAATGTATGACACTAAAAATATTTCTAATGTTTTAAATGATAAAACTAGGTTAATTTGGATTGAAACCCCAACCAACCCAATGATGAATATAATCGATATTAAATCTGTTGTTGATTTAGTTAAAGACAGAGATATTTTAGTAGCAGTAGATAATACTTTTGCTTCTTCGTATGTTCAACAACCACTAAAAATGGGAGCAGATATTGTAATGCATTCTGCGACAAAATATCTTGCTGGACATTCAGATGTTATCTTGGGTGCTTTAATAGTAAATGATAAGAACTTGGCAGAACGTCTTAAATTCATCCAAAATGCAAGTGGTGCTGTTTGTGGACCAATGGACAGTTTTTTAACGCTTAGGGGAATAAAAACTTTACATGTACGGATGCAAAGACATTGCGAAAATACTTCTCAAATTGCAAATTTCCTGAAAGAAAATACGAAAATTGAAAAGGTATATTGGCCTGGATTTAAATTTCATCCTAACCATAATATAGCAACAAGTCAAATGAAAGATTTTGGGGGGATGCTCTCTTTTATTACCAAAGGAGCAGATTATAAATCAGCGATAAAGATTGTTGAGAAATTGAAAATATTTACTCTTGCTGAATCCTTAGGGGGTGTTGAAAGTTTGGCTGGTCATCCTGCAAGTATGACACATGCTTCGATACCTAAACAAATAAGAGAAAAGAGTGGTGTTGTTGATGCTTTGATTCGATTGAGTGTTGGAATAGAACATGTTGATGATCTAATTGCTGATTTAAAGCAAGCAATTGGTTAGTTTCAATTAATGACAGCAACTAAAATCAAAAAAATTTATTTTGCTTCAGACCAGCATTTTGGAGCCCCAAATAAAAATCTTAGTGCAGAAAGAGAAAGACATTTTATCAATTGGCTTCATATGGTAGAAAAAGAAGGTTCAGAACTTTTTTTATTAGGAGACCTATTTGACTTCTGGTTTGAATATAGCAAAGTGGTTCCTAAAGGTTTTGTTAGGGTCCTAGGGAAATTGGCCGCGATAACAGATTCCGGTATTCCAGTTCATTATTTTGTTGGAAACCATGACCTTTGGGTAAGAGATTATTTTGAAAAAGAATTAAACATCAAAATGTATTACGAACCAAAAGAGTTTATATTTAGCAACGTTTCTTTTTTTATTGGTCATGGTGACGGGCTTGGGCCAAGAGATATTTCTTACAAACTGATAAAGAAAGTTTTTAAAAATCCTATAGCTAAGAAACTTTTTCATATACTGCATCCTGATTTAGGAATCAGAATGGGCCAATTTTTGTCTCTTAAAAATAGATGGATATCAGGAGATAATGAAATGAAATATTTAGGGGAGGATAAAGAATTATTAATCCAATATTCCAAGCGTAAGTTAAAACAAAGGCATCGGGATTATTTTATTTTTGGCCACCGACATCTTCCCTTAAATGTTAGGTTAGATAAAAATTCAACTTACATTAACTTAGGGGATTGGATTACGCATTTCACTTACGGTGTTTTTGACGGGAGAAAATTAGAACTTAAAAAATGGGAATGAGTGTAAATGATTGAAGGCAGATCAATTGAACTTGAAAAAACTGTTTTGGTGGGAATCATTAATTCTAACCAAAATGAGGAAAAGTTAAAAGAATATTTAGCAGAGTTGAAATTTTTGACATTTACCGCTGGAGGGGAAGTGGTCAAATCTTTCACACAAAAATTAGATTTTCCTAATCCAAAAACTTTTATAGGTTCAGGGAAAATTATCGAATTATTAAAATTTGTTAAGGAAAAAAAAATCTCTTCAGTAATTTTTGATGACGAATTAACACCAACTCAGCAAGGCAATATTGAAAAACTATTAAAAGTAAAAATTCTTGATCGCACAGGTCTTATCCTTGATATTTTTGCTCAAAGGGCCCGAACCAGTTATGCAAGAACCCAAGTTGAGCTCGCACAATATCAATATTTGCTTCCTCGGCTTAAGGGACTTTGGACACACTTAGAACGTCAAAGAGGTGGAATAGGTATGCGTGGACCTGGTGAAACTGAGATTGAAACTGATCGAAGGATTGTAAGAAATAAAATTTCACTGCTTAAAAACAAGTTGGAAATCATTGATAAACAAATGTCAACACAGCGTGGGAACAGAGGTTCATTAGTAAGGGTTTCTTTGGTTGGTTATACAAATGTTGGGAAGTCTACTTTGATGAATGTAATTTCTAAAAGTAAAGTTTTTTCAGAAGACAAACTTTTTGCAACATTGGATACAACTGTCAGAAAAGTTGTGGTAGAAAATCTTCCTTTTTTACTAAGTGATACAGTTGGATTTATTCGGAAATTACCCACGCAGTTGATAGAATCATTTAAAAGTACATTGGATGAGGTGAAGGAGTCTGACATTTTACTTCATATAGTCGATATATCGCATCCAAATTTTGAGGAGCATATTGATTCTGTCAATCAAATTCTTAAAGAAATCAATTGTATTGAAAAGCCAACAATAATGGTTTTTAATAAAATAGATGCCTACAAGGCATTACCATGGGATGAAAATGAATTAATTCAAAAACGAGACAAAAGAAATTACACGATAGCTGAATGGGAGAAATCTTGGATAAGTAAAAAAAATGAGCAATCAATATTTGTTTCAGCGCTGAAAAAGAAAAACTTCAAAAAATTACTAAATTTAATTTATGAAACTGTTCGTAGAATTCATGTAACACGTTTTCCATACAATCATTTTCTATATCCTGAAAACATAAATTAGGGTTACTTTTTACGATTATTTACATAAGAATTGGCTTGACGAGTCGGTAAAATAACCATGTCAGCTATTGTAACTTTATCAGGAACATTAGCCATATAAAGTATTGAACTGGCTACTTCTTTTGCTGTAAGTGCTTCAATTCCCTCATAAACTGCCTTTGCCCTTTTTTTATTGCCCTTAAATCTGACATCGGAAAATTCAGTTTCAACTAAACCAGGATGAATTGCTCCAACTCTAATGCCAAGTGGGTTGAGATCAATTCTTAATCCGCGTGTAAAAAAGTCTACTGCCGCTTTACTGCTGCAATATACACTTCCGTTTGGGTATACTTCTTTACCAGCAATCGAACCTAAATTAATTATATGGCCTTTCTTGCGCTTAATCATACTTGGAAGAACAGCTTTTGTAACATACATTAAACCTTTAACATTTCCGTCAATCATAGAATCCCAATCTTCAAGGCTTGCAGATTGTACTGGATCTAAGCCATGTGCATTTCCAGCATTATTGATTAATAGGTCAATATCTGTCCAATTTTCAGGGAGGCTTTCAAATGATTTAAATACGTCATTTTTGTCACGAACATCAAAATTCAATAATTTTTGTTCTCCTCCCAATTTATTATCAAGAAGTTCTAGTCTTTCCTTTCTTCTGCCACATAAAATTAATTTTGCCCCAGCTTTTTTAAATTCTAGGGCTGTAGCCCATCCTATTCCACTTGTTGCTCCGGTGATTAAAACAATTTTATTTTTCATAATTTAAGGTATAGGTTTTCCCATGCTGGCTTCTAAGAGTAAAAACCAGTCACTAATTTCTAATTTAATTTTTATGGCTTCAAAAGCTCTTTTTAATCTTTTAAGGGAAGTGGTTCCCACCACAGGATAGATTTTTGAAGGATGGAATAAAAGCCATGCAAGTAATATCTGATCTTCACTAGAGTTATATTTTTCACATAATTGCAACAAAATTTTTTTTATTCTCTTTTTTTGAGAAGAATTTTCTTTAAAATATATGCCTAAAGGACTCCAAGCCATAGTACCAACACCGTTAATTTTCATGTGATCTAAGGTACCATCAAACATTGGCACTTCATGAGTTAGTGAACATTCTATCTGATTCCAGGCCAATGGCATATTTTGTTGAATTAAATCCATTTGAGATGGAGTAAAATTTGAAACTCCAAACTCTTTTACTTTTCCTTCTCTTTGTAATTTTCTGATAGCATCATTAATAATATTTTCATCAATCAGTGGACTTGGCCTATGAAGTAAAAGAACGTCAATGTATTCAGTATTAAGGTTTTTTAAAGTGTTTTCTACACTAAGTTGAATGTGAGAAGCAGTATAATCATAGTGTTTAACCTCAAGTGGCCGGGCTTCACACGGAATTTGTATACCACATTTAGTAATAAACTGTAATTTTTCTCTAGGTAAAGAACTCTTTTTAAAAGCTTCACCAAAGCTTTTCTCTGTCGTATATCCCCCATAGATATCAGCGTGGTCAAATGTATTAATTCCAATATCTACAGCTTTTTCAATTAACTCTTGCATTTGAGGTATTGAAAATTTTTTACCCCAATCTCCCCAACTCATGGTTCCACAAATTATTCTTGAAAAGGGCTTCACGAGAATATCAATTGATTAATTTTAACACCTAAATTAGCAACAATTCAGATCTAAGCCAGATGATGTCTGCTCAATTTTTAACCAATTGTTAACAACTAAGTGGTAATTTATTTTTGAATTTTGTTGTCCAAAAAAAAATATTATATAAATCTATGGAAGAAACTAATAATCGAAATATTGACATAAAGTCAATTAATGAGAAAATTGAAAAAGAGAGCTCCTTTATCGACCTTCTCACTTTAGAAATAAATAAAATAATTGTTGGCCAAAAGCGTATGGTTGAAAGCCTTTTAATTGGGCTTTTAGGAAAAGGTCACATATTGCTTGAAGGAGTTCCAGGACTCGCTAAAACTTTGGCTATAAATACTTTAAGTCAAGCGGTGAAAGGAAGTTTTAGCAGGATTCAATTTACACCAGATTTACTTCCTGCTGATGTAATTGGAACGATGATTTACAATATTAAAGAAAATGATTTTTCCATTAAGAAAGGTCCCATTTTTGCCAACTTTGTTCTGGCAGATGAGATAAATAGAGCTCCAGCTAAAGTTCAATCTGCTTTACTTGAAGCAATGCAAGAAAAACAGGTAACAATTGGAGACACAAGTTTTAAGCTCCAAGCTCCCTTTTTGGTCATGGCTACTCAAAATCCCGTAGAACAAGAGGGTACCTATCCTCTTCCAGAAGCTCAAGTTGATCGATTCATGCTTAAAGCTGTAATTGACTACCCTAAGCTTAATGAGGAGCAACTAATTATGCGTACTAATCTTAATAGTTCTACCAAAAATATTAAACCTGTAATAAATACTAAGCAAATTATATCTGCCCAAGAAACTGTTCAAGAAGTATATATGGATGAAAAAATTGAAAATTATATTCTTAACTTAATATTTGCTACGCGCTATCCGGAAAACTATAAACTGGAATCACTAAAGCCTATGATTAGTTTTGGTGCCTCTCCCAGAGGTAGTATAAATCTTGCGACTGCATCGAAATGTTACGCTTTTCTAAAGCATAGAGGTTATGTTATTCCTGAAGATGTTAGAGCTGTTATATATGATGTACTTAGACACCGAATAGGACTAACCTATGAGGCAGAAGCAGAAAACATTACCTCAGAAGAAATAATAACGCAAATTATTAATGAGGTAGAGGTTCCATAAAAAAGATTGACTTTATTTTAACTGATACAGAAGGTGATGGATACAAAAGCCTTATTGAAAAAAGTTCGTAAAATTGAAATCAAAACCCGCCGATTAAGTGATAATATTTTTGGAGGGGAATATCAATCTACTTTTAAAGGACGTGGAATGACTTTCAATGAAGTTAGGCAGTATCAATATGGAGATGATGTAAGAGCAATTGATTGGAATGTGACAGCACGTTACAACGAGCCTTTTATCAAAGTTTTTGAAGAAGAACGTGAACTAACTATGATGCTTGTAGTAGATGTTAGTGGCTCCGAGTCTTTTGGTACAAAGACTCAATTCAAAAGAGAAATATTAACTGAGATTGCCGCAACTCTTGCTTTTTCTGCACTTCAAAATAATGACAAAGTAGGTTTGGTATTATTTTCTGATAATGTTGAACTTTTTATTCCACCAAAAAAGGGTAAATCACATATATTAAGGATCATTAGGGAATTATTAGAGTTTCAACCAAAAAGCTCTAAAACAAACATAGCGACAACTTTTGAATACCTTTCAGGAGTTTTAAAGAAAAAAGCCATTGTATTTGTTCTTTCAGATTTTATGGATGAAGGTTATGAAAAGAACTTACGCATCGTGGCAAAAAAACACGATTTAACTGGAATTAGGGTTTTTGATCCAATCGAAGCAGTCCTACCAAATTTAGGAATCGTTCCAATGCAAGATGCTGAAACAAAAGTTGTAAGATGGATAAATACCTTTTCTAAATCAACACGAAAAATATATGCAGATGCATATAGGGAAAAAGTAAAAAAATACGAGGAACTATTTAGCAAAAACGGTGCAGGACACCTAAGTTGTAGTGTTGAAGAAAGTTATGTAAAGAAGTTATTAGGGTATTTTAAAACACGTATTTAAATGTTTAAAAAAATAATTGTTTTTTTTGGAATATCTTTTATTTGTGTTGCTCAAAAAAGTGAAAAATTAACCGTATCAGTAGATTCTACAGTTGTAAGAATAGGTGAACAAATAAATTATTTTCTTCAAGTAAAAGCAGATACTAGCGCTCAAGTTGTTTTTCCTGAACAATCCTTGTTTGCACCTTTTGAACTATTAGAGTCAAGTCCTGTTGATACTTTTAAAACTTCTGATCACTATTTATACACTAAAAAATATTCACTAATTCAATTTGATTCTGGAGATTTTTATATTCCACAACAACAAGTATTAATTAATGGGTTCTCAAAAATTTCCAAATTAATTCCAATTAGAGTAAATACCATAAAAGTGGACACTCTAAAGCAAAAACTTTATGATATAAAGCCATTAGAGGAAGTGCAAAAAAATTATGAAAAATTAGTTGCTCGAATTCTATGGGGAATAGTAATTATAATTATTCTATTAGGGGTATTTTACACATATTTATTTAAGAAAAGGAGAAAAGAATTAAAAGAAAGTGACCTACCCCCTTTTGAAAGAGCCATCGAGCAACTTAAAGCTCTTGAAAATGAGAATTTAAATAAACAAGAAGAGTATAAAAGATATTATTCAAGATTAATCGAGGTTGTAAGAATATATCTCCAAGAAGATGCAAAAATAGATGCGCTTGAAAGTACTTCAGATGAACTTTTAGCAAAATTGGAAATTCGAAAAGATGCTGGAACTCTTGATTTGGATAGAAAAACACTTTTGAGTCTCAAAGAGGTTTTACAAAATGCTGATTTAGTAAAATTCGCTAAATCTATGCCAGAATATCGGATAGCAAATGAGGATAGAAAAGTAGTTGAGACGGTAGTAATTGAGACTAAAGAAGCTTTACCTGAACCTACTGAAGAAGAGCTTAAAGAAAAAGCAGCCTATCAAGAATATTTAGCAAAAAAACGCAGAAAAGAACTGTGGATTTGGGGGTTTTTTGGGGTTGGTATTTTAGCATCATTTGCACTTGTTTTAAGTATGCTTATCTATGGCTATTATCCTGTCCGAGATACTATTTTGTTATACCCAACTAAACGACTTTATAGCGGTCAATGGATTTCAAGTCAATATGGTACACCTCCACTGAAAATTGAGACACCAGAGGTTCTTGAGCGTTTTTCAAGAGAAGAAAAAAATATTGAACAATTTGGTTTAGGAACTTTTGACAGCCCGTTCTATGTCGATTTACTATTTGATTTCCAATCTAGAAATTCTCAAAAACCTCAGTCTACTAAATTAGATCCTAAGCAAGCTGACCTAGAAAAAGGGCAAGCTTTGGTAAATTCAATAATTTCAAATTTTGAATCTAAAGGAGCTGTAAATATTCTGATAAAAAATGATGCAGTAGAACTCCCTTCTGGTCTATCAGTAGCTAAAGTTTTTGGAACTTTAGATTATCCCAAAAAAGGATTATCAGATCGGATTAGATGTTCATTTAATGCGTTACTATTTACTTTTGAGGAGGGCACAATTATCCTTACAATAATGTATGAAAAAGAAGATCGTTATGCTCCAAGTATTGAACAGCGCATTATTAATAGTATAGAATTGGTAAAAGAGTTATAAAAATGATTGAAGGAATTTATTTTGCAAACCCTAATTATCTCTGGCTTCTTTCGATTATTCCTATTATGGTTGTATGGAATATTTTAACTTGGAAAAAACAACAACCTACATTAAAAATGCCTAGTCTTCTAAATTTCAAGACGGGTTCTTCTTTTTTGGCAAAACTCTATCCATTTCTTTATGTATTTCGTTTATTGGCAATTAGTTTGATTATTTTATCAATTGCTAGACCTCAAACAGTTGACGTTTCAACAAGGACAAAAACTAATAAAGGAATTGATATTGTAATGGCTATAGATGTTTCATCTAGCATGCTGGCACAAGATTTGAAACCAAATAGGTTAGTTGCGTTGAAAAGAGTTGCTGGAGAATTTATTGAAGATCGTAGGTCTGATAGAATAGGACTTGTTGTATATGCTGGTGAAAGCTACACAAAAACTCCAATTACAAGTGATAAAAGTATAGTAAAATCATCTCTAGGCGAAATAAATTTCCAAGGTCTTATAGAAGATGGAACAGCAATTGGAATGGGTCTAGCGACCTCAGTTAATAGATTAAAAGATAGCAAAGCCAAAAGTAAAATCATTATTTTACTAACGGATGGTGTAAATAACTCGGGATTTATTGATCCTAAAATTGCTACAGAGTTGGCAGTAGAGTTTGGAATTAAGACTTATACGATTGGTCTTGGAAGTAATGGTACCGCGTTAGCACCAGTTGGAATTCTTCCAAACGGAAAATTCAAATACGGACTCACCAAAGTAGAGATAGATGAAGTTTTATTAAAAGAAATTTCACAAAAGACAGGAGGAATATATTTTAGAGCAACCGATAATCAAAAACTTGAAGAAATTTATGATGAAATAAATAAGTTAGAGAAAACTGAGATTGAAGAATTTAAATATTACAATTACGAAGAAAAGTATCGCTCTCTTATATTATTAGCTCTAGCTTTAATTGTTTTTGAATGGATTCTCAGAAGTACTGTTTTTAAAAGTTTTATTTAATGTATCAAATAGACGTATTCCAATATATTTATCTTTTGTGTATCGTGCCATTGTTATGGGTTACATATGCTGTATTAGTTAGCTGGAAAAGAAAAACTCAGAGTAATTTTGCAAGACCAGAATTATTTGAACTGTTAAGTCCAAATCGTTCTAAATTCAAACCAACTTTTAAAATAATTCTTTTAAGCCTATCAATTGTTTCATTAGTATTCGGGTTAATGAACCCTAAAATAGGAACACAACTTGAGACTGTTAAAAGGGAAGGAGTAGATATAGTTTTTGCGATGGATGTATCTAGAAGTATGTTAGCTGAGGATATTGCACCGAATCGAATTGAAAAGTCAAAGCGTTTGGTATCGGCTATTATTAATCAATTAGCTAGCGATAGAGTTGGAATTATTGCTTATGCTGCTCAAGCAGTACCTCAATTACCTATTACAACCGATTATGCTGCTGCAAAAATGTTTTTACAGGCCTTAAATACAGATATGCTCTCCTCACAAGGAACCGCTCTTGACAGTGCAATTGATCT
Organism: uncultured Bacteroidota bacterium; assembly: GCA_902520765.1. GTDB lineage: Bacteria > Bacteroidota > Bacteroidia > Flavobacteriales > Flavobacteriaceae > MS024-2A. The sequence continues at coordinate 50,529 of CABYPG010000003.1, forward strand.
TGCAGGAACTTTTTTTGATGATGAAGATCAAACCAATCGAGTAATCTTTTTAATATCTGATGGAGAGGACCATTCTGAAGAGGCATCAAATGCTGCATCAAGAGCCGCCAAATTAGGGATCAAAATTTTCACTTTTGGTGTTGGAACGGAAAGCGGAGCACCAATTCCATTAAAAAGAAATGGTATTATAGAGTCGTATAAGAAAGATTCTGACGGAGAAGTTGTGATAACAAAATTAAATCAAAATATTTTGCAGAATATTGCTGCGAGCACAGGGGGGATTTATCAAGATGGGAATAATACACAAAAAGTTTTAGATTTTGTTTCGGAGCAATTAAAAGCGATGGACAAAAAAGAGTTTGAAGCTAAAAAATTTGTAAGCTTTAAAGATCGTTTTCAAGCTTTTTTATTAGCTGCTTTAATTTTTCTTTTAATCGACCTATTTTTGTTTGAAACTAAAACAAAGTGGGTTCAAAAACTGAACTTATTTAATGAAAATGAAAATTGACTTATTTTACATTTTTGTATTGATAACATTCAAATTTGGAATCTCTCAAACGGGAGAAGTTACTAATCACATTTATGAAGGAAATAAAAAAGCGAAAACAGAAGCCTATGTAGAGGCTGAGAAATCCTATAGGAAAGCTATTTCTTTAGCACCAGAAAAATCTGAAGCTTTATATAATCTTGGGAATACACATTTTTTAGATAAAAAATATGATGAAGCTTCACAACGATTTTTCCAGTCTCAGAAGTTTGCAAAAAATAAAGAATCAAAGCATCGTGCGTTCCATAATATGGGTAACGTATATATGCAAAAAAAAGAATATCAAAATGCAGTTGAAGCATATAAAAATGCATTGAGAAATGATCCCTCCGATGAAGAAACAAGGTATAACTATGCCCTTGCAAAGGAGCTTCTAGAGAAAGATAAACCTCCAGAAGAACAAGAGCAAGATCAAGACAAAAAAGATCAAGAAAAAAAAGAGGATCAAAATGAAAAAGAAGAAGATAAGGGAAATCAAGATCAGAAGAATGAGGACCCAAAAAATGATGGAGATGATGGGGAAGAATCTAATAAAGAAAATGAACCTAAAAATGAAGGAGATCAAAAAAAAGATAAAAACCAGGATCAAAAACAGGATAAACCTGAAGATAAAAAACAGACGCCAAGACAAGGACAACTTTCTCCTCAACAAGTTCAGAGCTTGTTAGAGGCAATGAATAACCAAGAGGAAAAAGTTCAAGATAAAATAAACGCAAAAAAATTAAAAGGAGCTCCCATTAAAGGGAAAAAAGATTGGTAAATATGTCGTTGAAATTCTCAGTCCGATATTTATTGTGCTTTCTATTGGGGTTTAATTTCCTAATTGAGGCACAAGTAACTTTTGAAGCTAAGGTAAGTAAGAGGAGATTGGGTCTTAATGAAAGGTTAAGAATTGATTTTGAAATGAATGAAAATGGGGATAATTTCAATCCACCGTCATTTTCAAATTTTCAGGTTGTAAGCGGTCCACAACAAGCCGTAAGTCGTTCTTGGGTTAACGGGGTTCAAAGTTTTTCAAAAATATACACTTACTTTTTAACTCCAAAAATTAAGGGTAAAGTGACCATAGGGCAGGCTGTCGTTACTATTGGTGGCGAGATATATAAAACAACTCCAGTTGAAATTGAAGTAACCAATTCAGTCAAAAACCCAAATGATCCAAATAATGTTGATAATATTGTAGACGGGAACATTCATCTTGTGGCAGAAGTTTCCAAATCAGCTCCCTATCTAAATGAGGGAATAACAGTAATTTATAAGCTCTATTTTAGAAACCCTATTTCGGTTTCAGATGTTTCAGAATTAGAGTCACCCTCTTATGGTGACTTTTGGAGTCATTTGATTAAAATTGGAAGAGCAGAAATCAACATGCGCGGTTCATATAAGGGGGAGCCTTATAATGAGGTGATTTGGAGAAAAGCGGTTTTGTATCCGCAAAAAACAGGAAAGTTGGTTCTTGAGCCACTAACTTTAAACCTAAGCTTGAGCATACCGAGTAATAGACGAGATCTATTTGGAAGACGTATTATGACACAGACTCAAAAAACAATTACAACTGGAGAAAAAGTTATAGCAGTAAAAGATCTACCGCAAAATAATAAACCTGAAAATTTTTCTGGGGCAGTAGGGCAATTTGATTTGGATGTGATATTAAATAAAGATTTGTTGAAAGCTTCAGAATCATTTCAGGCAAAAATAAAAGTTAAGGGGAAAGGCAATTTAAAGCTTTTCAATCTTCCTAATATTAATGTTCCTAATACTCTGGAAGTTTATGAACCAGAGCATGATGAAAAAGTTAAAATTACAATTTCTGGCATGCAGGGAACTATCGAAGATAATTATACAATTGTTCCTCAATTTCAAGGCAAATATCCCATACCCTCAATTCAATTTTCATATTTTGATCCAAAATCTAAATCATATAAAATATTAAAATCTCAAGATCTTATAGTTGATGTTTTTGAAGGTCCAAAAGCAGTAAACACGAATCAGAATTCAAAATCAATAACCCCTAAAACTTCTATTCCAGTGTCAGACAATGCTTTTCGATATATTAAATTGGAGACTAAATTTGAGTCAATTGACAAGAAATCATTTTGGAGGAGTCAATTATTTTGGACTTTAGTTATATTTCCAGTTTTTATTTTATCATTATCTTTTTTGTTAAAACGCATTTTTTATGGGGGGAATGAAGATGTCACAAAACAGAAACAAAGGCGAGCTGAACAACTAACAAAAAAATATTTAAGCTCAGCAAAAAAACATTTTGATGATCAAGCTCAATTTTATGAGGTTTTAGAAAGGGCACTTCATAATTACCTAAAAGCAAAGCTTAAAATTGAAACGACAGAGCTTAGTAAATCAAAAATTAAAAATTTATTACATCAAAATAGTGTTGACAAAAAAACAGCATTAGAATATGTAGAAGTTATTGAAAGTTGTGAAAGAGCAAGGTATTCTCCTGAGTCTCTAGTAAACATGAGAGATGATTTCAAAAATGCAAGTACTTTAATTGGAAAAATCGATAGGCAGATATGAGGAAAAAGGGAAAGTTTGATGTAGTTAAGAAGCTGATAATTTTGATAATGTTATTTGTTTTAGAAACGTCTTTTAGCCAGACCACTCCAGAATTTTTATTTAATGAAGGCAATAAAGCTTACAATGCTGCAGACTACGAAAATGCAATTAGTCTGTACGAGCAAACTATAAAAATGGGTAACCATAGTGCAGAATTATATTATAATCTTGGAAATGCAAATTATAGATTAAATAAAGTTGCTGAAAGTATTTATTATTTTGAAAAGGCTAAATTGATGAGACCTAAAGATAAAGATATCCTTACAAATAGTGCTTTTGCAAATAACATGACCATTGATGCAATAGAAAAAATACCCATATCACAAATTGATCAAATAAATAAATTTATTATTGGAATATTTAGTTTCGAGATATGGACGTATTTCACGTTAATTTTGTTGTGGATTTTTACTATTCTTTTTTTAGGGTATTTATTTTTTATTCGAACTATACTAAAAAGAAGATTTTTCTTTAGCTCGCTAGGTATTCTTTTATTATTTATTTTTTCCTTTTCAATTACATATTCAATAGACCAAAATGAAAAAAATAGAAAATTTGCAATATTATTTTCAAAACAAATTGATATTTGGTCAGAACCAAATCAACAAGGGGATCGTTTATTTGTTTTGCATGAAGGGACCAAGATACAACTTTTAGATAGTCTTGAAGAGTGGCAAAAAATAAGAATTGCGAATGGCTCTGAAGGTTGGATAAAAGAAGCTTTATTCAAAAAGATTAAATGATACTTTAAACAATTTGATTTCCTTCTAAAACTTTTGATTCAGTAGCCCAATCAAATAAAAAACTACCGACATTAGCCAAAAAAGGATAAATTTTTGAATTCTCAAAAATTGAATTTGGAAATACAGTAATCAAAGTATTTATCTCATTAACAACCATAATCAGTGCACTTATAATAATACTCCATTTAATAAACCCGAATAGACCCCCAAAAATTCTATTTAACCAACCCAAAGCAATTAATTGTAAAGTTTTAGTTATCATTTTCGCCATTAAGGATGTCAAGTACACAATTATTAGAAAAAGAGCTATAAAACACACCAATTGAATAGTTTTCTGGTTCCAGTCAACCAAATTGCCAAAAAATTTACTTGTGAGATTAGAAAATTTAAATGCACCCAATATACCTAATGCAAAGGCTAATATGCCAGAAATTTCAATTATCAACCCTTTATTAACTCCTCTTAAAACTCCATAAGTAAGAATTATAAATACGACAACATCAATAACATTCATCAACCTAAAATACATTTTTTTTAAGAATTAAATATTTAAGATAATTCCAAAAAGTATTTAAAAAAGATATTTTAATTTTGTTTCATGTTTGATGTTGTAAAAAAATACTCTGATCAAGTAAAAGCTTTTGAAAGTTCAGATCCTAAAGAAATAGATGCTTTTAGAATTACTTATTTAGGTAAAAAAGGAATTTTAAATGGTCTTTTTTCTGATTTTAGAAAAGTACCTTCAAATGAAAAAAAGTTATTTGGAATTGAGCTAAACAAATTGAAAGAGGCAGTTCTAGGGAAAATAAGAGACCTAAAAGAAGTTTCAAAAATAAATTCAGGGTCTAATAAAATTAGTGATCCAACTCGTTCTGCATTTAAAATAAAGACAGGAACTAGACATCCTCTTTCCATTGTAAAAAATAGGATAATTGATATTTTCACTCAAATTGGGTTTAATGTTTCGGAGGGCCCTGAAATAGAAGACGATTGGCATAATTTTACAGCACTTAATTTACCGTATCATCATCCTGCAAGAGATATGCAGGATACCTTTTTTATAGAAAAAAATCCTGATATACTATTAAGAACACATACCTCTTCTGTACAAGTAAGATATATGGAAAATAATGAACCACCAATTAGAACAATTTCTCCTGGCCGTGTTTTTAGAAATGAGGCAATTTCGTCAAGGTCACACTGTATATTTCACCAAATTGAAGGCTTATATGTAGCCAAGGATGTTTCTTTCGCTGATTTAAAACAGACATTAAACTATTTTACGAAGTCATTATTTGGGGACAAAAGAATAAGACTAAGGCCATCATTTTTTCCTTTTACAGAGCCAAGCGCAGAGGTTGATATTTATTGGGGTCTCGAAACTGAGAAAGATTATCGAATAACAAAAGGAACAGGTTGGTTAGAGATAATGGGTTGTGGAATGGTAGATCCTAATGTGCTTAGAAATTGTGGTATTGATCCTGAGAATTACTCTGGATTTGCTTTTGGTATGGGGATCGAGCGGATAGCTATGCTTTTATATCAGATAAGTGATATACGACTGTTTTTTGAGAATGATATTCGCTTTCTTGAACAGTTTAAAACAACTATTTGATTCATTTAAATAGTTTTACCAAGTGAATTTTAAATCAATTGGATCGTAATATGTTATTGTCTGAAGCACTTATAAATAAAATCAAACCTAAGCTATAAAATACAGCAACTCTTAAAAACTTTTTAGATGATTTAAGATGAATTTTTTTAAGTTTCCACCCAAGATTTACACAACATATAGCTAATATATTTATAAGTGGATTTATAATTAAATTATTTCTTAATTCGTTATTTGTTACTATTACACTGAGTCCATTTTCAAACCATTGATTAAAGTATGAGGAAATGAAATATAATGATAAACTTATTAAAAGATGAAAGTAAGAGAAGATAAGACCAAAAAGACAAATTCTTAGATCTAGTGAAGAAAATTTTTTTCCTGAAATCCTACCGAAAATAGAATTTAAGACATTTATTAAAAGTGTTAAAATCAATAAAATGGTCCAATTATAGTGAAGATTTTCAATTAAAGCAGTCATAAGAAATCATTTAAAATTAATCTTTTTCGAGTTATTGAATTTAATTACCAATAAAAAAGGTGAATTATCTTTACTTTTCAAAATCAACTTAAAATTTTATATTGGGGCTAAATATTTTGTTTTATATGAAAAAATTAATTCTTTTTCTAGCTGTTATTGTTTTAGGATGTTCTAAAACATCAAAAAATAAATTTGAAAAACAATCTTTTGGTATAGTTATCCATGGTGGTGCAGGGACCATTCTAAAGAAAAATATGACAAAAGAAAAAGAAAAGGAATATCGACAAGCCTTGAGTAAAGCAATTAAAATTGGATACGATGTGTTAAAGAATGGTGGGGGTAGTAAAGATGCTGTTGAAAAAACTATAAATTATATGGAGGACTCACCATTATTTAATGCGGGTAAAGGGGCTGTACTAACAGCCAAAGGTACTATTGAATTAGATGCTTCCTTTATGGATGGTAAAACGCTAAACGCAGGTGCTGTTTCAGGGGTAAAAAAAATTAAAAACCCTATATCTGCGGCTATCAAAGTTATGGAGAAATCACCACATGTAATGTTATCTGGTCAAGGAGCTGATTTATTTTCCCAAATCCAAGGGTTAGAAATTGTTGATCAGGATTATTTTTTTACCGAAAGAAGAATCAACGATTTGAAGAGAGTTCAAAAGGCTGAAAAATTGAAAGGAGTCTATAAAACTCGAAATGATGAGACTTTTTTAGAAAATCAACGCTACGGAACAGTTGGTTGTGTTGCTTTAGATAAGTCCGGTAATCTTGCAGCAGGAACATCGACCGGTGGAATGACAAATAAAAAATGGAACCGTATAGGAGATGCTCCAATAATAGGAGCAGGAACCTATGCTAATAACTTGACATGTGCTATATCTGCTACAGGATGGGGTGAATTCTTTATACGTGCTGTAGTCGCGCATGATATTTCTGCGATTATGGAATACAAGGGATTATCAATTCAAGAAGCAGCATACGAGGTAATTAACAAAAAAGTTGGGGCATTAGGTGGTAATGGTGGTATTATTGGAATTGATAATAATGGGAATATTGCTATGGAGATGAATACGTCAGGCATGTATAGAGCTCATATGAACCAAGAAGGTAAATTAGATGTGAAAATTTATAGAAACGAATAATTTTAAAGTAATTTAATTTAAAATTTATTTTTCAGCCAAACGTGGTTATCAATAAAATTCTTTACTGGTAGTGATGAACCTAATCTTTAATGGATAGTCAAATTCAAGTCAACAAAGAAAGAAAAATAATTCATCTAGATATGGATGCATTTTACGCATCTGTAGAACAGCTTGATCGTCCTGAGCTACGTGGATTAGCGATAGCAGTGGGTGGAGAAAGTTCGAGGGGTGTAGTTTCAGCTGCTAGTTACGAAGCTCGAAATTTTGGTGTAAAAAGTGCTATGAGTGGAATAGTTGCAAAAAAACTTTGCCCAAATTTGATCTTTGTCAAACCACGTTTTGAGAGATACAAAGAAATATCGAATAAAATTCAATCTATTTTTAGAGAATACACCTCTTTAGTTGAGCCACTTTCATTAGATGAAGCTTTCTTAGATGTATCTGAATATCCGTCTGCTACTATTCTTGCAAAAGAAATTAGATTGAAAATTAAAAAGGAAACTGGACTTACTGCATCTGCAGGAATTTCAATAAATAAATTTTTGGCCAAAATTGCTAGTGACTGGAACAAACCAAATGGTCAAAAGACAATACCTCCAGAAGAAATCAATTCTTTTTTAGATAATCTAGATGTTAAAAAATTTCATGGTATAGGGAAAAAAACTAAGGAAAAAATGTATCAATTAGGCATATTTTCAGGTAAAGACTTAAAGCTTTACTCGAAAGATTTTTTGATTTCCCATTTTGGCAAGGCTGGCAAATATTATTATGAAATAGTAAGAGGGGTAAATAACAGTCCAATTAGGGCATTTAGAATTCCAAAGTCTATTGGATCTGAAAGCACATTTGAAAAAAATTTAAGTAGTGAAATTTACTTGGAAGAAAAATTAAAAAATATATCAAGCTTATTAGAAAGGAGACTATCGAAAATTAAAATTGCAGGAAAAACAATAACCTTAAAAATTAAATACAGTGACTTTAATCAACAAACAAGAAGTAAAACAGGGGATCTCTATTTGTCTTCTAAAGAACTAATTTTTGAAGAAGCAAAAAAACTACTTTATAAAGATAAACTATCCGAATCAGTTCGATTGGTTGGAATTTCACTTTCAAATTTTAATACTCCAGAAAATAAAAGTAAAAATAAAAAAACCTTGGAAGTATCCCAGTTAAGTTTACCATTTTAAATAGTAGATACCCTAAGTGTATTTACCATACCTTTGGACTCTATTGGCATTGCGGTAAGGTTAACAACAAAATCGTCTTTTTCAACATACCCTTTTTCTAATGCTAGTCTATTAATTTCTTCAACCGTTTTATCTGTACTGTTTAGATTATTGTAATAAAATGTTTTTACTCCCCAAAGTAAGTTAAGTTGATTTAAAATTTTCCTATTGGATGTGAATACCAATATAAGTGACTTGGGTCTCCAAGCCGATATCTGAAATGCAGTATAACCACTGTTAGTAAGAGTGCAAATTGCTTTCGCAGTTATATCATTTGATAATTTAGCAGCGTGATAACAAATTGATTTAGTAATAAATCTTTTTGTACGTATTGTAGGTGGGCTCTGAGGGACACTAATTAGATGTGAATTCTCAACTGAAATTAAAATATCAGACATGCTATTTATTACATCAATGGGATATTTTCCTACAGAAGTTTCAGCTGATAACATAACTGCATCAGCTCCGTCAATTACAGAATTAGCTACGTCGTTTACTTCTGCACGCGTTGGAGTAAGACTATCAATCATAGTTTCCATCATCTGAGTAGCAATTATAATTGGAATTCGAGCTTTTTTTGCCAAGTGAACCAATTGTTTTTGAAGAATAGGAACTTCTTGTGCAGGTACCTCGACACCTAAATCACCACGCGCTACCATAATACCATCTGAATAAGCTATAATTTTGTCAATATTTTCTATAGCTTCTGGCTTTTCAATTTTTGATATTACAGGAATTTTTTGATCAATATGTTTTTTCATCAGTTCTTGAAGATCAATGATATCCTGGCTTTGCCTGACGAATGAAAGAGCTATCCAGTCGATATCTTGATTAAATATAAATTCGGCGTCTTTAACATCCTTTTCTGTTAAAGCAGGCAGTGATATTTTAGTATTTGGGAGATTAACACCCTTATTTGACTTTAAGCATCCTCCTTGAATAACTCTTGCCTTTACCTCATTAAGTTTATTTGATGACACAACTTCAAAAATAAGTTTTCCATCGTCAAGTAAAATTTTTTCATTTTCTGAAACATCCAAAGGGAAGTTTTGATAATTCATATAAACCCTATTATTGTCTCCTATGAATGGTGAGTCTGTAGAAAAAATTATTTCATCTCCTTCTCTTACAAAAGTATTTTCTTTAATATTACCTATTCTTAATTTGGGCCCTTGCAGATCGCCCAAAATAGCAGTATTAGTTTCAAGGGTTTTGTCAATTTTTCTAATTAATAGTATACTTTGCTCTATTTCATCATAATTTGCGTGAGAAAAATTAATACGAAAAACATTTACACCAGCTAGAATCATTTTTTTAATAACTTCTTCTGAAGAAGTTGCAGGTCCAAGTGTTGCAACTATTTTTGTCTTTTTATTAAAATTCATCAGTAAAGCATAAGTTTTTTATTTATAATTTTTTTCTCAGGGATAACATATGACAAATTGACCATAGGGAGCATCAAAAGTTCTTTATTTATTATATCGTGTAAATTTTTATCGTTTGATTTTATAAAGAAATCTACTTGTCTAAATTCTTTCAATAAATATAACTCATTTCTTTCTGGTACATTGAATAGGGTATTATTATTTCTGGAATTCAAAAAATTCTCTAGGACACATTTATTTGAAATCAAATGGCAATATTTATGATTAATTTTATCGGTAAATTCAAAAATGTTAAATACTCCTTTATTTAAAAAATTTTTAATATCATTATCTGATCTTCTTAGCTTTAATAACCCACTATGATTTATAAAATATGCAAGCTGAAACCCCTCATACGTAGTATGCACAGCAATCCAATATTCTTTCTCATTTTCATCATCAATATCTATATAGTGTATTTTTTTAACCATATTTATTTTGTAGTTTTTCAGGGTGGAGTTTCAAAATGCGAACAGCAATTTTAGCTGCCTTTTCTTCAGCTCTTTTCTTGGATGTATCTTTTGACTTAATCAAAAGCTTGTTTTCTAGAAAAATTTCAGATAAGTAATTACTTTTCAAACCCACTTTTTCAGATTCTTGGGTTATAAATTCAATTTCTTTCTTTTCTTTTTGACTCCATTCGATCAGATAGGCTTTGTGACTTAAAACAATTTTATCTAAGTTTTCAACATCGATATATTGTAAAATTACTTTATTGACTACATAATTTTTTGTCTTATTATATCCCTTGTCAATAAAAAGGGCACCAATCAAAGATTCTATAAGATTACCGTGGATATCTTCTCCAAAGTTTTTATGCTGAATAGAAATTTTTGCAAGTTCAATAAGGCGCATAAGCTTTCCTATTTCATTTAGCTTTGACCTGCTTACTATTTTTGCTCTGAATTTTGTCAATTCACCTTCATTGGCATAAGGATAATATTCAAATAAAAATTCAGCAACAATACTAGTTAATAATGCATCCCCTAAAAACTCAAGGCGTTCAAAGTTTATAGTCTGACCATTTGAATTTTTTAAATTTGCAGAGCTATGAGTAAAAGCCTCTTTATAAAGTTCTTTATTAACTACTTTTATGCTTAATTTTCGTTGAATTTTTTGGGTAAAACTATCTGATGATACAAATTTTGAGCCCCTTAAGTAGTTTAAAAGTTTCACTCGATTATTTTAACTAATCTTTTTGAATAAAACACAAGCATTATGACCACCAAATCCAAATGTGTTTGAAAGAGCTATATTAACTTCTCTTTTTTGAGCTTTACCAAATGTAAAATTGATTTTTTGGTCTATTTTCTCATCTGGTGTTTTATGATTAATTGTAGGTGGAACTATACTGTTTTCTATAGCCATAATTGAAGCTATGGCTTCAATTGCTCCTGCAGCTCCAAGAAGATGTCCTGTCATCGATTTTGTAGAATTTATATTCATTTTATAAGTATGATCTTTAAATAAATTTACAATTGCATTCGATTCAGCAATATCCCCAAGTGGAGTTGAAGTACCGTGCATATTTATAATATCAACCTCATCAAAACGAACATTTGCATCTTTGAGACAATTCTCCATCACTTTAGTAGCACCCAGACCCTCTGGATGTGGCGCTGTCATGTGATATGCATCGGCAGAAAGGCCTCCTCCCGAAAATTCAGCATAAATTTTGGCTCCGCGAGCCATAGCGTGTTCATAAGATTCCAAAATTAATGCTCCTGAACCTTCACCTAAAACAAAACCATCTCTATTTTTATCAAAAGGGCGAGAAGCACTTTTTGGATCATCGTTTCTCTTGGAAAGAGCATGCATTGCGTTAAATCCTCCAATACCTGCTTTTGTCACAGCAGCCTCAGAACCTCCAGTAACTATTACATCGGCATATCCTAAACGAATATAATTTAAGCTATCAATCATTGCATTCGAAGCTGAAGCACAAGCGGAAACAGTTGCAAAGTTTGGCCCCCTAAATCCGTACTTTATAGATATTAATCCAGGAGCAATATCTGCGATCATCTTGGGTATAAAAAATGGATTGAATCTTGGATTTTCATTTCCTTCAGCAAAATTTAACACCTCATTTTGGAACGTCTCAAGTCCACCAATTCCTGCACCCCAAATTACACCAACACGGTCCTTGTCAACTTTTTTTAACAAAAGGCCAGAATTTTCTATAGCTTCTGCAACTGTTACAAGAGCATATTGGGCAAAACGGTCATATTTTCGTGATTCTTTACGATCGAAAAAATCTAATGGATCAAAACCTTTCAGTTCACAGGCAAACTGTGTTTTAAATAATTTAGGATCAAAATAAGTTATTTTGTCAGCACCACTAGTACCAGCTATTAAACCCTCCCAATATTTTGAGAGGGTATTTCCAATTGGTGTGAGTGCTCCCAATCCGGTAACTACTACGCGTCTGGGTTTCATTATATTTTTTTAATCGGATTGTTCAATAAATTTGATCGCTTGACCAACAGTTGCAATATTTTCCGCTTGGTCATCGGGAATTTGGATGTCAAATTCTTTTTCGAATTCCATAATTAATTCTACGGTATCTAGTGAGTCTGCACCTAAGTCATTGGTAAAGCTTGCTCCATCAACGACTTCGTTTTCGTCCACACCTAGTTTATCAACTATAATGGCTTTTACTCTAGATGAAATGTCTGACATAATTAATCTTTGTTTAAATTAAGTGTCAACAAAAATATAAAACTTTAAAAGAATTCTATGGATTGTGATTGAATATTAACCTTAATTTTATTTAGAATTTAATAATTATGCACTCAAAAATAAACCAAATCTCAATCTATTATAAGCTTTAAATGCCAAAAAAAGTTGTCTTATTAGCTTCTGGTAACGGTACAAATGCTGCAAATATTTGCCGTTTTTTTCATAAGGATAATGAAGTTGAGATAATATCTGTTTATACTAATAATCGATTGGCTAGAGTTATAGAACGGGTTAAAGAATATGGAATTAAAGTAGAGGTATTTGATAATATTTTTTTTGACGAAGGGGGTTTACTTAAAATTATCTGTTCTGAAAGTCCAAATTTAGTTGTTTTGGCAGGTTTTCTTTTAAAATTAGGACCAGACTGGATTCAAGCCTTTCCAGATAAAATACTCAATATTCACCCGGCCCTTTTACCCAAATATGGTGGTAAAGGAATGTTTGGTAAGCATGTTCATCAAGCGGTAAAGAGAAATAAAGAAAAAGAAACCGGCATCACTATTCATTATGTAAATGAAGCCTTTGATAAGGGTAAAATTATATTTCAAAAGAAAGTTGAAATTGATCCTGATGATACAATTGAGGAAATTGCTTTCAAAGTACATCAATTGGAATACAGATATTTTCCAAAAATCATTCAAAAATTATTAACAAGTCAAGTTAATGAAGAATAAATCTGTTCACTTGTACAGCGATGGGTCTTCTCTAGGTAATCCTGGCCCAGGAGGTTACGGTATAATATTAGAATGGGTTGGCACATCACACAAAAAAGAGTTTTCGGAAGGTTATTTTCTTACAACCAATAATAGGATGGAATTATTAGCAGTTATTGTTGGGTTAGAGAAGCTTAAGGAATCAGGGATTAAAGTCACTGTTTACAGTGATTCAAAATATGTGATTGATGCTGTTGAAAAAAAATGGCTATTTAATTGGCAGAAAGTAAATTTTAAGGGTAAAAAGAATAGTGATCTTTGGATACGTTTTTTAAAGGTTTACAAAAAACATAAAGTTTCTTTTCAGTGGATAAAGGGACACAACAACCATCCTCAAAATGAAAGATGTGATACTATGGCATCAATTGCTGCAAAAAAGAAAAACTTAGCTAGAGATATAGTTTTTGAAACAAACAATAAAATAATTTAACTAGATTAATTATGCTATCAAAGAAGATATATGTTTTAAAAACGCGAAGAAGGCGATAGACTTTACTAATTTTACAAAATGAACAATAAACTTTTGGTTTTGGGCACCATTGCTTATGATTCAATAGAATCACCTTCAGGTATGGCAAAAAAAATTTTAGGAGGGTGCGCCACCTATATTGGTTTATCTGCATCTAAGTTCAAAACCTCATGTTGTTTAGTCTCAATAGTAGGAGAAGACTTCAAGAATTCGCATGTTAAATTATTGGAATCCAATGGATTAGATACATCAGGAGTCGATTTTATACCAAACGAAAAAACATTTTTTTGGAGCGGCAGATATCTTGATAATTTAAATGATAGAATAACCTTAGACACACAATTAAATGTTTTAACTAAATTTAAACCAGTTGTCCCAATTAAGTTTTTAGATGCAAGTATTGTATTGTTGGGAAATTTAGATCCTAATCGTCAATTAGATGTGTTGAATCAAATGAAAAATCCAAAATTTGTAATTATGGATACTATGAATTTTTGGATAGAAGGTTATAGAAAAAAATTAGATGAAATAATAAGTAAAGTCGATTTAATTTCTGTAAATGATGAGGAGGCAAAACAGTTGACTAATTCACAATCAACAATTGATTCAGCTTACAAACTCCAAGCCATGGGTCCAAAAAATGTAATTATAAAAAAGGGAGAGCATGGAGCAATCCTTTTTTGTGACAAAAAAATTTTTCAGGTACCTGCATTTCCAATTAAAAAAATTTTTGATCCCACTGGTGCTGGTGATAGTTTTATTGGAGGTTTTGCAGGGAGTTTATCTGAAAAAAAACAAGTTTCTTTTCAGGCAATGAAAACGGCTGCTGTAATTGGGTCAGCAATTGCTTCATTTACCGTACAGCAATTTGGGACTAAAGAATTAGAAAATTTGACACGTTTAAAATTAAATAAAAGAATAAAAGAATTTAAATCGTTAACAGATTTTGAAATTTAAATAACTCAATATCAAATTATTCAGATGAGCGATATCATTAAGCATGAATGTGGCATTGCCCTTTTACAATTAAAAAAACCATTATTATTCTATAAAGAAAAATATGGTAGTGCATTGTATGGGATTAATAAAATGTATTTATTGATGGAGAAACAACATAATCGTGGACAAGATGGTGCTGGTTTTGCGAGTATTAAATATGACATGTCGCCAGGGGAGCGTTATATAAGTAGGGTTAGATCTGCTAAACCACAACCCATTCAAAATATTTTTAAAACCATTAAGGAGCGAGTAGCAAAGCAAATTAAAACTTCACCAGATCTGTTATCTGATATAGAAAAACTAAAAAAAGAAGTTCCATATATAGGTGAGTTAATGCTTGGACATGTTCGTTATGGAACCTTTGGTAAAAATAATATCGAAAGTGTTCATCCCTTTTTAAGGCAAAATAATTGGATGCATCGAAATCTAATTGTAGCGGGAAATTTTAATCTTACAAACGTGAATCAACTTTTTGATAATCTCGTTGATCTCGGCCAGCATCCTAAGGAGAGAGCTGATACTGTTACTGTGATGGAGAAAATAGGTCATTTCCTTGACGATGCTGTAGCAAAGATTTACAAAAACTTGCGTAACGAAGGCTATACTAAAGCCGAAGCTTCCCCACTGATAGCAGAGCGTTTGAAGCTATCTAAGATTTTACGCAAGGCATCAAAAAATTGGGATGGAGGATACGCAATGGCGGGGCTCTTAGGCCATGGAGATTCTTTTGTTCTTAGAGATCCAGTTGGAATTCGACCAGTTTATTATTATTCAGATGATGAGATTGTTGTAGTAGCATCTGAACGCCCGGCAATACAAACAGTATTTGACGTGCCTTACTCTAAGGTAGAGGAATTGAGTCCAGGATATGCAATAATTACTAAAAAAAATGGGAGTACACACATTAAAGAAATTTTAAAGTCTAACGAAAAAAAAGCATGCTCATTTGAGAGAATCTATTTTTCTCGAGGAGGAGATTCGGAAATATATCAGGAAAGAAAAAATTTAGGCAAAGCTCTATTCCCTCAAGTATATAAATCTATAAAAGGGGACTTAGAAAATACAGTTTTTTCTTTTATACCAAATACAGCTGAGACATCGTTTTATGGTATGATTGGGGCAGTTCAAGATCACGTAAGAGATCTTTTAAAGAAAGAGTTGAATAAAGAAAAAAAACTCAATATCGACAAGCTAACTAAGATGTTAAACTTAAAACCAAGAATTGAAAAAATTGCTATAAAAGATGCAAAACTAAGAACATTTATTACTGAAGATAGTGACCGAGATGATCTCGTAGCTCATGTTTATGACATAACATACGGTGTTGTTAAAAATAGTGATAATCTTGTAATTATGGATGACAGTATTGTTAGGGGAACTACTTTACAGAAAAGTATATTGAGAATGCTAGATCGTTTGAAGCCTAAAAAAATTATTATTGTTTCTAGCGCTCCACAAATTAGGTATCCAGACTGTTATGGTATTGATATGGCTAAATTAGAAGAATTTATTGCATTTCGTGCCGCTTTGAAGCTTCATGAGGACTGCGGAACTAAAGAAACAATCGTGAAAGATGTGTATCAAAATTGTTTAAATAGTATAGAAAATGAAATAGAATCTCCTGTAAATTATGTTAAAGAGATATATAAACCATTTTCTGATAAAGAAATCTCATATAAGATTTCAGAAATGTTAAAAGCCAATAATATAAATGCGGAGATAGAGGTTATTTTCCAAACAATTGATGGGCTTAATAAAGCTTGCCCCAAAAATCATGGTGATTGGTATTTCTCAGGAGATTATCCAACACCTGGTGGTCGTAGGGTTGTGAACAAAGCTTTCGTGAATTTTGTAGAGAAAAAAAATAAAAGGGCTTACTAGGCTTCTCTTCTCCTGTAGAATATATTAAATTTAAGATATAGAATTATTTTACTTCATTGTACAAGCTTGTAACTTTTTCCCAGTTAATGACATTAAAAAATGCATTAATGTAATCTGGTCTTCTGTTTTGATAGTTTAAATAGTATGCATGTTCCCAGACATCAATTCCTAAAATAGGAGTCCCTGAGCAACTAATTCCAGGCATCAAAGGATTATCCTGATTAGCAGTTGAGCATACCTCAACAGAACCACCTTTATTTGCACAAAGCCAAGCCCAACCTGAGCCAAACTGGGTCGCAGCCACTTTGGAAAATTCTGTTTTAAAATTCTCGAATGTGCCAAATTCATTATCTATCGCATTTAATAAGACACCTTCAGGTAAACCGCCACCATTAGGAGACATTGTTTTCCAAAATAAACAATGATTATAGAAACCTCCACCGTTATTTCGTACTGCTTTGTTATTTAGATCTAACCCATTTAATATTTCTTCAATCGAGAGATCTGCAAGGGGCGTATCAGCAATAGCGTTGTTGAGATTATTGGTGTAACCATTATGATGCTTAGAATGATGGATTTCCATTGTCTTAGCATCAATGTGAGGTTCTAATTCATTGTAACCATATGATAAAGAGGGTAATTCAAAAGCCATGTTTTATTTTTTAAGATTTAATAAAATTAAAATTTCTTTTTGTAATAAAAGACAAAGATTGTAAAAGCATTAAATTTAAATTAGAATTTTAACATTTTGGGTAAAAATAATTTTAAAATTATAAGTGCATCGGCAGGTTCTGGGAAAACTTATAAACTGGTATATGAATATTTAAAAATTTTGTTGGAAGATCCCTCTGATAATACTTTCAGACATTCTTTAGCATTGACATTTACTAATAAATCAGTTAATTCAATGAAAAGTAGAATACTTGAGACATTATTTTTACTTTCCATTGAATCAAATGATGCAAAATCCTACTCGGACGATTTTTGTAAATTTTTTGATATTTCGAAACAAGAGTTGGCTTCTAGGTCAATGCTCATTTTAAAAAAAATTTTTTTAGAATATGGTTCTTTCAGTGTAATTACACTTGATAAATTTACCCATAGATTGGTCAGAACATTTTATCGTGAATTTAATTTGCCATTTGGTTTCGAAGTATCTTTAGATTCAGAAAGTTTAATTGAGGAGACAATAGATTCAATTATCGAGGAGATAGGAATAGATGGATTAATATCAAAGTATCTTTTGGATTTTAGTCTGCAAAAAATAAACAATGATAAAGATTGGGATGTAGAAATAGATTTAAAAGAATTCATTCCTATACTTTTTAATGAGAATGACAGAATCCCTGTAAATTATATCAAAAAAAGGAATACTAAAAAATTAAAATCTGATAGAATTTTATTAAGCAATTATTTAAAAAATGAGAAATTAAAAGTTTTAAAAAATTCTAGAGAGGCATTAAATCTTTTAAAGAGTTTAGATTTAAGAGCTAATGATTTCACTCAAAATAGAGTTCATAAGTATTTTGAAAATATTTGTAAGGGATTATTCACCACAAAATATTTTAAACAATTAGAATCTTCGTTATCGGGTGAAAAACCTATATATAATTCTTCTTTAACTGAAGAAAAAAAAGTTTTAATCGATAATAATAAAGATAAAATTGAGCACTATTTTTTTTGTGTTAAAAAAAGTATTATCCAAATATTATTAATTCAACGAACTCTCGCATCTTGGACCCTAAGATTCCTTTTGCAATTGATGGAAGACCGATTGGAAAAAATTCAGAATGAAAAAAAAATTAGGATTAACTCAGACTTTAATAAAAAAATTAACCTTTTAGTTAAAAATGAACCTGCCCCATTTATCTATGAAAGATTAGGTTCAAGGTACCAACATTATTTTTTAGACGAATTTCAAGATACATCTACTTTGCAGTGGAATAATTTAATTCCTTTAATTTCTAATTCTATTGAAGGTGAAAGCTTATCTGGAAAAAAAGGGTCCCTTTTTCTGGTGGGTGATCCAAAGCAGTCCATCTATAGGTGGAGAGGAGGAGACATGAACCAATTTATTGACTTGGTTAATAATATTAAAAACCCTTTTCAAATTTCTGCTAGCCAAGACATTTTAAAAATAAATTACAGATCATTAAAAGAAATTGTAAATTTTAATAAAGGTCTTTTCCAAATTATATCAAATAGTTTTGAAAATAAATATTATAGAAAGCTTTATGGTGAGTCAAGTCAGCAAAAATATATTTATGAAGGGGGGTATGTAAATGTTCAAGCTATAAGTAGTGTAGGAACAAAAGGAATAACTACTCTACAATATATTTCAAAAACAGTAGATATTACAAAAAAACTTATTAGAGACGGATATGATCAAACTGATATTGCAATTTTGGTCCGAAAAAAAGAACAAGCTAAAGAAATTGGTATTGAACTAATAAAAGAGGGTTTTAATATATCATCATCTGAATCCATGTTAGTAAATCATTCTAATAAAGTACAATTAATAATTGCCATTTTGTATTTGTCTTCAAATCCAAATTCATCTCGACATCATAAAACTGTATTTGATATTTTATATGAATTAAGCGATAGTAACATTAATGATTATCACCATTTCGCAGTAAATAATTTGAATGTCAAAACATCTATTTTTTTTAGTCATCTTGAAAATAAGTTTGGATTAAAATTCGATCTAGAAAAAATTAAATCTAAAACAATTGCGGACGCTGTTGATCACGTCTTAATTAGGTTATCGATTTTTGACATGGATGATATATATATATCATCATTTTTGGAAGATGTATTAGAGTATTCAAAATTATCTGCAGCTTCGATAGATTCCTATTTAAATCACTGGGAATCAATTTCTTCTAAGTTAAGAATAGCAACATCAGAGAGTAATGAGTCTATTAAACTTATGACTATACACAAAGCAAAAGGCCTCGAATTTCCTATTGTTATTCTTCCATTTATGGATTCTTTAATATATCCGAATGTTATTGAGAAAATATGGTTTCCCTTCAAAGATAAAAACTTAAAAAATGTTGGATGGGGATGGTTTAATTTCTCAAATGAAATTGAAACTTATGGAGAAGAAGGAAATGAGTTACATAAGTCATACCGCCTTAATCAAAAATTAGATGCTTTTAACGTTCTTTACGTGGCATTAACCCGAGCCGTAGAGGCAATGTTTATAATTACGAAGGAAGTTGACGAAGGAGAAAACACCTATGCTCATTTACTAAAAAAATATATTTTAAGTGAGGTAGATAGTTTTAATTCAAAAACCCCATTTATTAGGGGAAAATTATTGATAAGAGCCAACAAAAACCGAAATTTTATTGGAAAGTCTGGGGGAAAAAATAATTATTCCTTACCGTTAAATCTAAATTGGAAACAACACTTTGTATTGGATTCCATAAAAAATAAAAATTTTAATAGCTCTCAAGTAAAGGGTATTTTAATACATAATTTGCTGGCTCAAATAATTACTTCAGATATGGTTGCTGGTGTTGTTCAAAATGCCATAGATGATAAAATCATTTCAATTAAAACAAAAAGTATTATTGAAAAAAGCCTAAGAAAAGTTGTTACACATACTCAATTAAAGTCTCTATATAATGGTGAAGATAAAGTTTTGTGTGAAGAAGATTTACTTGTTCCAAATGGACCCACTCTGAGGCCAGATCGAATAAATATTAAAAAATCTGGGGGAGTATGTATAATTGACTACAAAACAGGAACTCCAAAAAAAACAGATGAATCACAAATCTTATCTTACTCAACAGTTTTAAATAACATGGGGTATTTTGATATAGAAAATATTTTAGTTTATATAGGTGATAAAGTTCAAGTTTTAAAAATTAAAAAAACAAAATTTTAACTCTTTAAGTTTACAGCTGATAATTTCAAATCTGATTTTTTACATTTAAATATGCAAACTTTTTTAGATTATGTTGCCCAGAAAATAGCTTTTAAAAGTCATCAATGGGATAATATTAAAGTTATAGTGCCAAATAAAAGGGCTGTAATTTTTTTGAAAGAATCTTTTAAAAAAGTTATTGACCGACCAATTATTGCCCCAAAAATTTTAACTATTGAGGAATTTGTTAAAGATATCTCAGGAATCAATTCTATATCAAGACATGAAATACTTTTCAATTTTTATGAGATTTATAAGGAAAATACTCCTAGGAAGGAATTAGAATCATTTAGTCATTTTTCCAGCTGGGCTTTTAATTTGATTGAAGAATTCAACGAGATCGATAGTCAACTAATAGATAGCAAAGAACTTTTCAATTATATGACAGCTATTAAGAATATAGAAAATTGGGGACCAGAGAAAAAAAGAGAGCTAAGCAAAATTCATTATAATCTGCAAGGAAGAATATTTATTTACTACAATAAACTCTATAAAAAACATTTAAATAGTCAAAATGGTTATTATGGATTACGGATTAGAGAAGCCATAAAAAATTTACCATTTTACATTGAAGAGGAAATCCCGTATCATTTTTTTATAGGGTTTAATGCACTAACAAAATCTGAAGCAATTTTAATCCAAGAGATGATTTCAGCACAGAAAGCAGAAATTATTTGGGATATTGACCTTAAATTCTTTGAAGACTCATATCATAGTGCAGGACATTTTATAAGAAAATATTATAAAGATTGGAAAGTTCTTAAAAAACAAAAAAAACCAGAGTTTCAAAATTTGTTTTCAAAACCAAAAAAAATTGAAATTCTTAAAATATTTAATAACAACACACAGGCAAAAACGGCAGTGAAAATTGCTTGTGATATATATATAGAGCAGCCTGAAGAATCAACAGTGATAGTTTTTGGAGATGAAAACCTTCTAAAACCGTCACTTTCGGCATTACCTGAAAAATTACCATGGAATGTTACGATGGGGTATCCACTAAAAAACACTCTACTAGCAGGGTTTCTTAGATTATATTTTGAACTACACGAAAGTCTTAGCCGAAAGGGGTTTCCTTACCGACAAATTAAAGAATTTTCTATGGTAATCTTTGTAAAAAGAATTTTTAAAAAAACAAATTCAAGAAGCTATTCATTAATTCAAAAAAACCTTAACTACATTCAAGCACATGAACTTTGTAAAAATGATGAAACAGGAGCACTATTTTATACTCCTTTCAAAAATTCAAAACAATTTTTAAAACAGATAGAAAATATAATAAAAATTGTTAGAAACAGTTTTATAGCCGAAGAAGATGAGCCTTATCACATTCAGGTTTGTAATATTTTTCTTGGGTTCCTTGAAAAACTTAATAAATATTGCCAAGATTACAATTTCATAAAATCGGTTTCAGATATAAGAATGGTTTTTGAGACTATGTTATCTGAAGAAATGTTAAATTTTGATGGAGATCCATTAAATGGAATCCAAATTATGGGATTATTAGAAACACGGCTTTTGGATTTTGATAATGTTATAATTACAAACTTAAATGAGGGGATTTTACCTAAAGGAGAAAATTCATTTTCGTTTTTTCCATTTGATGTAAGGAAAAAGTTTGAAATGAATACATTCTTAGAAAAAGACCATCTCTATTCATATTATTTTTTTAGGCTTTTACAGAGAGCTAAAAAAATATTCCTTTTATATAATGCTTCTTCCGAAGATTTCATTTCTTCAGAACCAAGCAGATTTTTAATGCAATTAGAATATTTCAAAGAGCCTAATCATAAATTAAAGCAAAAGAAAATCCAATTGCCCTTACCTGAGCAAAGAACAAAGAGTAAAATAGTTGAAAAGACAGAGAAAATTTTAATTGATTTGAAAAAAATAGGTAAGGATGGGTTTTCACCATCTTCTCTATGCCAATATATAAGGGATCC
Organism: uncultured Bacteroidota bacterium; assembly: GCA_902520765.1. Taxonomy (GTDB): domain Bacteria; phylum Bacteroidota; class Bacteroidia; order Flavobacteriales; family Flavobacteriaceae; genus MS024-2A. Next base: position 72,971 of record CABYPG010000003.1, read on the forward strand.
ATATTCATTTTATGAAAAGAGGGTTCTTAAAATACCTGAATCAAAAGAATCCAGTAAATATTTAAGTGCAATAGATAAAGGTGTTATTGTTCATCAAGTACTTGAAGATTTATATTCACCTTACCTTGCAATGGTCATGAAAACAAATTATTACGATGAAATGCTTGAAACTATTCCAAAAAAATTAGATGATAAATTTAATTTAATAACTATTAATAAAAATATAAGAACAGGTAAAAATGCATTGATTTATAGTGTCGTAAGAAAAATTATATCAAAATTTATACTTTCTGAAAGGAATCTAGTACTAAATGGCTTAAAACTTAAAATACTTGCTTTAGAGTACGAATTCAAAAAAACTATATATATTAATTCATTGGGTGAAAATCAAAATTTTAAAGGAACTGTCGATAGAATTGATTTAGTAGATGGAGTGTTAAGATTTGTAGATTATAAAACAGGTAATTTAAGCTCAACTGATATGACTTTGGGTAAATGGGAAGATTTAACTACAAACGTCAAAAAAAATGCTCTTTTCCAAGTACTTTCATATTCCTATTTTTTAAAAGACGATTTTAATTATGATAAAGTTATAGCTGGTGTCATACCACTTAGAACATTTAAAAATGATTTTATACCTGCATCTGAAAAAAATAATAGTAGGGAAAAGAACATCTTGGAAATAAAATCAAGTACTTTAAATAACTTTGAAGAAGAGCTTTTTAATTTAATACTTGAAATTTACGATCCTTTGATCCCTATTTTACAAAAGTCAGTTTAATTTAATTCTCAAAAAAGCAGGTATAAAATCATTTTTACTCATTTTTATTAATTTTACACAATTAATATTTGTTAGTTTATAATTAAGAGATGGCTAAAAAGGACGATTTTGATAAAATAGACACTAACAAAGACGGTTTTATTTCAAGAGAAGAGTTTGATGCAGCAGATGAGTCTGCTGGTGTTGAAAGGGATAAGCTTAATTGGTTTCTAAGACTAATTACTCTTGGCGATCGTTTTGATATAAAAGACTTTTGGGATAGAGTCAAAAAATCTATTGTAGAATTTGTTATTCTTGTTTTTGGTGTTACCGTTTCTTTTGGTATAGAGCAACAAGGAGGAGAGTCAGACAACCGCCATGATGGAATAGAAAATCTACAAAATTTGAGACAAGAAGTAGATGAAATTATTGCATATACTGATGAATATATCGAACAAATTGATTGGGTTACAGACATGTATCAAAAACAATATGATAAGTGGGAAAAAGATAATGATAGTATATTTATATATTGGCAGCTAGATGAAGAAGAGCCGGATGGGAAATATTACTTTTCTCCAATGGGAATGTATAATAATAGAAACCCATTTGACCCTCCAAGGGTCAATTTTGATGCTATTAAACTAGACGGAACATTTCGTTTACTCCCAAGGAATGTAGGCTTAAAAATGACCGAAATTTATGATGGAACTGAGCTTAAGTATTTGATCGAAAATACTGGAGTAAAAGAGGAGCGTTATGTGAATCAATTTATTGACAGGGTTGCAAATAGATGGGTTTTTGATTTACCTTGGGTAAATTTAGATTATAATGAATTTTGGATAGAAAACAGAAAGTATATTCAAAACGATAAATTCATGAAATACAACTTATTCAAAAGATTAGATTTATGGCAATGGTCTGTAAAAGATCAACTACAAGAATACCGAAACTCATTGACTGAAAGTACAAAAATGTTAGATTCTGTAATTGCTGTAAGGGATAGTGAGTTTGAATTTATTTGGTGGGTACTAAACCCTAAGGATTAGTCTTTGAAATTAAATCTGAAACTAATTTACCAGAAATTATTGCTGGTGGAACTCCAGGACCAGGAACTGTTAATTGTCCTGTGAAAAACAAATTTTTAACCTTTTTACTTTTTAGTTTTGGACGTAGAAATGCAGTTTGAAAAAGTGTATTAGCTAATCCATACGCGTTCCCTTTGTAGGAATTATATTCATTAATAAAGTCATTAACACAAAAAGACTCACAAAAAAGAATTTCTTTTTTTATTGATTGTTGAGTTAATTTCTCTAATCTATCAATAACCAACTCAAAATAATGATCTCTAATATTTTCTGTATCCTCTATTCCAGGAGCGATTGGTACTAGTATAAAGCAGGCCTCTTTTCCATTAGGGGCCATTGAAGAATCTGAAATTGAGGGAAAGTTTGCATAAAAAAGTGGATTTTCTGGCCAAGAAGGGGAGTCGTAAATAGTACTAGCATGTTTGTCAAAGTCAACGTCAAAAAAAAGAGAATGATGGGATACATTTTCAACTTTTTTATTTAAGCCGATATAAAATAAAAGTGAAGATGGAGCAAAAACTTTCTTATCCCAGTATGCGTTGCTATACCGTCTATATTTTTCATCTAGAAGGGTTTCTGAATGTTGATAGTCTGCACCTGATAATACAACATCAGCTTTAAAAAAATCCCCATTTATTTTTATACCAGCTACATTTCTAGAGTCATTGACTACTATTTTTTGAACGTTAGATTCTGTATGGAATTTTACGCCAAGAGATTTAGCTAATGATGACATTGCTTTAACTATACTATACATGCCTTTTTCAGGATGCCATGTCCCTAATCCAAAATCTGCATAATTCATAAAATTGTAGAACGAAGGAGTTTTTGATGGTTTAGCACCAAGGAAAAGGACAGGAAATTGAAGTATTTGTCTAAGCTTAGGGCTAACAAAATCTTTGCATACGTCTCTTTTAATATTACTTAAAAAATATTTTATCTTTTTTATAGTTGTCGGTGTAATAAGTTCTAGTGGGCTAATTCCTGGGCGATAGACAAGATCTTTAATAGCTATATTATAATTTTCATTTGCAGTTTTGATAAATTTCATAAGTTTTTTACTACTACCTTTTTCTTCTTTTTCAAAAACATTATAAATTTTTTCCAGAGAATCACCAATGCAAATACTTTTGTTTTCCCCAAAAAAAACTTGATAACCAGGGTCTAGCCTTTCTAACTTATAAAAGTCTGCTGTTTTTTTACCAAAATCATTAAAAAATGACTCGAAAACATCAGGCATCCAATACCAGGAAGGCCCCATATCAAAAGTAAACCCATCTTTTTTAAGTTGACGGGCCCTTCCACCAAGAGTTTTGTTTTTTTCATAAACATCTACTTCAAAACCACTCTTTGCTAAATAGGAGGCAGCAGACATAGATGAAAATCCTGAGCCTATAATTGCAATTTTTTTACTCATAGCTTTACAAAGATATCATAAAAAAGGTGCAGAAAAATCTAAACTTTACAAAGAAATAACTTACTTACAGGCCCAGGCAATCCCTCTTGTTGTTATTTCCCATACCTGCGGTATCTCAAAATTTTCTATTGAGTGGCCTATAGAACTATAAAAAACACGTCCTTTACCGTAATATTTTTTCCAAACGACTGGAATAACAACTCCCTTAATCCATGGATCATGTTTACCACTAAATTTTGTTGTTGCTAGTACTTCAATAGCAGGGTCTACATGCATATAATATTGCTCAGAGGTCAGATTGAAATCATTAATATCTTTTGTAATAGGATCTTTTTTTGTACTAATATTTACTGTATAATTTATACTATCTCCAGGGTGTTGAACAAACTGTCCTCCAACCATATATTGAAAATCTTCATCATTCCTAAATGAATCCCCTAAGCCACCATGGCATCCAGCAAGCCCTACACCATTTTTGATTGTGTTTGTTAAATTTTTTATTTGATTCTCTGATATCTCACTCATAGTTATATGCTGAATAATTAAATCTAATTTTTTCATAAGCTTGGTATTAGTGTATATAGAAGTAGTATCAGAAATGTAAACATTAGCTTTTTTCTCCTCCAACCAAGAGGCTATTTTCTCAGCAAAAAGTTTTGGTTTATGACCTTCCCAACCACCATAAACTATAAGAATATTTTTATCTTTTATATCATTATCCAAGTTCTGAGCCTTTATGAAACATGTTGTAAGAATAATTAAATATGTAAAATTTTTAAATTTGAACATCGCCAATAGTTACCTTTTTTTTCTAAAATGATGAATTTCTTCAACAAACGAAGCACTTATTATTCCTGTTGGGATCGCTACAACTCCAATTCCAATTAGAGAGATAAATCCAGCAAATATTTTCCCCCAAGTTGTAATCGGCACCACATCTCCATAACCTACAGTTGCAAGTGATACAGTAGCCCACCACAATGAAGCCGTAATACTTGAAAATATTTCTGGTTGTGCTTCATTTTCTAAGAAATAAATAGCTGAAGCTGAAAAAAGAATACATAGTAATGATAAGAAAAATGTAAATTTTAATTCATTTTGGACCGCAGATATAGCTTTTATGAAAAGTTTTAAAGATTTGCTATCTCGACCTAGCTTAAATATCCTCGACAATCGGAATAGTCTTAAAATTCTGAAGAAACGGCCATCAATCAAGACAAATTGTTTAATGTAAAAAGGTAATATTGATATAAAATCAACCACTCCAAAAAAGCTAAATATATATGATCTGACTCCCTTCCATTTGGATTTATTATAACTCACATATATTCGATAGAAGTATTCTAATGTGAATATTATAATAGAGATAAGTTCAAAATAATTAAAGCTTTTTTCAAATCTATCTTTAATAAATTCGTGTGACTCTAAAATCATTGCAATAATATTTGCAATAATCAGAACGTAAATAAAAATATCAAATCGATTAAATTTCTTCATAAAATATATTTTAGTTCAAAAGAACATTTTTTTTTTAATAAGTTAATTTTTTAAAGATATTTTTTAACTGTCCATTAATCTATTGATAATAAGACTATTGCTACAAAAAAACCAAGTTTATTCTTAAATGTTTCAAAAAAAAACAAAAAAAATAAACAAAAGCTTTTTCTGTATAACGTTTTTTCTATATCTTTAAACAAGTTTAAATTAAATTTGGTTTCAAAAACGTCTCTGCTGATTACTTCCATTAGTCAAATTCTAAAATCCTAAACAGAGACGTTTTTTCTATTTCTTTTTATAAATTTATAGAGGTAAAAAAAATTGCTATACCTCAAAATCAATGAATTCGATTACCTCGATCACAATATTTTCATTCGTTAAAAATAAGTTTTGGGCATTTTCACAGATGGGAGTTGCTCCCAAGAAAGTTAGCAATGTGAAAGGACTATCTTTTTATAAATTCCTTGGCACTGGTGGTGGTCAGGGTTTTAGTCTTCGCCCAGATTTTTCAACTTATGCATTTTTAGGAGTATGGGATTGTTATGAATCGTACGAAAAATGTTTAACTCAACATCCTATATTCATTAATTACCAAAAAAAGGCTAATACTCAACGTGATTTAGTTTTAAAAAATATAAATAGTCATGGATCTTGGGATGGGAAAAATCCTTTTAAATTAGATTCTGACAATTCTCAAAATAAAGTAGACAAAAAAATTGTTGTTATTACTCGCGCTACATTAAGGTGGAACAGATTACTTTCTTTTTGGAATGCGGTTCCCAAAGCTAGCAAGGCAATAAAAAATACTAAAGGAGTTCTTTACTATAAGGGTATAGGTGAATGGCCTTTTATTCAACAAGCTACTATTAGCATTTGGGACAACTTCAAATCAATAAATGAATTTGCTTATAAAGACCAAATTCATTCTGACATTGTAAAAGCCACACGAAAAAAAAAGTGGTACAAAGAAGATCTTTTCTCAAGATTCAATCTTATTTCCGATAAAATTCAAAAATTGCCATTATGAAAAAAATTGTAATTATAGGGTCAGGTGTTGCAGGATTAGCTTCTGGAGTCCGATTAGCTCTGAAAGGTTACAATGTACATATTTTTGAACAAAACAAATATCCAGGAGGGAAGTTGTCATCTTTTAAACTTAAGGGTTATCGTTTTGATGCAGGCCCCTCCTTGTTTACTATGCCACATTTTATTTCAGAGCTTTTTGAATTGGCAGGTGAGAATACCAGTGATTATTTTCATTTCAAGAAAAAAGATGTGTCTTGTAAATATTTTTGGCAAGATGGAAAGACCTTTACAGCTTTTGGTAGCCAAGAAAAGTTTTTAGATGAAGTTGAATTGAAATTCAACGAACCAAGAGAAAAAGTTATTAGATACTTAAAAAAGGCAAAAAAAAAATATGAACTGACAGGGACTTTATTTTTAGAGAAATCATTACATAAAATTAAAACATTTTTTTCAGCTTCAACAATTAAAGCAATCTTGCAACTTCAAGTTTTTGAAATTCAAAAATCACTACATCAAGTAAATACAAATGCATTCTCATCTCCTTATTTAATTCAATTTTTCGATAGATATGCTACATATAACGGATCAGACCCATATCAAACACCTGGGATAATGAGTTTAATTCAACATTTTGAAAATTCATATGGGACATTTATTCCTACTAAAGGTATGGTTTCGATTACTGAAGCTTTAGTCGGTTTAGCAAAAAGATTAGGTGTAAAATTTCATTTTGGTTCTTTGGTAAATGAGATAGTCCTTGACAAAAAAAGTGTAAAAGGGATCATGATAGGGGATAAATTTTTTGAATCAGATTATATTATTTCTAATATGGATGTATTTTATACCTATAAAAAATTAATTCCTAAATTAAAACCTCCATTAAAAGTGCTAAAGCAAGAACGTTCAAGTTCTGCGATAATTTTTTATTGGGGAGTTAAATCTTCGTTTAAACAACTTGATTTGCATAATATATTTTTCTCAAAAAATTATGCTGAAGAATTCGAGTCAATTTTTAAGAACAAAACTGTATACAAAGATCCAACTATTTATGTAAATATAACATCCAAGGATGTTTTGAATGATGCTCCTAAAGGCTGTGAGAATTGGTTTGTTATGATTAATACTCCTTCAAATCATGGCCAAGATTGGGATAAATTAGTTAAAAATTTAAGGGCAATAGTTATAAATAAGCTCTCAGAAAAATTGGGTACTTCTCTTAAAGATAAGATTGAGTGTGAAGAAATTCTAACACCAATAACAATCGAAAATAAAACACAGTCATACATGGGAGCATTATATGGGTCTTCGAGCAATAACAAAATTGCCGCATTTTTGAGGCATCCAAATTTTTCTAATAAAATAAAGAATCTTTATTTTTGTGGTGGTAGTGTTCACCCTGGAGGAGGAATTCCTTTATGCTTACTTTCCGCAAAAATTGTTTCTGAAATTATTCCTGATATTAAAAAGTGATACAAAAAGAACATTTTAATAAGTTAAATATATCTATTGCTATTATTTGGCTTTTTCATATTTCAGGTCTAATTGGCATTATTTATAGTAATTCTTCATGGTTTATAAATGCCACTCCTTTGAATTTGGCTTTGAGCTTTTTATTAGTATTGATTAATACTGAGATATCAAATAAAACAGTTTTTCTTGTTTTTATATGTTTTACAGTTGGTATGATAGCAGAAATTATTGGAGTTAATAAAGGATTTATTTTCGGTGAGTACAGTTATGGTAGTGCCTTGGGGATAAAAGTTTTTGGGGTTCCTGTTTTGATAGGAATTAATTGGTGCATTTTAGTATTCACCACGGGATTTATTTCTGACAAATTTTTTCAAAACTTTTGGAAAAAAATTCTATTGGGAATATTTTTGATGCTCTCATTTGATTTAGTAATGGAGCCTGTTGCACCAGTTTTGGATTTTTGGACTTTTAAATCTGGCTTGGCATCTTTCCAAAATTATTTTGGCTGGTCACTAGTTTCCTTTCCCCTCCAGTTTTTTTATCATAAGGTAAATCCAAAAATAAATGGTCTATTTCCTTTTCATTTATTTATTCTTCAGTTTCTATTTTTCACCATACTTTTAATAAAAATTTATTCTTTTGGAATTTAAACATGCAATAATGTCAATTTATATTCGTGTTCTAATAATTATCGCTACTTTATGCTCATCTTGTAAAAATCCGAGTAAGCAAAATATAATTGCTCAAGAGGCTTCAAAAATTGAAAACCAAAAACAAATTAACTATAATATTGATTTAAATCTTTCTGATTACCCAGAAGAATTAATAAAAAGTTATGGGATAGAGAATTGGCAAGAATTTAAAAATCTGCATAATTTATTTAATCAGTTTAGGAGTCTAGATTTTAGAAATGTTGATATCGAAATTTCAAAATTGAGTAAAAGTTTAAAAAAATTACTTTCAAAAAAATTACCAAAAAAGTTCGAAAAACCACAAATAAGAAGTAGACTTAAAGTGGTTCATATGCGATCACAAAAGTCTCATTACTTTACCAAGCATTCAAAAAAAGACTCATTGATTCCTTCTCTAGAAAAATTATACGAAAGCTATAATGCGGTGATTTCAAGAATGTATAGTTTTGAAGATGAATCTAATGAACTTGACTTTTAAAAAAATGAAAATTAGAAGTCAGACTCCACTTTGTTCTTAATCCGATAATTTGAGGAATATATTTGGTTTTGTTCAATAGCAATCTCAATACTTGAGCTGTGTTGAAGAAACTTTTCATTCTGGAACTCGCTATCTCGCAATGAAAGGTATATTTCAAGTAAAAACTTATCCGACTCTAAACATTTGTCCAGGGCATTTGATCTTAACTTATCAATTGATGAAATTAATAGCTGATCGAAATTCAAACGGCTTATTATGAAATCATCATAACCAATTCCAATGTTTTGGAGTTCACTTAGAATTTCTTGAAAAAAACGGTTTCTCAATAAAGCTTGTTTATTGAAATATCTCTTTTTTTCTGATCTGTCAGCATGGTCTGCAGCCTTTAAATACTCGAGTTTTGAATTTTTGAGATGCGTTAGCAGTTTTTCGAGTATTGCGATATATTGATTATTTCTAGACATGATTATTTGTCAATACAATTTAAATAATAGATGCTAGCCTTTTAAAAAATCTGAAAATTTATATTAACAAGTTGTCGACAGAATAATTAAACTTGGTAACCCTAGTGATTTTTTCTCCATTTATAATTCTTACAATTTTTTCACCATTTTCAAATTTGGGATCCTTAAGATTATATTTTTTTGATACATAATTATAATATGATTTTCTTGTTGGATGATCAGGAGAAACTAAATTAAAAAGACCATTTACTTCCTTATTAGTCACTAAAGTAGATATCCCATTTACTGCGTCGTCTTTATGAATAAAATTAATTTTCCCATTTGGGTTTTTAATTATTTTTTTCTGAAGATGATAAATTGGATTTCGATCTTTGCCAATAAGACCCCCTAATCGGACAATTACTGTAGGAATACTCAATTCTTGAATTAATTTTTCACAATTGTATAGTTCTAATGCTGAATGGCTATCTGGTAAACATTTTTCGGTTTCATCAAAAACTCCTCCTTTTGATCCATAAACAGATGTACTGCTTAGGAATATTACTTTTTTTAAAGAACTTGATTTTAGGGAATTTATTAAAGTTTTAATTTTTTCAGTAAAATTTGAATTAGAATTTTTTTTTTCGGGAGGAACTGAAATTATTAATGTTTCAATATTTTTTATAAAAGACATAATACCCTCTGATTTGTTTTTTTTTAAAACAACTAAATAACCTTCGACTCCAATTTTTTTAATTTTAGACAAACCTTCTAATGTAGTTCTAGAACCTAGAACAGTATATTTTAATTTCTTGAAATTTTTCGCTAGAGAAATGCCAAGCCACCCACAACCTAAAATACCAACTGAATGCATAAAATAAATTTTTTATAATAAAATAAGAGAAATATTATGAATGCTATAATTATTTGTAATCATTTTAATAATTTCGTAAAAAACGTTATATTAGAGACTATAAATATAACTAATTATGCCCGTAAAAAGTTTTCAAGGAGAGCGGGCTCAAATAAAAAGAGTCACCCCAAGTAAATTAATTGTGTCAGATATAATGACAAGACAATTGGTTTTATTTAATCCGGAGCAAAGTATTCACGAAGTAATGAAAACCTTTATTAGATACCGCATCTCAGGTGGACCCGTTGTTACTAAAGAAGGAGTGCTAGTAGGAATAATTTCTGAGGCTGATTGTATGAAAGAAATTTCTGACAGTCGCTATTTTAATATGCCGATACTTGACAAATCAGTTGGCCATTTTATGACTCAAAAAGTTGATACAATTGAATCAAGCACTAGTGTTTTTGATGCTGCAGCAAAATTCTCAAAATCAAGCAGAAGGCGTTATCCTGTTCTTGAGAATGGATATTTAGTTGGACAGGTTAGCAGAAAAGATGTTGTTATAGCTGCATTAAATATGAAAAGTCAAACTTGGAATTCTAAGTAAAAATCTCTTTTGCAACCCTAAATGTATTAGCATGCGCCTCAATTATTGTCTTTATATCTCTTGAATATCCTCCACCCATGCTGCATTGAACAGGAATATTCTTTTCTTTACAAAAAGATAAAACAATCTCATCTCTCTTTTTACAACCTGCAATAGTCATACTCAAACGGCCTAATCTATCAGTTTTTAAAACGTCAACACCACACAGGTAAAAAATAAAGTCAGGTTTTACTTTATTGTATAGCTCAGGAAGAAGAGTTTTTATGTGTTGTAAGTATATACTGTCAGTACAATTATCTTTTAGTGGAAGATCAAAATCACTTATTTCTTTACGAAATGGATAATTTTTCTCTCCATGAACTGAGCAAGTAAAAACATCTGGATTATTATTAAATACAACAGCTGTTCCATTTCCTTGGTGAACATCCAAATCTAATATTAATATTTTTTTGACCTTACCTGTGTCTAATAAATATTGAGCCGCAATAGCTTGATCATTGAGTAGACAAAAGGCTTCTCCCTTATCTGGATAAGCATGGTGAGTTCCTCCAGCTATATTCATCGCTATACCTGATTTTAATGCCTTATCAGCACCATGAATTGTACCTCCAGCAATCAAAAATTCTCTACTTATAAGATCATTACTTAAAGGAAAACCAATACTTCTAATTTCATTTTTTGTTAATGATAATTTTAACAAGCGATTTACATAATTTTTGTCATGAATCCTTAATACATGTTTTAACGAAGCTGGTTTTGGTTCAAAAAAGTCTTCGATTTTGTTAGTCCCCTCTAAAAGTAATTGTTGTGGGAGTAGCTCATACTTTTCCATGGGGAACCTATGCTCTTGACTCAAATCAAGTTTAAATGAATTATGGAAAGCAATTGGTATAATGGAGCTCAAATAGGTGATTAATTATTTTTTAATTTCCAAGTTTTTTAAATTTTCATGAAAATAAATTTTGATCAAAAACATTTTCTAAAATTTCAAATCTATCAAAGTATTCAGGGAATAATAAATACAATAAATAGAATTTATCTAAATTTAAAATCCCTTTAATAAGATTAAATCTTCTCAAGATTGATATTACCTTTTTTGTTACTTAACAATTTTGAGCGTTGATTATCAATTTCAATATCCTCAATTTTTTTGAAAAGAAGTGTTGCCTTATTTATTTGATGACCAGATGGGATCAACTCATTTTTCATGAACGCATCATTCCAACTTAATTTAAGCGATTTGATATTTAAAATTGAAAGTAATTTTTCATAAGTAAATGGCAAAAATGGTTCACTAACTAGGGCTAGGCAAGCTGTTATTTGTAAAGCCGTATTAATAATTTCTGAAACACGTTTAGGATCTTTATCGATTAGTTTCCAGGGTTCCTTTTCTGCTAGATATTTATTTCCAATTCTAGCAATTTGCATTAGATTCTGACTTGCCTCTCGAAACTTGTATTTTTCAATTGACGATCCAATTTTTTTTGACATTATTCCTATTTGATCTAATATTTTTTCATCTTCTGATAATCGAGATTCGATTTCAGGATTAATTCCATCATAGTATTTATTTGTTAAGACTACTACACGATTTATAAAGTTTCCATAAATCGCGACTAATTCATTATTATTTCTTGATTGAAATTCGTCCCAAGTAAAATCATTATCTTTTGTTTCAGGAGCATTTGAGGTTAGGACATAACGAAGGGTATCTTGCTGATTTGGGAATTCTTTTAGATAATCGTGTAACCAAACTGCCCAATTTTTTGAAGTAGAAATCTTTTCTCCCTCTAAGTTTAAAAATTCATTTGCAGGTACATTTTTGGGTAAAATATAAGAGCCCGATGCATGAAGTATAATTGGGAAAATTATACAGTGAAAAACAATATTATCTTTACCTATGAAATGTATTAATTCAGTCTCTTTATCCTTCCAGTAAGGCTCCCAGTCAATTCCGTTATTGTAAGCCCACTCTTTTGTAGAGGATATATAACCAATTGGGGCGTCAAACCAAACGTAAAGAACTTTTCCTTCAGCTCCATCGATAGGTACAGGAATACCCCAATCCAAGTCACGGGTAACTGCTCTGGGTTTTAGTCCATTATCAATCCAGGATTTAACCTGTCCGTAAACATTTTGTTTCCAGTCGGATTTATGACCTTTAATTATCCATTCATTTATAAAATTTTCAAATTTGTCAAGTGGGAGGTACCAATGTTTTGTATTACGCATTTTTGGTTTAGATCCACTCAAGGTTGATTGAGGATTTATAAGTTCAGTAGCGCTTAGACTACTTCCACAGCTTTCACATTGATCACCGTAAGCTTCAGCATTTTGGCATAGGGGGCATGTACCTATAACATATCGATCAGCTAAAAATTGTTTTGCTTCTGGGTCATAAAGTTGCTCAGATTCAATTTCTTGAAAAATCTTTTTTTTGTTTAAATCTTTGAAAATTTCTTGAGAAGTCTCATAATGAATTTTTCTTGATGTGCGAGAATAATTATCAAAGCTTATGCCAAACGAATTAAATGAATCTCTTATTAATTTGTCGTAATAATCAATTATCTGTTGAGGTGTTTTATTCTCCATCTTAGCCTTTAATGCAATTGCAACTCCATGTTCATCACTTCCACATATGAAAGCGACATCTTTACCTCTATTTCTTAAATAACGTGCATAAATATCAGCAGGAACATATACACCAGCAAGGTGACCAATATGAATAGGTCCGTTTGTATAGGGTAGTGCAGCTGTTATTGTGTAGCGTTTAGACATTATTTAAGCTAATTTTTTCAAAAGTAATTAAAAGAAAAGCTTTTTCTTTAATAAGCTTAAAATCATTGTAAATAAAATGTAGCTAAAAATTCAAAAAACTATATTGATTAAAATTATTCTGCAATTAGTTTTTATCGAGTAGTTTTAGTTGTATTTGTTTAATATGTAACTTTTTGTTAGAAAAAAGTACTTTTGTATAATAAATTTTAGATGTTTATCAAATGAAAACCATTTCTGCTTCCGTAACAGAATATATTAAAACTAAACCATATTTAGCTTCAGCACTTAATGAAGGGATTATCAATTTGACATCATTAGCAAGAAATATTCATAATGATATTGAAAGTTTGATGAGGAAAAAAGTAAATCAAGGAGCTATAGTTATGTCATTAAAAAGAGTATCCGACGATGCGACGTTTTCAGTAACAAAAAAAATAATAAGGGTTTTAAAAAATATTGGAGATATAACCGTTCGCTCTTATTTAGTTGATTACGGTTTTCTTCTTTCAGAAACTTTGTTAATTACTCAGGCTAAGCTTCTCAAAGAAATAGAAAATAAAAAAAATATTTTTTACACTTCTTCTAGAGGGGTTTCTGAATCAAACATAGTTGTTAGCCAAAATATTATTTCATTAGTTGACGATCTTTTCAAAAATGAAGTGTGCCATTCAAAAGTGGAAAATTTATCATCTATTACTATTAAGCTTCCAGTTGATAATGTCAAAATTCCAGGGATTTATTATTTTATTTTCCAAAGATTGTCATGGGAGGGTGTTAACATTAGGGAGGTAATATCCACTTCAAACGAATTTACAATTTTAATGAATGAGGATGATGTAGATATTGCATTTAAAGTGATTAAAAATTTAAAAAAACTTTAGCTTTCCTTCAATAAATTTTGCAGCAAAATAATTATTGCTTTTATATTTTTTACCTCGCTTATTGAGAGTATGAGTATTACGCCATCGGATGTTTTTTTCTGTTTTATTTCAATCCTACCAGACCCTTTTTTAATTTGATTTATCAAATAATCAAAATTTTCACTTTCATAAAATTTACTTTTTTGATCTGCTATAAAATAGCAAAGACATATGCCTTGTTTAAGCACAATTCTTTCTATACCAAGTTTGGATGCTACTCGTTTTAATCGAACAGTTTCTAACAACTCTTTTGTTTCTTTTGGGAGTGGACCAAATCGATCTTTAAGTTTATTTTTAAAATCTTCTAAGGCATTATCATTATTAATTTTACTCAATTCTTGGTATAGTGCTAATCGCTCTCTCACTATATTAATATAATAGTCAGGAATATAAATTTCTAGATCGGTATCAATTTGAATTTCGTCAACATATTGCCCGATCTTATCATTTACATCATTTGAATAAACAGAATTAAATTCATTTTCTTTTAACTCTTCAATTGCTTGTTGTAAGATTTTTTGATAAGTATCAAACCCCATCTCATTAATGAAACCACTTTGTTCACCTCCCAATAGATCTCCAGCCCCCCTTATTTCTAGGTCTTTCATAGCAATTTGAATCCCAGAGCCAAGGTTTGAAAATTGTTCTACAGTTTTTATTCTTTTTTGTGAGTCTGAGCTCATAGAAGATATTGGAGGGGTTATGAAATAGCAAAAGGCTTTTTTGTTACTTCTGCCAACTCTCCCTCTCATTTGATGTAAATCACTAAGTCCAAAATTATGTGAATTATTTATAAACATTGTATTTGCATTTGGAACATCTAACCCATTTTCAATTATTGTTGTAGCTACAAGGATATCGTAATTACCATTCATAAAGTTTAACAAAACTTCTTCTAGTTTTCTACCTTCCATTCTACCGTGGCCAACTGCAATTCTTGCATCTGGAACAAGTTGCTGCAAAAAGCTTGAAACTTCCACGATATTTTCAACTCGATTATGAATAAAAAATACTTGCCCTTTTCTTTGAAGCTCATAAAGAATGGCATCTTTTATTAAATTCGAATTAAAACGAATAATTTCACTTTCTATTGGATATCGGTTTGGTGGAGGTGTATTAATAACAGATAAATCACGAGCCGACATTAAACTAAACTGAAGTGTTCTAGGAATTGGAGTAGCTGTTAAAGTTAACACATCAATATTTTCTTTTATTGATCTTATTTTTTCTTTAACTGCAACTCCAAATTTTTGTTCCTCATCTACAATTAAGAGACCCAAATCTTTAAATAAAATTTTCTTGTTTACCAATTGATGAGTTCCAATCAAAATATCAATTTTTCCTAAGCTCAAATCATTTAAAATTTTCGTTTTATCTTTTGTAGATCGAAAACGATTTAGATAGTCCACCTTAACTGGAAATTCCTCTAATCTTTTTGAAAATGTTTTAAAATGTTGGAAGGCTAAGATAGTTGTAGGAACTAAGACTACAACCTGTTTACTATTATCTACAGCCTTAAAAGCCGCTCTTATAGCAACTTCTGTTTTTCCAAACCCTACATCTCCACATACAAGTCGATCCATAGGGATATTTAATTCCATATCCCTTTTTATGGCTTTTGTAGCTTTTTCTTGGTCAGGTGTATCCTCAAATAAAAAAGAGGATTCCAATTCCCATTGTAAATAGCTGTCTGGATTGTAGGAAAAACCGATTTTTTGCTTCCTTTTAGCGTATAGTTCAATAAGATCAAATGCAATTTCTTTTACCCTTTTCTTTGTCTTTTGTTTTAATGCTTTCCATGCCTTAGATCCAAGCTTATAAATTTTTGGGACTTTACCATCTTTTCCTGCATATCGGCTTATTTTATGAAGAGAGTGAACACTTAAATAAAGAACATCTCTATCTGCATAAATCAGTTTGATAGACTCTTGTAATTTTCCCTCTACGTCTATATATTGCAATCCACCAAAAGTTCCAATCCCGTGATCTATGTGAGTCACATAATCACCAACATCCATCTGTGTTAACTCTTTAAGGCTCAAAGTATTTTTTTTTCTAAGATCAGATTTAAGTCTATATTTATGATAGCGCTCAAAAATTTGGTGATCAGTGAAACAACACCATTTGGCCTCTAAATCTTCAAATCCTTCAAAAATTACATTTACGCTTATATTATAATGAACTGTTTTTTTCATTTCTTCAAAAATGTCACGAAATCTTTTTGCTTGATTTTCATTGCTACAAAAAATAGTATTAGTGTAGCCTCTTTTTTTATTTTCATTTAAGTGATTAACCACTAAATCAAATTTTTTGTTGAAGGAGGGTTGTGGTGACTGTTTAATAAAAATCTCTCTATAGGCTTTTAACTTATCTGTTTTTTCGAGAACAATAATTGATTTTTTTTGACAACTTTTTATCCAATCAGTGGAATTAACAAATAAATTTTCGGGGGGATAATTTTTGTTTGTCTTAATCTTATCGTAAACACCATTTACATTTTTATACATTTTATCTAATTCAGACATTATCTTATCAAAATCCGAATAAATAAAACAAGTATTATCACTGAAAAAAGAAGTAAAAATTTTACGTTCGTCTGTATTATGATGGGCTGAAATATTTGGAAGTAACTCAACTTCTTCAAAATTTGAAATGGATCTTTGCGAGACAACATTAAAACAGGATAAACGTTCTATTGTTTCATCAAAAAACTCAATTCTATACGGATGTTGGTAAGCAAAAGAAAAAACATCAATTATTCCACCTCGCACTGCAAATTCTCCAGGACTACTTACAAAATCTACACGATTAAATCCCATTTCAAAAAGACGTTCATTAAGAATCCCAAATGGGAAATTTTTATTTTTTTTAAGCTTTAAAGAAATTTTTTTTAAATTTTTTTGTGAAACAATCTTCTCAAAAATGGCTTGGGTGTAGGTTACAATTATTCTTTCTTTATTTGAACTGTTGAGTTTTTTTAAGGCTTCAGATCTTAACAGTATATTTGAATTGTCAGTGGTTTCAGGGGCATAGGGCTGTCTAAAACTTGAAGGGAAATAATTAACCCTGGAAGAACCAACGAGATATTCAAAATCATTTAAAAAGTAAGCAGCCTTCTCTGGACTATCATGAACAAATAAAATAGATTGATTTAAATTTTTGAAAGCTGCTGCTATTCTAAATGATAATCCAGACCCTACTAGTCCTTTAACATGAGTACAATGATTTGCTGAAAAAGCTACTTTCAATTTCTCCTGTGACTCTAACTTATCAAACTTATCTAGCAATGAGTTGATTTTTTTTACCAAAGATAATTTCTTAGATTTTAATCAAGACATTTCCATCACTTCTTTTCCTGTTGTTATGTAAACTTTGACACCTTTAGTTGGTGACAATATGTGTAGTCCAGTAAATCCGCCAAAAGCTGGAAGTATTAACTGATCTTTTGACTTGAAAAAACATGGCATTTTCAACTGCTGTAAACCAGAACCTTTGAGTTTTACTCCTGGGTGGATATGTCCACAAAAAACAAAGTAATCTTTCTTATGAATTGGAAGGTGAGTAAAATAAAAGTCGTCTTCAGTTAAATTTTCTAAAATTTTTATGTTTATTAAGTTGTATTTTAATTTAGGGATAATGTCATGATTACCTTCAATTAAAATTATTTCAAGATTTTGCTTTTTAACCCATGATTCGAATAAGTACCATTCATTGTTTTGCTCACTATGGAAAAGATCACCTAAAAAAATAATACGGGTGGCAGTAAAATCTTTTAACAGTTTTGTAATCTTTTCGTAGAACAGACCTTCTGCTTTTCTTGGTACAGCAATCCCATTTTTTCTAAAATGAGCAACTTTACCTAGGTGAATATCTGCTAAAAAAAGTGTTTTTTTCTCTTCCCAAAAAATTGCTCCAGTAGGGTGCAAAACGAAATTATGGTTATTAATTTTAATTAAGCTCATGTCATACCCTTTTCGAGTTGGAGAGACATTTTTCTAATACGATCCTCTACACTCTCAGAAGATAGTTTAGTTCTTATTCGATCTGTAATTATAGGAAACGAAAATGGTGTAGGTTGACTGCAATCCCTCCACACGATTGATTGATTTTTAATATTTTCAAACACCTTTGTCATTCGACCACGTTCCATACCATGTTCAAAAGTTTCTTCAATAGCTTGTTGGTACAATAAATTATCAGGTTCGTAATCTTTGAAAACATTGTAAAAAAGTTGAGATCCACTTTGTAGATGTTTACTTTTAATAGGTTTATCAGGAAAGCCTTGAAATACTAACCCAGAAATAACAGCAATATCCCTGAAGCGACGTCTAGACATCTCGGATATATTTATACTCTTCTCAAGATCGTCGTTTAAATGGTCTTTTGTTAGTAAATTATTATCTAGAAAGTCGTCTTTTGAAAAAACTTGATCTGATAAAAGCTCAAATCCATAATCGTTAAATGACATGCTAAAACTAATCGGTTTTAAAAGGCTAATTCGGTAGGCTAAAAGGCTTGCCATAACTTCATGAATAGCATATCCCTCAAATGGATAGAATATTGTATGAAATCCTTCTTTAGTTTCAAACCGCTCAATTAAAAATTCATTAGGTTTTGGTATAATTGATTCCTTTTTTTGTTGATCAAAAATGGGAATTAATGCCCTAAATTCTGGACTCTTTTTACTGGTTTTTTTATAAAGTACGTTTTTGAGTAAATCACTAAGATGAGCACTGAAGCTCATACGACCTCCCATCCAAGAAGGGATCCTAGTTTTTTTAGATTTGGATTTACGCACAATTACTTCCATGTTACGAATTCTAATTAATTCCAAGTTACGACCAGAGAAAGTAAATATGTCTCCAGGGATTAGTTTTGATATAAACCATTCTTCAACAGATCCTAAATAACCTCCTTTTTGGTACCTAACTTTCAATGTAGCGTCACCCACTATTGTCCCGATTGAAAGGCGGTGGCGCATTATTATTCCCTTGTTTATTACTTTATAGATTCCATTTTCCAGAATTGTTACTTTTTTATACTCGTCATAATGTTCTAAAGTTTGGCTTCCTTTAACCAAAAAATTTAACATCCACTGCCATTGTTCTTTTTTAATAGTTTGAAAACAAAATGTTTGTTGAATAACAGGGAACAAGTCCTTTTCATCAAAGCCACTTCCAACAGCCAGTGTCATCAAAAATTGAAAAAGTACATCATAACTATTAAGATAAGGAAGGCGATCTTCTATTTGATGTTTTTCGATTCCTCTTTGTAAGGCTAAGGACTCGATTAGCTCCATAGCATGAGTTGGAAGAAAATAAATTTTGCTTTTTGCTTTTGGCTGGTGTCCACTTCTACCTGCTCTCTGAATAAATCGACCTACTCCTTTTGGACTTCCTATTTGTATACAATTTTCTACTGGTGAAAAATCAACACCTAAATCTAAACTTGAAGTACAAACTACTACTTTAAGATTTTCTTTTCTAAGGGAGTCTTCTACCCATAATCGAATTTTTTTATCAATGCTGCCATGATGCATTGCAATATCCCCAGCAAGCTTTGGATTTCCATCTAGAAGATGATGATACCATATTTCACATTGAGCACGTGTATTAGTAAATATTAGTGTAGTTTTATTTTTTTTAACTATTTCTAGTACATGAGATAAAAGATGAATTCCTAGGTGACCACGCCAAGGGAATCTTTCCATATTTTTTGGTAAAATTGATTCAACTTCTATTTTTTTTTTGAATTCTGCATTTACTGTTACAAAAGCTTTTGAAGATCCCAATAAAATTTTACTAGCTAAATCTTTATTTCCAATTGTGGCTGATATACCCCAAACTTTAAGATTAGGAACAAAAGACTTTAAGTATGCAATAGCTAATTCAATTTGAACACCTCTTTTTGTTCCCAGAAGTTCGTGCCATTCATCTATTACAATTACTTTGAGATTCTGGAGCGTTTTTTGGTGATCTTTAGTACTTATTAATAGATGCAAACTCTCCGGTGTTGTAACAAGACCAAAAGAGGGTTTTCGTTTCTGATTCCCTCTTTCACTTTGTGATGTATCACCAGTGCGTAAAGCAATTTTTAATTCAGGGTTTAAATCATTTGTCATTATTTGTATTGCTTTCTGAATCTCTACGGCTAATGCACGTAAAGGAGTTATCCATATTGCTTGAATACCGATTTTATGTTTTTTCACTTTTAATGATTCTTCGATAACACCACCCCATATTGCAAAGGTTTTTCCACTTCCGGTTGGAGCGTGAAGAATTCCATTTTTACCTTCAGAATAAGCTTTCCAGCATTTTTTTTGAAAGTTTTGAGCATTCCACCCCTTATTTTTGAACCATGATAATACTTCGTTCACCGCAAAAATTGTTTAAGGTCATTAATACTATTTGCATCAGCTATCTTTTTGTCATGACGCCAACGTAAAATCCTTGGGAAACGAACAGCAAAACCACTTTTGTGACGTGATGATGAAGCAATCCCCTCAAAAGCGATTTCAAAAACTAATTCTGGCTTTACTTGACGAACAGGTCCAAAACGATCAATTGTATTTTGTTTTACGAATCTATCAACTTTTTTTATTTCCGTGTCCGCCAGTCCAGAGTATGCCTTTGCAAAAGTTACTAGTTTTTCATTTTCCCAGAGAGCAAAAGTATAATCTGTATAAAGGTTAGTTCGTCTACCGTGTCCTCGCATTGCATAAGTTAATACAGCATCGATTGTTTTTGGATCTGATTTCCACTTAAACCAAAAACCTTTCTTTCTGCCTACAGAATATATTGATTCTTTTTTCTTTATCATTAAACCTTCACTTGATTTTTCATCAGCTCTTTTTCTTTCTTCTCTCACCTTGTTCCAATTCTCAAAAAACATTACCTGAGATAAAAGTATAGGTGCATTATTAACTTTTATTTTTTTATAAAGAGATTCTAAAATTTCTTTTCGTCTTGTTAAATGATAATTCCTTATGTCTTTTCCCTCCCATTCCAATATGTCATAAAGCATTATTACAATTGGAATTTCATCCTGTAATTTTTTCGATATATTTTTACGTCCAATTCTTTTTTGTAAGTCATTAAAATACCCAACTTTATTTTGTTTATAGGGTATAAGTTCTCCGTCTAAAACTGTACCATCTGGAATTAAGTCAACTAGTGAAGCAAACTCTGGGAATTTGTCAGTAATTAATTCCTCTCCACGACTCCACAAAAAATATTTCCCTTTTCTTATTATTAATTGGGATCTCATTCCATCCCATTTGTGTTCAAAACACCAATTTTGAACTAACTCTTTATCCTGGAAGTCTTGATCAATTGGATAAGCTAAAAAAAATGGATAGGGTTGAGAAATTTGATCTTCAGGATTAGGATTAATTATTAGTTCTTCAAAAGTTGTAGTAATCGGTGACCATTGTCCCATTAGACGGTGAGCTAATATATTCTCTTCAATTTTGACTGCTTTTGAAAGAGCACGAGTCATAAGTTTTTGACTTATACCAATACGAAATCCCCCGGTTAGTATCTTATTAAAGACAAATTTTTCGTAGTTATTAAAACTCTTCCAACGCTTAAATATGTAACTTTTTTTCTCTTTTTCATCTTTAGACTTTAAATTAATTATTTCCTTAATACATTCAGATAGTGAAGGTGGTGTTAAATTAATTTCCTGACGAACCGAAAGGGAAATAGTTTCGGCAAGGTCTCCTACAATGTGATAAGATTCCTCAAAAAGCCATTCCGGAACCTCTGCTAATTCTGAGGCCCAAATTCTCATTAAAGTTGTATTAAGGGGACGGGGAGGACGTCTATGGGATAAAAGTGCAATTGCCCAAAGAGAGTCTTTTTTTGGTGTACTTTTAAAATAATTTGTCAGAATTGTTACCTTTTGATTAGTTTTATTAGTACTATCTAATTCTTCAATTAGAGCTGCAAAACGTCTCATTTAAATCACTTCAGAATCAATAGTTTCAACTTCATATTTTGTTTTTTCAGTACGAGCATTCCAACCATTTTCCTTGAGATAACGAGCAAAAATATCCGTGTATCCATGAGTAGCAATTATATCTTCACAACCTGTTCCTTTAATGACAGATAATAACCCTTCCCAGTCTGCATGATCTGATAATACGAATGAACGATCAACAGCACGTCTTCTTCTAGCCCCTCTAAAAGCCATCCACCCTGAAGCATAGCCTGTTGAAATCACTCCGAGTTTTTTTGCCCAGGCGCTACCCATTACAGCCGGTGGAGCAAGAACCAAATTCCCTTCAATTTCTCCTATTTTAGTATGACGAGTTATTAATTCAGTTTTAGGGAAGTCGATGAATTGCCGTAACAAATTAGTCATTTTTTCTGTTGCTCCGTGGGTAAAGATTTTTCCTGTTTTGAAATCAATATGTTTTAAAAGCCTTTGTACTTTGCCAAGAGAGTAACCCATTAACAAGCTTGTAACTTTATTTGACTTGTTATTTGCCCACCAATTGTTTATGTCATCGTGAACCCTTAGAGGTTTTTCCCATTTAAAGACAGGTAAACCGAAAGTACACTCAGTTATAAAGGTGTTACATTTAATGAGTTCAAAAGGAGTAGATATTTCATCAACTTGAGTTTTATAATCTCCGGTAAAAACCCATACTTCTCCTTTATATTCAACTCTAATTTGAGATGACCCTGGAACATGTCCTGCAGGGTGAAAAGAAAAATTCACACCATTTATTCGAAATGCTTCACCATATTTTTTACCTGTTACTAAAATCTTTCCAAGTCTATGAGTAATTATGGGTACATTAATTTCATGTGTTATATATCGTTTGCTACCCCATCTAGCGTGATCAGAATGGCCATGAGAAATTATTGCTTTATCTACCCCCCGCCAGGGATCCAAATAAACATCAGCTTGTTTGCAGTAAATTCCATTATTTGTGAATTCAAGTAGTGGCATTATAAATTTTTCTTTTTCGATTGGAAGTTACGAAAAAGGAAAAAAAAAGTTGA
Source organism: uncultured Bacteroidota bacterium (assembly GCA_902520765.1). Lineage (GTDB taxonomy): Bacteria > Bacteroidota > Bacteroidia > Flavobacteriales > Flavobacteriaceae > MS024-2A. Next base: position 96,011 of record CABYPG010000003.1, read on the forward strand.
TAAATGTCAATAACTCTCTTTCGGGCAACCTTAATATTTTTTTACTTTAGATTCGATGTATTTAATTTTTGATACCGAAACTACAGGACTGCCAAAACGCTGGGATGCACCCTTAAATGACCTTGATAATTGGCCACGGTGTGTTCAAGTTGCGTGGCAAATCCACGACAAAAATGGTGAGTTAGTCTCTCAAAAAAGTTTTTTAATAAAACCAAGCGGATTTAGTATTCCATATGAATCCGAAAAAGTACACGGGATTTCGACTGCTCTGGCAGATAAGCTAGGAGCTAGTTTAGAACAAGTATTGGATGAGTTTTATAATGCTGTAAACCACGTCGAATTTCTGATTGGACATAATATTTCATTCGATCGAAATATTTTAGGAGCTGAATTCTTACGTTTAGGTTTAAATGATGTTTTAGAAGAAAAAAAGCTTATTGATACTTGTAATGATGAAACGGCAAATTTATGTAAAATAAAAGGTGGCCGAGGAGGAAAATTTAAGTTTCCAACTCTTAGTGAACTATATGTTTTTTTGTTCAAAGAAAATTTTGATGAAGCACACAATGCAGCTGCCGATGTTGAGGCAACTTCTCGTGTTTTCTTAGAGTTATTGAGATTAGATAAATTACACCCGTCAGCTTTTGAAAATCAAAAATTAGAAACAGCTGAAATACTTCAAAAAAGTAATCCTTTTCAATTAATTGGATTAACCCATCAAAATTTTAAATTGGCTTCTAATGCTATTAAAAATGAAAAAGCTACTGATAAAATTGATAGTGGTAAAAGTATTTCAGATAGCTATTTATCAGATTCCTCTTTCGTTCATTTACATAATCATTCACAATTTTCAGTCTTGCAAGCCACTTCAAGAATAAATCAACTAGTGGAAGCTGCAGCGAAAGATAATATGCCCGCCATTGCGCTTACTGATCATGGAAATTTAATGGGTGCATTTCATTTTATAAAAGCAATAAATAATTATAATTCTAATGTTAGTATTGATAAAAAAATAAAACCTATAGTTGGGTGTGAATTTTATGTTTGTGATGATCATAAAGATAAAACAAGAAGAAATGATGGATACCAAATTATTTTCTTGGCCAAAAATAAAAAAGGGTATCATAATTTGGCGAAACTAACTTCTTTATCTTATGTTGATGGGTTTTATTATGTACCAAGGATTGATAAAAAATTAGTTGAATTATATAAACAACATTTAATTGTTCTTACAGGGAATATGTATGGAGAAATTCCTTCAAAAATACTCAATTTGGGGGATAGTCAAGCTGAAGAAGCTCTACAGTGGTGGCATAATCAATTTGGAGATGACTTGTATATTGAATTAATGAGGCATGGAGAGGAGGGAGAAGATAGAGCAAACGAACAACTTATTTATTTTTCTAAAAAATATAATATTCCTGTTATTGCTACCAATAACACATACTATGTTAATAAAAAAGAAGCTAATGCTCATGATATTCTACTTTGTGTAAAGGAAGGAGAAAAGCAAGCCACACCAATTGGAAGAGGTAGAGGATTTCGATATGGTCTTCCAAACCAAGAATATTATTTTAAGTCCACTAATGAGATGAAAAGCTTATTTAGTGATTTACCTCAGGCAATAACAAATATTAAAAAACTAGTTGATAAAATTGAACCATTTAAATTGTCTAGGGATGTATTACTACCAAAATTCGAGATTCCAGAAAAGTATCAAATAAAAGAAGACATTGATAGTAAAAATAGTGAGAATAAATATTTACGTTATCTAACCTACAAAGGCGCTAAAGAAAGATATTCTGATTTAACAACTGAAATAAAGGACAGAATCGATTTTGAATTGGACGTAATTGCTAGAACAGGTTATCCAGGGTATTTTTTAATTGTTCAGGATTTTATTAGTGCTGCAAGAAATATGAATGTTTCTGTAGGGCCAGGTAGAGGATCTGCTGCGGGTTCTGTAGTAGCATATAGCTTAAAAATAACAAATATTGATCCAATAAAATACAATCTTCTATTTGAGCGTTTTTTAAATCCAGATCGTGTGAGTATGCCTGATATAGATATTGATTTTGACGATGAGGGAAGATCACTTGTTATGGATTATGTAATAGAAAAATATGGTTCTAATCAAGTAGCTCAGATCATCACATATGGAACTATGGCGGCTAAGTCTTCAATACGCGACACCGCTAGAGTTTTAGATTTGCCCCTTGGCGAAGCAGATCGAATAGCTAAACTATTACCCAACATTAAACTGGAAAAAATCTTTAATTCAACACAAGATGAACTTAAAGAAAAACTTCGATCAGAAGAAATATCAAGAGTTAATGAGATTAAGGATTTAGCGAATGAGGATTCAATTTCTGGACAAACAATACAGCAGGCAATGGTCCTTGAGGGTTCATTGCGCAACACTGGCATTCATGCATGTGGAGTTATCATAACACCAGATGATATTACGCAATTTGTCCCTGTTGCTACAGCAAAAGACTCGGAATTGTACGTCACCCAATTTGACAATTCAGTTGTTGAAGATGCGGGACTTTTAAAAATGGATTTTTTAGGACTAAAAACTTTGACTCTAATTAAAGACACTGTCAAATTAGTAAAATATAAATATAATGTTGAGCTTGATCCCGACAGTTTTCCGCTGGATGATCAAAAAACTTATGAGCTTTTTCAAAAAGGAGAAACGGTTGGTATTTTTCAGTATGAGTCAGCGGGGATGCAAAAATATTTAAAAGATTTAAAGCCAACAGTATTCGCTGATTTGATTGCAATGAATGCACTTTACCGTCCAGGACCACTAGAATACATACCGAGTTTTGTAGATCGTAAAAATGGTAACGAAAAAATCTCTTATGATTTGCCTGTTATGGAGGAATATCTCAAAGAGACTTATGGAATCACTGTTTACCAAGAGCAGGTGATGCTGTTATCTCAAAAGCTTGCAAATTTTTCCAAAGGCGATGCTGATATTTTAAGAAAGGCCATGGGAAAAAAGATTTTTACATTGCTACAAAAATTAAAACCACAATTTATTAATGGGGGAAAAAAGAACGGTCATCCAGAAGACATATTAGAGAAAATATGGAAAGATTGGGAAGCCTTTGCTGCATATGCATTCAATAAATCTCATTCAACTTGCTATGCTTGGATTGGATTTCAAACAGCCTATCTCAAAGCCCATTATCCCGCTGAGTATATGGCAGCAGTTCTTTCAAACAATATGAACGATATCAAACAAGTTACGTTTTTCATGGAAGAATGTCGAAGGATGGGCTTGAAAGTATTAGGGCCAGATGTTAACGAATCATTTTACAAATTTACAGTTAACGAAGACAAAGCAATTCGTTTTGGAATGGGAGCCATAAAAGGAGTAGGACGAAGTGCAGTTGAGACTATTATTAATAATCGAAAAAAAGAAAAATACAATTCTATTTTTGATCTCGTAAAACGAATTGATTTAAGAGCAGCAAATAAAAAGACCTTTGAGAATTTAGTCCTTGCAGGAGGATTAGATTCTTTTGAAAATACTCATCGAGCACAATATTTTAACATAGATAGTGATGGGAGCATATTTTTAGAAAAGGTAATGCGATTTGGATCTAAATACCAAGAAAATTTAAATTCATCCCAAACAAGTCTTTTTAATGAGGAAACAAAAAACTATTACCAAGATTTAACTATTCCAAGTTGCGACATGTGGAGTAATTTAATTCGTTTAAAAAAAGAAAAAGAGGTAGTTGGCATTTATATTTCCTCGCACCCATTAGACGACTTTTATCTTGCTATGGACCATTTTATCTCAATATCACTAAACCATTTAGGTGATTTAGAAAATCATGTCAATAGAGAGCTAAGTGTAGGGGGAATTGTAAATGAAGTGGAACATCTCGAAAGTAGGGCAGGAAAAAGCTGGGCTCGATTTACTTTGGAAGATTTCACAGATCTTTATGAATTTAGGATTTTTGGAGAAGATTATTTGAAATACCGTCACTTTCTGGTAAGTAATCAGTTTATTAGAATCAGATTAATGGTTCGAGAGGGTTGGATAAACAAGGAAACAGGTAAAATAGGATCACCTAGAATACAATATTTAAACTTTGAAATGCTAGAAAACACAATAGAAAATAATGCTAAAAAAATTACACTCAATATAGATGTTAAACAGTTGAAAAAAGAAAAAATTGATGACTTGCAGAATTATCTTAAATCTTTCAAAGGAGATAAACCGTTGTATTTTAATTTATATGATTCAGGGAAAAAAGTAAAACTCACAATGAATAGCAGAAAGCAGAAAGTTAAAATTACTTCTGAGTTTCTTAACGAACTGAAAGGACAAAAGTGGATGTATAAGCTAAACTAATTAATTATGGAAATATGTTCTGTGATAAATAAATTTGATTTAAACTCATATACATCAGATAAAAAAAACAGTTAAATTTGGCACATAAAAATTGAATTATGGCATTAGAAATTACAGATGCAACTTTTGAAAACGTAGTTTTAAAATCAGACAAACCTGTTTTAGTCGATTTTTGGGCAGCTTGGTGTGGTCCATGTAGAATGGTAGGACCAATCATTGAGGAACTAAGTAATGACTACGCTGGCAAGGCCGTTGTTGGGAAAGTTGATGTGGATGCAAACCAGGAGTTTGCAGCAAAATATGGAGTAAGAAATATTCCAACGGTTTTAGTATTTGATAAGGGAGAGTTAATTGGAAGGCATGTAGGTGTTTCCCCAAAGACGACGTATCAAGGTGCGATAGACGCAGCTTTATAAAATCTTTTCATAATTAAATGTTGGCATATACAAAATCAAGCGTATATTAGCGGTCGTGAATTCGGGTCTGGTAGTTCAGTTGGTTAGAATACATGCCTGTCACGCATGGGGTCGCGGGTTCGAGTCCCGTCCAGACCGCTTTAAGATGTTGTGTGTTGTGGAGTAAAGAAATTTACTTTCACAACCAGTGAGAAGCTTTCCTTAATTTTGGAAGGCTTTTTTTGTATTTTCAAAATTCCTTTTATACACTAAAAATCAGTTAATTAGAGATAATTATTGTAATTTTACATTACTTGAAACTATTTTGGATAATTAAGTCAAAAAAAGTTAATCTAACTTAAAATATTTAGTGTAATTTTTTTTGACTTTTTTGTCTCAATTAATTAGTAATTGGTTTTGAAATTAAAAGAAATAAAAAAAATCAAATTATTACAATTAGTTGCATTTGCGATACTAATCTCTATTTCTTCGTTTTCTCAAAACCAGGATAATACATCTCCAACAGTATCCCTTACAGATTCAGATTCGGACAATTTGGTATACAGTTCGAATGTTGTCACAATTACAGCTACATTCAGCGAAGCAATGTCATCCACTCCAACCATAAGTATCACTGGTGAGATATCAAATGCATTAATGTTGCCTGGCAATGATATTGTTTTAAAACAAAATAATGGTTGGGTGAGTTCTTCAGGGAGATTCAATACCAATTCGAATCCATATCTATTTAATAATGCTCTAGAATTTAGTTATATAGACAATCAATATATATACAAAGACTTTAATATAACACCTGGAACTTCTTCAGTCAATCTTACAGTTGATTACGATAAAAATTTCACTGCTGACACCGGGAAAGTTGTTCTAAAATTTTATAATGGATCTTCACATATTTCTGCTAATGATAGTAATTCAGGTACTCTCACAGGCAGCAGTAATCTTCAAACATACCAAGTAAGTTTATCTGTACCAAATAATGCAAATAAAATTAGAGTTGAGCTTCATCAGTTGAATGAGGGAGAATATTGGGCAGGTTCTTATGGATTTAGATTTAAAAATTTGATGGTGACTGGTGTTGAAAATGGTTCTTCAACTAGAGCAGTTTGGACATATCCTTGGGTGGTAGCCTCAACTAATTCTAGTACTGCTATTGTCAGTGTATCCGGATCTGACTTGGCTGGTAATGCTTATTCTGGAACTGATAGTATTACATTCACAGTAGGGGATAACTCAGCTCCTTCTGTATTAATTACTGAAAATGATAATAATAATCTTTTAGCAAATTCAGATGTAGTAACGTTTACAGCCAATTTTTCTGAGACAATGTCTCCCTCTCCAACTATATCTATAAAAGAAAATGATCAGCCTGTGACTTTTTATATTTCAGATTACAGTAGCAATCAGATTGGTATTAATGTCCAGAATAGAAGGTTTGATCAGTTGACTCGAAATTCAAATAGTATTGTTGGCTATACATTTGAAGTGATTTCCTCTGGGGTGACTTATACTTTAACCTCATTAAATAACCAATCTCAGAGTTGGGTTTATTTTTCTACTACTCCTGAATTTACTCCTGGTGCATCTGGGAGTAATGGAAATTTAGATGTTTTACTTAAAGGGAAAACTCTAATTAACAATGCCTATATGACTCCAATCTCTGGCACCAATTCCTATACCTACAGCTATACTACCTCTACTGTTTTAAATTCAATATCTGCAACTGTATCTGGTCAAGATCTAAGTGGGAACAGCTACTCCGGCACAGAGAGTATAACTCTAAGCGTAGACAATGTAAATCCATTGGTATATGGATTCTCGTCTACTGATCAAGATTATATTACGACAAGCTCAGGAACAGTTACATATACTGTAAGATTTTCAGAGGATATGGAATCAAGCCCTCAGCTGAATATAGTTGGAATTTCGCCACTAAATTATAGTCAGATTGTTTCATTGACTTATGTAAGTACAAACAATAGCAACGGAGATTCAACATGGACTTATGGGTGGTCTCCCCCGGATTCAATTACCTCTGGGACTGTATCTATTTCTATCACTGGAAATGATTTAGCGGGGAATCCATATAATGCCAAGATTGAAAATGTTACAGCTTTAAAACATAAAAGACTACGCATCGATAACGTTCAACCCACAGTGAGTTTATCCTCTACAGTCAGTGGTACTGGTGTTGCGCAATCAAATAGTGTCACAATAACGGCGCAGTTTAGTGAGCCAATGACAGAATCCCCAACTATTTCTATTTCTGGCCAAATCTCAAATGCTACGATGTCGTTAGTCTCAACGAATACATTAATAAGAAGAGCAGCACAGCTTTCACTTAGTGATTATGGTTACAATATGATTGCAGTTGGAAGTCGAGATTGGGACGATATATTGGGAGCAAATGTACAGTCAGGAGATTTACTTAATTATTATCTCGAGATTGATGGAGTGGATTATCAAGTAAGTGAAATAAAATTGGGCAGTAAAACGGCTTCTGATTTTTGGTGGTATTTCGCTACAACCCCAGAATATACGCCTGGATATAGTGCTGGGGAGACAACCTATTTCGTAATTAAATCACCCAATTACCAAACTGAACTGTCCAATTGGCAATACTCTTGGACTGTATCATCAACATCTAGCAGCCCTACAATAACTGTTTCAGGGACAGACCTTGCAAGCAATTCAATATCAGGGACGGTAAGTCTTTCTTATAACCTAGATAATCAAAGACCTTACATCATTTCTACAACAATATCTAACAGTCTTAGTCCAGGGCTTATAAGCGCAACTGAGACTAATACAATAACTGTTGTTTTTAATGAGCCAATTAATGCTGAAAGTTTTACCGCCTCAGATGCTACTATAACACCATCAGGTATTTTCACAATTACAGAAGAGGGTTCTCTAGACGACATAACATTTAATGGATTTATTTCAGCAAATGGTTTTTACTCAGGTGTTGTTACTCTTACAATTGCTGAAAATGTTTTAGTTGACCTTGCAGGTAATTCTAATTTGGCCTCATCAACAACTTTTCAGTTTGATAATGTATCACCTACGGTTACAATTATAAGTTCGGATAGTGATAATATTCTTTCACCTTCTTCTAATGTTACAATTACGGCTACATTTTCGGAGTCAATGAGTTCAACCCCAACTATATCATTAACTGGTATAGGAGCAAATATTAGTATGTCAGTTGGAAGCGACAATAAAATATGGGAGTATAATTTCAATACGAGCTCCTCAACTTCCTCAATCACAGCCACCATATCGGGAACGGATTTATACGGTAATCCTTACTCAGGAACAGAAAGTTTAACGTTAACTATTGACAATAGCACATATCAAATTTCAGGGGCTACAATAAATCAAAAAAATTCTACAGTAAGTATCACTTTTGATGAAGAAGTTTTCACGGAAATATTAAATGGCTTGGCTACTAATACTTTAACTACTTCTGATTTTTCACTTTCAATATCAGGTGGATCAGGTATAAGTTTAACAAGCACGAATCCATCTAGTATTTCAAAGATAGGGAGCAGCACCTATAATTTAGATATTTCTTTTTCAGGCTATGCTGTTGGTACTGAAACATTAACTATTTCAATAGCAGAAAACAATATTTATGATAGGGTTGGTAATTCCACTGCTCTTTCTAAAAGTATAAGCTTAAACAGCAACCTATTATTTGATTATGACATTTCAAATACAAACTCATACAATGGACAAGCAACATCAAACAATAACAAGAATATTAATGATTTAAGTGGAAACGGTAACCATGGAGAAATAACAAACATAGGGAATGTTTATTATGACACTAATCAAAATGCAATGTTCTTTAATGGTATTACCGCAAGAGATGGAGGGATTGCTATATCAAATCTAAATTATGTTAGTGGTGGTTCAGATAAAATTGAGGAGTTAACAATTTTTGCTAAAATAAAAGTTGATTCAAGACCAACTACAGACAGAGCTTCTCATGACGAAAGAATAGTTCTTTCCTTTGACAGATCTTCTGTTTTCCGTTTTTCGGTTGGCTCTGACAGGAACACTTCTGCTAAAGGAAAGTTAGCTTTTCATTTTACAAATTCCGACGCTACCTTTGATACACATGCTGTTAACACCTCTGATCTTAGAGATAATCAGTGGCATAATGTCGCTGTTACTTTCAAAGCTAACCAGTCAGGGGGACTAAAATACTATATTGATGGAAACCTAGTTTATACTCATTCAGGTACTTTTGCCCCAATATCTAATGGTAGTGATAGTGAGACACCGCGCTTTGGTTATGTCGGTAATGGTTCAGAGGCAACTAGTTTTAAAGGGACAGTTAGTCCCCAACACCTTTTCTTTGGGCACATTCAATCAATTAAATATTACAATAAAGTTTTAGAATCTTCCGAATTAAATGGTCTAGATACAAATGCACCAACTGTAACACTAAGTGATAATATTTCGTCAAACTATATAAATGGGTCTGAGACTTTAAGAATAATTTCAACCTTTAATGAAGCCATGTCTTCAAGTCCAAAAATTTCAATTAGTGGGCAGGTAAGTAACCTAACTATGACCTCTTCAACTACTTCAGTTTGGTATTATGATTGGAATGTTCCAGATTCATTTAATGGAGAGGTAACTGCTACAGTAACTGGAACAGATTTGGCTGGAAATTCTTATTCTGGAACAGATAGTATCACCTATATTGTCGATAACATTCTTCCAACAGTATCACTTGCCGATACAAATTCAGGTAATATAATTACAAACAGTAATCAAGTTACTATTACTGCAACTTTTAGTGAGCCAATGACAGTCACTCCAACAATTAGTATTGCTAATGTAATTACGAATGCAGTAATGTCTCCAACTTCCTCAGCCAGTGTTTGGACTTATCCTTGGGTAGTTTCAACTACTTATAGTGGAATCATAACAGCTACCGTTTCGGGATCAGACTTGGCTAGAAATTCCTATTCAGGTGGAGACAGTTTATCTTTTAATCTTGACACCAAAGCACCCGAAATAGTTTCATTGTCAATTAATAATTTAAATAACCAGCTTATTCTCAATTTTTCAGAGCGGTCAACCTTGCATAATTTGTCTAGTAATAGTTTTACAGTTACTAACACATCAGACTATTTTAATATTGGTGTTACAAGTGGAACGGCAACTATTACAGTAAACAGCATGACTTATAATGCAGACACCGACAATACCAAATATGTATTTGGAATTAACGTTAATGGAACACCAAATGGTTTTGAAATTATTACAATCACACCAAAAACAAATAAAGTTTTAGACGCTATTGGTAATTATTCTTTAACTACTCAGAGCTCTAATACTGTAAACTTAAATAACACTCTACCTGTTATTTCTAGTTTAGAAATCAATGAAGCCAATACCCAAGCAGTAATAACTTTTAGTGAGTCCGTTTACAATAACGTATCTGGATCAGGAGCTATACAGGCAAGCGATTTTCAATTCAGCTTGTCCTCTGGAAGTGCAACTCTTTCAAGCACAATACCTATCTCTGTAACAAGCAGTGGAACTCTAAGTTATATTTTAGGCCTATCTCTCCAAGGTTTAGCTTCAGGACAAGAAATTTTAACTATTAGCCCTGTTTCAAATTCGATTTTTGACAGTAAAGGAGGACAGGTCAATTTATCATCACCACAAAGCAATACAATAACTTTAAACGATAAAGCAAGCCCTGAAATAACGGGTGTTTCAATAGGTGGGTCAAATGAGTTTGTAGATATTCAATTTAGTGAAGGCGTCTACGGAAATGCTTCTTCAAATGCTCCAATTTTAGCATCAAGTCTTGGCGTATCACAAATTGCAGGAGGTATTGTTCCTTTAAGAATTTCACAGATTACTAATACATCAGGTGGGCAATTGTCTGGAGGAGAGAATATAATAAGAGCTACGTTAACTCAATCACTAGATACTAGTAATACTTTAGTAGGAGTAATACAGGCAAATAATCCAGTATCGATTGATATTAGTAGTACTAACATATTTAATAGTTTATCTGGGCCGAATGACGATCAAGTTTTCCAAGTTCTTATAAAAAACACAAATATTTATGATATATCAGCAAATCAAGTTTCACCAACACAAAGATTAAATTATATCAGCCCTAACACAACAAATCTAATCACACCCACATCCCCTAATATATTTAGATTAGGTGCGCTTGTAGAGGTAAACCCACCACCAATTGTAATCACAAGAGTAATAAGATTTAAAGAAAAACCAGAAAATGGAAAACTTGTAGGTGAAGTTAATGCCTTTGATCCTGAGGGAGAAAGTTTTATATTTCTTAATCAAAGTGATCTTTTTGATGGTTCACTTCAGATAGACGAGCAGGGCAAAATATATGTAGTTGATGGTACAAATCTTAAATATGATTCTGATCTTAATACAGCAGAATTTAAGTTTATTTTAAAAGATAGTGAAAATGAAGTTGAGTACTCGGTATTAATTATTATTAAGAAAACTCATCCTGAGATAAAAATTGAATATTTTAAAGTGGATGAAAATGCTCCAGTAGGAACAGTTGTAGCTAAAGTAAAATTTAAAGATCCTCTTAATCCTTCTGAAATAATTCCATTTAAATTTCAAAGCTCTGACCGCTATCTTGAATTTAATGGTGAAGAAATACTGACAACAAGAGAACTAGATTATGAAACCCTGACGGAGCATTGTTTTAATATTGAGGCTATTGGTTCACCAAAAGGAGATTTATCTGAGAATAGATATATTACCAGTCTTAATGAATGTTTTCAGGTAATAGACTTACCTAATCAAAAATCTGAAAGAAAATTCTTTATCTCGATTTTTGGCCTTCCAAATAATTCGAGTTCTTCAAAAGTTGATCACAGAAGATATTATAATCCGCATAACAAAAATGTTGGTAAATGGAAAGTAAAAAAGAGAATTAAGGGAGGTGCTGATGCTGATAAATTTACAATTAGAACTGCATCGAAAGGCGAACAGAAAAACAGTCAGTATAACGAAGAGGAGACAGAAGATTACTTAGAATTTATAAAAACACCTGTATTTAGCCCTCCTGGAGATGCAAACCAAGACAACATTTACGAAGTAGAGGTTGAATATATTAATACTGCCGACGGTGAACCTGAAGTGCCGATTGGGGTAACCCAAACTAATATTCAGGTGCCCGAGGGAGGTAAAAAAGCAATAGAATTACAAGCAAGACCAGCCCTACCAACAGATGATACAGATGGTGATGGTGTTTTTGACATTTATGATAACAGCCCATTGGTATATAATGTTGACCAGACTGATGAAGATGGTGACGGCGTTGGAGATGTTTCTGATGATTTTGATCATGACGGCGTTTGGAACCCATTTGATACATGTCCTGATACCCCATTAGGTGAAGTAGTAAATTTAAGTGGTTGTTTGATTTATTATGTTCCATCAAATAATTTCAGCCTCTCTAAAATTGAAAAGTGTGCTGGCGAAAACTCGATTCGATTAGATGTTCTAGACTCAACAATTACCTATAATATTTCGGTAAGTGGAGCTGTAAACAAAACTGAAAGTTTTACTGGCAACACTTGGAGTTTAGATAAACTCTCTGGGGGTATATATTCAATATGTGTAAACATTGAAGGGGTTAGTTATTTAGAATTTGAAAGATGTTTTGAACTAAATATTTCTGATCCAAAACCGCTTGTTGTTAGTGGAATTTTTGATAAATCAAATCAAACGGTTACTTATGACTTAAGTGGGGGCGATGTCTATAATATTTCTCATAACGGCAAAACAACTCAAACTCAAAGCAGTAAGTATACCATATCATTGAATAAAGGTTTAAATAAAATTAAAATATCAACTGGGATTGAATGTCAAGGACTATATGAAGATAATTACCTTAATTCTTATGAAGTTAAGTATGCACCAAATCCAATAGAGAATTATTTAGATCTTTATTTTGGAGGCAATGACGATTTTATTGAAATTGGTATTTATACAGTAAATGGTCAACTGATTGATATTAAAAATATTAATCTTCCCTTTTACACTAGAAACTACCGATTAGAAACATCAAATTATAAACAAGGAGTTTACATAATTAAAATGAGTGGAGCTACAATAGACCAATCTATACAAGTGATAAAAAAATAAAATGAAAAAAGAGAAAATATTTTTCGGGATTTTAATGTTAATATTTTTGAGCTGCTCAACAGATTCCGAATCAGAATCAGAATCAGAACCTGAAATTTTGAACCCCCTAGCACCAAGTCTATTGTTCCCAGAAAATAATGAAGCTTGCCTTGACGGGACATCAATTAATGATACTCAAAGTAGTGTTGACTTTTCATGGACAAATGCTCAGAATGCATTTTCATATGAAATAATAATTACAAATTTATTAACTCAAACTCAGGAAACATTTACAAGTAATGTAAACCAAACCAAAATAACACTTATTAAGGCAGAGCCTTATAGTTGGAAAGTAAAAAGTGTAGGTGGTGTAGGTTCAACTCCCTCCGAAAGTGAGCAATGGAAATTTTATTTAGCTGGAGATGCAATTGTAAATTATGCACCATTCCCAGCCGAATTAATATTCCCGAGATCTGGTAAAAATGTAACACCTGGAGTTAATAATCTTATTACTCTTTCTTGGACAACATCTGACGTAGATGGAGATCTCTTAAAATTTGAAGTCTATCTGGATGATAGTGACGCTTCAACATTAATTGAATCCATTGACTACAATGCAGAGAACACCTCACTCGAAATAGAGGTTCAAAACAACACAAAATATTACTGGAAAATTATTTCGATAGATGCAAATGGTAATCAGTCTAACTCGGGAGTTTATGCGTTTAGGACAAATTGATTTTAATTCACTAAATAAATAGAATAATAATTGTCATAATTACTCCAGCTAAAGAGAATATAATTCCTTTTTTAAAGACAGTAGTGTTTGGGAGGAACATCCAAAAAGATGAAATTACAAAAAACATCAAAGACGCTCCAAAAAAAATATTTAGCCAATAAACAGGACTCTGCGTTGTTGCTTTATGAAGCCTTTGCATTTTTTTTAGAATATAGGGCACTTCCTTTTTCAAATATCTTGTTTCTCCTGTTAGCCTATTATATTGACCATCTTCAAAATAATAGATGTCCCCTTTTGAATTTATAAACTTAAGGTTTCTTATCTTTAAGTCTTTACCTAGTTCATTTTCATTTAACTTCGGTCTATGCTGAGTTTTAACCTCAGTTACTTTTTTGAAAGTGTCAGTTCTTCTAAATATAAGTGTAATCCCGCTAACAGAATAAACTGCCATTATTCCCACAAGGTAATATCCAAGGTAGCGATGGATTATTCTAAAATAAATACTTGCTTTTTTTTCCATTTACATAGATTGTTTTTTACTTGTAGATAGTTGCGCAAAAGTAAAATCAATATAATAATTAAACAATTTAATTTAGAATAAGTTTAAATAAGATAACGAGTTGTTAATTTATGTTACTTTTTAGGTATTGGTCACGGATCATTTTAGCTGTCATATAATTGTTTTGGTGATTCCATCCCGGAGGATAAAAAATGTAACGTAACTTATTTAGAATTCCAGGTGCCCTAGTAACATCTTTTACTAAATGAATTATTTCGCCAAAGTAGACTTGAACAAAACTTCCCGAATTAATTTGACGTGTAATTCCATAATCTATTTCCATATTTATGTCCTCTTCTTGATAAGTACCAAAAATACGATCCCATATATTTAATAGATTACAATAATTGGTATCAAGATACAAAGGGTTTCTTGCATGGTGAACCCTGTGGTGAGAAGGAGTAAGCATGACTTTATTTAAAAATCCAAAGCGAGCATCTTTTACAAGATTCTCACCCACATGGATAAAGGCACCATAGGTTCCGTCAATAAACATAATTGTAAAAAGCATTACAGGGTTCACTCCCATTAAGATGCATATGGAAGTTCTAATAAAATCTGCATAAGGTGCTTCTAGGAAAAAATGTGCATGAGACACACTCAAATTCATTTCTTCAGGGCTATGGTGGGTGGCATGGAGACACCAAAATAGTCTTACTTTGTGGGCTAAGAAGTGATATATAAAATGAGCAAATTCCCAAATAATATAACCATATATAAACCAATACCATGTCATAGTGGTTTTAAAAAAAGAATAAGGCTCAAGAAAACCGATGCAAAAGGCTACCATACCAATAGAAATAAATCTTCCTATAATCCTATTAAATAGATAAATCAAAAAAATAACCTTGTAAACTTTTGTTTGTGGTTTTTTATATACGAAACCTAAAAAAAGTTCTAGAAAAATTAATAGTGGTACAATTGGTATTATAAGTGCTACTATTCCATCGTAAGTCAAAAACGAAGCATAGTCATGATCTTTTAGAATATCGAGGAATCGGTTTACTCCGAAAAAGCCAATAATTTCATTCCAGATTGATTTTAGGGCAGTCATTTTTATATAATTTTCACCAAATTATAATTATTTAAACTTTGATTAAAATTTCTTTTAAATAAAAATTGAAATTAATTGCTTTTAACATAACCCAATTATGATAGGTTATTTCAAAATTTAATTATAGTTTCGCAAAAAAAATTGTTAAACAAATAAGTCTAAAATTCTTTAATATAATATTAAAAAATAAAAATGTTTAATTTTTTTAAGGGTATTATTGAATTTCTAGCTTAATAATTAAACGAATGTCTAAGAGTAACTCTTTAAAAAATACAAGAAAATGGATACTTTTTATCTTAGGATTTGTTGTTATTGGATTATCTTTTCAACTCACAAAAAACATATTCGATAGTAATCCCCCTACTAGAAAAAAAGCGGGTAATACAATCAAAGATGCTTATACAACTAAAGTTAAAAATGGATCCTATCAAGTTCAAATTCCATCAGATGGTGTTTTAAGAGCATATAAAAGAATTCAAATCACCGCACGTGTACAAGGTATTCTTAAAACAATAAAACCCTTATTCAAATCGGGTCAAGATTATAAATCTGGACAAAATATAGCAGTAATAGAATCCTCAGAATATAGAGCAAATGTTATTGCACAACGTGCAGCTTTATATAACTTAATTACCTCAGTACTTCCAGATCTTGAACTAGATTTTCCTGAGGCCTATTTAAAGTGGAATTTATATCTAAAAAGATTTAATCTTGAAAAACCAGTGCCTCCTTTACCAGTAATGAATGATAAAGTCAGGTTATTTGTATCTGGGAGGGGAATAATTTCATCATATTATTCCTTACAAAACTTAGAAAAAACACTTACTTTTTATAAAATAAAAGCACCATTTAATGGAGTTTTAGTGCAAGCTAATATTACAGAAGGATCATTAATAAGACCAGGCCAAGTATTAGGTGAATTTATAGCACCTGGTGACTACGAGTTAATGGTTGCTCTTCCAAAATCGTATGTATCTAATATATCAAAAGGGGCTGAAGTTAAAGTAAAATCAATAGATACAAATCAATCATTTGCTGGGGAAGTTTCACGAATTAATGCAAAAGTAAATAGTCAAACTCAATCAGTTGAGGTTTACATTCGAATAAAAGACAAAAATCTAAAAGAAGGAATGTATATGGAAGCACAAATTGAAGCAATGGAATTTAGTAATGTTTTTGCATTGGATAGAGGCCTTATAAATGGATCAAAAGAATTATTCGCAGTTAGAGAAAATAAACTTATTTCACTTAAGATTAACCCTATTCATTACACGGAAACTCAAGCTATAGTTGAAGGTTTAGTCGAGGGAGAGGAAATCATATCACAACCCATAATTGGTGCATATAATGGTATGGAGATAAATCCAGTTGATCAAGAACAAAATTAAGTAGGATTAGTGAAAAATATTATTAATTATTTTATTCGTTACCACGTAGCTGTAAATGTTGTTATCATAGCATTTTTGTTGTTTGGAATTTTAGGCTTGAGGTCACTTAAGTCGTCATTTTTCCCACTTACAGAATCACATGTAATTCGTATTGCAGTTATTTATCCAGGAGCCTCCCCAATGGAGATTGAAGAGGGAGTAATTTTAAAAATTGAGGACAATTTAAAAGGACTTAGGGGGGTAGAACGTGTGACTTCAGTTTCAAGCGAGAATAGTGGGAATATTACTGTTGAAATCGAAGAAGAATTAGATATAAACTTCATGTTACTTGAAGTAAAAAACGCTGTGGATAGAGTACCAACCTATCCAACTGGTATGGAGCCATTGGTTGTATATAAACAAGAACCCACAAGATCAACAATTAATTTCGCTTTGACTGCAAAAAATCAAACTCTTCTTGAGCTCAAACAAATTGGTCGTCAAATTGAAAATGAATTAAGAGCTATTCCAGGAATTTCTCAAATTAGTGTTTCTGGATATCCAGATGAAGAAATTGAAATTGCTGTTGATAGGAATAAGCTTTTGGCTTATGACTTAAGTTTTAATGATGTTTCACAAGCTGTGGCAAAATCAAATATCATTATAACTGGAGGAAGAGTAAAAACAAGAGCAGAAGAATTTTTAATTAGGGCCAACAATAAATTTTATTACGGTAATGAACTCTCTAAAATAGAAGTTTTATCTCAACCTGATGGAACCAAAATTTATTTGAAAGATGTTGCCAATATTCAAGATAGATTTTCAGAGACTCCGAATAGGAGTTTTTTAAGTGATGACGTACTGATTAAAATTTCAGTTAGCTCAACAAATTCAGAAGATGTGATTTCTTCTTCAGCGAAGGTTAGAAAATATATTGAAAATTTTAATAATCAGAATGAAAACTCAAGGCTTGAAGTTTTAACTGATGCCTCTGAGACACTTAATGGCAGAAATAGACTATTGATAGAAAATATTTTCCAAGGTATGATTTTGGTATTAATATTCCTTTCACTTTTTTTGAATTCAAGACTTGCTTTTTGGGTAGCTTTTGGTCTTCCAGTTTCATTTTTGGGAATGTTTATTTTCGCTCCTTTAGTTGGTGTTACGATCAACGTATTATCAACTTTTGGAATGATAATCGTAATAGGAATATTAGTAGATGACGGAATTGTTATAGCTGAAAATATTTATCAACAATATGAAAAAGGTAAAACTCCCTACAGAGCTGCAATTGACGGGGTACTTGAAGTTATCCCTCCGGTTGTATCAGCAATTATTACAACCATGATGGCTTTCTCACTTTTTTTATTTTTAGATGGAAGGATTGGAGAATTTTTTAGTGAAGTTTCAGTTGTAGTGATGTTAACCCTTTTTATTTCACTAATTGAAGCACTAGTAATTTTACCAGCCCACTTAGCTCACTCCAAGGCACTAGTAAAACTTGAAAAAGAGCCAAAGACTTTAATTTCAAAGGCATTTAAAAAACTGAGGGATTTTAATAAAATAGGGGATAAGCTTATGAAATTCATGAGAGATAGGTTTTATTTACCCTTTCTTAAATTTTCTTTAAACAATCGTTTTCTTATAATATCAATGTTTATTGCATTTTTTTCCCTAACGATTGGTTCATTCGGTGGGGGTATCATTAGAACTTCTTTCTTTCCTTCCATAGCCTCTGATAGAATTTCCATAAATCTTGTTATGCCAAATGGGACAAATGAAAGAATAACAGACTCAATAATTACTATGATAGAAAAAAAATCTAAAATTGTAAATGAGGAATTTACAGAAAAATATCTAAATGGAACAGGGAAAAATCTTTTTGTAAATTCTATTAAGACTTTGGGTAATGGAGCTTCAAGAGCTAATCTTATAATTAATCTTTTACCAGGAGAACAGAGGCCTGACCTAATTAGGGCTTCTATGGTCTCTTCAAGAATATCAGAACTTGTAGGTCCGGTAATAGGGGTTGAGAGTATAGTTTTTGGCTCTGGTTCAAATTTTGGAGGAAAACCCGTTTCAGTTTCTCTACTATCAAATAATATAAATGAATTAAAAAGCGCGAAAAATGAATTAAAACAAGCTCTGATTTCTAATGCACTGCTGAAAGATATTGAAGATAATGATCCAGCAGGAATAAAGGAGATTAAACTAAAACTTAAGGAGAATGCTTATTCTTTGGGGTTGGATCTTAGATATTTAATGAGTAGAGTGAGAGCAGGATTTTTTGGTGTTCAAGCTCAAAGGTTTCAAAGAGGTCAAGATGAAATTAGGGTTTGGGTACGCTACAAAAAAGGAGATAGGTCATCAATTACTCAACTAGAGGATATGAAAATTGATTTGCCAAATAAAGACTTCATTGCCCTAAAAGAGGTAGCAACTTATTCGATAGAAAGAGGAGACGTATCAATAAATCATCTAGACGGAAGGAGAGAAATTCAAGTATCAGCAGATCTCAAAAATTCTGAAGAATCTTCACCAACTGATATTATGAATGATATAAGATACAATATAATGCCTAAAATCCAAGCCAAATATCCGACAGTGAGCGCATCTTATGAAGGACAGAATAGGGAGGCATTCAAATTAATTAATTCACTCTCTTCAGCAGGGATTCCAATCCTTATCCTTATATACATCACTATAGCTTTCACTTTTAGAAGCTTTTCTCAACCAATACTTCTATTTTGTTTAATGCCTGTTAGTTTGATTGGCGTTGCGTGGGGACATTGGATTCATGGTTTTCCAGTTAATATTCTTTCATTATTAGGAGTCATTGCACTTGTAGGTATTATGGTAAACGACGGTCTTGTTTTGATAGGAAAATTTAATAATAATTTAAAACAAAATTTTAATTTCAATGAAGGACTTATAGATGCTGGAAAATCAAGATTTAGAGCAATTTTCTTAACTACTGCAACTACTGTTGCCGGACTTACACCTTTACTTCTTGAGAAAAGTAGACAAGCTCAATGGCTGAAGCCGATGGCGATTTCGGTTTCTTATGGAATAGCATTTGCTACAATTTTAACATTGATTCTATTACCAATATTTATATCTCTTAACAATGATTTAAAAGTAATTTTTAAGTGGCTAGTTTCTGGAGATTATCCTGATAAAGAGGTCGTTGAAAGGGCTATTATTGAAAAGAAAGAAGAACAAAAAATGGATCAAATGAATAATGCTGAAAACTGAAATTATGAATAAGGGTTTCATTTTATTATTTTTTGTTATCATATTTATTAATACTTCAGAGGCACAAGAAAAGCTAACAAAAGAACAGGCCCTAGATTTGGCATTAGAGAATAATTTTGGTATTCAGGTTTCAAGAAATAATACTGAGATTACAAAAAATAATAGTAATATTCTAAATTCAGGATACTTGCCTACCGTTTCTTTTTCTGGAGGTGGTAACTACATAGGATCAGATTCTGAAATTGCATTTCCTGGACAATTTGATGATCAAGGAAACCCTATTCCTAATAGAATCTTTGAGGGTCAAGAATCTCAACGCTATAATGCTAGTGTCAATTTAAATTATACTCTTTTTGATGGTCTGGGAAGAACCTATATTTATAAGCAACTAAAAGAACAATATGCCCTTAGTGAATTGCAATTAAGGGAGACAGTTGAGTATTCAATACTCCAGCTTTTTGAGGTTTATTTTAGTATTGCTCAGTTTACAGAATCAAGTAGAATTTTTAAACAAAATTTAGAAGTTTCAAAAGAACGTCAAAAAAGAGCACAAAGTGCATTTATTCATGGGCAAGGAAACAAACTAGCAGTTTTAAATGCGCAAGTTGATGTAACAAATGATAGTATTAGTTTGATTCAGGTTAATCAGCAATTAGATAATTCAAAACGTGATTTGAATTTACTTATGAATCAACCTATTGATAAGAATTATATTGTAGAATTAGAAGTAAATTTTATTCCTGAAATCCAAATTGAGTCTTGGATAGTCGCAGCACCTGAAAAAAATGTAGAACTTCTTAAACAAAAAAGCAATAGTCAAATTAATTCTTATGACATAAAGATAAATCAGTCTGGATATTTACCCACAGTTGGACTAGTTGGATCATATGGTTGGAACTTGAATAAAAGTCCAGCGACGGCTTTTTTCCCAGGAACAAACAACACAACCTATTCAGTTGGAGTTGGAGCCAGTTTGAGTTGGAATCTATTTGATGGTGGTAGAACTACAACTCGTGTTAAGAATGCTAAACTAAATTTTGAAAATCAAGAATTAATTGCACAAGAGGCTAAACTAAGTTTCGATAGGGACTTGTTAAATGCCTTACAAAATTATAGAAATACGAAAGAAATTTTTGAAATCCAAAAAAAACAAGTTGAAACTGCCACTTATAATTTTGATCGATCAAAATCTCAATATCAATTGGGCTCAATTACTGCTATAGAATTTAGGCAAGCCCAAATAAACTTAGCAAATGCAAAAAATCAAAGGGCTATAGCAAAGTTTCAAGCTAAACTTTCAGAATTGCAATTGATACAATTAACAGGGGAACTCTTAAATGTTGATATTTAAAAACATTTTACCAAATACTATTGGGATAATATCTTTTAGGTGACTGGAATTAATAATTGCTCAAAAAATCCTCCAATTTTTCTACTTCTATCAACAAAATGAATTTCTAAAATCCAATGTCTAGTGTTTCCTTTTTTATCTGAAGTATTCATGTCAATTAAATTATCCGGATGGATATAATTAGTTTTATTTTCTTTTTCTAGCTTTTCATGAGGAAAGTGACCGATTAAATGACCTGCTATTTGACCACCAAATTCCCAACCCATAGATTTAGCTAGTTTACAGCAATAGTTATACATTTCACAGCCAGTTATAGCCTTTTTTGAATGATAAAAAATATTTGCTTTTCTCCATGCAATCTCAATATCATTAGCTAATTTCTTTTTCAAAGAATCATTGCCTAAAACATAAGTTCTTCCATAGTCGGCTTCCCACTCTTCAAATATGGGTCCAAAATCTAAAAACACAATATCATCTTTTTGAACTATTAAGTTTTTTGGATTCTCGTTATAAGGGTAAAGAGTGTTAGGGCCCGATCTCACGATTCGTTTATGCCAATATTTTTTAATTTTAAACATTTCAAAAGCCAAATCATATATACTTTCGTTAATTTCTTTTTCGGTTCGTCCTACACGAATTAGACCTCTATTTTCAATTTCCTCAAATAATTTGGATGCTTTTTTCTCAGCTTCTATTAAATGAGTTAATTCATGTAACATATTTAATAAGTAAAAATGGCATAAAGACTTCGAAAAAAAATAATTAGTTGACTAGAAAAGAATTTTTAAATTCTTTATATGAGTTTATTGAATTCTTGATAATATCTTCCCTTTTTTTATTTTTATTCCTCTTATAAAAATCACTTGCAACAAGTCCAATATTCATATCTAAATTATTCCTACCCCAAATAAGAAGATCATAAATAAGTGGATAAAGATTTATTCCCGCATCTGTAAGATAGTATTGCTTAATTTTTTTATTTTTTGGATTTAACCGATATTTAACAAGATTATATTTCATTAATTTTTTAAGACGATCAGAAAGAATATTTGTAGCGATATTTTCAGGTGCTTTTTTGAAATCAGCAAAAGTGATGCTGCCTAGAAAGAAATTTCTAATTAAAATTAAAGTCCAACTATCGCCAATAATTTCAAGCGAGGTGCTTATGGGACAAGAAGATCTTTTATTTGCAACTTTTATCATTTGTTAATACTCAAAATTAGTTTGAAATTTTTTGGCCTATGTCAAAAAAACATTTCAAAGAGTTTTTATGCTACGTTTTGAACTTTTAATGAATTTTGATCAAGGTCTCATTCAAACAAAAGAATCATATATAACACTCATAAATATAGGAAATTTTCTTTTTATATCGATTTTAACTAGTTAAAAATTAGTTAATTATAGAACGTTAGATTAGTATGAATAAAAACAATCATAATCACTATATTTGATATTATAAAAGCTGTTTTTTATGAGATTCCGAATTTCTATATTTATTTTATTTGCAACCATTATGTCCAAAAATTCTTTAGGGCAAATTGTTACTGTTAAAATTGAGGACTTTGTTACTCAACATAACGGTTTTGAAGAAAATGAAGAAGGAGAAATTAATCCGATAAATTTGAAGGAAATAAATAAGAGAGTTCGTTTTTTTATTGAAGAGAAATATCCAAAAATAGTTGATTTCACAAGAAATATTATATGGGACTCATATGGAACTTTTTTAAGCCCCTCTGACAGATATCATTCACACACTTTTATTGTACAAGTAAAAGTTACCGATGTTGATCGTTTGAAATATTTAGAGGTTCAATATGACCCTTATGAGAAAAAAGTTACTGGGAATTTTCAATGGATTCCAGAAGATGAGGAGTTTTACTTGGTTGATGAACAAGTACAGGAGCAAAAACTACTTCCAAATCTTAAAGAGTTGGAATTATCAAATCACGATAAAAAACCAAGCCTGAATGACTTCATTAGTGAGCATCAAGGTTTTATCGACGAGAGGGATAGACTAAATTTGAGTGAAAATGAAATTGTACCTATTAATGTAGCCAAAATAAATAAACTAATTCGTTCGTTTAATGGCACAAACTATTCTAATGTAGAATACACAAGAAATATAATTTGGGATTCCTACACAACTTTCTTAAGTCCATTTGATAAATATAATTTTCATGTTTTTATTGCTCAAGTAAAGGTAGAGGGAATAAATCGATTGAAATATCTTGAAGTTTTTTATAATCCAGCTACCGAAAAAATTACAACTGATTTTGAATGGATTGAATCTGATGAAGAGTTTTTCAGAGTAGTAAAAGCGCAAGAATCAGATTCCTAGTTTTAAACAACCCTTGCTTTAAATTTTTTTAAAATATCTCAGTATAAAATGAAAATAAATCGATACGTAATATTTTTTTTTCTTATTTGTAACTCTGTTTTCTGTCAGACAATAGATGGGAATAAAATTTCTCAAATTTATGAGGTGCGTAATTCAAATGCTGAGGAAATATTTTCTAAAATCCATTTTGCTTTATGCTTAATTTATCAAAATCCTGATGAAGTTATTAAATACAAAGATGACAAGACAATGAGAATTGTTGTAAAAGCCATGGCATTAGTTCCAGTTCTAGATGCATACAAATTGATGAATCCAAGTAATACTGAACTGACAGATTATGTTGACTATAATCATAATTATACTGCAGTTATAGAGGTAAAAGACGAGAAATATAGAATTAAACTAACATATCAAAATGGAAAGTATTCAGATTCTCAATTAACTGAATATAAGTTGCCATTTCCTGCTAAAATGGATTTTGAAACTTCTGAATTAGAGGAAATCATTCAAAAAGCGAGATTAGAGATGAATCAAGACTATTACTCAATTACTAGTAGAAGAAAAAAAGAAATTTATGTTCAATCTCAACCAAGAGTATTGAAGGAGTATCAACAAACACTAATTGATTACGCAACAATTTATTTTCAATCGATATATAAAGAGGTATTGAGAGAAGACGATCAAGACAATTGGTAAAAAATAGTAGACCTTGATATTTATTAATCAAAATTTAAGACCATCAAACCCATGGTTGTTTTAAAAAAAAAAATAATCTATGAAAAGTTTATTAAATAAATTTATTTTTCTAATTGTAATAAATTTTTTTGCTAATTGTTCAAAGATTGAAAATACAGAACAATCTAACATTAGCGTTATAGAAACATCCTTAGGAGTTAATACTTCAGATTCTCCTTTAGGAAAGGATTTTTTATTTTTTAAAGATGTCCGTTATGGAAATAAAGACAGAAATTTTTTAGATATTATTTTACCTGACACGAATAAATTAAATGGAGTTGTAATTTTTTTTCATGGTGGTTCTTTTTTATTTGGATCTAAAGAGGACCTCTATCAGGATGACCAGAAAGAAATTATTAATTCTATTTTGAATGAAAATCTTGCTGTTGTTAATTCAGAATATACATTTATTACAGATAATCAGGCAGAAGGTGTAATAACTTCTCTTACAGACGGTAAAAAGGTTATTGAATTTATAAATCAAAAATCTAGCTTGTTAGGATTTCCCGAAAATAAATTGATTCTAGCAGGTATTTCAGCAGGTGCAGGAATTGCTATTTGGAATGGATTAAGAGAAGATACGAATAAAAATGTAATTGGCATATTTACTACTTTAGCTCAGAGTACGTATAATATGTATAAATGGGAAGAAATTTTTCCTGATTTTCAAGTTGATTTATTGAGAGATGAATACATTTTGCTAAACGATTTATTTTTGAAGTTTTACAACAATTCAATTACTAGTGAAAATTTGAAGGTATTGGATTACTTAAATCAAATGGACAAAAATGATCCACCTATTTTTATTTATAATCCCGTTTATGAGGATGAAGTTATAACAAAAGATAATATCATTGACTTCAATGTCTTGTTCCATAGTTTTAAACACGGCAATGCTATAAGAAAAGCAGCTATTAATGTTGGCCTTCAATTTTCTGGAACTTACCAAGAAACGCCAATAAATTTCATTAGACGAATGGTTCAAAAATAAAAATCAAAATTTCAATTTTTGGACAATTTTATCATAACAAAAAATATATTAATTTTTAGTTACTTCAACTTTATTATTCAATATCAAGTAGATTGCAATTAAAGGTAAAATTGCAAGTATCACATGGAAATAAGAGACAAAATCTGGAACATTTGAAGTACGGACTATAAATATTCCATAAAGATTAATTATCGATAAACAAATATAAATTTTAATACCTGCAGATTTTGCTATTTTACTACCGTCATATGGTAACTTATTTGGCAACGCTAAGGAAGATTGAATTAGCCATAATGATGCGGTTGCAATATGAATTATTTCATGACTTTGTAAATAGAAGTTTATTTCTGAAAAAACCACTATTAATCCATACACGAAATAACCTAGGTTAAAGAAAACACGATTTTTTCTGAAAACCCCATAAAGTGTAATTAGAATACAAGTTGAGGCAACTATAATTTGCGGTAACATTTCAATTTGATTTAATTGTTATTTATTTAAAATATGATAAAAAAACATTTTTATCAAATAAATGATTTTTTTGGAAAGGGTTTATTCTACATTTCGAAATACATAAAATATTTCTGAGGCAATTTGTAGAGAACATTCATAATATTTTTCTATTTTATCGAGCGAATTATCGAATAATTTTGGGTCATTGTATTGTAAAAAAATTCGTTTTTCAGCATTTAAAATAAATGGACAATTTTCCTCTGCACTTGAACAAGTTGTAATTGCAGCAAATGAATTTGCTTTATTGACAGGGTCATTGTATAGTTTAGAGAAAACGGATATTGACTTCATTCTATTATCACAGTAGTACAGATCATAAGTTGGATTTTTACTTCCTGATTTAATTACATCAAAACCACATTTTTTGATGGTATTGACAGCATTAATATTGAACTCAGTTATTTCCAATCCCCCAGAGTAGGAGTATACTTTTTTATTATAAAAAGCGCTGGCAGTTTCAGCCCAGATTTGACAAAATTGACTCCTTCTAGAATTGTGAGTACATATAAAGTTTAAGTGTACTTCACTCTCTGAAGCTCTCTTTGAGTTAATATATTTAACTAATTCATCTAAAACGGGTTTTCTAGAGGCAGCAATTTCATGGCTGATTTCGGTTTTGATTATTCTGAGTAAGTGCGGGTTAAATTTTTCCTTTCTCATGAATAACTCTTTTTAAGATAATCAATCATTTTGTGAAGGCCTATAAAATGTTTCTCTCTGACTGCTCCAAACAAAATCAGAATTTACAATTTCTGTCGAGGGATTATAGAAAACTTCAATGAAGTTTGGTGTACTACTTCCTTGAAGTTTTACCTGCACAATAAAGGTATAGTAGTGGTAAATGTCATATGCGCTGATAAATGTGTGGTAGGAGTCAAAAACTATATTCATAACAAAATCAACATTCGAATAATTTTGTTTCACATAACTGGAGATGTTTTCATTGATTTTATCAAGATCACTTTCTTTTGCTTGATTGAAGTAAACAAAATTTTCGTTTATTCCTCCAATTAGAGCTCGATATTCTTCTAGAATATCATTTATACCAGCTTTTTTCGGTTGATTTTCGATTTTTAATTCAGTTAGTCGAGGCAGATATGATCTTCTTTCTAACTCACTATCATTTATTCTAAAATTCTTCTTTTCTGAGTCCCATATATAATAAGTTGACAATTCGTCTGTCTTTGGGAAGTAGTCAATCTCAATATATCTGAAAATTTTATTCTCATTTGTATTTTTTATACTAACTCTAACCATAAAAGACATAGAGTGAGCTTTCAAAATAGGATTTGTTGTGGTTTTATAAGATTGCCAAATTATATTTTTACTGTCATCGATAATTTCTGGGAAAGATTCCTGAATAAAAAATTCAATTCGATCATTTAGATTTCGATTTAGCTGAGGAATGATTATACCTTTTTGATTTTTCTTTAATTGTTCGGTATTAAAAATGAAATTTTCAATTTTTATATACTCACCTTCTTGACTAAAAACGTAAAAGTTGCATAAATAAATGCAGATAAATAAGAGCTTAATGGAGGTTTTTATTTTTTTGGAAATTAAGTTCACAATTTATTTTTAAAATAGCTTTACAAATTAATGTAAAAGATTTTACAAAGTTTAAGTACTGGGGATACGTTTATTCATCAATTTGAACCATAAAGGTGGAAAAAGGGCAATTAGCATAGAAGTTGTGTATCCATAGGGTAGCTGTGGACTTTTTTCTATGCTTTCTAAAATCTGATATTTTTTTGATGCTCTGTGATGGTGATCACTATGACGGGTTAATTCATAAAGAACTAGCCGGCCTACAGCGTGATTAGAATTCCAAGAGTGCATAGGGCTTACACGTTCATATCTTGTTCCCTTTGAATGTCTTGAGAGGCCGTAGTGTTCAATATAGTTGATTGTCTCTAGTAAAAGTATTCCAACAAGTGCAATGAATAAAGAAAAAAGGACACCTTGATAACTAAAAAAAAGATAAATAGAAATTAAAAATGCTAATTGAAAGATTTGGTAATAAAAAAAGTCATTGTAAATACTAAAAAATCTGACTTTTTTATTTTTGAGTAGGTTTTTTTGAATTCGAATCGCATTTTTTATTTGACCTGTTATAGAGGTAAACCAAAAAGAAAAAACAGATTGATTTTTTTTAGATGTAGCAGGGTCACTTGGTGTTCCAACATTAAGATGGTGTCCAAAATTATGTTCAATATAGAAATGCATATAGAAAGCTGGCATTAATAAAACTTTTGCTAAAAAGCGTTCCCATTTTGTTTTCCTATGTCCCAACTCGTGGGCAACGTTTATTCCATTTGTTCCCAATACAATACCAAATGACAATACAAGACCAACTCTTTCGTATACAGCAAGTGTTTCGGTAGTCAGGTGTTTAATTCCAAAAATTAGAATTGCAAATACAATTATCAAATTGAAATATAACATCAGATCAAAAAATCGATTGGATAGACGATTTTTTATTTTTTCTTCGCTTAATTTAGTTTGATCAGGTTCAAGAAAGGCTTCCCAAAGAGGGATTAATCCAAAAGCGTATAAAACAGTTGTAAAACTCCAAACTCCCCCAACTTGAAGACCTATGATTGCCGATAAAGGAATCGTGTAGGCCAACAAATACTTCGTATCATTCACCTTTACAAATTTAAATTGACCCTAATATTACAAAAAAATTGCAAATTCAATTAAAATAAATCAACTAATGATTGCAGGCAAGTATAAAATATCTTGTAAGTTTTTTGAAAATTTGAAGTATATATATGCAAAAGAATCTTTGGGTTTTAATAAAATCAAATAATTAACAGATTCAGGTGCAAAAAATAATTTTATTTAATATAAAATTAGACTAATATTTTTTAAAATTTAAGATGCATTAATTTTTTTCCTACTGAGGATGAAAATTATTTTATAAATCTGAATCGAAACAATTACAATATTTAAAAAAATTATTGAATAAGAAAGATCAAT
Organism: uncultured Bacteroidota bacterium; assembly: GCA_902520765.1. GTDB lineage: Bacteria > Bacteroidota > Bacteroidia > Flavobacteriales > Flavobacteriaceae > MS024-2A. The sequence continues at coordinate 124,834 of CABYPG010000003.1, forward strand.
AACACCATAGGCTAACCATAACGAGGCTCCAATTAAATTAACTACTCTGAGCCAGAAGATGTTATCGATTAAAAAGGAAACAATTATAAAAAAAGTAGCAACCCAACCTATTGTATCGATTAATTCAATACTCATAATTCATTTAGTTTCAATCTAGGATCATACAAATTAAAAAGGGTGATTATTGAATTTTGTTAAAATTTGGATTTTTCTGAGTTTTAGATGGATTCAAATTTTTATGAATTTCTGTAAGATTGTTTCCTTGTATATCATAAATATTGCCTGTCCAAGAATCGATTACAAAAGATTCATTTACTGGGGATGGTTTGTATCTGTTTGAAAATGAAATTATAAATGCTGCTGTAATAATTGAAAATGATAAAAGTAATATAGTATAATTGTTTTTCATTTAAGAGCCTTTTTTCTTTTCTCAATTTTAATTTCTTTATGAATTAGGGTAAGCATTACAACTGAAACCATAGCGTGCAAAAACCCAAATGAAAACGAATCAAGGCCTGACATTTGCCCTGAGAGAGAGGAAAGAGTATACATTATTATTGCAAATAAATTAAAGCCTGCAACAATGTAACCATATGCAAGCCTTACAGAGGGTTTGTGCCATACGATTCTTAAAAGAAGAAAGGTAACTAGCCAAAATATGAATTCATATAGATACTGAATGTCGTGTAGTCCAAGCATAAATCATCTTCATTTTCAATATTAACAAACATACAAAAAAAACAAAATCATTTTAAATAATAATAATTTAGATTAATGATATTTAATTAAATTTAAGTCATTCAGTTATTATTAAGTGCAAAAAAAAAAAAGAAATCTTGTAGAAATAAAAAATCTTTGTTTAAAAATCAAGGGGAAAGTCATTTTGAATAACATATCCTTCAGCTTAGGATATAATGAAATCATTGGTGTTGTTGGTGAGTCAGGAAGTGGAAAATCTATAACGGCACTTACCTTAATGGGACTTCAGCCAGAGCATTCAAAAATTAGTGCAGAAAAATTAAATTTTTTAGATTCTGACCTGAGAAGCTTTACGCAGAAAAAATGGCAGAAATATAGAGGAAGTTTCCAAGGGATGATTTTTCAAGAGCCACAATCTAGTTTAAATCCAACTTTAAAATGTGGAAAACAGTTGACAGAGGTATTTAATTTTAATCAGAAAATGGGTTTAAGTGAAAAAAAAGAGCGGGTAGTTGATACTCTTAAAGAAGTACAATTATTAGATGCGAAAAGTATAATGAACTCTTATCCTCACCAGCTCAGCGGGGGACAAAAACAGCGTATTATGATAGCTATGGCACTTCTTTGTAATCCAAAACTTTTAATTGCAGATGAACCAACAACTGCGCTAGATGTAACAATTCAAAGAGAAATTCTTCTTTTATTGAAATCACTACAAAGAAAATATAAAATGAGTATTTTTTTTATATCCCATGATTTAGCATTAATCAAAGAATTAGCTGACTGCGTATTAGTAATGCATAAAGGAATTATTGTAGAATCCAATAACACAAAAGATTTATTTAGAAATCCACAACATGAGTATACAAAAGGTTTAATCTCTACAAGACCAAGAATTGATAGACGTATAGAAAGACTTCCCACTATTAATGATTACAAGAAAGGGAATTTTAAAATTAAAAAAGTTTTAAGAAAAACCCGACAAGCCTATCAAAAGGGAATATACTCCCAAAGACCCATATTAGAAATTAAGAATATTGAAAAATGCTATTTAGCTAAAAGGTTATTTGGAAGAACAAAAAAACACCAGGTTTTAAAGAATATAACCTTTTCTATTTATCCAGGAGAAATTTTGGGTTTGGTTGGTGAATCTGGCTGTGGTAAGTCAACACTTGCTAAAGCAATTGTTTGTTTAGATATCCCCGACTCTGGTGAAATTATTTTAAAAGGCTCAAAAGTTAACCCTAGGCAAAAAAATCAAGTTAGAAATTTGAGAAAAGAAGTTCAATTTATTTTTCAAGATCCTTATGCTGCTTTACATCCTTACAAAACAGTTGGTAAATGTATATATGAAGTTCTTAGTGCTCATTATTCAAAAAATAAGAATAAAAGCCATCAACTGATAGTTGATTTATTAAGTAAAGTTGGACTAACTGAGGATTATATTAACCGTTACCCTAACGAACTTTCTGGAGGACAAAGACAACGGGTTATAATAGCAAGAGCTCTTGCGGTTGATCCTAAAGTTTTGATTTGTGACGAATCAGTTGCTTCTCTTGATATATCTATACAAGCTCAGGTTTTAAATCTTTTAAATGATCTTAAAAAGAATTTAGGGCTTAGTTATTTATTTATTTCTCACGATTTGTCAATTGTTAAACATATGTCAGATAGGGTTATGATAATGCGTGAAGGTAACATAATTGAAATTCAAGAGGCAGATGATCTTTATAGAAATCCTAAAAATGATTACACAAAAAAATTGATTGAAGCAGTTTTATGATCCATTTTAAAAAGTAAGATTCCAATCAGTTCAAATCAAAAATTTGAAATTCAGTTAGGTCGAGGGATTCGGAATAGTCTCGTGTATATCGTTAATCTCTTTCAAAATCGTATCATTTAGTTTGACAAAAACACTTTCTATATTTTCCTTTAATTGAGAAATGTTTGTAGCTCCAATAATATTGCTTGTTACGAATGGCCGGTCATTTACAAATGCTAATGCGAGTTGAGTGAGAGAAAGGCCATTTTTTTCTGCTACACTATTGTAGGCTTCAACAGATTTTTTACATGACTCTGAATTGTAGCGATCATAGTGTGGGAATAGAGTCAGTCTTGAGTTTTCTGGCTTTTTACCATTGCGATACTTTCCCGTCAAGACACCAAATGCTAAGGGTGAATATGCAAGCAGGCCCACATTTTCTCTATGACAAACTTCAGCATTTCCAATTTCAAATGTTCTGTTTAATAGAGAATATGGGTTTTGTATTGTTCTTATTCTTGGATATTTATCAGAGGGAAAACTTAAATAACGCATTGTTCCCCATGGAGTTTCATTGGAAAGTCCTATATACCTTATATTACCCTTAATAACATGATTTTGAAATGTATCTAGAATTTCTTCAAAATTTTCATCCCATTTATCTTCAATTTTATAATTGTATCCTCTTTTTCCAAAGAAATTTGTTGGTCTTTCAGGCCAATGTATTTGATAAAGATCAATGTAATCTGTTTGAAGACGCTTTAAACTATTTTCGACCGCAAAATCAATTGTTTTTTTTGAGTAGCTTTTGTCATTTCTTATATGTTTAGTAAATGTTGCAGGCCCAGCTATTTTAGAAGCTAAAATCACCTCTTTTCGAGTGCCATTTTTTTTAAACCATGATCCAATAAATCTTTCAGTGTCACCTTGTTCTTCAAATCTGGGTGGAATTGGATATAATTCAGCAGTATCAAAGAAATTTACACCTTTGTCTAATGCATAATCCATTTGCTGATGACCCTCAATCTCACTATTTTGTCTTCCCCATGTCATTGTACCTAAACAAATTTTACTAACCTTAATATCAGTTCCAGGTAATAAATTGTATTCCATAAACTATTGATTTTCAGAATTAATTAATTCCATGATTTTATCTAGAGAGGGACTTAATATTATTTCTATTCTCCTGTTTGCCGCCCTTCCGTCAACTGAAGTATTTGGAGCAATTGGAACAAACTCGCTTTTACCAGCGGCAGTAAGGTTTTGTGGTAAAATTTTGTTATTCTCTAGGAGTGTTTTTACCACTGCAGTGGCTCTTTTGGTTGATAAATCCCAATTAGACTCCATAGCTCCTCTACTTGTGAATGGTATGTTATCAGTGTGTCCTTCAATAAGAATTGATATATCGGGGTTTTCTTCTAACACTTTAGACAATCTTACAAGAGCTTGTTTTCCTTGAAGTTCAATATTCCAACTGCCTGATTTAAACAATAGTTTGTTTTCCATCGAAACGTAAACTTTTCCATTTCTTTGCTTAATACTTAATCCTTTCCCTTTAAAATTTAATAATGCATTAGAGATCCTATTTTTTAAATCATTTAGTATTTTTTTTTGACCTGATATAATTTTCTCAAGGTTATCAATACGCTCTGTACGTGACAAAAGTTCGGTCTCTTTTATTGCTATTTCCTTAATGAGAGCATTATTTTTTGAGATACTCTCCTGAATTTTTAAGCTGCTGTTCTTTTTTACTAAATCTAATTCTTCACTCAACAATTTATTCTTTTTAAGACTTAACTTTAAACTATCCCTTGAATTTTCTAAATAACTATTTGTCTCGTTCCATTTCATATCTAATTTATCCAAAGATTGTTGTAAAGAGTCTTCAGAGTTTTCCAATATATTTTTTTCTATTTTTATTTTCGCATAGCGATACTCTAGATCGTTAAATACTTTAGTCGAAATACAATTTGTAAAGCATGTAATTAAAATAAAAAAAAGACAATATCTCATTTCAAAATGTTAATTCTAATCCAACTGGACAATGATCGGAGTGATAAGCTTCAGAAAGAATAAAAGATTTGGAAATATTTTTTTTTAGTGATTCGCTAACCAAAGCATAGTCTATGCGCCAGCCTTTATTATTTTTTCTTGCATTTGCACGGTAACTCCACCAGGTATATTGATTGGGTTCTGGATTAAGAAATCTGAATGAATCAATAAAACCAGAATTTATAAAACGATTGAGCCAATCTCTTTCCTCAGGTAAAAAACCAGAAATAGTCTTATTTCTTACAGGATCGTGTATGTCAATGGCTTGATGACAAATATTATAATCCCCACATATAACAAGATTAGGAAACTCTAGCTTTAGATTATCAATGTAAACTCGGAACTCGTCCATAAATTTGAATTTATAGTCTAGGCGGTTTATGTTAGTTCCCGATGGTAAATAAAGGCTCATTACTGAAAGCTTTTCAAAATCTAATCTGAGTATTCTTCCCTCGAAATCCATATGGCCAATACCACTTCCATAAGATATATTTACAGGATTTTTTTTTGAAAATATTGCAACACCGCTGTACCCTTTTTTTTCTGCTGAAAACCAATAATGATGATAGCCTTGTTTTTCGATTAATGCAACGTCAACTTGCTCTTTCATGGCTTTTGTTTCTTGTAGGCACAAAATATCTGGTCTTGCAATATTGAGCCAATCAATAAAACCTTTTTTCATTGCTGCTCTTATTCCATTAACGTTGTATGAAAGTATTTTCAAAACTCTTTTTTACTAAGATAAAAATTCAATTTTTTTTTCTCAAAAATTACTTTACAAGTGCATGTAAAATTTTAATTAATGATTTAAAGTTTTTGAAGGATAGACCTCATAGAAACTTCTTCTTTAATTAAATTCTTTATATGTTCAATATTAATTCTTTCTTGTTGCATTGAATCTCGCTTTCTTACAGTAACAGTTTTATCATCTAAAGTTTGGTGATCAATAGTTACACAAAAGGGAGTTCCTATAGCGTCTTGCCTTCTATAACGTCTTCCAACAGCATCCTTTTCATCATATACGGTTGTGATATCAAATTTAAGTTCATTTACAATTTTTTTGGCAATCTCTGGTAAACCATCTTTTTTGACCAAGGGTAATATTGCCACTTTTATGGGAGATAATATAGAAGGCAGCTTTAAAACTGTTCTGATGCTGCCATCGTTCAGCTTTTCTTCAGTTAAGCTATTTGAAAGTACAGCAAGGAACATTCGGTCTAAACCTATAGATGTTTCTATAACGTAAGGGACATAACTTTCATTAATTTCTGGATCAAAATATTGTAGTTTTTTCCCAGAAAATTGTTCATGATTCATCAAATCAAAATTAGTACGAGAATGAATTCCCTCTAATTCTTTAAATCCAAAAGGAAAACGAAATTCAATATCCAATGCTGCGTCAGCATAATGAGCTAGTTTTTCGTGATCATGCAATCTGTATTTTTCCTCTCCCATTCCAAGTGATAAATGCCATTGAAGTCTTTTATCTTTCCAGAACTTATACCATTTTTTTTGTGTTCCTGGAGGAATGAAAAATTGCATTTCCATCTGCTCAAATTCTCTCATTCTAAAAATGAATTGTCTTGCAACTATTTCATTTCGAAATGCTTTACCTGTTTGTGCAATTCCAAAAGGAACTTTCAGCCTACTAGTTTTTTGAACATTTAGAAAGTTTACAAAAATTCCTTGTGCTGTTTCTGGGCGAAGATACAAATCCATCGCAGAATCCTTTGATGCACCTAATTTAGTATCGAACATCAAGTTAAATTGTTTTACATCTGTCCATTCCTTTGAACCCGACTCAGGGCACGAAATTTCTAATTCTTCAATCAATTCTTTTACATCTTTTAAATCTTCTTTTTCCAAAGATTTATTTAGCCTTTTCAAAATATTTTGTGACGTTTTGGTATATGAAATAACTCTAGGGTTGGTTTTTACAAACTCTATTTCATTAAAGGAATCTCCAAAACGTTTTGCTGCCTTAGCTATTTCTTTTTCTATTTTGATTTCAATTTTAGCAACATATTCCTCTACTAGAACATCTGCCCTATATCTTTTTTTGGAAATCTTATTATCAATTAATGGATCATTAAAGGCATCAACATGTCCAGACGCTTTCCAAGTTGTCGGATGCATAAAGATTGCAGCATCAATTCCTACAATATTTTCATGTAATTGAGTCATTGATTTCCACCAATAATTCCGAATATTATTTTTTAGTGCGACACCATTTTGCCCATAGTCGTAGACTGCACTAAGTCCGTCATAAATCTCACTTGAAGGAAAAATAAATCCATATTCTTTGGCATGTGAAATTATTTTCTTGAAATGTTTATTTTCTTTTGCCATTGCCCAAAAATAGTTTTTTTTAAAGACTTGAATTAAGGAATTAACAAAAGAATTGAAATGGTATCAAACTTGTTTGAAACCATTTGGTGGTATTTAGTAATATTGCTTTACTTTGCTAATAACTTTAAAAAGGATGAAGATTGGAGTTCGACTTTTTATGTGTATTATCCTTGTAATATCTATCTTTAGTTGTGCTAAACGCGCATCTCCGACTGGTGGTCTAAAAGACACAATACCTCCTGTTCTTATAAACGCTTCCCCAAAACTCAATACAACTTTTTTTAATAAAACTGGTTTTACTTTAACTTTTGACGAATATATTAGTTTAAATGAAATAAGCAAGCAACTTATAATATCGCCGCCTTTAAATCCAAATCAGTACAAAGTATTACCAGCTTCAGGTGCATCAAAAAAAATATCATTAGAATTGAAAGATAGCCTACTTGACAACACAACCTATACCTTTAATTTTGGTAACAGTGTAGTCGATTTTAATGAATCTAATACTTTACCATTTTTAACCTACACAATTTCTACTGGCCCAAAAATAGATACTTTATACATTAGGGGAAGAGTAGTCGACGCTTTTGAAAAAGATACTAAAGCGTTCATCTCACTTCAGCTTTATCCTGTCGATTCAGTTTATAATGACTCGGTCATTTATAATAAAAAACCGCTATATGTTACAAGTACATTGGATTCGACGACTTACAAGTTTCAAAATCTTCGTGAGGGGAAATATAATTTAATCGCGCTTCAGGATGTTTCTGGAAATTATTTTTTTGATCAGAACAGTGATAAAATAGGATATTTAAATAGACTTATTGAGCTTCCTAAAGACTCAATCATCAACCTTCGTCTTTTCCGCGAAAGAGAAAACTTTTCATGGGTTTCGCCTTATTTTATTAACGACCACCATGTTGCTTTAGCTTATTTTGGTGACTATGAAAATGAGACTTTTTCCATGACAAGTGAAGTCCCCAAAGAATTTGAATTTCTTGTTACTAAAGATCGTGAAACAGATTCACTCAATTACTGGTTTAAGGGGGCAAAATTAGACTCAATAAAATTTGAGTTTGAGATACAAGATACCTTAAGAACTAAAACAGCTTACCTGCGAAAACCTATAGAAGATTCTTTAGTTATAAAAAGTTTAACAACCGGACCTTTAAAACTAAAAAGCAAGTTTGAATTATCAAGTAATCTTCCCATTGTCAGTGTTAATTCATCATTAGTTAAAGTACTTAATATTGACAGTGTAAATGTCCCGGTGTCTTTAAACGTTCTTGAAAATTATGATAGGATTTTAATTGATTTTGAAGTGTTACCAAATGATAAATATAATATTACATTACTACCTAAAGCAATTGAAGATTTTTGGGGTAGAACAAATGATACTTTAACATTTAATACTCCAACGAAAAAAATTGAAGATTATGGAAATATTTACCTGCGAGTAATTCACAATTTACCTCATCCTTACATAATAGAATTAATTCAAAACAAAAAAGTTATTAGATGTTATGATTCCCCATTAGAAGAGGGTCTTTATTCCTTTGAATTACTCGATCCAGGGAAATATTTTATAAGATTAATTGAGGATCCTAATAATAACAGAAGATGGGATACAGGGAGCTATCTTGATAAAGTTCAGCCTGAAAAAGTAATTTACTATTGGAAAGAAATTGATTTAAGAGCAAATTGGGATATGAATGAGACCTTTAATATAAATCAAAATTATCCTTATCCTCAAGAAAGGGTAATTGATTACGAAGATCCTTAAGCTCTAAATAATTTAATTCTGCAGCAACAATTTTTTCCATGGATGATAATTTGCCGCTTATCAAATTTCCCAATGGATTATAAATTGCACTATGACCGGGATATTCTAGTTTATTATCATCATGTCCTATTCTATTAACCCCAGAAACATAACACATATTTTCAATGGCACGTGCTTGAAGTAAGGTATCCCAAGCTTTAATCCTTTGTGAAGGCCAATTTGCAACAAAAATCAAAATATCATAATTATCTCGATTACGTGACCAAACTGGAAAACGTAAGTCATAACAGATTCTTAGGCAGATTTTCCATCCACGATATTCAAATAAACCAGAATTATTTCCCGAAGTATAAATCTCATTTTCACCTGCTAGAGAAAATGTATGGTGTTTATCATAAGAAAATATGATACCCTTTTCACTGACAATTAGGAGACGATTAAAAAACTTATTTTTTTCTTTAATCACGATACTTCCTCCAATAATTGCATCCAATTTTTCAGCCCAAGACTGCATCCACAGAACTGTTGGACCACTCATAGTTTCAAAAACTTTTTTAGCATTCATAGTGAAACCGGATGTAAACATTTCAGGTAGAAGAACAATATCAATCTCTTTATTTAACGAATTTAAAAGTTTGTCAAAGTAAGCTCTATTTTTAAGGGCGCTCTCCCAAAAAAGAGATGTTTGAATATTGACAATTTTTAATTTGGCTTTCATTTTAATTGCAAGTACAAATCTATTTTAGTTGGATTTCATTATATTTAAGTTATTTCATTTCACATAAATCTAAGTGAAGAAAATCTTTACATTAATATTTTTTACCTCTATTTTTGAATTTCATTTAGTAGGGCAAAATTATTTTCCTCCTCCCCATGGTTTTGAATGGGAAAAAAAATCTCTTGAATATTTTAAAATTAATATTAAAAAACTTAACTCCGCTATTTCTTTTGCGAAAGAAAATGAATACAGTGGGTCAAAAGATTTGAGAATAGCTATAACCAAGGGTTTTGAAAATGAGCCATACCATAAAATTTTGGGGCCAACAAAAAAAAGAGGAGGCCCTGCTGGAATTATTTTAAAGAATGGCTACAAGATTGCCTCTTGGGGAGATACAAAGAGAGTAGATATGACATTTAGTGTGACTAAGAGCTATCTATCTACAATTGCAGGTTTAGCAGTTGATCAAAAACTTTTCAAAACAGATGATTTTGTATCTAGTTACATATGGGATAATTCATTTAAAGGCAAACACAATAGTAAAATCAAATGGAAATATCTTTTGAATCAATCCTCTGATTGGAGTGGTACTTTGTGGGGAATACATGACTGGGCTGATAGACCTCCCAAACAAGGTGGAATAGATGACTGGAAAAACAGAAAACTGAATACACCTGGCACTTTTTACAAATACAATGATGTACGAGTCAACCTTCTAGCATATTGTCTTTTAAATGTTTGGCGTCAACCTTTACCTCAGGTTTTGAAAAAGTTTATAATGGATCCGATAGGAGCTAGTACAACGTGGCGGTGGTATGGTTATAATAACTCTTGGGTAGAGCTTGACGGAAACCGAATGCAATCAGTATCAGGTGGTGGCCATTCTGGAGGTGGTCTATTTGTAAATACTGAAGATCATGCTCGTTTTGGATTACTTTTTTTAAGACAAGGTAAATGGAATGAAAGACAGCTTATTAGTCAACAATGGATAAATAAAGCTACTCAATCTTCACCATCTCAAAAAAGTTATGGTTATATGTGGTGGTTAAATAAAAAGGGAACAGACAAATACTGGGAAGGAGTACCCGAGGATACATTTTATGCGTCTGGTTTTGGAGGAAATTATATAATAATTGTACCTGAAAAAGATCTGGTAGTTGTTTTACGTTGGCTTGAACCAACTCAAGTTGGTATTTTTATGGAAAAGTTGATAGGTGCTCTTCCTTAATATTTTCAAAATGTCATTAATTATTATTCTTTGACTAAACTAGATTGATTTATGGAGATTAAATTTTTTATTGGACCAATGTCTAAAAACATCGTTGACTCTATAATTGAGTTTCAGACTGAATCAAAAAATAAGATTGGATTAATCCCAAGCAGAAGACAGGTTGACTTCAATGGAGGCTACGCAAATAAATGGACCACTAAGGGACTTTCAAATTATGCAAAAGACTTATTAATAATGAGAGACCACAGTGGTCCAGGGCAAGGCCAAATTCAAGACGATGGATATGAGTCTTTAAAACATGATTGCAATCACTTTGATTGTATTCATATCGACCCTTGGAAAAAATTTCCTTCATTTTCTGAGGGATCTAGGTGGACATTGGATATGATCCAATTTTGCTTTTCTATTAGTCCTAATGTTAAATTTGAAATAGGAACAGAAGAAGCTATAAGGCGATTTGAGCCAGAAGAACTCCAATCTCTTTTAAACTATTTAAAGGCTAATCTTACTCAACAAGCTTTTTCACAAATTAAGTATTTAGTTATACAATCAGGTACTTCTCTTTCATCAAATCAAAATACAGGAAATTTTGATCTCAAAAGACTAAAAAAAATGGTAGCTGTTGCCAAGCAAAACAATTTAAAATCAAAAGAACATAACGGTGATTATATTTCTGAAGAATTAATAAAACTGAAAATGGATTTGGGTTTAGATTCCATAAATATTGCTCCGGAATTTGGATTAATCGAAACAGATACATACTTAAATAAGATTAAAAAAAGGAGGGATCTATTTGATAAATTTTGGCAAATCTGTTACAATTCTAAAAAATGGGTAAAGTGGGTTAGCAAGGATTTTGATCCAATTCATCAAAAAGAAAGCCTCGTAAGAATATGTGGGCATTACGTATTTTCTGACTCAGAGTTTTTAAAAGATATTAAAAGTGAACTTTTGGGAATAGACCAGTTAATTAAAATAAATATTAAGAAGAAGCTTTCTTCTTTACATAGGATGATTAACCCTTAAGGCTTGCAAATAAATATTCTCGATTCATTCTTGCAATATTTTCAAGCGAAATACCTTTAGGACATTCCACTTCACAAGCACCTGTATTAGTACAATTTCCAAACCCTTCCTCGTCCATTTGATTAACCATATTAAGTACCCTATCTGTAGCCTCCACCTTACCTTGAGGGAGTAAGGCATATTGAGAAACTTTTGCTGAAACAAATAACATTGCAGATGCATTTTTACATGTAGCAACACAGGCACCACAACCAATGCATGTAGCTGAATCAAAAGCTTTGTCAGCGTCATGTTTGTCAATAGGAATTGAGTTTGCATCTTGAGTATTTCCGGAAGTGTTTATTGATACAAACCCTCCTGCCTGTTGAATTCGATCAAATGCTGAGCGGTCAACCGCTAAGTCTTTGATTACTGGGAATGCCTTTGCTCGAAAAGGTTCAATTGTTATGGTGTCTCCATCTTTAAACTTACGCATATGCAGTTGACAAGTAGTAACTAATCGATCTGGACCGTGTGCTTCGCCGTTAATGAACATAGAACACATTCCACAAATACCTTCACGACAATCATGATCAAATGCAATTGGATCTATTTTTTCGGACATTAGTTGCTCATTCAAAACATCCATCATTTCTAAAAAAGACATGTCTGGAGAAACATCTTTAATTTTATATGTTTCTATCTTTCCTTTCGTTTCTGAATTAGGTTGCCGCCAAACTTTTAAAGTTAAATTCATATCTAGTTTTTTTGTCTTTATTTGTAAGATCTAGTCTTTACTTCAATTTCCTCATATTTTAAATCTTCCTTATGAAGCTTTGCCTTAGATGGATTTCCTTTAGATTCCCATGCAGAGACAAATGTAAAATTTTTATCATCCCTCAATGCTTCACCCTCAGGTGTCTGCGATTCTTCTCTAAAGTGTCCTCCACAAGATTCTGTTCTTTCAAGCGCATCTTTGGCGAAAAGCTCACCGAGTTCTAAAAAGTCTGCAACTCTCCCTGCTTTTGCTAATTGCTCATTAAATTCGTTAGATTTACCCGGGATATTTACATTTTTATAAAAATCTTCACGCAATTCGTTAATCTCATTAATTGCTTCCTTTAACTCTTTTTCATTTCTTGACATTCCACATTTATCCCACATTATTTTTCCTAGTTTACGGTGATAAAAATCAACTGAATTTTTTCCGTGATTACTTATAAAACCTTCGATTTGAGCATTAACTGCAGCCTCGGCTTTTTCGAATTCAGGGTGATTAGTATCAATGGGACCAGTACGAATGTCATCTGCAAGATAATCACCTATTGTGTAAGGAAGAACAAAATATCCGTCAGCTAGTCCTTGCATTAAAGCTGACGCTCCAAGGCGGTTAGCTCCATGGTCCGAAAAATTAGCTTCACCAATCGCATAACAGCCAGGAATAGTTGTCATTAAATTATAGTCAACCCAAACACCACCCATGGTATAATGAACAGCTGGATAAATCATCATAGGTGTTTCATAAGGATTTTGGTCAACAATTTTTTCATACATCTGAAATAGATTACCATATTTTGCGCGAACCACTTGTTGTCCTAATTTCTTCACTAAAATTGGGTCATCTTCATTTAAACCTTTTACATGAGCTTGTTCTTTTCCATAACGTGTTATTGCAGAAGCAAAATCTAGATAAACTGCTTCACCTGTTTTATTTACACCAAATCCAGCATCACAGCGCTCTTTTGCCGCTCTGGAAGCAACATCCCTAGGTACTAAATTTCCAAATGCAGGATAACGTCTCTCTAGATAATAATCTCTGTCTTCTTCTTTAATCTCTGTAGGTTTAAGGCTTCCTTCACGGATATCTTTCACGTCTTCTAGCTTTTTAGGCACCCATATTCTACCATCATTTCTTAAGGATTCCGACATTAGTGTAAGTTTTGATTGGTGGTCACCAGATACTGGGATACAGGTGGGGTGAATTTGAGTAAAACAAGGATTTGCAAAATATGCCCCTTTTTTGTGAATTTTCCATGTTGCAGACACATTACTTCCCATCGCATTTGTAGACAAGAAAAATACGTTTCCATAGCCTCCAGAAGCAATAACTACAGCGTGTGCTCCGTGGCGCTCTACCTTACCGTTAACTAAGTTTCTTGTTATAATTCCACGTGCTTTACCGTCAATAATAACTATGTCCATCATTTCATGTCGGTTGAACATTTGAATTTTTCCACGACCAATTTGCCTGTTCATAGCAGAATAAGCACCCAAAAGAAGCTGTTGCCCAGTTTGGCCTTTTGCATAAAATGTCCTTGAAACCAGAACACCGCCAAAAGACCGGTTATCTAATAATCCACCATAATCTCTAGCGAAAGGAACACCTTGAGCGACACACTGATCGATTATATTAGTTGATACTTCTGCTAAACGATGAACATTTGCCTCTCGAGATCTATAGTCGCCACCTTTAATGGTGTCGTAAAACAAACGATATGTTGAATCTCCATCCCCCTGATAATTTTTTGCAGCATTTATTCCACCTTGTGCAGCAATAGAGTGTGCTCTTCTAGGCGAATCTTGAAAACAGAAGCTTTTTACGTTATATCCCAATTCAGCAAGGGTTGCTGATGCAGATGCACCGGCTAAGCCAGTTCCTACAACGATAATATCAATTAAGCGTTTATTTGCTGGGCTAACCAAATTTATCTTACCCTTATGTTTTGTCCACTTTTCAGCAACAGGACCGTTTGGAATTTTTGATTCGAGTTTAGCCATATTAAAATTTATTTATATGATGAAATACGGCAATAAAAACAAAACCGATAGGAACGATTATTGAAAATGCAGTAGTAAAAGATTTTATTGATTTAGTGTACTTGTTGTTTAGTCCCACAGACTGGAAAGATGAAGCAAATCCATGAAGTAAGTGAAGGCTTAAAAAAATGAAAGAAAAAGCGTAAATAATTACTCTAACAGGACTTTCAAATTTATGGACAAGTTCTTCAAAATATCTGTTTTGGTCAAGTGGTAAAACTTGAACATACTTGTAATTCATTTCTGGAACCCAAAAATCATAAAAATGTAAACCAAGGAAAGATAAGATTACAATTCCCGAGAGAATCATATTACGTGACATCCAAGAAGCGTTAGTTTTTCCTTTGTAAACGGAATAACTTGTTGAGCGTGATTTCGAATTTTGGAGTTCTAAAACAAATCCCATAACAAAATGAAACAAAACGCCAAAAATTAAAATAGGTTGAAGAATAAATTGGACAATAGGGTTGTTTCCCATAAAATGTGAGACTTGATTAAACAATGATTCACTAAAAACAGAAAGTAGATTAATGCTAAAGTGCTGAGCTAGAAAAAGCACTAAAAATATTCCTGAGAGTGCCATTGCTACTTTTCTTCCTATTGAAGAGGCAGTTAAGCTCATAAGTTTTTCAATTTGTTATTCAAAATTAAGGCATAAACGCTTAGCAGCAAACCTGTTTTCATAATTTTTACCTTTTATGAACAAATAAATGACTATTTAAAAAATTTGTTGAATTTTATTTTTGAAATAATGTTTTTTTTGATAAAATAGTTAAACAAATTAGGGTTTAAAAACTATTATCTTCGTAAAAAATATCAGATGAAATATAAACCCATTTCAAACTCTTTTTACAAAAAGACCAGAAAGACTTTTACGAGTCAAATGAAATCAAAAAGTTTAGCGGTATTTAATTCAAATGATATTTATCCTATTAGCGCTGACAGCACTATACCTTTCCATCAACACCGAGATATATTTTATTTATCTGGTATTGATCAAGAACAGACAATTCTTCTCCTATTTCCTGACTCTTTGAATCCTAAGTATAGAGAAATCTTATTTGTAAGAAAAACAAACTCAAAGATTATTATTTGGGAAGGTGCTAAATTAAATAAAGAACAAGCTCGAGAGTTAAGTGGTATTGAAACAATTTTATGGTTAGACGATTTTAAGAGTATTTTTCAACAATTAAGTACTCAATGTGAAACTTTTTATTTTAACACCAACGAACATTATCGTCAGAATGTTGAAACAGAGACTAGGGAGGATCGGTTTATTAAATGGTGTAGGGATAATTACCCTGCACATAAAACTGCTAAAAGCAATCCAATATTACAGGAATTAAGGGCTGTTAAGACACAAAAAGAAATTCAACAAATACAAATAGCCTGTGATATAACTGAAAAAGGTATCCGCCGAATATTATCATTTGTAAAACCTGGAGTATGGGAGTATGAAATTGAAGCAGAGTTGATACACGAGTTCATCAGAAACAGATCTAGGGGATTTGCATATGAACCTATAATTGCTTCAGGTTCAAATGCCAACATTTTACATTATATAGAAAATAATAAGCAATGTAAATCGGGTGAATTAATACTTATGGATGTTGCTGCAGAATATGGAAATTATTCAGCTGATCTAACAAGGACGTTACCTGTTTCAGGGAGGTTTACTAAACGTCAAAAAGAGATTTATAATGCTGTTTTATTTGTAAAAAATGAAGCTACAAAACTCTTAAGGACTGGTGTTATTTGGAAAGATTTTCATGTAGAAGTTGGAAAAATCATGACTTCAGAGCTACTTAAATTGGGTCTTTTAGACAAATCGGATGTTCAAAACGAAACCAATAAAAACCCAGCATATAAAAAATATTTCATGCATGGAACTTCACACCATTTAGGTTTAAATACACATGATTACGGCCTTTTACATTTGCCTATGGAGACTAATATGGTCTTTACCGTTGAACCTGGAATATATATACCAGAAGAAGGTTTAGGAATCCGTTTGGAAGACGACGTTGTAATTCAAAAATCTGGGGCTCCACTAAATTTAATGTCGAACATACCAATTGAAGCCGAAGAGATTGAAGACTTAATGAATAACTAAAAACCACCTAAAAGGTGGTTTTTAATACTCTATGCTGTTGGTACTTTAGAGGCTCCCTTTTGCCAAAAATAAAGTATTGTAAATAGAATTATAAGGATTCCTGGAAAAGAGATCATATATGTTAGAGTTTCTTGTCCCACGGCTAGGTCTAGATCTGGACCTGAAAGCCCAGAAGATTTTTGTATTTCAGTAGATTGATCAATCCATGAACCAATGATAGGTTGGAAAATAGAAGTTGAAAACATTCCCATACCTCCAACAATTGACATTCCTAATGCACCACTAGCAGGAATTTTTTCAGCTACAAAACCAATCATATTTGGCCAGAAATAACAAATACCCATAGCAAAAAATATAGCTGCTACATAAACCATAGTACCTGTTTGAGTACTGAAAAGAAAAATACCTATTGAGGCTAAAACAGCAGAACCAAGGAGAACACCAGTTTGATCTAATCTGTGCACAATGTCCCCTCCAAAATAACGACCTACGGCCATTAAACCAGTTATTAAAGCAAGAATAACCATAGGATGTGCACCACTATTAGACATTATAAGGCTTGTCCATTGTTGTGGTCCGAATTCAGAAATAGCAGTCAATGCCATACAAGCCAAGATAAATAAGTAGACAGGAGATGCCATTGCTTTTAAATTTTCACTAACAGATGCTGCAGCTTCCACTTTAGGCTTAGGAAATTCTTGACCCATAAAAAGGTAAGCATAAATTATTGTAGGAATCATAATTAACCAAATCTGTGCTTGCCATCCTAAACCCGCATTTGTCATAAGTAAGGAGACAACACTTCCAATTACTATTCCTCCAGGAAACCACATGTGAAATCTATTGAGCAAAGTATTCATTTTTTTTCCTTCATATGCGTCAGCAATCATTGGATTACAGGCTGCTTCAGTGCAACCATTTCCTATTCCAATTAAAAGTGTCGAAAGAAGTAAACCCGAATAACCTCCAGAATAAATAGTCAGAATAATACCAATGGTATGAGTCAAAAATGCAAATTGCATGATACGTTTTGGACCTATTGTATGATAAAAAAGACCCCCTAATATCATTGATATAGGGAAACCAAGAAACCACATTGAATTTATAAATCCTAGTTGTTGGGCATCGAGAAGAAATTCTTCACCAAGCTGAGGTAAAATACCAGCACGAATGCTAAATGAGAGTGCTGTAGTTATTAAGGCGAAACAGCTACCATAAAATAATCTGTTAGAATTAGTCATTGTTAAGTTTATTTCAATTTGTGTATCTAAAGATATAAGATTTTATATTATACAGATTAGCAAAAAAGAATTTATAACAATTTTAGATACTTAATATTAATGACAATCACAATTATGATCACAACCTTTTTTATTTGCTAGCTTGCTCTTAAAAAAAAACTTTCTGAATAAAAATAGTAGTGCACATATTCCTGACAGAAAAACTAAAAAGCCTTGTATCCAATCCATTATGATAAAATTTGATAAGTTAGATATGAAATGAAATAAGCTAATATTGTCATGAAGAATAGCTGGCCCAGTGGCCATTTCCATGAGTTAGTTTCCTTTTTTACAACAGCAAGTGTGCTCATACATTGCATGGCAAAAGCATAAAAAATCATTAACGAAGTTCCACTTGCTAAATTAAATAATAACTTCCCATCTTTCCTTATTTCTGAAGCCATTTTATTTTTAATAGTATCGTTATCGTCATTCTGAACACTATATATAGTTGCGAGTGTTCCCACAAAAACTTCTCTTGCAGCAAAGGAGGTGATTATTGCTATTCCAATTTTCCAATCATAACCCAATGGGGTTATTATAGGTTCTATTGATCTTCCCAAAACCCCTACATATGAATTCTCTAATTTAAATGAGTTGGTTTTTAATTCTATTTCTTTTTCTGCAAGCTCAGGATATTTATTTTGAATAATATTTTCAGCTTGATTAAAATTTTCACCAGGACCATATGAAGCTAAAATCCAAAGTAAAATGGAAATCGCTAATATTATTTTTCCAGCTCCTTCCACAAAACTTTTTGTTTTTTCCCATACAGTTAGAGCAACATTTTTAATTAATGGAATCTTATAATTAGGTAATTCAATAACAAAGTAGCTCTTTGAATGAATTGATAGGGTAGTAGTTAGGATCCAAGCAATTCCTAGTGCCATAAGAAAACCAATCAAATATAAAAACATTAACATCAACCCTTTATAACTAAAGCCGAGAAAGTAACCATCAGGAATTACGAGAGCAATTAGTATTGCATAAACTGGTAAGCGTGCCGAGCATGTAGTAAATGGAGTAACTAAAATAGTAATTAAGCGCTCTTTCCAAGACTCAATATTTCTTGTTGACATTATTGCTGGTATAGCACAGGCTGTTCCAGAAATTAAAGGGATAATACTTTTTCCGCTAAGACCAAAACGACGTAATCCTCTGTCCATTAAAAATACAACCCTACTCATGTAACCTGTTTCTTCGAGTATAGACAAAAAAAGAAATAAAAATGCAATCTGAGGAATGAAAATTACTATTCCACCAAGGCCTGGAATAATTCCTTGTGATAAAAGGTCTGTAAACACACCACTTGGTAAATTATTTGAAGCTACACTGCTCAAATAATTAAAACAATTATCAATAAAATCCATTGGCACTTTACTCCAACTAAAAATAGATTGAAATATTATCATAAGTATTGAAAAGAAAATTAGATAACCCCAAAACTTGTGAATAAGAACTCTATCTAATTTACTTCTAAAATCAGTTGCAGATGCTTTATCAATTTGTAACCCCTTTTTTAAAACACTATTAATAAATTGGTAGCGTTTAATTGTTTCCTTTTGTTGAAGACGTTTGATTTCAGATTTAGATTTTGTTTGAAATTTTGAAATATCTGATATAAGGGTTCTCTGAATTGCTCCAAAATTTGCATCCTGTGTTATAATTAACCAAAGTTTGTAAAGTAATTGTCCAGGAAAAGCGTTTTCAAGATTTTCAAAGTATTTTTTATCAATAGAATTAATTTGAACAAGCGGTTTATTAGAAATAATCCCGTAGTTCAAAATTAATTTTTTCAATTCGTCTAAGCCAGTGTTTTTACGTGTACTCACGAGGGCAATTTTGGTTTCAAGCGTTTGCTCCAAAATTGGTATATCTAATGAAATACCTTTACGTTTCATTTGATCTGCCATATTAATGACAAGTATAGTTGGTATTCCCAAGTCTTTAATTTGAGTAAATAGTAACAAGTTTCTTTTTAAGTTTTCAACATCGGCTATTACCAAAGCTAAATCTGGATAATCTTTGTTGTTTTTGTTTAGAAGAAGTTCAACAACTATACTTTCATCTATTGATGAAGAATTTATACTGTATGTTCCAGGTAAGTCAATAAAATATCCTTTTGTTGTCCTATCAAGCTTGCATACTCCAACTTTTTTTTCAACTGTAACACCTGGATAATTTCCCACCTTTTGAGATAGACCGGTTAGACTATTAAACAGAGATGTTTTTCCAGTATTTGGGTTTCCCAACAATGCAATATTAAGAGACTTGCTCATATTTTATTTGATTAGCTTAACAAAAATGAATTTGGCCGTTTCTTTTCTTATTGCAAGATGGGTCTCATCAACTTTTAGGTATAGTGGGTCGTCAAATGGAGCTTTTTGAATTATTGTAATAAAGTTGCCGGGTAAACAGCCCATTTCAATTAGTTTTAACGGGATTTTATCAATTTCAATTGATTCGATACATGCATTTTCACCAAATTTTAGCTGACTTAACGGGATCACTATCTAGAATGATTTTAAAGAGTAAAAGTAGGGAAATTACGTTCCAAAATTTATCAACTGATATAAAATTAAGAACTAGGGTACTCCTTTTTTAGAACTCGGATGTCATAAAGTAGGGATTTCATTTCAGAAGTGTCCGTACCGTCATAAAATCCTCTAATACGTTTATCTGGATCAACTAAAATGAAATTCTCAGTATGTATCATATCATTTTTTCCACCATCGCCATCATTTTTCGCTGCAAAAAATGACTTTCGTGCTAAGTCATAGATATGTTTTTTATCACCAGTCAAAAGATTCCATTTAGAGTCTATGACCCTTTTTTCAATCGCATATTTTTTAAGCTTAGGGACAGAGTCTATTTCTGGTGTGACACTAAAAGAAACTAATTTGACTTGATTATCCTCTTTAAAAGCTTCTTGTATCAATCCCATATTCGCAGTCATCTTTGGACATATTCCTGGGCAGGTGGTAAAGAAAAAATCTGCAATATAAATTTTATCTTTAAAATCCTGTTCTGTTATATTTAGACCATTTTGATTAGTTAGAGAAAAAGAGCCTATTTTATGAAACTTTTTGATGTGTTGCAAGCTTTGGTCCACCAATTCGTAATTCACCGATGCTGGTTGGTACACAGGTAATTTTTCTTCTGGTTTAAGAGCATTATAAAACAGCAGAAGAATAACAGATGAAATACCTGTCATTATTGCAAAAAAAGTTTTGTAGCGATCAAAGAATTTAATCATAAGCCTCATTTTTTCGCAAATTTAGAGTATTTATAATCTATATTTAGCCTAATATTTAAAAACTAATTTAAATCCAATTGAATTTCATTTTTATTATGGTATCGATTGTACTAATTTTGCTCCTTAAAATTTTATTATGAGCCCTTTTATTGTTAAAGCTGTTCAATTGCTTTTGAGCTTATCCTTACTAATTATACTACATGAGTTAGGGCATTTTATCCCAGCTCGTATTTTCAAGACAAGAGTTGAAAAATTCTTTCTTTTTTTTGATGTCAAATTTGCCCTACTAAAAAAGAAAATAGGTGAAACTACTTACGGTATAGGATGGTTACCACTAGGAGGTTATGTTAAAATATCAGGTATGATAGATGAAAGTATGGATAAGGAACAAATGTTACAACCTCCAAAGCCATGGGAATTTAGATCCAAACCAGCATGGCAACGTTTAATCATAATGCTAGGAGGAGTAACTGTTAATCTTATTCTCGGATTTCTGATTTATATGATGATACTCTTTGTATGGGGGAAATACACCCTGGCATCAGAAGACTTGCCATTGGGCTTAGAGCCTACACCTATTGTTTCCCAGCTAGGTTTTGAAACAGGAGATCAAATTCTGAGTGTAGATGGGGAAAGCTTAGAAAATGTGTTAGACATTAATAAATATTTTTTACTTCGGGAGGTTAATGAAGTGAGAGTAAGAAGAAAAAATGGGGGTCTAGCTACAATTTATATACCAGACGATATTGGTACTCAAATTTTTGAATCTGGTCAAATGATTCCATTTGTTCCTGTCTTCCCCGCTATGATTGACAGTGTTATTCCAAATTCCCCAGCAAGTAAAATTGGACTTCTGTCAAATGATAAAATACTAAGTTTGAATGGCAATAAAATTTCCAGTTGGAGTGACTTTAAAAATAATATGACAAAAGATTCTAAAGAAATTGATTTAGTTGTTGAAAGAAATCAAAGTGCCATTTCATTTAGTACAGTAACAAGGGGGGACGGTACTTTAGGGGTTTATCCAAAAACAGACTTTTTCTCCTTTGAATTAGAGAAATTAAGTTTAGGCGAAAGTATAGTTGAGGGTTTTGACTATGGGTATTGGACCTTAAGAGATTATATCGCACAATTTAAGTATATATTTACACCCAAAGGAGCTTCGCAACTAGGAGGGTTTGGGGCAATTGGTAATATGTTTCCTAGTCAATGGGACTGGAAAGGCTTTTGGTCAAGTACAGCATTAATATCTATTATTTTAGCTTTCATGAATATATTACCTATTCCTGCACTTGATGGCGGGCACGTGATGTTTCTTTTTTATGAGATTGTTACTGGAAGAAAACCGAACGACAAGTTTATGGAATATGCACAAATGTTTGGATTCTTTTTGCTTTTGTCATTAGTTTTATATGCTAATGGGAATGATATTTACAGGGCAATTTTCACTTAGAATCTTTTTTACCTATTGATTCAAAATCAACCTCGAACAGGACTTCATTTTTACGATTAATTATTTTATAGGGGGAATTATAGACCAATACAATTGGGTCACCAATTAATTTTATTTTATTTCTAAATGCTATTTCTTCCAAATTTTTCCTAACTTTAGTTACTGCCCAGTCGAAAGCATATCCTCCAAAAGAATGAGCAATATAATAACCAGATCTAGATTCATAAACTTCAACTTTTTCTGACAGAGGTTCGGGTGCGTTACTTTTGTCAATTGATCTAGGAAGCACAAATTCCATCATTTCATTGTCTTCATTTTTTCCTAGATATACCGGGGTTGTCATAGCAATTTTTTGATCCCTTGAATTTCTACCTGATATGTAACCAAACAAGGCTCCAAACCCATTTTTTCTAGATGATCTTATTTTGACAGCGGGTGGATAGAAACGGATTTCAGCTTCATCAACTTTCTTAATTAGGTCAAAACTTTGTGTTTCATATTGTTGAGCCATAGAAATAGATTGATAAAGTATAAATAAAAGAGTAAATGTTTTCATTTCAATTTAAATAATCAAAATTTTGTTTTCAATTTAACAATCTAATAAATTTTGAAAATGGTCTCATATTAATAATTTGCACAACTACACTTTACAATGTATTATTTTTTTTTTATTTGAAATACACATTCAAATCAAAGAACAAAAAATATTATATTTGCTGACCTATTTGTAGAATAAAATATGTTTTGATTCATATAGCTCTATATCTAGTTACATTCCTCCTTAGCTCAGTTGGTTAGAGCATCTGACTGTTAATCAGAGGGTCCTTGGTTCGAGCCCAAGAGGGGGAGCAAGCTTAGCCGCTACACTACACATGACACAACAAGCATTCAAAGCCCTTCACTACGGTGAGGGGTTTTTTCTTACAATTAAGTTTTAGGGGTTATTTCTTTTTTGGTCTTTGATTTTCATAAAC
This sequence comes from uncultured Bacteroidota bacterium, assembly GCA_902520765.1. Lineage (GTDB taxonomy): Bacteria > Bacteroidota > Bacteroidia > Flavobacteriales > Flavobacteriaceae > MS024-2A. The sequence continues at coordinate 148,326 of CABYPG010000003.1, forward strand.
AATGATTCTACTAACTAAACCATCTTCAAGTTGAATATCTCCCATATGTAATACTACATTTTCTTCTCCATCTACATTTGATGTTAATGCAAAACCTGCAATTACCCATTTTTCTTTAGCTACAACTGAGTTGTATGGTAACATCCAATATGGTTTCCAAGTCACATTATTAGCAAAAAATGATTCAAGAACTTTAGAATGTTCATCTTGGCCATTAATCACTGTTCCATCCGGTAGCTCTATTTTAATATCTGCTTTTTCCATGGATAAAATTGATTCCATATCCCTTTCATTATGAGCATCTGCCCATTTTCTTATAAAATCTGTGGTTTCATCTGAACCAATCATATAAGATTCCTCTTCACCTCTAATAGAATAACCTGCAGTTTTTGGTTCTTGTTTTTGCTCTGCACAAGATGCAAACATGATTGTAACTAACAATAAATATTTTTTCATTATGATTGATTTATAATTAAGAATCTAATATATGTAAAATTGAAAGAATAGTGGTTGTTAGATTTGTGGTTGATGTGATCTAACATATCAATTATTCTAACTTTTTTCTCCAAGACAAGAGCCAATTTATATTTTCACTATTACTGTAGAATGACTCCCAACCCCAGTGACCAATTCCTAACCGAGGTTTAAAAGTAACTTGAGCGCTAACATCTTTTAGTCCTTTGTACATTTTTTCTGCAATAAAAAATGATGAAACTCTGTCAGAATCTCCATGACTTATGAGAATGGGGATGTCTTTAACTTTATCTATTAATTCAATATAACTATATGGGGTATGGTGTGGTGAAAGAGCCAATATTGATGCAAATACTTTGGGATATTGAGATGCAACAATAAAAGTTCCCCTACCCCCCATACTTAAGCCAGTTAGATAAATTCTATTTGGATCAATTTTTAGATTTTTTTTAATATCCTCAATTATATCAATTACCTTTTTAGGATCCCAATCCCAACCAAGCTTGATGGGGGCTGCAATTATATACGGATCATCTTCTGACATGTAAAATGATTTTCTTTGTCTCTCATACCACAAAAACTTTTTTTGATCTGTATCAATTCCTCCGTGTAAAAATATTACTAAAGGATAGGTTTTATTATTTTTAAAATTTACAGGTATGTCAATCATATACGAATAGCCACATTTCCACCTTAAATTGTCATCAACATTTTTTTTAAAATCTAATTTTGGGGGTATAAATTTTTCACCAAAAAAAGGGTACTCACTCCATGGATCATTTTCAATTTTAGTCCACCAGGGTCTTCTTTGTTCAAACCATTCTGAATTTAATTTACTGTCCTCTGTAGGATATTGGTAATTTATAAAACTGTTTATTTTTAAAGTTTGACCTTTTTTAAATTTTGGCCATTTACTTAAACCCTTATTTATTTTATAATTGTCAGCTATTAAACTACAGGGATATTTTATTATTTGAGTTTCCTGTGCAACAAAAAACGAAGTATATGCAAGTGTAAAAAACAAAAATAGTTTTTTCATAATTGTTTGTGTTTTATGTTACTTAAAAATATAACTAAAATGAAACAAAAATTATTGAAAACTACCAACTTGTATATATCACTGTCCAAATTGTTTTAATTTATACTATAGGCATATCCTGATCTATTAAATTAAGGGACTAATTTGTATATTGTTACTTATTAACCATAAATCAATTAAAATGAAAAATCTATTTACATTATTATTTCTATTAACTCTAACTTTTTCATTCTCTCAAGGAACTACGGGTAAAACAACAACTGATGACAAATACTCAAAAGCGATAAAAGCTTATATGAATGAATATCTACAAAATAAATTTGACACATATGAAGAAATACACGCTGAAGATGCTGTTTTCGATTTAAACGGAATTGAAGCAAATAAGTCAACTGTTAAAAAAGGATGGAGCTCTCATCATAAAATCTACAGTAATATCAAATTAGAATGGATGTTTGTTGAAACTACAGTGTATGATGAAAACAACAATAATATGGTGTGGTCACATATATGGGGTGGTTGGTCTGCTAAAGGCAATAAGACAAAAAGAAATTGGAGTAATCCATTTAACGCATCATTTAAGTGGGTTGATGGAAAAATTGTAATGGAGAATTGGATTTTTGACCCTACATCAGATATTACAGAAGCTGCTGCTAAATAACAATTTACTATTAAGATATAATACCCTCCCAAGTGGAGAGTTTTTATATCATGGGCATATCCTCTTCATTAAATTTAGAGACTAATTTGTATATTGTTGCCTATTAACCATAAATTAATTAAAATGAAAAAACTTATATTTTTATTATTATTTCTAACCGCTTTAACAAAATTAGAAGCACAAACAACTGCATTTGTAGCTATAGAAATTAAAGCAAAAGATCATACACAGAATGACATCGCTGAAGCTTTTGATAAAATTTTTGAAGGTGTTAAAATTAATCAGGGAGCAGTAATTCTTGAACGCTTATGGGCAGGAAGAAGCGATGGTATGACACATAGAATGGTATGGCTTAGTACACTAGGTGTAGATCTTTTTGATGAAGGGGATATAAGTCCAGATAAAAATACTGCTTTTTGGGCTCAGATGAATAATTATGTTGAAGAATGGGGATCGTTATCTTCTGGGAGAATGCTTAGTTGGCAGCCTGGAGTGTTTGAAAAAAATCCATTTGGACATATATGGAACTTAAAGGGTGTTAACGAATCTCAGTTTAAAAAAGGGCACGATAATTTTGTAAAAGAATTTAGTTCAGATTTTGAAGGGAGAGTAGTTGGATTTGGGACATATGACATAAATAGACCTGATGGAGCTACACACTGGGTAGCAGTTACAGGCAAAGATAGGATGGATCATCTAATGCTTACAGATAAAATTAGCAAATCCTCAAAAGCTAAAAAACTCCTTTCCGAAAGAGGTCCTGGAGAAGTAGTTAAAGATTTTGAAGTAGAAATTCTAAAAACTAAACAATAGTTTTTGATAATTAATTTTAGATTTTGAAATAAAACATGCCCTCCCTAGTGGAGGGTTTTTTCATTGGCATATCTTCTTGATGAAGTTTAATGACTAATTTGCGTTTTCTTATTTATTAATAATCAATCAAATGAAAAATATTTTAGAAACGGTTGGTAATACACCAATTGTAAAACTTGAGAAAATTATTCCATCAGGTTGTGGCGAAGTTTATGTAAAACTGGAGGCAAATAATCCAACAGGATCAAAAAAAGATAGAATGGCCCTTTCTATGATTGAAGGAGCAGAAAAAAGAGGTGATTTAAAAGAAGGAATGTCTGTTGTTGAGTACTCTGGAGGAAGTACTGGAGCTGGATTAGCATTTGTTTGTGCGATAAAAGGATATCGTTTCAGGTTGATTACTGCTGATGTTTTTGGGAAAGAAAAAATTGGCTTGATGAGAGCCTTGGGAGCAGATATAGAAGTTATTAAAAGTGAGGATGGAAAAATCACCAAAGAACTTATTGGAAAGATGATTGATAGGGCTGAAGAAATTTCTATTGAACCTGATACATTTTTTACGGATCAACTTAATAATATGGACGTTATTGAAGGTTTTGTTCCTCTTGGAGATGAGATACTTCAACAACTTGGCGGAAAAGTAGATGCTGTTTGTGACACGATTGGAACAGCAGGAACGTTAATGGGAATAGCAAAATCATTCAAAGATAATGGCGTTCATTCTAAAGTCATTGCCCTTGAGCCTGCTAGTTCGCCAATATTATCAAAAGGAATTAAAGGTGCTCATAATGTTGAAGGGGTTGGCCTTGGGTTTATTCCTGCTATTTATAACTCTGAATATGTTGATGATGTTATTTCAATTGAAGAATCCTTAGCAAGGCAGACTTGTAAAGAACTGGCTTCGAAGGAAGGAATATTTTGTGGTACTTCCAGCGGTATGAATGTAGCAGGAGCGATTAAATTATCTAAGAGTTTAGGGCCAAAATCAAAGGTGGTTGCTGTAGCTTGCGATACAGGACTCAAATATCTTTCTGAAGGACTTTTTTATTGATATAAAAAGTATTTTTCACATCTCATTCTAGGATATAAATTTTACAGATTTTATAAACTCTAAAACACCCAAATACCACTTTCCAAATTATATTGCATGAATCACTGGTGTATCCTCATCATTATGTTAAGAGACTAATTTGTATATTGATCATTATTAACTATAAATCAATTAAAATGAAAAACGTTTTTATATTATTTAGTATCCTATTTAGTTCATTAACATTTTCACAAAATGTTTTCTGGTACAACGTTATGTTAGAGGTAGAGGGAAAAAATGCCTCAACAGTAGCTGGTCTTGTTGATGGTTTCTATTCAAATCACGAAAAGTCATCTGATGTAACAGTTAACTTTTCTTCAATTCCTTTAAAAGGGCCTAGTGAAAAAGCTACGCACATTATAAGTATTGCAAGTAATTCCTCTCAATCTCTTGCTGATTTTAGAAACTCACTCAAAGGAGAAAATTGGGACTTGTACATATCTAAAATGAGTAATTATGTAAAAAGCAGTAGAGCCTCTGCGGGCAAAAGTCTAATTACAAACGGTTCGGAAACTAATTATCCTATTGGACAAGCTTGGGTTTTTAAGGCAACTAACCCAAAATTACCATCAATGATTGAGGCTTTTGGTAAACTAATAAAATCATATAATTTTGATGGATTTGTTGGCATGGGCCAAATAGTTCATGGTACAGAAAACGGTGAGAGTGTTTATATTTATGGAACTTACTCTGATTTAAATGATGCATTTAATTTTGGACCACAAAGCAAAAAAGAAAGTGTGGCCTTTGCAGAATTTGCAAAAGTATTTGACGCTGCAGCACAATATTCAAAATCATTTACTCGAGTTCTTATAAAAAGCTACTAGTAAATTTTATTCAAAATCCCCTAGCACCTTATAGGGGATTTTTATATTCCCTCGAGTAATCCAAAAGTCAGAAGTATAATAACTTAATAAATACATCTTAATTTTTTTTCTACAAAAAAATTGACAATAGTATAATATGTATATTAGTTATTTAAGAGTTTATTAATACTTCTTAATGAAACGAAGAAAATTTATACAGGGATCAACAACTATAGCTTCAGGACTTGGATTTCCAGCGATTTCACTTCATCAATTAGAATCAACAAAAACGGAACAATCCATAGAGACATATGTAACTTTGGATCAGGAAAAAGTTTCTTTTTATAGTAATGTCATTAAAGAAAAAATAAAAATAATTCATATTGCAGATACACATCTTTTTATGGATGATGAAAGAGGAATCCCCTTTTTAAACTTCAGTCGCCGAATGGCTAAAGCTTATAATCAAACAAAGCATTTCAAAACAGGAGAAAAAACAAATCCTAAGAAAGCCTTTAAGCAAGCAATAACTTTTGCTAAAGAATCAAATGCAGATGTTATCACTTTAGTAGGTGATATATTTAGTTTTCCGTCTGAACTTGCAATTGAATGGGTTTTATCTGAAATAGAGGCGATTGGGATTCCATATATTTACATAGCGGGAAATCACGATTGGCATTACGAAGGGATGGATGGCAGTCTTGATTCACTTCGTGATAAATGGATAGAAAAAAGATTAACACCTTTATATCAAGGGAATAACCCCTTAATGGCAGCATATGATATAAAAGGAATTAGGTTTTTAGCCATTGATAATTCAACATATGAAATAAAAGACGAACAACTAAATTTTTTTTCAAAACATGTTGAATCTGATATGCCTATTGTTTTGTTGATTCATATACCAATGTACGCTCCAGGGAAAAATATTTCATTTGGATGTGGAAACCCATTTTGGGGAGCTGAAACTGACCGTAATTTTGAATTAGAAAGACGTTCCAAATGGCCAGAAAATGGTCATACTAAAACAACGTTTGAATTTTATAAAAAGGTTTTTGATTCATCTAATGTGATTGGAATTTTTGCTGGTCATATACATCGAAACTCTATTGAAATTATTAAAGGAAAACCTCAAATAGTTTCAGATGATAATGCAAGCGGTGCATATTTAGAAATCGATTTTATTCCAATGGAAGAAAAGTATGAAGTTAAAAGTTAAAAAACTGGTCATATCCTCTTAATTTTAAATTGTATGAGACTTATTTGTATATTACATATTATTAACCATAAACCAATTAAAATGAAAAATTTATTTATGCTCCTATTTATTGCAAGCTCTTTTTACTCTTTAGCTCAAGAGATAACTGGAACTGTAAGAACATCTGATAAGTATTCTAATGCAATTAAAAAAATGAATAGTGAATATTTCAAAAATGACTTTACAACATTTAAAAAGATTTTTAGTGATGATGCAACCTTTAGTGTAAATGGAGAAGAATTTTCAAAAAGTCAAATAATTGAAGGTTTTTCAATGCACCATAAATTTTACTCAAATATTAAGATGCAGTATAGTTTTGTTGAAACGACTTTTTATGATGAAAATAATAATAATCAAGTATGGAGTCACAATTGGGGACTTTGGGATGGGGTTTCAAAAAGAACTAAAAAAAATGTGCCCAACCCTGTGAATGTCTCATTTAAATGGGTTGATGGGAAAATTGTCAATGCTTCCTGGATATATGATCCAACACAATTGAATGAAGAAATAATGGCCTCTCAAAAATAAAATAAAATATTTAATACATTAAAGGACCCTTCAAATATGGAGGGTCTTTTATTTACCTGTATATGCTTAATTTTAAATTTAGGGACTGATTCGTATATTCACTCAGCTAAATAATAATCGATTAAATGAAAAAAATAGTTAATAGATTTTGGGAGTTTTTAATGTTATTTATTGCTATTTCACTAGGTTTTTTTGTTGAGAATTATAGGGAAGTGTTAGTCGATAGACAAAAAGAAAAAGAAATAATAGCATCATTTATTAATGACCTTGAAACCGACATTAAAGAGTTAGATATTGTAATTCAACGAAGAGAAACAAGAGAAGTAAGGATAGATTCAATTATATATATTTTAAATAATGGTTTGCAAGATGATTATGGAAAAGATCTTTACTATTATGCGAGATACTTACCTCGCCCTGTGGTCTTTTGGGCAAACAATACAACAAATGAAGAGTTAAAATATTCTGGAAATTTTATTTTAATAAAAAACCAAAAGATAATTGATACCCTCTTACAATATAACGACAATTTTATTTTCATTGATTTCATAAAAGAAAGGGAGGAATATTTAGTAAGGCGACTATTCGATCAAATAAATGTGATGTTTGATCCCATGGTTTTCGATGAGATGAATGTTTATGATATAGAATTTGTTTATCCCTCTGGAAATCCAAAAATAAATACCAAAAACAAAGATGTGATTAGCCTTTTTTTAAGCAATCTACACTATGTAAAAACAGTTAATGTAGGACAGCTAGGACTTTTTAAAAAACATCAAAAAAAAGCAAAAGAAATTTTAAACTTTATAAAGCAAGAATATCCTGATGTGGCAGCTGAAAAACCCAGATAACTATCTAACTACCCTCGAAAATGGAAAGATTTCTTACAACAGTTTCTTCGGGATTATTGCCAAGTTCATTTAAGGCTTCTTGATATTCTTTGCTATTATGACAATCTACAGCGTCTTGTAAACTATTAAACTCTACAACTGCTGCAAACATTAAATCTGAACCCTGAATCTTACCTTTTGGCTGACCTGTGAGCACAGGTAAATAGTTTCCAGTTTGTTCATTTTTATGTTTTTCTTCAATTTGAAAGTATTTTGTCAAGTAGTTATTCCATCTTTCTTCATTTTTAATTTCAATTACATTTCCTATCCAATATCCTTTTTTCATTTTATTTTGATTTAATTTATTCATCTAATATATAGAATGATTTTATATTAAAAATAATTTCTTATGTCATCGAATTATATAAATTATTTAGATATAAATATTTGATATGTGTAATTGTGATTGTTCCCCTTGTAAAGAATTAGACTGTTCAGCGTGTATTTGAGAACCCCGTAGTTGTTCTCATTGTGATTGTTAGTTCATCTCTAAAAAATTCTTGTATTTAATTTCTTTTTTAATTTTTTGTGTTCTATTATTTCTGGAACCTCTCCCTTGAGATCATCTATCAGAATATGCGGAGTTTGTTTTCGTATCCATTGATAAATCACACCTCTTATAAATTCAGTTTGAGTGGGATATTTACCGAATTTATCTTTTGCCTCGTTTGAAATGATCGCCTGTCTTATATAGTCCACAAATTGCGTTGAAGCATTAAACTTAATTTGATTACTATATTGAATTTTGGTTTTTGGCATAAAAATAATTTTTTGTTCATAAATTTTTAATAGGTACCTTTTAAATATACTAATTTTATTGAAAAAAAAATAAATAAAGATTTTTTGCTATTTTTTGTACCTAAAAACTCCTCTAGTATGTTATTTAAAAAGTAAAATTTTTATTTTTTTCATATTTATTAATAAAAAATCCAAATTTTTGACTTTTTTTAGACATTTTTAGAAGAAAAATACAAGTTTTAGCTAATTTTTCGACTTCCTTCATTTATTTCTGTATCATTTAATTTTAAAAACATATTTGTATATTAAACTTCTAATCATAAATCAATTAATATGAAAAATTTAATTTTTGTAGTCATATTCTTTATATCAACCTTTTTTCATGCTCAAACAACAGCAATGATTGCTGTCGTTCTTGAAGATGGTAAAGAAAATGAATACCTCCAGTATGAAAAAAACTGGAACAAAGTTGCTGACCAAATGGTAAAAGATAATTTGATTGCTCAATGGTCAGTTTGGAAAAGGACTCCTAGAGATGGTGACGAAAATTGGGCAGAATATTACGTTTTCAGAAGAACAACAAAGGAGCAGGATGAGAATCTTGATACAAACGCCTGGAAAAAGTCAACTAAAACTGCCTTTAAGGGTAAAAGTCAAAAGACAATTGACAAATTACTATCCTCTAAAGGTATAGTGAAAGAAAACAGAAGTAGAACCTACAAATGGGTGTCGGGTACTGGATGGAGAGGATTAGAATGGGAAATAGGTGATAAGGGCTATTTTCATTTTATGAAACAAAATAATGATGATTTTGAAGATTATGAAAGATCAGTTTGGAAACCTATAGCTCAGCAACAAATTCTTGACGGTTACAGAAAATTTTGGGGTCTTGCCAAAATCATATCAAAAAATGATTACACAAAAAAATTAGAGTCAGGTTTTACCCACATTGCATTTAATTTTATGACAAAAAAGGAAATGCCACAGGGCACAGAGTACAATATAATAGAGGATGAATTTTTAAGGAAGAAGGCTTTTGAGGGACTTCAAGCATCAAGGGAAATACTACCTTCTGAGGAACTTACTTTAGTATATTCAACTTTTTAAATGACAAAAATTGACCCTCCAAAACAGGAGGGTTTTTTAAAATATTAAGACATACTTATTTATCAATTTCATGCACTTCTTTGTATATTGATGGAGCTAAATTTTATTTTTATGAAAACAAACATCTTATTTACTGCAATAACTATATCCATGCTTTTTTTAGCTTGTAACTCTCAACAAAATAGTACTCCCCAAAAAGCAGAAAATCAAATAGGTATAATTAAAGGAAATGATTTTCGCTCCAATGCGATGATAACATTCATGGATGCTTATGTTAATAACAACCTAAGCAGCGTTGCTGATTTATTTACTCCAGATGCGAAAATAATGATAAATGACGCTGATTTAAACTTTTCCCAAATGGCAGAAGGATTTTCAGCAGGTCATCAATATTTTGAAAATATTCGCCACGAAAATAGAGATGCTTTTACTATGCATTACGAAGATGGTAAACCGGCAGGAAATATTTTTACACATTGCTGGTATACTTGGAAAGCAACAAGTAAAAAAACAGGTGAAGAACTTTCAATAAGAGGCTATGCTTGGATGAAATGGAAAGATGATAAGGTAGAAACAGTTTACAATGCATTTGATCCTACCATGTATAACGCTTCTATGAATTGAAACAAGTGAATTTAATAAATAAAAAAACAGCTATTTTTTGCAATCATTTTAATGGTTGTAAGTACTACTTCAGACTGAATATGAGTTTTGTTTGTAGCAAACAATTCTGAAAAATTAATTTATTGAGTAATTTGTATATTGCTGTTTATTAACTATAAATCAATTTAAATGAAAACACTTAATAAACTTATATTAACTTTTCTTTTAATGTTTGCTGTAAATATTTCAGCACAAGGAGTATTTTATCTCCATGGAGTTAGTATTCCACAAAAATATCAAGCAAATTTTGAAAGCAATGAAAAAGAATATTTTTCTAAACTAGCTCAAGACTATGTCAATTCTGGTAAAATGCAAGGCTGGGCAGTATTAAAAAGAGTTCCGCGTATTGGACATGCTCAGGATTATAAATTCAATTATTTCTGGGTTCATGGATTTGAAAGCATCGATCAAATGGTTTCAGCACAAGCGGATCCATTTTGGAATAAATTTGAAAGCAAATTTAAAAAGAAGCCAAGCGAATTATTAAAAGAATCTCAATCTGAAAGAAGCGGCACCTATTATTTTAAAACGTACGATCAGTTTAGTACAGGCCAAGGTAAATATGTAATATTAAATGATGGAAAGGTAAAGGATATCCAAATGGCCTTAGATATGGGAAAACAAACTGGTAAAATCTTTAAAAAGAATTCGAAAAAATCTGGAATGAAAGGATGGGGAGTTGCTACAGTCATTGCACCTCAGGACAAACATAATACAAGTAATGTATTTTATTGGGATATATATGACACTTTAGCAAATGCAATGAAACATATGGCAGGTGAGGCTGCTATATTAGATATACCTGATGAAATGGCAGGTAAATTTTATGAAAATCTTCCAGATGGTTTCTCACACAGGAACATAACCGAAATTATTATTGGAACTACTCCTAAAGAGTAATTCTGGATAAAATTTTGCAAAAAACCCTTCCGAAATGGAGGGTTTTTTAATTTATATACCAAATTTTGAAAGCGAGGCCCTTACCCTTTTAAGTTTGGCTCCCACCTCCATTTTGTTAAGTTCTTTATTGAAAGGTTCAACACTGACAGCCCCTTTGTAACCTTTATTTCTAATGAAATTCAAGAAGTTTTCCAAGTCAATTATACCTGTGTCACCTGGCAACTCCCTCTCTAGATCCATCTGAGTAGCTGCAGTTCTACCTAATACTCCATCGTTTAATTGAACAGATATAATATCTTCAGCCTTTAAAAAATCAAGATCTTCATTTTTATCTTCAGCGCAATATGTGTGATAGCTATCAAGTAAATAACCGACATTATTTTTACCAGTAGCTTCAATAAGCTCTCTTAATCCTATTGCACTGTGTAAAAAGGGGTATTTGTCTCTTGCCATAAGTGTTTTTGGCCCAACATATTCTAATCCTAATTTTAGTCCAGCATCCTCTAAAACATTTGCAATTTTAGTTAACCGAGTTTTGTGCTGTTCGAAATTTTTCATGTAGGGCAAAGTTTTGTGGGTAGGCATGATATATGTTACAAAACTTGAAATATTTAAAGAAACAATTGAATCTATGTTTTTTAATAAAAAATCATAACCCTCTTTAAACTTGGAATCTGTTGTTCTAAATTGAATTGGTAAGCCTCCTGAGTCAAAAATGATTTCATTTTTTTTCATTTTTTCTAAATAAGCCTTTTTATCAGTTTCCTTAAACTGAATCAGCTCTTTTATAGGGGGACTTATGGCTGAAAACTTGTATTTAATTGCGAAATCTAGTAATTCATTAGCTGTACATTTAAGACCAACGGCCCCTGGACTTAGAGACGCTTTTAAGGCTTTTCGAGTACCAATTAATTCAGAACTAATTAAAAACGGACTTGTTAAAGCAGCCGAAAAAGATTGGATAAATTCTCTTCTATATGATATCATATTATAAATATATGTAAAAGTTATCTTTAGTTGAAATAGTTATAAATTACATGATTCGTTATAAAACTATTGAATTTAAGACAGTTTTACTTGCCTTAGCATAATTATCATATAGATTGTCTAGATTATTTTTATCTCCAATACCGATGTAAAAATAAATATTCGGCTCATTAGATGAACCTCCTTCTTTTTGAAGCATCGCCCATCCCATGAGCTTACCTTCTTTGACAAGCAACTGCGCTACTTTACTCCAATAGTGTTTTTCAATTTTAATGTGATGTTCAAGCTTATCTGCAGGAATATATCTATAATCATGAGTAAAATAATCT